>CAZECF010000062.1:0-30256 GCA_964510335.1 uncultured Bryobacter sp. | reverse complement strand
CTGAATTGGCTCAGGTGCAGACGATTTATCTTATGCCGATGGCGAATGGCTTTGATCAGTATCTGGCAAACCGGCTGCGGGAAATCACTCAGATCCGTATCGTTACCGAAGCCAGCAAGGCCGATGCCATCTTCACCGACAAGATCGGGCTGGCCTTCGAGAACCGGCTGGAGGAAATGGAAACGGAAGCCAAGGAAAAGGTTACGAATCCGGACCCGCAGCAGGACTCAGTGTCCCAGGGCATGAAACTGGCGCCGCGGGTGGTGTCAAGCATTGGGCGAGGCCGGGGGACTTATTTTCTGGTAGACCGGCGTTCCCGCATCGTGCTTTGGTCTACGTTCAGCACTTCGAAGGACATGCAACCGAAGACGCTGGACAAGAAGGCGGAAAAGGTGGCGGGCGAGTTCAGGAAGGATCTCGTCGGGAAGTAATTGCGGCCTTGTGATAAAGCCGCTCACGGTATTCCGAGGCGAGCCTTTCAATGACAACGCGGGCATCCCAATCGCGGAGCACGTAATCGTGGGCGCGGCGGCCCATCTCGGCGGCTAGATTCCGGTCGCCCAGTAGCTGCTCGATCGCATTGGCGAATTCAACGGGATGGTTGGCGAGACGGCAATAGAGGCCGTCTTCTCCGGCCAAGCCTTCCGCACCGATGGGAGTGGAAACGACAGGGATGCCGTAAGCGAAAGCTTCAAGTAGCTTGACGCGTACGCCGCTACCGCTCTGGATGGGGCAGAGAAAGACGGCTGCTTCGCGGAGATCGTTCGCCAGGCTTTCGCGGAAGCCAGCCAGTTCGAGGATGCCGTCCGAGTGGGGGAAGGCATAGGCGGGTGGCGGGTCTGCGCCGATGGCGAGCACTTTGAATTGAAGACCGCGGGCTTTGAGCAGGGGAACAACTTCGAGAAAGAACCACTGGAGGGCTTCAAGATTGGGCAGGTGACGGAAGCCGCCGACAAAGAGCAGGGTATGTCCCTGGCGGGGAGTGAGACGAGGCTCAAAGTCTTCTACGCGGATGGCTGCACGGAGCCCTGCGCGCACAATGTCGTGCAGCCTGGGTTTGAAGCTCAGCAGGTATTCGGCGTTGGCAGCGGTGCAAACCTGAATCAGGTCAAAGCGGGGTAGCATGCGGAGCTCCCAGTGCATGGCGCGGAGATACTCAAGCAGGGCCGGGATGCGGAAGAGCCAGCTGGGATTGGTTTGAATCTGGCGCTGAATGGATTGGAAGTAGATGTCGTGCTCAAAGAGAGCACTCAGAATGTGGCGGAAGCGGCAACCATATTGCCCCAGATTGGTGTATTCCAGTTGGACGACATCGATGCAGCGAGTGTAGATGGTGCGGTGAATGAGCCAGGACAAGTCAGCATTGGCGAATTCGGTGACCGAGCCGGGGAGCAGGCTGAAAGAGGCGCGGGGCTGGCCCGTCATGCGGACGAGAAATTGCATACTCGCGACGAAGGGACGCAGCTCTTCATGCGCTTCCCGTTCCCACTCTTCGTCGAGCAGCGCAATGAGATGCACTTCGGCATGCCGGCTCAATTCGCGCACGGCCAGTTGCATGAAGACTGCGCCGCCGTGTGATGCCGGGCAGAGGCCATAGGGGGAGACAAAGAGAACCCGTGGCTTGTCGCGGCGGATCAGCTTTGCCTGGTAATGGTCGCGGTAGTAGCCCCCGAGTGGGCGCTCAAAGGCTTGCTGGTCGGTGATCGAGGCGAGGCTGCGGGCTCGCCACCGGGCGGCGCAAGCTTCCGGCAATTGCCAGAAGGCGCGAAAGAGACCGGGGAAGTTGGCGCGTCCGGGGGCGTCGCCGGCAAGGAGGGCAACGAGGGCGGAGACGTGGTTGGCGATCGTGTTTTCGATCAGCATCCAGGGCGAATGGATGTTCTTCCAGACGAAGAGAACGAAGTTCTTGCGGACGATGGAGTGGATATAAGCGGGGCTGAACTTTTTGCCGATGGTGCCGCGGTGTTCATGCCAGACATGGCTCTGGGGTTGATAGAGGACGCGCCAGCCGCGCTTCCAGGCGGCGTAGCCGAGGTCGGTGTCTTCGAGATAGAAGGGGCGCAGGACTTCATCAAAACCGCCGAGTGCAAGAAACTTGCGGCGGTCAAAAGCGCAGGAGCCTCCTCCGCCGTAAAAGCAGGGAAAGAGCCCGGTGACTTCTTCATCCAGGCGGTGGCGAAGCTCCAGTACGCCACGCCGCCAGGTGGCTTGGGTGAGGCCGGTTTCTTCGCGGAGTTTTTGGGGGTCGGAGAAGAAGATCTGGCAGGAGACGGCAAAGACGTCCGGCTCGTTGAAGCCCTTGAGCAGGGGAGCAAGAAAGCCGGGGGCTACGCGCATGTCGCTATTGAGCAGGACGACAATGTCGTTGTTGGCTTCCGCAAAGCCACGGTTGGAACCGCCACCGAAGCCGAGATTGTCTTTTAGGGCAATCACGCGGACGCCGGGAAATTCCTGCCGGAGGAAATCCACGCTGCCGTCAGTTGAGCCATTGTCGACGACGATGACTTCGTTGCGCGGATGGCCGCTCATGGCCTTGATGACGCTGGGAAGGTATTTTTCGAGGAGGTCTTTGCCGTTCCAATTGGGGATGACAACGCTGGCGCTATCGTGGCGAGGGGTCTCGTTGGGGTCGAGGTGGAAGTGGCCGAAGGCCATCCAAATGATGTCCGTTAGCCAGAGTGCGGCCAGCTCGATGAGTACGAGCAAGGGAGAGAGGAGGAGAATCGGCCCTTGCTTGAGGAGCCGTTTGAGGAAAACCATCAGAACTTTGGCCCGAGCCCGAATGCCTTCCCCATTCGGATCCAGCGAGAGGCCTCTACTGCGGCCAGCTTGGCTTCAACGGCTTCGCGGTTGGCCTGTTCATTTTGGGCCCACTGGGTTCTTTCGGTGACCTGCGTCTGGAGTTCGGCGATCTCGCCGTCGAGTTTGACGATGTGCGAGTTGAGGGCGGTCTCCTGGCTGTTGGCCCACTCGACTTGTTGCCGCAGAGAATTATCGGCTTCGGTCAATTTGGCTTCGTATGTTTCAAAGATGGCCTTGGCGGAGGCAATCTCGCTGGCGAGTTCTCCTTCGAGGCGCTTAATGTGAGCGCCGGCTTCGGCAATGGCTTCGTTCTGTCGCAGGGCCCACTGGTTTTTCTCTTCCAGCTCCTGCTGGAGGCTGCGGAACTGGTCAACCAATGTTTTGTGTTCGTTACGGGCGGTTTCGAGCCACTGGTTTTTGGTGACGAGTTCCCCTTCCAGCCGCTGGATGTGGTGTTCGCGCTCGCGCAGGACGTTGGCAGCCGTCGGCATGTAGACGAAGGCGGGGCCGCCGGTCATGGGGCGGGCCGAACAGACGGCGATGAAGAAATGGGCTTCTTCCGGATTGGGTTTGTTTGTTTCGAGGCGGAGTTCAGAGCTGGCGGTACCGGCCAGGGGGAGGAAGACGATGCCACTTGAATGATTCTGTACAAAAAAGGTCTGATAGTCGAAGAACTCGGCGAGGACTGATCGGAACTCTTCGTAGCTGAATTCGTGGGCGTGGAAAGGGTTGGGGCCTTCGAGTTTGCGGCTCTCTGCGTAATATTCCACATTGGGGGTGGAGATGATGAGCTGGCCTTCGGGAACGAGGACACGGCGGGCTTCGCTGAGCAGGGCGCGGTAGTCGCTTAAGTGCTCAATGACTTCAAAGCAGACGCCAAGCTGGAAGGTGGCATCGGCAAAGGGCAGTTGCGCGAGGCTGGCGGTCTGGAACTGAAGGTTGGGGTTGGTGTATTGCTGGGCGGCCTCGGCGATAGCTTCAACCGAAATATCGACGCCGGTGACGCTGGCGGCTTTGGTAGCCAACTCGGCCGAACCGTAGCCGCTGCCGCAACCGAGGTCGATGACTTTTTTGGAGCGGCAGAGCCGGGAAGCGAAGAGATAGCGGGAGAAGTGTTCATTCCAGAGATCGCTATCGACCTTGCCGGGGATTACGCGCTCGCCGGTGAACTCAGCCACGAGGAACCTCAACTGCGCTGGATCCCAGGGTGGCGTTCACTTCGACGCGGCAGGGAAGGTGGAGGTATCCGTAGACGCTGCCCTCGCCGTGGCCCATTTGGAGGACGAGGGCGTTGTCGATCCAGTCGCACATTTTGTAATTGAGCAGGCTGCCGTCGGCGATGGCCGGGGAGAAGGAGAAATGGGAGGGGTAGAGTTCCGGCATGTCGAGGTGGAAGTCAACAGTCAGGGTATCGCCAGGAGCCATGGGCGGGAGTTCGTGGCCTTCCCGGATGGTGTTGGAACCGGCGAAATCGATACCCAAATGATTGCGCATCATGAAGCCGATGTTGGGTAGCGAGACCCAGTCGCGGGCGATAGCGCTAATGCGGACGATGCAGCGGGTATTGGGTTCGAGCATGCCGGCGGGGTTACCGTGTTCGTCGAGAACAGCGATGCCGAGGATTTCGGCGCGGCCGTCGCCGTGACGGTGATCGATGTTGGGAATGGTAGTGACAAGCTGAGGGGCCTGGCCGGCGGAGGTGTCCGTTTCGCGGCGCTGTTCGGCCTGGTGTTCGACGAAGGAGGAATCCTTGGCCGTCATTTCGGCCAGGTATTTGGAGACGACGATGTCGGTGGAGCCGAGGTCGCGGACGCGGCCCTTGTCGAGCCAGAGAACGCGGTCCCCAATGGCTTTGACATCGCCCATGGAGTGGCTGACAAAGAGAATGGTGACGCCTTGCTGGCGGAGCTCGTGGACTTTGCGGAGGCAGCGCTGGCGGAAGTAGACGTCGCCGACGGCGAGGGCCTCATCGACGAGGAGGATTTCCGGGTCCACGTGAATAGCGACGGAGAAGGCGAGGCGGACGGCCATGCCACTGGAATAAGTTTTGACGGGTTGGTCGAGGAAGTCGCCGATCTCGGCAAAGTCGGCAATGCTCGAAAAGCGACGTTCGGTTTCGGCGTGGCTCAGGCCGAGAATGGCGGCGTTGAGGTAGACATTATCCCGCCCGGTGAATTCCGGGTTGAACCCGGAGCCCAGTTCGAGCAAGGCAGCGACACGGCCGCGGACGGTGGATTTGCCGCCGCTGGGCTGGAGGATGCCGGCAATGATTTGCAGCATGGTGCTTTTGCCGGAGCCGTTTTCGCCAATGATGCAGAAGGTTTCGCCGGGAGCGATGGCAAAGGAAACCTGGTCGAGGGCCTTGAATTCGCGGTGGCGGCGAATGCGGTTGAGGGAAATCAGTTCCTTGAAACGGTCGGAGGGCGCATCGTAGATGGCGTAGCTCTTCGATACGTTTTCAAATGCGATTACGGGTTCTTTTGCGGTGTCGCCCACGAGGATCTGTCTCTATTGCCTTCTTCCAGTTTGACAAGCATACCGCTTGACCTCTAGCCTGAAAGAGTGGATGCCAATCGGCGTCCGCCTTGCCGGCGTAGCTCAGAGGTAGAGCGAGGGTCTCATAATCCCTAGGTCGTAGGTTCGAGTCCTACCGCCGGCACCACTCACTGCTTCCCTTCTCTTAATTCTCTCCCACCAATAGCTGATAGAGGCGCTGTAATTCTTCGGGCGAATAGTATTCGATCTCGATGCGGCCGCGCTTGTCGTTCTTGCGTTGGATGGTGACGCGGGTTCCGAGCACGCGCTGGAGTTCTTCTTCGGCGGCGCGAACGTTGGGATCAATCTGTACTTTTATGTCCTCTTTGATTTCTCTCGGCTCGGTCATGCCCTGAATTAGCTTTTCGGTGGCGCGGACGGAAAGGCCTTGGGAGACCACTTTTTCGGCTACGCTGCGCTGTAGCTCTTCCGTTGGCAGGGCGAGGATCGCGCGGGCCTGGCCCATGGAGAGGCGTCCGTCACTGAGCATGGCCTGGAGGTCTTCGGGTAAGCGGAGGAGGCGGAGGAAGTTGGTGATGGTGGTGCGCTCTTTGCCGGTGCGGCGGCCAATTTCCTCGTGAGTGAGGTTGAGCTCGCGGCTGAGACGGTCAAAGGCGACAGCGGTTTCAATTGCGTTGAGGTCATCGCGCTGGATGTTTTCAATCAGGGCGAGGGTGAGGATGTTGTCGTCGGCGATGTCCTGGATGACGACGGGGACGGCGGCGAGTCCGGCGATGCGGGCCGCGCGCCAGCGGCGTTCTCCGGCGACGATCTCGAATTTGTCCTCGTTGCGGCGGACGAGAAGGGGTTGGATGATGCCGTTGACCTTGATGCTCTCGGCGAGTTCCTGGAGCTTGTCGTGGTGGAAGACACTACGAGGCTGTCGGGGATTGGCGATGATGGCGTCGAGGGGCAATTGCTGGAGTCCGTTGGGGGAATCCGCTGTGGGTAATGAGACAGAAGCGGCGGCCGGTGAGGCCGGTCGGCTGGGGAGTAAGGCGGAAAGCCCCTTACCCAATACTCGTCGTGGATCTTGCGGCTTGGTCATTGGCCATGATCTCCTTTGCCAGTTTAATGTAGCTTTCCGCGCCTTTGGAGCGGACATCGTATGCGATGACGGGTTTACCGAAGCTGGGGGCTTCCGCGAGGCGGATGCTGCGGGGAATTACGGTGTCAAAGACTTGTCGGCCGAAGTATTCGCGAAGGTCGCCGGCAACCTGGCGAGTGAGGTTGGTGCGGTCGTCGTACATGGTGAGCAGGACGCCTTCAATGGGCAATTCATGCTGGAAGGCTTCACGGATGCGCTGGACAGTATCAATGAGCTGGGAGACGCCTTCGAGGGCGAAGAATTCGCACTGGATGGGGACGATGATGGAATCGGCAGCGACCAGGCCATTCTGGTTGAGCTGGTCCAGTGCAGGGGGGCAATCGATGAGGATGTACTGGAACTGGTCCCGGACGGCATGGAGGGCGTCGCGGAGGCGGAATTCTCTTTCGGGGGCGTCGACGAGGTCAATATTGGCAGCGACAAGATTTTTGTCGGCGGGCAAGAGGTAGAGCCCTTCAAAGTCCGTGCTCAGGGTTGCTTCGGCAACGGAACAACGTTGGGTGAGAACGTCGTAGCAGGTGAATTTCAGGTCGTCTTTGGAAACTCCTACACCACTGGTAGAGTTGCCTTGGGGGTCGCAGTCCACTAATAGTACCTTGACTTCATTGAGCGCCATGGATGCCGCTAAATTGATCGCAGTGGTAGTTTTTCCGACGCCACCCTTTTGGTTGGTGATCGCGATGATTTTTCCCACGGGGTTATCTTAGCACTGCCCGCAAGTTTAACTGTTCCACGTGGAACCTTCGCTCGTGGTGTGATTCGGTTTGGCTGTTCCACGTGGAACATGAGGGAGCTGGGTTGCCGATTTCTGCATGTTGCGGTAGATACCAAGGATGGCGACGGCGAACAGGCCTCCGGGCGAACCCGATGGAGTTTGTCTAAGCAAGCGCTTGAAAGGCCGGGACGGCCAATCATGCAAAATCGCGGGAATCTGTCGGATGCTGGTTCCGGCATTCCTGGTGCTTCCTCTTCGTTTCGATCATTGTTTGGATGCCGCCAATGGATCCCAGTGGGAATATTTGTCCACACTAGCCTTTGGGATGGTGGTGATCGCGACTGCGTTTTCCACCGGCTGATCCTGGCACTGCCTGTAAGTTCAACATTTCCACGTGGAACCTTCGCGCGTGGCGTGATTCGGCTTGGCTCTTACGGGAGTGGTCCAGCGGCCGATCAGGCCGATTCAAGGGGACCTTGAACTTCCATTTCATTTCAACGGCATGATGTGGTCGCCATCGGATCGCAGTGGGAGTCTTTGCCCACGACAACCGCTTGTTGGTGATCGGGATGGTCTTTCCCAAAGGGAGATTCCAAACACTGAGGGAAAGCTCAATGTGTTCCACGTGGAACTATTCTCCTCACGTGGATCTGAGTTTGGCTGTTCCACGTGGAACATGCCCAATCTATGCAGTGGCTTTCGGCATGCTGAGGTAGACATCCAGGATTGCGACGGCGGCAGGAGTGACGCCAGGAATGCGGCTCGCGTGGCCGAGGGTCGCGGGACGAACCCGGTGGAGCTTGTCCAGGACTTCGTTTGAAAGACCTGGGACGGCGGTGAAGTCGAAGTCTGACGGAATATGGCGGGCTTCGCTGTCCCGGAGGCGGTCAACCTGCCGCTGTTGCTGATTCATGTAGCCTTGGTACTTCAATTCCGTTTCGACGGTAGTCAGTAGTGAAGTAGTGATGGGAGTGTCGAAATTGGGCTGGAGGTGGGGAAGAAGTTGAGAAATGCGAGCCTCGGGGCGTCGAAGCCAGGCTGCAAGGGTTGGGCGGTCGTCAAAGCCGAGTTCCAAGCCGGGAATTCTACCGGGTGCAATACGCTGCTCCTGGAGAATGGTCATGAGGCGCTGCTTTTGTTCGATTTTGGATTCAAAGAGACGCTGACGCTCGGAAGTGGCTAGCCCAATGCGGATAGCGATGGGAGTCAGCCGCTCGTCAGCGTTGTCGATGCGAAGGTGCAGGCGGAACTCGGCGCGGGAGGTAAACATCCGGTAGGGTTCGTCTGCGCCTTTGCTGACGAGATCATCCACCAGAATTCCACCGTAAGCCTCATTCCGGGCCAAAACGACATCTCCGTTGCCACCAACCTTGAGCGCGGCATTGATTCCGGCGAGTAAACCCTGAATGCCAGCTTCTTCGTAACCGCTGGTGCCATTGATCTGGCCCGCCAGAAAGAGGCCCGGGTAGCGCTTCACTTCCAGGCGATGGTCCAATTCTCGAGGGTCAATCGCATCGTATTCGATGGCATAACCCGGACGAATCATTTCTGCCTCTTCGAGGCCTTCAATGCTGGCAATCATCTCCGCCTGGACATCGATGGGCATGCTGGTGGACATGCCATTGACGTAGACCTCGTTGGTGTCGAGGCCTTCAGGTTCGAGAAAGATCTGGTGGCGGATACGGTCGGGGAACTTTACGATCTTGTCTTCGATGCTGGGGCAGTAGCGGGGACCAATGCCTTCGATCTGGCCGCTGTAGAGAGGGCTGCGCGAGATCGCCCCGGAAAGGACGGCATGGGTGCGTTCGTTGGTGTAGGCGAGAAAGCACTGGATCTGCTTGCGATCAATTCGGTCGGTGAGAAAGCTGAAGGGGGTGGGGTTGGCGTCGCCATCCTGCGGTTCAAAGCGATTCCAGTCAATGGTGCGGCCATCGAGACGGGGAGGAGTACCGGTTTTGAGGCGGGTCCAATTGAGGCCGAGGTTGCGGAGCTGCTCGGCCAGGAGGTTACTGGGAGCCTCACCGTTACGGCCGCAGGAATAAGTAGTCTCGCCTACGTGGGCAATTCCCTTGAGAAAAGTGCCGGTGGTGACAACCACAGCCCCAGACAAAAGTTCGCGCCCGTCTGCAAGCCTAACACCGTTCACCTTGGATTCCGGAGTAATGAGGAAGGAAGCGACTTCTGCCTGCAGAATGCGGAGATTCGCCTCCTGCTCCAGAACATTCTTCATGTGAACGCGATACTGCTTCTTGTCGCATTGAGCGCGGGGACTCCAGACGGCAGGGCCGCGGCTGGTATTGAGGAGTCGGAACTGGATGCCGACGGCATCGGTAACCTCACCCATGAGGCCGCCGAGGGCATCAATTTCGCGAACCAGATGGCCTTTGGCGATGCCGCCAATGGCGGGATTGCAGGACATTTGGGCGATGAGATCAATGTTCATCGTGATCATGGCGGTGCGGAGGCCCAAGCGGGCGCAGGCATGAGCCGCTTCGCAGCCGGCGTGACCGGCGCCGATGATGATGACGTCATAGCGGCTTTGCTTCAAAGGAAACTGCATATTTGGTAGGCTTCAGCCTTATTCTAGCTTTTGGAGGCAATTTCTCTTTGAACATCCTGATCCTCGGAGGAGGCGGCCGCGAACATGCCATGGCGTGGCGCTGCGCACAAGAAGGCCACACGGTATTTGCCGCACCGGGTAACCCTGGCATGGGGAAGGTGGCGGAGTGTGTGCCGCTCGAATCGGCGACGCCGGAGCGATTTCTCGAAGTGGCCAACCTGATCAATGCGGACCTGACCATTGTGGGGCCGGAGGTGCCGCTGGTGGCAGGCGTGGTGGATCTGTTTGAAGCGCACGGGAAGCGAATTTTTGGGCCGAACCGGCAGGCGGCACAACTGGAGGGGTCAAAGACGTTTTCGAAGGAATTCATGGCGCGGCACGGGATCCCGACGGCGCGCTTTCAGGTTTTTGATGGTTTGAGCGAAGCCAAAGCGGCACTGATGCGCTTTGAGTATCCGGTGGTGTTGAAGGCCGATGGATTGGCGGCGGGTAAGGGAGTGGTGATAGCCAGGACAAGGCCAGAGGCGGAGGCGGCGCTGGAAAGTCTGTTTTCAGGAGAATTGGTGGGTGCGGCGGGGTCGCGTGTGTTGATTGAGGATTTCTGGCGGGGAGAAGAAGTGAGCTTCATCGCCATCTGCGATACCGATACGGCGCTAGCACTGCCGCCGACGCAGGATCACAAGGCGATTTACGACGGAGACCAGGGGCCGAATACGGGCGGCATGGGCGCTTATTGTGATGACCGGATCTTGACCGCCGAGCAGAAGTCCTACATCATGACGCAGATCATTCTGCCGACTTTGAAGGGAATGGAAGCGGAAGGCAACCCCTTCCGCGGATTTCTCTATGCGGGGCTGATGATGACGAACGACGGGCCAAAAGTGCTCGAATACAACGTGCGACTGGGCGACCCGGAAACGCAGGCGCTTCTCAGCCGGATTGAAGGTGGATTTGTCGATACCATTCTGGCCGCGACGGAAAAGCGCTTACCGGCAGCGAAGCTGAAATTGAGTGAGGGGGCGACCGCGTGTGTAGTGATGGCGGCGGCTGGTTATCCGGGAACGGTGCGAACCGGGGATGAGATTCACGGACTCGAAGAGACAGGCGAAGCGACGGTCTTTCAGGCAGGAACCGCGGAGCGTGAGGGCAAGATTGTGACCGCGGGGGGAAGGGTGTTGGGGGTTACGGCGAGTGGCGATAATCTCAAAGCCGCACTGGGCAAGGCCTATGACGGGGTGAGCCGTATCCGTTTTGAAGGGATGCAGTTCCGCCGGGATATTGGACAGAAGGGCTTGAAACGCTACACTGGTCAATAAGTGAGGACGTAGCTCAGTTGGATAGAGCGTCCGCCTCCTAAGCGGAAGGTCGGCAGTTCGAATCTGCCCGTCCTCACCACCTCGCTTCTCACAAAGATTTCCCTTAGGGTTTCGCCCTCAAGGGGCTATCGGGCTGAAATCGTTCTCAGTAAGTAAGTTTTCCTGTTGTTTCTAAAAGCTCCTTACCCCTACCATCGCCTTCAAGCGTTATGGTACGAACTTACTGGAACTTTCAGACATTAGCATTCTTCGCGCTCGCTCTGCCCGTCGCCGCGCAAACCATCAGCATCTCCCCAACCAGCGCTACGGTGCGGCTGGATAGTACACGCCAATTTTCCCGAAGCATTAGCGGGACTTCAAATACGAACGTCACCTGGGCGGTGAACGGAGTAACCGGCGGAAACGCCACGGTGGGAACCATTTCCACGAGTGGGTTGTATCGGCCTCCGGCAAATATGCCGAGTCCGGCCACTGTGACAGTGCGGGTTACGAGTGTAGCGAACACAACCAAATTTGCCCAAGCAACAGTAAATCTGCAGTACCCTGTTCCAACAATTTCGACTGTTGAGCCTGGGGATCTGAATATCGGGAACCATACGTTGGTGGTCAAGGGGACAAAGTATTATCCCGGTGCCAGCATCCTGCTGCAGAGCAATGCAGTAACGACGCAATTCATTGGAGCCGGAGAGTTGCGGGCAGCAGTAAGTTTGCCGAATGCTCAGCAGTATTGTGTTGTGGTCGCCAACCCAACGCCGAATGCGGGCAATTCTTCCTCAAAGTGTTTCACCGTCAGAGCACCGATCAGGGTGACCACTTCGCCATTGACCTCCACTGTGCGCGGGGGAGCAACGCGAGCATTCACCGCTTCCGTTTCCAACACCAATTCGAGAACGGTGGACTGGCTGGTGAATGAAGTATTGGGGGGCAACACCAGCGTTGGAACGATTGGGACTGATGGGGTCTACACGGCACCACTTGATATTGCTGCCGTAGGCGGGACGGTGAGGGTGCGAGCCCGCAGCCAGAAGGACCCGAGCAAGTTTGGGGAATCGACTGTAACGCTGCAGAACCCGGTGCCGACTTTGACATCTATCGCGCCGGCTACGCTGCCCTTGGGCAATGTGAGCTTTACGTTGAACGGAAATGGATTTGCGGCGGGGGCAACGGTAACGGTGGGAGGAGTACCGATGTCAGCCACGGTGAATTCTTTGACGCGGATCACGGTGAGCGGGACGACAAAGGCATCTCCGGGCGGGATTGCGGCGATCACGGTATCCAACCCGGCACCGGGGCCGACGACCTCTGCCCCTTTGGTGGCCACAATTCTGCCCCCGAACCCGAGAGTGTCCTATGTGGCGGCGAAGCGCTTTCTGGAACAAGCCAGTTGGGGAGCGTCGCCCGAGGAAATCTTTCGGGTGATGGAGCTTGGTTTTGAGGCCTGGCTCAACGAGCAGAGGAATCTTGTTGAGTCCACTTATACAATGCCGACGCCGAATGGAAGCATTCCGATTTCTGACACCCAGGCGGAGTTCTTCAATAACGCGATGAACAGGCGGGATCAATTGCGGCAGCGGGTGGCGTTTACGCTGCACAAGACGCTGGTGGTGTCTGCAGTGGAGGTTCCGACGAGCCATGGATTGGTGCCCTATCACCGGATTCTCCTGGATCATGCGCTCGGGAATGTGAAGACGTTGCTGAAGGAGATTACGCTCGATGTGGCGATGGGCGAGTATCTCGACATGGTGAACAACGACAAGGCCAATCCCGCCAAAGGTACGGAGCCGAATGAGAACTATGCGCGGGAAGTGATGCAGTTGTTCACCTTGGGGACAGCCTTCCTGCGGGCGGATGGATCGCCATTGCGGGACCCCAATGGAGTTCCCTATCCGGCGTATACGGAAGAGGATGTGGTGGATTTGTCGAAGGCGTTTACAGGTTGGACCTATCCGCCGGGAAAGGGAACTGACTCTAACAATCGCAACAAACAAAACTTTGGGGCTCCGATGGTGGCAGTGGAATCAAACCACGACACGAGTGCCAAGCGGGTGCTGGGGCGGACCATTCCGCCAGGACAGACGGCCATGCAGGATGTGGATAGTGCCATTCAGATCCTGTTTGACCACCCGAACATTGCGCCCTTTCTTTCGCTGCGGCTGATTCAGAGCCATGTGACTTCCAATCCGTCGGGAGCATACCTGATGCGGGTAGTGCAGGCCTTCAACAACAATGGCCAGGGAGTAAAGGGAGATCTCTTTGCGGTGATCCGGGCCGTGTTGCTGGACCCGGAAGCCCGGGCTGGCGATAACCCGGCCACGCCGAATCCGTTCCAGAATTTTGCCGGACACTTGCGAGAACCGGTCCTGGCCTTTCTGCATGTCTTAAAGGGACTGGAAGGGACGCTGGTGCAGAGCAATCCCGTTCAGGCTGACATTGAACGCATGGGACAAAAGGTCTTCTATCCGCCAAGTGTCTTTAGTTACTTTTCTCCTTTGACGCGCCTGCCGGGGAACGCGGCCTTTGCGGGACCTGAGTTCCAGGGGCTTACGCCGGTGACAGCGTTGGAGCGGGTGAACTACATCGAGTACTTGCTGCGCTTGAACTCGAACGCGGAGGCAAAGCCAAACCTGGCACCCTACATTGCCCTGGCTGGCGACATCGAATCGTTGATTGCATCCATCAACATGCACCTGATGAATGGAGCGATGCCGGAAATTCTCAAGCAAGGGATTCGGGACACGCTCGCGACCACCAATGACCCCACGCGCCGCGCCCGGTTGGCGCTCTACCTCGCGCTCAGCTCGGCTAACTATCAGATTCAGAACTAAGAGAGATCAGAACATGAATACCTTTCGACCCAACATCAGCCGCCGAGCCTTGCTGCGGCGCTCCATCGCGACGGCCAGCCTTGGCTACTTTGGTGTGCTGGACGCACTTGCCCAAGCAGGAGACTACAAGGCACTTGTTTGTGTCTTCCTGTTTGGAGGCAATGACTCGAACAACACGATTGTGCCCATGGGGGTGCGCTATAACGATTACTCGAAAGTGCGCGGTCCGGCGACTGGCATTGCGCAGAATGCCCTGCTGCCGATTGCCGACCGGGGCGAGCAATATGGCATACATCCCGCACTGACGCGGATGCAGCAGCTCTATAACCAGAACAAGGCAACGGCGGTACTGAATGTGGGGCCGCTGATCCGGCCGTTGACCAAGCAGGAGTTCCGCAACCGGATGTCCGTGCCGGCGAACCTGTATTCGCATTCCGATCAGCAGCAGGCCTGGCAGCAGGCGTCGACGAGCGGTGCGCGGTCCGGATGGGGCGGCAGAACGGCGGATGCCATGCAGCCAAGTAACAACGGTTCTCTGTTGCCGATGTCGGTTTCGACTTCGGGCGGGGCACTCTTCTCGATCGGACAAGTTACGGGCCCGGCGATTGTCAATGGCAGCTTTGGGCTCGGCTTGAGTGGTTCAGACGGTTCGGCTTCCGCCAATGCCCGCGACAATGCGTTCCAGCAGGTGATCAATTTCCAGTCGGGGTTGACGCTGGTGCAGGCGGCGAATCGCACGATCAACAATGGCATTGAAGTGGGCAGGGTGTTGAATGGTGTACTTACGGGACCCAGCGGACTGACGACAGTGTTTCCTGCTGGCGGGCTGGCCAACCAGTTGCAGCAGGTGGCGCGCATCATGCGGGCCAGGCAGACCTTGGGCGTAAGCCGGCAAATCTTCTTTGTGTCAACGGGTGGCTACGACAATCATGACGGGTTGCTGGCAGCGCACCAGGGTTTGTTAACCGGGCTGAATGGAGCGTTGAGCGCGTTCTATGACGTAACGATGGAGCTCGGGTTGGAGGAGAACGTAACGACGTTTACCGAGTCTGATTTCAACCGGACCTTTGGACCCAATGGCAACAACGGCACGGACCATGCCTGGGGTGGCCACCACTTTGTGATGGGCGGCGCAGTAAACGGCGGACGCATGTATGGAAGCTTCCCGAACTTGGCCATACAGGGTCCGGATGATGTGGGCAATCGTGGCCTTTGGCTGCCAACGGCGTCAGTGGAACAATATGGCGCGACGATGGCGTCGTGGTTTGGGGTGAACTCGGCGCAGTTGGAACAGGTATTCCCGAACCTGGTCAACTTTCCTGTGCGCAATCTCGGCTTCATGAAGTAGATCGGAATCCTGCTTCAGCGGTGCCGGGAAGGTGGTGGGGCTGGCCTTGAGGTCAGCCCCAAATGGTTTTGCGGCCAGGTTGGCTACTTGATGCGGATAGATTTGTTGAGCCCGGAGCAATCGTTGAAGATTGCGGCGAGCCAGGTTTGGTGCCAGTTGGGCCAGGGGTCGTAGCCAAGCTTCTGGTCTTCGCGGACGACCCAAAGATGGACGGTATCGTTGCCAAACTTCCAACCGTTACCGTAGCCATCGGTGCAAGTGACTTTGCGAACAACCGTCATGCCCGCGAAGTTGGTATGGCCGCTGGACTCGCCCCAGTCTTCGAGAAATTTCTCGTAGCTGTAATGGGGGCAGGGCGCTTCTTCCGTGCAGCCCCAATGGCGGTAAGCACCGGGATAGTCTTTCTTTTCGAGCAATGCGCGGAAGCCGGCCAGGCGGGACTCTTCGGTGTAATTGCGAAAGAAGTAGTAAGCGCCTGTTGCGCCCGCTATGAGACCCAGAACAAGAAAAACGGCGCGAACAATAAGCTTGTTGCGCCGTTCTTCACCAGCTCCGTAATTGTCGAGATAAGAACCCATATACCTACTGGACGGGGTGTGCTTTATCGTATGCCGCAGTTGCGTCGGCAGTGATTTCGAGCGCCGTCTTGTAGTGAACAGTATATGAGGTGTCGATCACAACATCAAAGGCTTTTTCGTCAGCAAGCTTTTTGACTACTTCCTGCATACGCTGACTGGCCTTGAGGAGGATTTCCTGACGGTCACGCTCGACTTCAGCCTGAATGTCTTCCTGCTTGCGCTGGGCTTCGCGCTGCTTGCGCTGGCCCTGCATTTGAAGATCCTGCTCCACCTGAGGGGTGAGCTTGCCGGCGCCGGCGCTGAGCCGGTTTTGAATGTCGGCAAGTTCTGCATCGAGCTTACGCAGATCATCGGTCCGCGGCTTGAACTTGGCTTCCAGATCGGCCTGCGCCTTCTTGATTTCAGCCGTGTCGAGCAAGGCCTTTTGGGTGTTGATAATAGCCATCTTCGACTGACCGAACAAAGCCACCGTCATCATGGCGCCCAGGGCCACTCGCATCATCATCGTCTTCATATATGTCGAATTCTCCTCGATATCTGGCTGCGGCAAACTAGCCGAGCACCGCCAGAATTTCGCTTTCTCTCAGAATGAGATATTCCTCGCCGCCCACTTTGGTTTCGGAGCCGGAGTACTTTCCGAACAAAATCTTGTCGCCAACCTTCACTTCCATGGCAACGCGGCGGCCGTCTTTCAACTGCTTGCCAGCGCCGATGGCGATGACTTCCGCTTCCTGCGGCTTTTCCTGCGCGCTATCGGGAACGTAGAGGCTACCGATTTTGTCAGTTTGCGCGTCAAGGCGCTTTACGAGCACGTGATCGTGCAGAGGACGAAGATTCATATGGACTCCCTGGAACATTCACTAATCTAGCAAACCGCGGGGCCTGTCCGTCGATACCGGCCTTTGAGCGCATGATAATGAGAAGAACAAAACCATGAAGAATTTTTTATTGCTACTCCTCGCTAGTGCTCTCCTGGCGCAAGACGGCTACTTTTTTGCCAAGCCTTACTTGCAGTTGGGTGACCGGCCGCAGCCTGCCGGTGGGGCGCTGGACTTGCAGTGGCTGGGCCACGACAAGGAGGTTGATTGGAAGGTTGAATATGAAGTGGGTTCCAAGTGGACCCCGGCCACGGCCCGAATGTTGCGGAAGGTGGACTTCCCCGGCACAGCGGCGCACCAGGTGTATTCGGCTTCGCTGGACAAACTGAAAGCAGGCGCAGAGTTCCGCTACCGCGTCATGGCGGAGGGCAAGGTGGTCTTTGAATCGACGGCGAAGGCGCGCAAGGCGGCGGGGGCCAACACCCGTTTCGTGGTGTTTGGAGATACGGGAGCGGATTCGCCGGGACAGCGTGAGGTGGCCTTTCAGGTAGGACAGCAGAAGGCGGACTATGTGCTCATTCCGGGCGACATCGTTTACTCGCGCGGGCGGGTGTCTGAGTATGCGTCCAACTTTTGGCCAATTTTCAATAGCGACAAGGCGAGCCCGGTGGATGGTGCGCCCGTGTTGCGCAGCACGCTGGTTGCGGGAACAGTGGGTAACCACGATTCGCAAGCACTGATTGCGCTGGACAAGAATCCGGATCCGCTGGCCTATTTTCTGTACTGGTCTCAGCCGCTCAACGGGCCGGCATTGAGCTTGAATAGCCCGCACGTGCCGAAGTTCGAGGGCGATGAGGGATTGGCGAAGAAGTTTGTTTCCGGTGCCGGGACGAACTTTCCCAAGGCTGTTAACTTTTCTTTTGACTATGGCAACGTGCACTGGACCTTGCTCGATTCCAACGCATTTGTAGACTGGAGCGACCCGGAATTACAAGCCTGGTTGCGCAAGGATCTGGCAGCGGCGTCGAAGGCGAAGTGGAGGCTGGTGGCCTTCCATCATCCGCCTTACAACTCCTCAAAGGTGTCGCACTTCCGAGAGCAACGTATGCGGATGATCTCGCCGTTGCTGGAAGAATACAAAGTGGACCTGGTGTTGAGCGGCCATGTGCACAATTACCAGCGCACCTTCCCGTTGCGCTTTGCTCCGCAAGCAGGTTTTGTGTTGGGGAAGAATCAGGAAGTTCCGGGCAACTTCACCTTCGACAAAGACTATGACGGCGTGACGAAGACAAAGCCCCAGGGAGTGATTTACATCACGACGGGTGCAGGTGGGGCGGGCCAATACGAGAAGGAATTCAACGTGGGTCCGGACTACTATCAGGAATTTACGACGCGCTTTGTGCCGTTCCCTCACTCCTTCAGCGTGATCGAGACGAGTGCGAAGGAACTGGTCTTCAAGCAGATTGACGCCACGGGCAAGGAGCGGGACGCCTTCAGGATTACGCGCTAAACCTATTTACTGATATTCTTATATCAGTAATGAATGACTCTGCGGTAGCGGCACTCGTGGGCGGGTTGGCCGGACTGGTTTCTTTGTTCGTTTCGCCTCGGCAGAGCTGGCTGCGGCCGGTTACGCTGATCAGTGGAATTCTGATGACACTGGCCAGCCTGACTGGTATCCAGAGGCCGCTACCGTTCTTGCTTGGTCTGGGGCTGATGTGGCTGGTTGACCGATTTGTGCATCCGCTTTGTCCGGCTTGCGCGGACGATCACAATCATGCGGAATGTTCAACCCGGTTGCATGGTTTGGGAATACCGCTGCTGGCAGCTTTTGGCATTCATGCGCTGGCGGACGGATTATCGGGCGGCGAGCCGGGAGTGCTGCTACACAAGCTTGCTGAGGGAATGGCGATGGCGTTGCTATTCCGCGCCGCATTTCCCAAGGTATGGCAGGCAGTGGCGGCAACGGCGGGGGTGCAATCCTGCACGGCGCTTGGGGGCGTGATCCCGGTGCCGCTCAACAGTGAGGTCATGGAGGCGTTTGGAAAGGGCACCTTGTTCTTTCTCGGTGTACATTCCATGCACTCCCTTCAGTGGAGGGCCTGGGTAGCCCAGGGGACAAAGTACTTCCAGTTGGGGCCGTCCGTATGGCCGCCATCATGCTGGCGCCAGGCGAGCCGGCCCTTGAGCAAACCGGAATTGACAGGCGGCATGAGACGTGAAACCAGGTCCTGAACGCCGAGGAGGCGGAAGGCGGGGCCCGCGGCAACCGCGGCCATGAAGCTGCCGCGTTGATCGAGCCAGAGAGCGTCGCCTTTCTCGGGGATGCCGTAGCTGATGAAGGTGGGGCGGGGAGCGCAGAGGGCGATCAACTGGTGGGCATCGACGGGGATGTCGCCCGCGTTGCGGCTGCCGAAGCTGCTTTCGGCGGCACCATATTTGAGAAAATTACCGGCCATCCAGTGGTATTCCGAAGGGGCGGTAAGGTTCTCGACAGCCTCGCCAAAATTGCGGCGGTGGAGTTTTGCGCCGCCTTCCCCGGAAGAACCCACCAGGACCACCGCAAAGCGGGTGTCAAAAGCCATGGTGACCAGAGCGGCTTTGCCGTAACGGGAGACGCCTTCGATGCCGACGCGCCTGGCGTCGATGAGAGGGTCTGATTCGAGGTAATCGAGTGTGCGGGATGCGCCCCAGGCCCAGGCCCGGAGAGCGCCCCAATCCTCCGGCTTGCGGTGCTGGCCTTTGTTGAGGAGGCCGATGATTCCTTTGGTCAAGCCTGCTCCGTTGTCGGCTTGGACGCTGGTGGGTATGAGGGCGGCATAGCCCCAGCCGGCACGGAGGAGTTCTTGCTGAGCCATCGGGTTGACGCGGCCGAAGGTGAACATGACCATGACGGGAAGGGGCTTGGTGCTGTTTGCGGGCGTGACCAGCGTGAACTGGATTTCGACGCTGATTTCGGGGTGCGAAGAGTTGTCTACGCTGCCGCTGAGCTTTCTGGAAAGGACGGGGATGCCGGCGACTTCTGTGTTCTCTGAAGAGGTGACGGACCATTTGACGGCTGGGACTTTGGCGGGCACGCGGCCAAAGACTTCGCGTTCGAAGTCTTCAACAATTTCCGGACGCCGGAGCTCCCACCATTCTTGAGCATTGCGAAGCTTCTTGCCGTTCTTGAGGACAAGCAAGGGGGGCAGGTTGGGGAAAGGATTGGCGAGAGCCTCGTCGTAGTTGGCCTGGTTGGGAGCACCGGCGCGGCCACTCGGGCCCGGGCGCAAGGCCGTGATGCCAAGCTGACGCATCATGTCTTGGTGGTCTTCGGCGCTGGCCTTCTGCAGGGCGGCTAGTGCTACCGGGTCTGGCGCGGGAGCTTGAGCTAGTGCAAGGCAGAGGACGAGGAGAGGCACGGCCTCATCATATGCCTTGGGGGCGGCGCTTGTGCCAATCCGTGCGGTCCTGCAGCGTCTTGCCGACGGCAAGCAGGGCGTTTTCGGTTAAGGGGCGTCCAACGAGAGACATGCCGATCGGGAGGCCGTTGACGAAGCCGCAAGGAAGGCTCAAGGCAGGCAGACCAGCGAGATTTCCCGCGGGAATGTGAGCGGCGAGGCCACGCTTGCGATCAGGCGGCGGTGAGGGCCCACGCGGGGCATCCAGAGGAGTGTCGATGCGATTGGCGACGCCGAGGCGGGATGGAGCGACAAACATGTCGGTCTCGTAGAACAGGTCCTTGAAGGCTGACTGGATGAGGCTGCGGACGCGCATGGCTCGCAAGTAGTCCTGGGCGGAGAGCTCGGTTCCGGCTTTGAGGCCGGCAATCTGCTTTTCGTCGGCGAGCTCGTTTACCTGGCCGCTAGCAATCAATTCGCTGAAGATGCTGGCAGCTTCGCCTTGAATAATCGTGCTGACGAGTGGGCCGTAAGGAAAGTCGGGCAGTTCCACTTCTTTCATCTTGACGCCTAGTGCGCGAAAGGCGTCGAGGGCCGCAGCGAAAGCGGAGCGGGTTTCGGGCTCAGCCCATTCTTCCCAGTCCACCCTGGCATAACCAACGGTGTACTCACTCATGGGGCGTGCGAATTGCGGCGCGTAATAGAAACCCTTGCCGGCGCTCATGGGGTCTTTGGAGTCGCCACCGGCGATGGCGTCAAGGATGATGCCGCAGTCTTCGGCGGAACGGGCGAGGGGGCCAATTTTGTCGAGGGTCCAACTGAGCGCCATAGCCCCGGCGCGGCTAACGAGGCCATAGGTGGGACGCAGACCGGTGACGCCGCAGAAGGCAGCGGGAGTGAGGATGCTGCCGCTGGTCTCGCTGCCCAAGGCAAAGCTCACACAGCCGGCAGCCAAGGCTGCACCGCTGCCGCTCGATGAGCCGCCAGCCCAGTGATCGCGGTTCCAGGGGTTGAGGCCGGGGCCGGTGAGAGACGCTTTGGCGTACCGATAGCCACCACCACCGGCCAACTGCACCATGGCCAATTTGCCGATGAGGACGGCCCCGGCGCGATCGAGCTTGCTGAGGACGGTAGCGGGCTCGGTGAAGACCTGAGCCTGGTAGGGCCTGGCGCCCCAGGTAGTGGGGTGATTCGGCCAAGCGAGGAGATCCTTGGCCCCGAAGGGTACAGCCTGGAGACGGCCCCGGAAGCGCTCCCGCTTGCGTTCGCCATCCACATCTTTGGCTTTGGAGAGAGCATCTTTACGCAGGCTGAGAGCCAGAGCGTTGTGGGCTGCGCCTTGCTTTTCCAGCCGGTCGAGGAAGGCACGCGTCAATTCCTGACAGGAATAATCACCGCGCTTCCACCCGGCATTCAGCTCGGCTATGGAAGCGAAAAAGACATCATCGCCAGTAATCGCCATGCCATTAAGCCTTGAAGGAGAAGGCTGGCTCGGCAGCCATCGGAATTTCCACTTTTCGGATGGCCTCGCGATTGGCTTCCATGGAGCGGCGAGCGAGGGCCAGGAGATCTTCCTGAGCAGGGGCTTGTTGTGCTGTAAGCGAGGTGGATGCCACAGCCGCCATCAACATATCTCTGCGCTTGAGCTTCACTTCAGTGCCTCCAGTGCCGCCTTTTCCATAACGGTTGCGGGAGCGGTTTCCCCGGTCCAGATTTCAAATTGCTGGGCTGCCTGGGCCAGAAACATTTCAAGCCCGGGAATCACCGCCGCACCCTGAGCCTTGGCCCGGCGCAAGAGCTCGGTTTCAAGCGGGTTGTAAACCATGTCGAAGACGACATCGGCGGGCAGGTCACCGTCGAAATAGCATTCGTTCGTATGAGGCCACATGCCCATGGGCGTGGCGTGTACGAGAGCGTCGAACTTCTTGCCATTCATTTGATCGCGTGGGAGCGGTTCCGCGCCGCAGAGCTTGGCGAAGGCCCGAACCCTGTCGACATTGCGACCGGTGATGACGACCTTGGCACCGGCATCGGCAAGCGCGAAGGCCGCACTGCGAGCCGCACCGCCATTGCCAACGAGCAGTACAGTGCTGCGATTGAGCTTGATTCGCTTGCCGAGAGGCTTGGTAACGGCAGCGGCGTCGGTATTGGTGCCGCGCCACTTGCCGGCCTTTTTCCAAACCGTGTTCACGGCACCGATGCGGCGGGCGAGTGGGTCCACTACGTCCAGATAGCGAAGGATCTTTTGCTTGTGGGGGATGGTGACACTGAAGCCCTGCACCGGCAAAGATTCGCAGAAGCCAAGAAAATCCTTCAGTTGGGCTGGTTTGACCAGAAAGGGAAGGTATACCGCATCGAGGCGGCGAGCCTGGAAGGCGCGGTTATGGACGTTGGGTGAAAGAGAGTGGCGCACGGGATCGGCAATGACGCCGTAGACCTTAGCCGCCTTGGTGAGCTTGTCAATGCGGTAAAGCTGGCGGAGGAGACGGGCGCAGACCTGGCCGGAGGCGGTGCCTTCAACCGAATTGGGTGCGGCATACGTATAGACGCTGCCCTGGGAGTTGCAGAGAACTCGCGTCGGGAAACCAATTTCGCCCATGGCTAACAGGATCATGGGCACCTTGGGGTGAGCCTTTTTGAGGGCCAGAACTCTGGAAGCATCGCTGGGTTTTTTGGCGGTAGTGACAACCTTGTAGGCGTCAGCCGGAACCTTCATCATGCGGCGCAAGACCGGCTCAAGCGGGGGGGTGCCTTCGTAGTTGTGCCAGCTTACGATGAGGTGGGCTTTGGCACGGATGTGCTCCAGCTTGGCGATGGTCTTTTCGGCAGTCTCGATCTCCACGTCGATGGCGTGGGCACCTGCATCGATGGCGGCATCGAGAATGCGAAGCTGGTCATCGATCACACCGTTGTACTTGCCGTGGTTCTGGTGCCGGCGGCAAGTAACCAGCAGAGATACTTCGGGGTGTTTGTCGAGAAAGCTCCGGATAGGCGCAAGGCCCGCTTCCGGCCTGGGCAGATAGTCGAGGCGGAACTCGAGAAAAGTTTCTCCCGCGGCGACTTCTTTTTCCGCCTGTTCGAGCAGTTTATCTACTGTTGGGAGGCCCAGGGCAATGCAAACCTTGGGTAATGCCGCACGCGTTGACATAAATGAAATGAGGGAAACGTTCCCTAGCTTATCACCGCCGGGGGATTGTCCTTTTCCTGTTCCTGTGAGTCGAGATAAGTGCGCCAGGCATCGAGCAAAGGGCCGGGGTGGCGCACACCAAAACGCGCGACGCCTCTTTCCTTGAGTGCCAAGACCTCTTCGAGACTCTTGCCATCGATCATGAGTTTCAATTCCACGTAGGGCGCACACTTTTTGAGCATCCACTCCACCTGTTCCGGGCGGAAGTCACTGGCGCTCAGCATGGCGACGCCGCTGCGCTTGGCCATCTTGCAAAGGATCAGGGTGCGCTCCTCGTCAAAGACGCTGACATCACAGCTCACAAGAAGGCGAGCGCCGCCTTCTTCGCATGTCTTGAGCAACTGCATCAATTCGATCTCGATGTATTGAAACTGGCGGCTCATCATTTTGGGCAGGTTGAGCTTGGCCTCGACGTCCACCGCACCACGGCGCAGCATGTCGCGTACTTCAAACTGCTTGACCGCGGTGGTGGAATCGCCCGGCGCGGCGCTGGTGCGGCTGCCGAGACGGACAGGATCCTGGACCCAGTTTTTGGCCAGATCCAGGTCACAGGGACGCACGATGAGGCTGCGCACCTCATAGCGGGCGCCAAGCTGGCAGCCCTCGTGAACCTGCTCTTCCGTCATGAGCGGGCTCGACAGATGGTAGTCAACCAGGCCGGACAATTCGCGGTATTCCATTCCTTTAGTTATAAGGGAAGCATGCTCATTCGCATTTTCCTAATTGCTCTGGTGGGGCTGATTGCGCCGGCCGCGGAGCCGATCACGCATGAGAAGATGTGGCGGCTGAAGCGCGTGGGCGCACCCGTTGCCTCGCCAGACGGACGCCTGGTGGTTTTCGCAATGACCGTGCCAGCATACGAGGCCCGGGAGCAAAGCACTGACTTGTGGGTAGTGGCGGGCGATGGTTCCGCACCCGCGCGGCAGTTGACGTATACGCGTGCTGCCGAGTCTAACCCGGTGTGGTCGCCAGACGGAAAGCGGATCGCTTTTACGACGACCAGGGAAGGAGATAGCGCTGCGCAGCTCTATGTGATGGAGCTGACCGGCGGGGGAGAGGCCCAGCGTTACACGTCGTTGAAGAGCGGTGTTGCCGAACCACGCTGGTCACCCGACGGCAGGCGGCTGCTCTTTACCTCGATGGTGCAAGAGGGTGGGGTGCGGTCAGAAAAATCGAATGCCCGAGTATATGAAAACTTCCCGGTGCGTTATTGGGATCGTTGGCTGGATGGCCGTCGCGCACACCTTTTTGTGATGGAGGCCAGGCCGGGAGCAGAGCCGCTGGACTTGCTGGCGGGAACGAAGTGGGCCAAGGCTGCGGGCATGGGCGGGCCGCTTTCAAGCGACGGGGAAGACCTTGCCGCGGAATGGACGCCAGACTCGCAATCCATCGTTTTCCAGTCGGACATCAACCGGGATGAGGCGGCCCGGGGGGTTGTGAAAACGAAGATCTTTCTGGTGCCAGCTACGGGTGGGGAACCGCAACCCTTGACTGCTGGCGCTTATTCTTATGGCTCGCCGCGATTTCGACCGGACGGCAAGGCGCTCTACGTGGTTGAGAGCCGTGAAGGGGTGGACAATGCCACCTACTCGCTGAACCGGCTGGCGATGATCGCCTGGCCGAGCGGAGGGGTGCCGAAGACCGTCACCGAAAAGGTGGACCGGTCGGTGGACAGTTTTGTCTTTTCAGCGGACTCCAAGCAGATCTACCTGACTGCCGATGCGGGTGGCCTGGGTCGGCTTTACCGGATGGCGGCTGAAGGCGGTGAGGCTGAAGAGATGCCGCAGACAAATGGCAATTTTGCAAATCTGTCGCGGGGAGGGGGAGCGCTGTTTGCGAACTTTGAGAGTGCGTCGCGGCCAGCGGAAATTCACCGGGTTGAATTTGCGGGCAAGAGTCACCGGCAGCTTACGCAGTTCAACGAAGAGGCACTGGCGGAGTTGGAGTTGTCGCCCTTGCGGCATTTTTACTTCACTTCGAAAAAGGGCCGGACCATTCACAACTTGCTCGTTACGCCACCCGGATTTGATGCCAGCAAGAAGTATCCGCTGCTGGTGTTGATCCACGGGGGGCCGCATTCAATGTGGAAGGACCAGTTTGTGTTGCGCTGGAACTATCATTTGCTGGCGTCGCCCGGTTATGTGGTTCTGCTCACGAACTACACCGGGTCGACGGGCTTTGGGGAGAGTTTTGCCCGCAAAATTCAGCTGGATCCGCTGGCGACGCCGGGAGAGGAATTGAACGAAGCCGCCGATGAGGCGCTGCGTGTTTTTCCCTTCATCGACCCCGCCCGGCAGGCAGCAGGCGGGGCAAGCTATGGGGGGCATCTGGCCAACTGGCTGCAAGCGACCACCACACGCTACAAGTGTCTGGTGTCGCACGCGGGGCTGGTGAATCTGGAATCGCAATGGGGAACCAGCGACAGCATCTATTCGCGCGAAATAAATAACGGAGGGCCGGTGTGGGAGCAGGGAGAAGTGTGGCGGAAGCAGAATCCTGTTCGTTATGCGGCCAAGTTCAAGACGCCAGTGCTGGTAACGGTTGGGGAGCGGGACTACCGAGTGCCGCTGAACAACTCACTGGAGTATTGGGCGGTGCTGCAACGGCTGCGGATTCCGTCGAAGCTGATTGTCTTTCCGGACGCGAATCACTGGATCCTGAAGGGGGAGGACTCGCGCTTCTTCTACACGCAGGTCATCGACTGGCTGGCACGATGGTTGAAATAATTTCACAGAAAATTCAAGCTATCCGATTAGCATCACGTGACGATCGGGAACAAAATTATCGCTTCCGCCCTGGCAGCCGTTGCGCTCACCACGATTGCGGGTCTCCTGGTGCAACGCTCGGTGATCCGGCGGCAGGGAATTGAACTGACTTTCGGCCAGATGCGGGCGGCAATCCTGGAGGCCGAAAATGTGCGGGAGGCCATCTCACAACTGAGGGAATCGAAAGTCTTTGATCAGGCGCGCTTGGGCGAGGAGTTAAAGCAGGCTTCAGATTTTCGCCAGACGGGTGCTTACAACACCGTGCCGGTGGTGGCGGCCTGGCGCGCCATTGAACAGGTGGCGAAGCAGGAAGGCTATGAGTTTCGTGTGCCGAAGTTTCAGCCCCGCAATCCGCGGAACCAGCCGGATGCGAAGGAGACTGAAATCCTGCGGATGCTCGAATCGGAAGGGTTAGCGGAGTATACCGAGGTGTCGGAGGCAAACAACGAACTGATTTATGCCCGGCCCATCCGGCTTACGCAGGACTGTCTGGTTTGCCATGGCAATCCTGCTCAAAGCGCGAGCGGAGACGGACGCGATGTGTTGGGCTTTGCCATGGAGGATTGGCATGCGGGTGAAGTTCACGGGGCCTTTGTCTTGAAGTCGAAACTGGACCGAATCGACGAAGTGGTGGCGTCGGGAATGTGGCAGACGATTGTCTGGCTGCTGCCGGTGGCCTCGGCAATTGGTCTGGCATTTCTGTGGTTCTGCCGTCATGACATCATCCACCCGATTCGGGGGCTGATCCGGGAGGTTCGCCAAGCGAGTGAATCAACGGCTGCGGCAGCGAGCCAGATTTCTGCCTCAGGCTGCAACCTGGCAACCGGGGCGACGCAACAGGCGGCTTCTGCTGAGGAGACAACTGCATCGCTCGAAGACCTGAGCCATGTGGCACGCGGCAGCTCAGCCAGCGCCTCCAAAGCAAAGGAATTGGCTGAAAACGCACAGAAGTCCGCAGCAGCAGGTTTGGAGGATATGCGGCGCGCGATGGCGGAGCTGGAAGCGATTGAACGATCCAATCAGGACGTGGCCAAAGTGATCAAGCAGGTGGATGAGATCGCCTTCCAGACCAACCTGCTTTCGCTCAATGCGAGCGTTGAGGCAGCGCGAGCGGGCGAAGCGGGCCTTGGCTTTGCCGTGGTGGCGGATGAAGTGAGGCGGCTGGCGCTAAGGGCGTCTGACGCTGCAAAAAATACGGCGGAACTGATCCATCGATCGATTGAGGATGGGCGTCGCGGGGTAGAGCTCAGCCGCAAGGTGAGTGGGGGGCTGGACGCGATCCATACCGCGAGTGGAAATGTGAGCGGTGCCGTGGAGGAGATATTCCATGCGGCCGGCCGGCAACAGGACGCGGTGAACCAGATCAATGCGGCGATGCGCGAGATTTCAACCGTGACGCAATCGATGGCAGCGCAGGCAGAAGAGACTTCGGCTTCTTCGCAAATGTTGTCCAGCCAGAGCCGGAATCTGGATGGAGCGATTCACCGGCTTTCAGCGCTGATTGGCTAGTTGGCGAAAATTTTCGATGCGGTGAAAGGTAAGGTAGTTGGCGTCATGGGCGCGATGCGCGCCGCCGGTTTCGTCATCAAAAGCTGTACGCGAAGCCACGATCAGGTCCTTGCCCTCGAATTGCCAATCGACATATTGGAAGGCGTGGTGGAGTGGGTCAGGGTGTTCGATGATGGTCGAGTGGATGGTCCACGAGCGAAGATCCGGTGAAGACATCAGCACAAGAGTGTTGCGTACGGAAGCCGGGTCTTTGGCGGATTGCGGGTACTTGTCGAGGGCTGGATTGGATAGCGTCCAGTAGCGGCGGGTGCGCTTGTCCCAGCGGATCGTGAATTTTTTCGCGCCACCGGGAAAGGGGACAAATTCGGTTTGACCGTCGCGAAGCAGGGCGGCGTATTCCTGGTTGGCAACGCGAAGCACGTTCATCAGTTTGCCGTCCGGGGCGGTCAGGATATTGCCTTCGAGCCAGTGGTCGCCCACCGGGGCCGTAGCTTTGGGGAATTTGTGCCGGGGATGGAAAGTCCAGCTTTCGGGCTTCATCAGATCTGCACGCAAGGGGGCACTCAGCATGAGGGCCTCAAAGAAGCCCCAGCGCCCTTCAGGATGCCACTCCATGCCGCGCCAGATGCGTCCGTCGTGAACGGCGACCGGCACGGGGGCGGTGTGGTAACCGGTATCGTTTGACAGATAGGAGGGCTCGCTCCAGCTCTGGCCGCAGTCTGTAGATTGACGGATGACGACGCGGCCGTATTCGTAGGTGGTGCCCATCAGATAAAGCTTCATCCGGAGCTCGAAGAGGATCGACCAGAACTGGTCTTTCAGCTCCGCGGTGCGGTTCCAGTGGGAGCCGCGGTCTGTGGAGCGGAATACTCGGGTGAGGGCGGAATGGCTTTGCGTGGAACCGGGACCGAAGAAATCGTGAGTGGCGACGTATGCGCCATCGCGGCAACGGATGATGGAGGGCGAACCGATGTACTGGCGGGTGGATGCCGGTTCGTGATCAATGACCACACCGGGCGGCAGAAGGCCCAACAGTGCGGTGGCTGCGAACAGTGAAATCACTGGAGTGTGGATGCGCCCTGAACGCCCATCGTTTGATCGGCCACATTCTTGTTGGTGTGGCTGTCGAGGTTGATGACGTAAGTGTCAGGCGAATCGAGCAGTACGGGAGAGTGGGTGGCGCAGATGATGCGGAACTTCTTTTGCTCGACCAGTTCCACCAGCATTTTGAGAATACGGCGTTGGTTGCTGATGGAGAGTGCCATTTCCGGCTCGTCGAGCAAGAGAACGGTGCCTTCCGGCAGGCTGGGGAAGTTTTCGCGGAACATGGCCAGCATGACCTGACCGTGACTGGCCATCTGGAGAAACTCGAGCATTTGCGGGTTGTCTTCGAACAGGTCGAGTTGCATGCGCGGATTGTGCTGTTCCGCGTCGAAGAGGTAGGGTTTGCCCAGTTGGACTTTACCGGTGTCGAGGCGATAAATAAAGCCATCCACTTCTTCGCCCTTCATGGCATAGAGGATGGAGTGCAGCAGCGTGCTCTTGCCGCTGCCATTCTCGCCACTCAGCATGATGAGCGGGTGGGACAGGTCAACGATCATCGGCATATGAAAATTCAGATTGACGAAAACCGGGTGGGCGAGGATTTTTAGGAACATCGGATCAGTAGTCACGTTTGGGTACTCTTTTCTCCAGAATAGCGCTCATGCGGAATTTCGTCTGGGTCGAGGCCCATTCTTCTCACCTCGTCCATAGCGGCAAAGTAGTCACCCAGGTCAGTTGCGGCGGTAAGAAGCCGCTGGGCTGCCTGGATGCGGACCTGATCTGCAGGTTCAGGAGCGAGAACTTTGGCGAGGCGCAAGCGGACACTGCCATCCACTTCCTGAATGTGAAGGAGGCAGCCATCGGTCAATCCCAGTTTTTTTCGCAACTTGGCGGGGATGACGACCGTGCCGCGCTTACCCATCTGAAGAAATTCATCTGCCACGACAGCAGAATATCAGAAAGTCTGAAAATCTGATCAACTATTCCAAGCCAATTCGCTTCAGAAGGGCATCTTGATTGGGATCGCGACCCATGAAGGAGCGGTAGAGGTCTCGAACCTCTTCGCTATTGCCTCGGGAGAGAATCTTCTGACGGTATTCGCGACCGGTTGCCGGGTTGAGCACACCTTCTTCCTGGAAGCGGGAGAAAGCGTCTGCATCCAGAACCTCAGCCCACTTGTAGCTGTAATAGCCTGCGGCATAGGCAACTGGGGCAGCGAAGAGGTGGGAAAAGCCGAGGATCATGGCGTAATTCTCGGGCAGTGGAATGGGGGTGAAGCGCTGGAGCACGCTGTTGGCGAGTGCGAGGAGGTCCAGTTCACGGTTGGGGTCAAATTCTGTGTGGAGAACAAGGTCAACGGTAGCGAAGCCGAGTTGTCGCATTTGGGCCGAGGCAGCGCGATAAGTACGGGCGCGGCGCATTTTGTCCAGAAGATCCTGTGGAATGGGCTCGCCAGTCTCGTAATGGCTGGCGAAGAAATCGAGTGAGGCTCGCTCCCAGCACCAGTTCTCCATGATTTGGCTGGGAAGCTCAACGAAATCCCAGGGAACACTGGTGCCGCTGAGGCTGCGCACCGGGACTTCGCTCAAGCAATGGTGAAGCAGGTGTCCGAACTCATGAAAGACGGTTTCCACTTCGCGATGGGTGAGGAGGGCGGGCTTGCCCGGGATCGGAGGAGTCATATTGCCGCAAATGACACCGAGGTGAGGGGAAAAGCCACCGTTTTCGAGCGGGCCTCCGGTAATGAGCGAGGCCATCCAGGCGCC
>CAZECF010000061.1:680-30345 GCA_964510335.1 uncultured Bryobacter sp. | reverse complement strand
GTCATTCTCATGATCATCGCCGCCGTGCTCACCAGCCTTTGTGTTGCCCGTGAGTGGGAGAACGGCAGTATGGAGCAACTGCTTTCCACGCCGCTCCGGCCGGTAGAATTCCTGCTCGGCAAACTCGCCGCTTACTTTGCCATCGGCATGGTGGACATGGTGATTTGCATCCTGACGGGTGTCTACCTCTTTGGTGTGCCCTTGCGTGGCAGCGCCTGGTTGCTCATCGGCAGCTCTGCCCTCTTCTGCTTTGGCGCACTCTGCTGGGGGATTCTGATATCCACCGTAACGCGCAATCAGGTGATGGCCTATCAACTCAGCATGATCTCCAGCTTTCTTCCCGCCTTCCTGCTGAGTGGCTTTATTTATTCCATTGAGAATATGCCACCAATGATTAAAATTGTTTCGCGCATCATTCCTGCCCGCTACTTTGTCACCATTCTGAAGGGCATTTTCCTGAAAGGCGTTGGCATTGAAATTCTTTGGGCGGAGCTTGTTGCCCTCACTCTTTACGGCACCATTGTCTTCATCATTGCAGTCCGCAAAATGCGGGCCAAGGTAGCTTGATATGAATTGGGAACGCATACACCGGATTGTCATCAAAGAGTTCATTCAAACTCTTCGCGAGCCGCGCATGCGCGCCACTTTAATCGCGCCGCCGCTCATCCAGTTGATCGTATTCGGATTTGCCGTCAACCTGGACGTGGAACATGCCAAGCTTGCCTGGTTTGATCAGGACCGCAGCGCCGCCTCCCGCGAGTTGCACGATGAGTTCATCGGCTCCGGCCGCTTCACGGTGGTGGCAACTGTCGATAGCGAAGCTGCAACCCAGGCCACGCTCGACCGCAGTCTCGTGCAAGGAGTCGTTCGCATCCTGCCTGGTTTTGGAGCGGACCTCGCCCGGGGCCGCGAAGCCGCTGTCCAGATTCTCGTGGACGGCTCTGACTCGAACACCGCCAATATCGTCGCCAACCAGTGCACCCTGGTCATTCAACGCTTCAATGCCCGCAAGCTGGGGGAACTGCAACAACGCAAGCTCATCGGCCGTGCTGTCAACCAGCCTCTTTATGCCGCGCTGGCCAACGTGACAGCCGAGCCCCGAGCCTGGTTCAACCCTGAACTCAAGAGCCGCAACTATTTCGTTCCCGGCATCCTTGTCAACATCATCATGCTGGTTACGCTTTCGCTGACTTCCATGGCGATTGTGCGCGAAAAAGAAATCGGCACCATGGAACAGCTCATGGTCACTCCGATCCGCCCGGGTGAACTCATCATTGGCAAGACTCTCCCTTTCGCGATCATCGGGCTGGCTCTACTTATTTCCATTACTACGATCGCGCTGATCGTCTTCCAAGTCCCTTTTCGCGGGAATCCGCTGGTGCTCCTTTTCGCCAGCATCTTCTTCATCCTCTGTACGCTGGGACTCGGGCTTTTTATCTCCACCGTCGCCAACACTCAACAGCAGGCGATGATGGCAACGCTCTTTGCCTTTCTGCCCATGTTCATGCTGAGCGGTTTCAGTTTTCCGATCCGCAACATGCCGGAGATCGCGCAATGGATAACCCTGCTGAACCCCATGCGCTACTTCATGGAAATTACACGCGGAATTTTCCTGAAGGGGGTAGGCCTTGAAGTGCTCTGGCCGCAAGTGCTCGCACTGGCCGCCATCGGCGCGCTTACGCTGACCCTCAGCGCCTCCCGTTTCCGCAAGCGCCTGGACTAGTAGCGTTCCGTATTCTGGCGCTTGTAAGGTTCCCGGATGTACTTGGCGGCCTCTTCCATCGCGCCCTGCGTGTTGTCCTTCGTCCTCACTGCCTGGTTGTACTCGCTGACCGCGCGTTCGCGCTGGCCGGTAATATCGAAAATCTTGCCCAGATTGATATGGCTCCAGACTTCGGTCCAGGCCGGTTCCAGATCCCCATTCAGCACTTCGCGAAATTCATTGGCCGCCGACTGGTAGCTGTTCTGCAGGAAGTAAATTTCCGCTACGCGGTAATGCGCCAGCGAGGAATTCCGGTTCACTTCCATCGCCTTCTGGTATTCCTTCAATGCTTCCTGAAATTCGCTCACTTCGGCAAATTGCTCGCCCTTGCGAATGGCCACCGCCACTCGAACCTGATCGTCATAACGCAGGACCTGCATCTCCGGATCCAGCTTCACGACAACCGGCTTGCCGAAAGTCTCCACGCTGAACTCAGAGCTTGTGCCTACGACCTCAACGGTCTTTTCTTCGGGATTGCCTTCTGTCTCAATCTTCAGCTTTACCGGCATGCGGAAGGTGTCGAGATCCTGCGAAACCTTGCCCAGGATCCGGAAGCCATTCTGCGTCCGGAAGACCGTGTAGCTCAGCTTGAATTCCGGTGCGCCCGCTGACTCAATCCATTGAATGAAGAAGTAGCCGAGGTCAGCCCCAAAGGCCTGTTCCGCAGCTTTGCGAATGTCGTTCGTCGAAACTTGCCGGTAAGCGTTAGCTTTGGCAAAGCCCTTGAGCATCGTCTCGAAATTTTCGCGGCCAATCAAGCCGCGCAGCATATGCAGCACCGCCGAGCCCTTGCCCGCCGTAGCTGCCCAATACTCTGGCGAATAATCTTCATAGCGGGCTGCCTGAATCAGCGGCGGGTCAGGCTGCGTTAAGGCTTCTACGAAAACATCCCGCATCTCTGCTTCCAGCGCCGAGGGACCACCGGTCGATTCAAAGTAGAGCGCCTCAGAGTAACGCGCCAGGCCATTTATGATCCAGATATGATTTCGTGAAAGTGGCGACACCAAACCACCCCACCACTGCCGCGAAACCTGATTCACGATCAGTCTCGGGTTTACCTCCGAGCCGATACCGGAGGGAGAGAGGAACAAAACACCGGGCGCGGAATATCCATTGGGGAAGCCTTTGAAGGTCTCAACCAGATAGAGATTTACCGCGGGCGGCTTGCCATTGAGATCTGACAGAAAGTTCATCGCCTTGGCAACAGCCTCAGCGGTGGGCTGCGTCATGCCGGCGTTGTTGAACCACATTGTGCTGGTTACGCCTTCCACGCTCACCTGGCGTGGTTGTCCCTTTACCAGCGCGAAGCTACCGTAAAGGGCCGGCTGCGTGGTCTTAAAGCTGTAAGTGGTCATGCCGCCTGCATCGGCCTTCAGGTCGACGCCAGAACTTACCACGCGAAACTCAGAAGGGGCCGTTACGTTCAGATTCATCGTGTAACGGTCCGCCGTATATTCATTCACCGGGAACCAGCGGGAAGGATAGAGGAATGTCGCCCCATTGGCTTCGATCCCTGCAAAGCGGATGCCATACACAGGACTCTCTTCGCGGCCATCAAAGCGTCCTTCATACTCAAAGGTCAGCGTGACAGGCTTACCTTTCTCCAGCGCCTGGCTAAACTGCAGGCGGTATTCAAACTCTTCTGTCCGGGAGAAACCGAGTGAATTGCCGGCCTCATCGCTCACACTCGTTAGGCGCAGCGCATCGTTGAATTCGAGCCCGATCGACGACAGACGATCATCAATCGGGTTGAGCCGCATTTTCACTTTGGCCTTCAGGCTCTGTTCCGCCGGCAGCACCGTCACATCGATGTCGTAGTGCTCTACGTCCACCCTTCCAGCGGTTGGCCGCCCGCGCTGGGCATAAAGCGCAAGACTCATCAGGAGCAGGGGAATTAGTTTCTTATATGTCATTCAGCGTTTCATCCACAATTCGGGCGGCCGTCTCAAAGGGGTCATGGTCGCTTTTGAGCGCAAGCGCCACTTCCGCCAAACCTCTCTTCATATCATCCCGTTCCACAGAGCCCGGAAGCAAACCGAGTGCGGCCCGGGCCAGGTTCGCCGCCGTGCAATCTTCCTGGATCAATTCAGGAATTACGGCTCGCCCGGCGACCAGATTCACCATCGTGAAGAAAGGCACTTTCACGAGATAACGCCCGATGAGCCAGCTCAATCCGGTTACCCGGTAAAAACTGACCGTCGGCGCACCGAGTAGTGCCGCCTCCATGGTGACCGTCCCGGATGCCGCCAGCGCCACGTCACAGTGTGCCAGCAAATCCCAGGTTTGGCCCTCTATCACATTGATGGAATTGGGCAAGGAATGGTTAGCAAAAAACTTGCGGCCCACCGCCGGCGGTGTTCCCAGCACAAATTGCATCGGCAACGCCGCACTCAACAACTCAACTGCGCCGCTCAATTCCGGAAGATGGCGAGCAATCTCGCCGCGGCGACTTCCCGGCAAGAGGGCGATCAAGGGCAAGGTGGGGTCCAGTTGATGAAGGGCAAAAAACTCCGCCCGGGTAAGTGTCGGCCGGATGTGCCGCGCCATCGGATGCCCGATAAACTCGGTTGGCACTCCCCGTTCGCGAAACCATTTCTCCTCGAAGGGAAAAATGCAAAGCAGCTTTTTGAGGTCGCGCCGCATGGCCTTCACCCGTCCGGAGCGCCAGGCCCAGGCCTGCGGTGCCACCAGATAGACCACCGGTATCCCCAATTTTTTCAGGCCTCGCGCCACCCGCAAATGAAAGCCGGAAGAATCGGTCAGGATCGCCAGATCGGGTTTTTCCCTGGCCGCCGCCGCCAGCAATTTCCGGTATTCCCCGTAGATCCCTGGCAAGTGGCGCACCACTTCCACCAGCCCCACCACGCCCAGCTTTTCCGCGTCCATCACTGGCCGCACACCCGCCGCCAGCATTCGCGGTTGCGCACAACCAAAGAATTCCAGATCTCCCCGCCGCTGCCGCAGCGCCTGCAGCAGCCCGGTGGCATAGAAGTCCCCGCTTGCTTCACCCGCCGAGATCAGGATCTTCCGCGCCACTTCCTCCCAGCGTATCGCGCTATCCTACGGTTTGTTGATGACAGAGCGGTTGACGGTCAAAGCTTTCGCGGAACGGTTCCGCAAAGAGATGGTGCCCCTTTCGGGAAAGATCAGCTTCTATTCGGCCGGCCTGCGGCTGAATGAAGAGGATGAGAAGGAACTCATCTACGATCCGGTCAAGAGCCTGCCACCCATGGTGCGCGAGCTTTTGCCCGAGTTGTCTATCGTTCTGGTTCCCCACCTGGAAGGTACCGGTGAAGTTACGGTTGTGATGAATCCTCCAACCAGTGCCGTCGCCGAAGAAGTGACAGACCGTGTCTGGGAGAATGAAACCCAGATCGACGGCAACCTCGTTCTCACCTTTGCCGTGCAAGGTTGTGATAGCGGTGAATATCATTACCGTCTCTTCCGCAGCATGGCGGCCAAATTCTGGGAAAAAGCCGGCGCCGGCTTCTGGAAGGACTTTGAAGAGATTCTCCGCAACGAACTCAAACGTCACGTCAACGGGGAAGTGGATGAAGAGAGCTGGCGCGCCAAAGATGAACTTCTCTCCCACACCAAAATGGCCTGGCGTGACTCCAAGTACTTCCGCGCTTATGCTCGTATGGCTATCATTGACAGCCTGACTCTTTACCTTCATGGCCTTTGCTGCGACATCGATGTCGACCCGGGCCCCCGCCAGATCCAAAGCCGCGAAATGCGCAAGCGTCTCAACTGGCTTTACGAAAAGATTGGCGCGGCGGAAGGCTATTGCATCTTCCCGGAACAGAAAAAGCCTATTTCAGCAAGTTGACGATGGCGTCATGCCCTGCCGTCTGGGCCAGGTCTGCGGCTGTCTTTCCCTGCGTGTTCCGAAGTGCCTTGTTTGCTCCCCGCCCCAGCAGGAATTGAACCAGCTCCTCGCGTCCCCAACTTGCGGCATAGTGCAAGGGCGTGGCCTTTGCCTCGCGGTCCAGAGCATTCACGTCAGCACCCCTTTCGATCAGCAGCCTGGCCATTGCCAGTTGCCCTGCCAGCGCAGCATCGTGCAGCGGCGTGGCACCGGTCGCGTTCAGCGCATTCGGGCTTCCCCCTGCCTCCAGCAGCAATTCCGCAACCGCTGTATGTCCCTTCAAGCCCGCATCGTGAATCAGCGTACTGCCGCTTGGGGTGTGTGCGTCCGGGTCCAGTCCGCGTTTCAGCAGCAGCTTGACGACATCGGTTTGCCCCTTGAGTACGGCATCTTCCATCTGTTTCATGAGGCCCCGCGCATCACCACCCGCAATCCTGGCACCCTTCCCCATCAGGTAATCCACAACTTCGGTCTGCCGCTGCTTCAGCGCTTCGTCAATTGCCGTTGCACCGTGCTCATCTTTGGCATCCACTTCCGCTCCCGCCAAAACGAGGAGCCGGACCGCGTCCAGATGTCCACGTGAGGCCGCTTCGTGCAGCGGCGTAACCCCGCTTCCCCGAATGCGGTGGCGCGGGTTGGCTCCTGCTTTGAGCAGGATCTCAACGATGCCCGCATGGCCCTTCCAGGCGGCTTCATCGAGCGCCGTTGCGCCGCCCGCGTCTTCGGTATCCACCTCCACGCCACGCTCAATCAGAAAAGCTGCGATCGCCTGATGGCCGCGGCTGGCGGCCAGGTGAAGCGCAGTGGAACTCAAGCGGTGCCGCCGCTTCACGTCAGCCCCGCGTGCCGCGAGTAATTTCACCATCTCCAAATGGTTGGTGAGAATTGCGTAGTGCAGCGGAGTCGAGCCGCTCTCGGCATGCGCAGCATTGATATCCATATGCGGAGCATCCACATCGGCTCCGTTTTCAAGCAGCAGCAGCGCAATGTCCTGATAGCCGCCCCAGGCGGCATCATGCAGCGGAGTGCCGCCAAGAGGGTCCCGGTCATTGACGCCACGACCTTCCGCCAATAGTGCTTTAACTTGCTCAATATCGCCAGCACGCACCGCCGTGTGGAGGCTTTGGTTCCCCCACACTCCCAGCGCCATGACAACAGCAAGCCCGAAGCGGTTCACATCCGCTAGCCTAACGCTATTTCTTCTTTTTGGCTGGCGTTGCCGCTGGTTTCGGCGCGGATTCTGCCAGCAGTTTCTCGATCTCGGTGATCAACCGGTCGCCCGTCACGACGTCCGGATAGAGCCCGGCCGAGGTGAACTGCCAATCGTTGCGGATCTGGCCATTGGCGTCAATGAGAAATACGTGAGGAAAGTACATTGCCGGCCGGTCTGGCGAAGCCTTCACGTAAGAACTCGCCACCTGCCCGGCATCAAAGAGAATCGGGTTGGTGACCTTGAACACGTTGATGTACTTCTTCACCTCATCAAAGGTGTCTGGCGGAACAACAATGCTCAGCACGGCCAGCTTGTCGCCAAACTTGGGCTTCACGCGGCCTTCAAGCGACCTGGTCAATTGCTGACACTTCTCACACTTGGTCTGGATAAATTCAACGACCAAGACCTTGCCGCGATAGTCGAGAATGTCGTGCTGGCGCATTGTGACATCGGGCAGAGAAAAGCTCGGCGCACGACGGCCGCTGAATTCATTGGCGCCAAACAGGGACACCGCCGCGAGAGTAAGGGAGAGAATCATTTTCATCGTCTAGTTACCTTCCACCAGTTTTCGGAGTGAACTTTCAAAGGGCGCTTGCGCTACACCACGCTCGGTAATGATCGCAGTGACATAGCGGTTGGGAGTGACATCGAAGGCGGGGTTTTGCACTTGCGTGCCTGCCGGCGCAACAGGGTGGCCAAACATCGCGGTCACCTCGCTAGCGGCCCGCTCTTCAATCGGAATCTGGCTGCCATCCGTGATATTCATGTCGAGGGTAGAAATCGGCGCGGCGACATAGAACGGAATGCCGTTTTCTTTCGCCAGCACGGCAACACTATACGTTCCGATTTTATTGGCAACATCGCCATTGGCGGCGATGCGGTCCGCGCCCACGACCACACAGCCGATCCGGCCGCTGCGGAGAAAATGTCCCGCCATGTTGTCGGTGATCAACGTCGTATCGATGCCATCCTTTTGCAATTCCCAAACGGTGAGACGGCTACCTTGCAAAAAGGGTCTCGTTTCATCGGCAAAAACGTCAATTTTCTTGCCCGCTTCTACGGCTGCGCGAATGACTCCGAGCGCCGTTCCGTAGCCGGCCGTCGCCAGTGCTCCCGCATTGCAGTGCGTCAGAACGGTCTTGCCATCCGGCACCAGCGGTGCGCCGTGCGCGCCAATGCGCCGGTTGATCGCGATGTCCTCATCATGAACCCGCTGCGCTTCTTCAATCAGCTTTTCCCGCACCACGCTCAGCGATTCCCCAGCCAGCGCGGCCCGCAGGCGCTTCATCCTTTCGATGCCCCAAAACAGGTTCACGGCCGTGGGACGCGTCGCCGCCAGCACATCGCAAATTTGAGCGAAGTCGCTTTCAAAATTTTCGTCGCTAGCCTGCTTGGCGCCCAGGGCCACGCCCATCGCCGCGGCGACGCCAATCGCGGGTGCGCCGCGGATGATCATCGTCTGAATGGCGGTGGCCACCTCCTGATAATCGCGGCAGAGAATGAATTCTTCCACGTGCGGCAAGCGTGTCTGGTCGATCATTTCGACGCCTCTATCAGTCCAACGGAGTGTTTCGATCATAATTTCTTGAGTAAGTCTCCTTGCAAAATTAGCCCTGACATGAATGTCAGATTGTATGCCGCATGAGTGAGCGAGGAAGCGGCTGTTGAGCCCGTCCTGTGCCTCACCAAGCCAAATGCCATGCTGGCCAGCGTCAGCACTACCAGCCGTTGCCAGCTCCAGTTGTATTGCGGCCCGTGCAGCAATGAGAAGGGCAGCGCTGTAGCCAAAAGCCCGCCAAGCAACCCAAGGCTGCGCACAAACAAGGGCTGGGCAAAGCCCCGGAAGATCAGCTCCTCAAAGACCGGTCCGATGGTCGTCGCCGCCAACCCAATCGCCAGAATGCTCCAGCGGTCTTTCAGCAAATCATCGATGGCCATGCTCTCCTGCCTGGTGCCCAGCGCAACAGCCAAAAACCCCATTGATACTGCGAGGGCCGGCCCCAGCATCGCCGTCATTGCCATACGCCGCCACGGCGCTTTCCAGTCCATTGCGCGCCAGAATTCCAGCCCGTAGCGCGTGGCCAGCATCAAGTACAAGCTCCCCAGAATCCCCCCATAGAGCACCACTTGCGACAGCGCCGTCACCACGCCCTTTTGCGGTAAAAACAAAGAGAAGAACTTCGCCGCCAGGGCTGACAGCAACAGGCACGGCACCGCCGCTCCCAGCAGAATGCCAAGATCTTCGTAAGTCCAGACCGGGTCTGCAGCGCGCTCCTGCATGCTCTAGTCGGCTTCCACCAGAATCGCCGCGAGCAGCGGAATCATAATTTCGTGATGCCCGGTGAGCGCATAGCCTTTGCCTCCGGCTTTGGCGTGCGGCCTCTCGACAACATTCATCTTCGGACGGTAATGCTGGAGGAAATCAAAATTGACGGTCGTGAAGTTTTCGAGCTTCACCCCCAGATTCCGCACGCTGCTGACGACCTTCAGAAAGACTTCCGGCAGCACCACCGCGCTTCCGCAATTCACGTAGACCCCGCCGTTGCTCATCTCGCTCACCACTCCGCACAAGAGCTTGAAGTCGTGCAGAGTTCCCGCTCCCAACGCGGCTCCGTTGGCCAAGGGATGCGTGTGCGGCGTATCGGTCCCCATGGCCAGATGCACCGTTACCGGCGCACCGTGTTTCCATGCGGCATAAAGCAGGCTCTGTTCGCGCAAGCCTTCCTGCCCTACCTTTTCGAGCTTGGCTCCATAAGCTTCACCCAGCCCGATGCCCGCCGCCAGGGCTTCATTGGCCGCTTCATTCATCCAGCGCCCGGTTTCTTCCGCACTGCCAAAGCTCCCGTCCGGCAGCACGGCTTCTACGTCTTCACTGGTGGCCCCGCAAATGCCGATTTCAAAATCATGAATCGATGTGCTGCCATTCATGGCAAACGCGGTAATGAATCCGCGGCGCATCAGGTCAATCAACAGCGGCGCCAGCCCGCACTTGATCCCATGGCCGCCCATCCCCCAGATTACCGGCTTGCCCAACTTCTTCGCCTGCACAATGGTTGCGGCCACCGTCCGCAGGGTATCCGCCGCCAGCAGCTTCGGCAGTTTGTCCAGCAGCGCCGTGATCGAGTCGCCCTTGACGTGCGGGGTGGCAAAATGTTCAATCTGCACCTTGCCGCCCCGGTCAAACACACTTACCGTTTTCAGGCCGCCCAGATCCATCGGGGATTGCCGGTACTTGCTGCTCATTTCTTCCCTGCCTTCTTCAATAGCTTCGCCAGCGCCTGGCCCGTATAGCTCTTCGGGTTGGCAGCGATCTCTTCCGGCGTTCCGGCCGCGATCAACAATCCCCCGGCTTCTCCGCCCTCAGGGCCCATATCGAGAATCCAGTCTGCGCACTTGATGACGTCGAGATTGTGCTCAATGACCAGCACGGTGTTGCCCAGGTCCACCAGCTTTTGCAATACCTCCAGCAGCCTCCGTACATCCTCAAAGTGCAGCCCTGTCGTTGGCTCATCCAGAATGTAAATCGTCTTGCCGGTCTGGCGCTTGCTCAATTCCTTAGCCAGCTTGATGCGTTGCGCTTCGCCCCCGCTCAGGGTTGTCGAACTCTGTCCCAGATGCAGATAGCCCAGGCCGACATCCACCATGGTGTCGAGCTTCACTGCCACATTCGGGATCTTTTCCAGCAGCCCGGCTGCATCCTCGATCGTCATGTCGAGCAGTTCTGCAATGCTTTTGCCCTTATATTTCACCTGCAGGGTTTCATGGTTGTAGCGCTTGCCGCGGCACACATCACAAGTTACAAACACATCGGGCAAGAAGTTCATCTCGATGCGCTTGAGGCCGTCTCCCTGGCAGGCTTCACACCGGCCACCCTTGACGTTGAAGCTGAAACGCCCGCTCTTGTAGCCCCGCTCCCGGCTCTCGGGCAGCATCGCGTAGAGTTCGCGAATCGGCGCAAAGACTTGCGTGTAAGTTGCCGGATTCGACCGCGGCGTGCGGCCAATCGCACTCTGATCAATCTCTACTACCTTGTCGATCTCATCGAGCCCGGTCAGCTTTTCGTGCTGCCCGGGGTCTGCCTTCGATCCATAGACATGTCGCGCCAGCGCCCGGTAAAGAATGTCGTTGACCAGCGTGGACTTGCCGCTACCGCTCACGCCCGTGACCGCAATCAACATCCCCAAGGGAAACTCCGCCGTCACGCTCTTGAGATTGTGTTCCGTCGCCCCTGCAATGCGCAGCTTCTTGCCATTCCCGATGCGCCGCACGGTGGGCACTGCGATCTCCATCTTGCCGCTCAAATACTGCCCCGTCAGGCTCCCCTTTGTCCGCGCAATTTCTTTGGCCGTTCCCGATGCCACCACTTCGCCGCCCAGCCGGCCCGCGCCCGGCCCCAGATCGATCACATAATCGGCCCGCTCGATTGTGTCCTGATCGTGTTCCACCACCAGGACGGTATTGCCCATATCCCGCAACCGTTCCAGCGTTTCAAGCAGCCGGTCATTGTCCCGGGGATGGAGGCCGATGGAAGGCTCATCGAGCACATAGAGAACGCCCCGCAACTGGCTCCCGATCTGCGTAGCCAACCGGATACGCTGCGCTTCACCACCGCTTAGCGTTTGCGCGCTCCGCTCCATACTCAAATAGTCGAGCCCCACGGCTTCCAGAAATTCTAGGCGCGTGCGAATCTCATGCACCACCCCGCCGGCAATCTCCTTCTCCCTTGGGCTCAGCTTCCAGCTTTGGGCGACACCCAGCGCCCGCTTCACGCTCATCGCGGTGAAGTCACTGATCGTAGTGCCTTCTACGCGCACCGCCAGGCTCGCCGGCTGCAAACGTTTGCCGTGACAAGCCGGACAATCCTGCGAGGTCATGAAGTCGCTGAGGTATTCGCGGTAATTGTCCGTTGCGCTCTCCAGATTGTCCGCCAGCAGCTTGAGAATTCCGGGATAGGCCCCCTTGCCATTCATCAAAAGATCCCGCTGCGCCGCAGGCACTTTCTCCCACGGCTTACTGAGATCGATGTTGTTCTTCCAGGCGGCGTCCGTCACGCGCTGCCCGACGTAATTCGAGGTTGCCCCCGGCCCCAGACCGCCATCAAAGAGCGGTCGCGTTTCGTCAACAATCACCTTGTTCGGATCAAAGCTCCACATGCTGCCCAGGCCATTGCACTCCGGGCAGGCGCCGTAAGGGCTGTTGAAGCTGAAGCTGCGGGGTTCGAGCACGGGAACGCTCGCGCCACACCCCGGACAAGCCATCTTCTGCGAATAGAGCTTCTCTTCGCTCACTTCGCCGCCCTCACCGAGGGTTGCCACCAGCACCAAGCCATCGGCCAGCTTGAGCGCCGTCTCGATGGACGCCTCCAGGCGCTTGGCCACTTCGGGCTTGACTACGATGCGGTCCACTACAACTTCAATGGAGTGATTTTTGCGCTTGTCGAGGACGATCTCATCCTCCAGATTCCGCATCACCCCGTCTACCCGCGCTTTTACAAAACCCTGGCGCGCAAATTTCTCCAGCTCTTTCTTGTACTCACCCTTGCGGCCGCGCACAATCGGAGCCAGAATCATCACCCGCGTGCTCTCCGGAATCTCGCTTACCCGTTCCAGAATCTGCGCCGTGCTTTGCCGCCGGATCTCTACTCCACAGGCCGGGCAATGCGGAATCCCGATCGAGGAATAGAGCAAGCGCACATAGTCATAGATCTCGGTGATCGTCCCCACCGTCGAGCGCGGGCTGCGGCTGGTCGTCTTCTGTTCAATGGAAATCGCCGGGCTCAATCCGTCAATTGAATCGACTTCCGGCCGCTCCATCTGATCGAGAAATTGCCGTGCGTAAGGCGACAGGGTTTCCACGTAGCGGCGCTGCCCTTCGGCATAGATCGTGTCGAAGGCGAGTGATGACTTGCCGCTCCCGCTCAAGCCCGTGATCACGGTCAAGGAGTTGCGGGGAATCTCAACATCAATACTCTTCAGGTTGTGCTGCCTCGCCCCATGCACGCTAATTCGATTGAGCATAGTAGCTGGGCCTCACTTTCTCTACAATCTGCTTGACCGGGCGATCCAGCAGATCAAAGACCGGCTGCGGGTAGAGCCCGATGCCAATCGCCACGAGCACGAGCGGCAACACCACCGCCCATTCGCGCACACTCAAATCCGGCAGCATCCGGTTCTTCTCTGCTGTTTCCCCGAGGCTCACCCGCTGGTAGCACCACAACAAATAGGCCACGGTCAGCACGACACCGAGTCCCGCCCACAGCGCCCACACCGCACTCATCTCAAAGGCCCCGCTCAGGATTCGCACCTCACCGATAAAGCCATTCAGCGGCGGGAAACCCATCGAGCTTACTGCGGCCAACAGGAAGACCAGCGAGAAGGCCGGCATCGGTTGAAAGAGCCCCCCGTATTCGGAGATCTCCAGCGTCTTGCGCCGTTCATAGACCAGTCCCACCAGCAAAAAGAGAAGGCCGGTGGAGATGCCATGATTCACTTGCTGCAACATGCTGCCCGACACCCCGGCTGGATTCAGCGTAAAGATTCCAAGCATGCAAAAGCCCATGTGGCTCACGCTGGAATAGGCAATCAGCCGCTTGAAATCCCGCTGTCTCAAGCAAAGCAGCGCCCCATAAACGATCGCCACCAGCGCCAGCACGCTCATCCACCAGATCACTTCCGGCCGCAATACCGCTGCCGGGGCGCCAGGCAGCACCAGCCGCAAGAAGCCATAAGTCCCCATCTTCAGCATTACGCTGGCCAGGTACACGCTGCCTGCAGTAGGAGCCTCCGTATGGGCGTCCGGTAACCAGGTGTGAAAGGGAGCCATCGGCACCTTCACCGCCAGCCCGGCGAACATCAGCCAGAAGATCCACAAGGCCAGATCGCCTTCCGGCTTGGTCACCCACAAGGCCGGAATGCTGAACGTAAAGAAACCCGTTTGCCGCCAATGCTCAAAGTAGAGCAGCAGCAATCCCACCAGCAACAACATGCTTCCTGCCACGGTGTAGATCAGAAATTTCATCGCCGCGCGCCGGCGTTCGGCTCCGCCCCAGATCGCAATCAGAAAGAACATCGGTACCAGTGACGCTTCAAAAAACACAAAGAAGAGCAAGGCATCGAGAGAGACAAAGACACCCATCACGCAGGTTTGCAAGACCAGCAGCGCAAGGTAGAATTCCTTGACATGGCTGGAGATGGCATTCCAGCTTGCCAGCGTTGCCAGGAAGCCCACCAGCCCGGTCATCACCACCAGGAGCAGAGAATACCCGTCCACACCAAGATAGAACTCGGCTCCAATCGACGGAATCCAGGGCAGCCGCTGGACGAATTGAAAGTCCTGCCCGGCGTCAAAGTGCCCCAGCAGACTTAGCGCCCAGATGCCACTGAAACCCATCACCAGATTGGCCCAAAACTTGATGAGCAATGGCTTCCCTGAAGGGAGCAGACTCAGGATGAGCCCGCCCAACAAGGGCAAAAAAAGGATCAGGGTCAGATTGACGGCCATGGAAACAAACAGAGGGCGGCCCGAGCATCAGGCCGCCCTCCTTTCAGTTTAGCTGGTGTAGCTGGTCCTACTGGTAAGTCACCGTCTTCAGCGTCGCCGTTGAAGAGAAGATGACTCCGTTATCGAGGTTCGGTGCTGTGAAGCTGCCAGGATTGCTCACTCCGCCAACACCCAACGCACCGGTTGGTGTCCCGAGGCCACCACCCGCAGGAGTTGATGGCAGGGCTAACAACACCGCTGAAGGAATCGTGAAGGTGCGAGCGCTGGCTCGTTCGATGCAGTTGAAAAACCCAGCCACCGCATTCTCTGTCAGATCACTCACTGAAAAACCATAGATCTGCACGGTACCGTTCTGGTCGCCGCCAGTCCAGGTCACCGTCTGGCCCTGGCTGCGATTGACGTTGTTAATGGCGTCCTTGTTGGTCCAAGTGGTGTTGGGAGGGAGCGTGAATTGAGCATTGAACGCACCCACTCCGGGGCCACCCGCACCGTTATTGAACGTGTAGTTGCCCGGCACGAGGTACCCGTCGGGGTCGCCACCACCACCAGGAAGGCCTGGAATCCCGATTCCGCCAGAGGAAAGCGTCTCAAAATAGGTGCCGATCAAATTCACATCCGGTGCTTTCTTCAGCGTCTTGGCACCCTTGGGGCCATTGAGGTTGATCACCGGGCCAGCGTCCAGTTCGCGATATCGCACAGGGTCCTGCGGCGTAAACTGATCCGGCGCCCCTACAAACACAAAGCACGTACCGATGCTGGAAACCCCTGCAAAGCCAAGCGCTGCCCCGCTATTGATGGTTTGAGCATTCAGTTCCAGGAATTGCGCCGTGCCAGTGTCGGTCGTCAATTTCTGCGTTCCAATAATCGGGATGGAGATTTCAAATTCGGACCGTACCAGCCCCATCGAGCCCAATTTCAGCGTGGCACCGGCTGCAATCCGGTCCAACTGCGCGCTCGACAGCCCCAGGGGGTCGCTGCAGGAGCCGCCATTCGGCGCCACCGCAATATTCGTGTAGTTGCTGACAATCTGGCCAGTCTTGATCGCCACCGGTACCGAGCAACCTTCCACGCCAGCCGGTACAACAAAGTTGATCTGATCCAGCCCCGCAAAGCCAGGAGCACGCCCCGCATAAGCGACCGGAGCCACACGGTTACCGACAAAGAGCTCCACGTTGGCCTGATTGATCGTCACCGCCGGTGCCGCTGTATTATCCGCATTGCCAGCCGGCAAGGGGCCAAGGCCCGTGCCATAAAGAATCAGGGTCTGTCCCGGCCGTGCGGACCGCAGCGCCGTGTTTACCGGCTGTGCGGTAGCCGACTCAAAATTGGTGATGATCCCCGGGCCAGATCCGGCCTGGTTCAAACTGAAGGTGCCAAAGGCACTGTTCACGACGCGAAAACTCCGGGCCGCGCTCGTCTGTCCGTTGTAGCTTACCGTCAGGGTTGCATTTCCCACCGGTGTATTCGAGGGCAGAATGGCCGCCAACTGTCCGGCGAGCACATAGACCATGGGGCACTCCAGCGTCTGGCCGCCGCTCGTTACGCGCACGGTCGTCCCCGCCAGTGTCGAGGGTAGGGGAAAGCCCGCCTGGGCCAAAGTCGCCTGCCCCATCCGGGCACCAAACACAACAAAAATAGACCCCTGGGCAATTGCCCCGCCTGGCAGACGGGAACTCATATAGCTTGCTGCGTTGAGAATGCCGCCGTCGTTGACGACGGGTTGGGCAAACAAAGTGGCACTACCCGCAAGAGCGGCTAGGGCAAAAGATAAGATTCGACTCATAGGTTTCATCTTATAAGCGCATTTGCGCGAGCAAAAGGCTCAACCGCCGGAAAATCGCCTTAGATAGTGAGTTCTCGAATAAACGCGCGCAAATCCACACCGCTCATAATTCCGTTGTGAACCGCTCCCGGGTGCCACTTCGCTATGCACCCAACCCACCCCCGCCGCCTTTGCGCGTCTCATGCGGTCCCGAATCAAGATTTGTTGAAAGCCTCGCCCGCGCCACTGCTCCAGCGTCCCGTCTCCGGCCAGCAATCCTGAGCCCGCCACCAGACTCAACTGCCCCGCGGCCACCAGCTCCCCGTCCCGCCTCACTCCCACACACACCGTTTCCGGCAGCAAGTGCATCACTTTTCCCATTCGCTGCCCCAACTCCGTCCAACCGCCAAAGAATGCAAAACTCAGTACTTTCGACCATTCCTCGACGTCCTCAACCAGCTCTGCAGCCTCCCCCGTCTCCCGGCACTCCGCTGCCATCACGTATTCCTCAGCCAACCTTTCAAAGCCCAGCGCGGTCAGCTCGGCGCGGCAAGCCTCCTCCACCCAAGGCGCCAATTCCACCACCGTGTCGCAACGGCGACGGTCAAAGAATTCAATCGCCCGTGCCCACTCTTCCCGCCCCGGCTTCCCGTCAATACCCTTCACGGCGTTGACCGGCGAATCCGCACCTGCAAAGCCCGCTACTCCACCGCATACCTCAAGGAATTCTCCCCCGGCAGCCCGCGCAAAGCGCCGCATGATCTCCGCTGCGCAGGCTTCAAAATTCGTCACCCTTCCTTCGGCCCAATCCCCAGCGCCTTCATCTTGCGGTACAGGTGGCTTCGCTCCAGCCCTAGCAGTTCCGCCGTCTTGGTGATGTTCCCCCCGGTTTCATCCAACTTCTTGAAGATGTAATCCCGCTCGGCCGCCTCCCGCACTTCCTGCAGGCTTCCGAATTTTTCCTGGGGCCTTTCGGCCAGCGCCCGCCGGCTTGCATTCAAGGGAATCTGCCTGGCCTCCACCCGGGTCTGCGGATTCATAATCACAATCCGCTCCATCAGATTCTTCAACTCCCGCACATTGCCGGGCCAGGAATACTCTTCCAGCACCCGATAGGCTTCCGGCGTCAATTCCTTCGCTTTACGCCCATAGCCTGTGGTGAACTCCTGCAGGAAGTGATCCGCCAGGAGCCGGATATCTTCCACCCGCTCCCGCAGCGGCGGCACATGAAAGGGGATCACATTCAGCCGGTAGAACAAGTCCTCGCGGAAATTCCCGCGTTCGATTTCATCCTCCAGATTCTTGTTGGTTGCTGCGATCACCCGTACATCTGAACGAAAACTTTCCTCGGCCCCCAGTGGCTGAAAACGCCCCTCATCGAGCACCCGCAAGACCTTGGCCTGAGTTTTCAAACTCATATCCGCCACTTCATCCAGAAAGAGCGTTCCCCCATCGGCCTTCTCAAACTTCCCAATCTTGTCATCCACCGCCCGCGCAAAACTCCCCTTGCGATGGCCAAACAACTCACTCTCAATCAGGTCTTCCGGAATTGCCGCGCAGTTCACTTCCACAAGAGGACCCTGGGCCCGCTGCGAAAACCGGTGCATTGCATGCGCAACCAACTCCTTGCCGCTCCCGCTCTCCCCAAAGATCAGCACGCGCCCATTGGTCTTTGCCATCAACTCCAGTTGCTGGCGGAGTGCCCGCATCGGTACGCTTTCCCCCAGGATCTTCCGCTGTTCCCCGCTCACCCCCTTCAAGCGCTCTACTTCCAGCTCCAGCTTGCGCTGCTTCAGCGCATTCTGAATCGTTACCGTCACCTTCTCAATCGTGAGCGGCTTCTCCAGAAAATCAAATGCCCCCAGCTTGGTCGCCCGCACTGCCGTTTCAATGTTGCCGTGGCCGCTGATCATCACCACATTTGGGCGCTCGCTGAGTGTCAAGCGCTGGATCGCGGCCAGCGTGTCGAGCCCATCCATACCGGGCAGCCAGACGTCCAGCAGCACCACATCGTAGCTCCGCCGGTGCAACTCAGCCATCGCATCTTCGCCGCGCCCTACCGCATGAACGCTATAACCCTCATCCTCCAACACGCCGCGCAGCGATTCCCGAATCCCCTCTTCGTCGTCCACCACCAAAATCTGAATATGCTTCAAACTCTCGCCTCCACTTGCACTTCACCCGGTGCTTCCGGCTCCGGCGCATTTCTAACCGGCATCTCAACGACAAAACGCGCCCCGGCAGGCTGGTTGTCCTCTACCCGGATCTGCGCGTGATGTTCGCTCAGAATGTGGTTCACAATAGCCAGCCCCAAACCCGTACCACGACCCTTCGTCGAGAAGTAAGGCAAGAACAGGCGTTCGCGATCCTCGGCCGAAACACCGCTGCCACTGTCTGAGACAACCAACTCCACGCTCTCGTTTCCCAGATTCTGCGTCCCCACATAAAGCCGACGCACCAGCGCATCTTGCATTGCCTCGGCGGCATTGTCCACGAGGTTCACCACCACCCGCTTCAACTGTTCCGCATCCCCATTCACCATCGGCATCCCCTCCCCGAGCGACACCTTCACTTCAATGCCATCGAGCCGCCCCTCAAAGACCTGCAACGCATTTTCCACCACCAAATTCAAATCAATCGGAGCCATCTGTGCGGCCGGGAACCTCGCAAATTGCGAGAACTCATCCACCAGCGTCCGCACGCTTTCCACCTCACGGCTGATCATCTTCGAACATTCGCGCAAGACCCGGGCATTTTCCGGCGCAATCTCGATCTTGTCCAGTTGCCGCGCGATCCGCTCTGCACTCAAGGCAATGGGCGTTAGCGGGTTCTTGATTTCATGGGCAATCCGCCGCGCCACCTCATGCCAGGCGGCCTGCTTCTGCGCCCTCAACAGTTCACTTGTATCTTCAATCACCAGTACAAAGGTCGAGCCCGGATTCTCTTCCACGGTAGAAACCGTCACGCCCAAGTGGAAGTGCTGCCCTTCTTTGACAAAGTCGAATTGCCGTGTCGCCATTCCCGTCCGCCTTGCCCGCTTCATCAAGTAGCGCAATTCCGCAGCTTCTTCGCGTGGCAACAGGTCTTCGAGCCGGGGTGTCTGCTCTGCTGCAATCTCCGGAATAATCTGCCGCATCGCCCGGTTCACCCGCAGCACCCGCCCCTCAGCGCTCACCGAAACTACGCCGGTTGGAATGTTCTCGAGAATCGCCTCGGTAAACCTCCGCCGCCGTTCGAGCTCGCGGTCATTCGCCTCCAGCCCCTGCGTCATGTTGTTGAACCCGCTGACGAGTGTGGCCAGTTCATCCGCTGCGTTGGTCTTCACGCGGTAGGCCAGATTTCCCTTGCCTACTTCTTCGGCGCCCTTCAACAACTCCGCAATCGGCACACTGATTTGCCGCGCCAGCAGGAGCACCGCCCAGGTAGACAGGAACAAAATGAACAAACAAATCAAGGCCAGCAACAGCAGATAAAACTGCCACAACTCCCGCCGCGACACCTTCAACCGGTCAAAATCCGCAATGCTGTCAATCAGCTTCTGATGCTCTTTTTCGGCATCGGCCTCCAGGTGCCCTCTGACCCAAACCGTCCCGAGCCCGCCTGGCAATAAGGCCGCTGCCATCGGGTAACGCGTCGAGGTGCGGTTGGTCGAGCACAAGGAGTGCCGGTCGCCTTCCTTGTCTTCGAACTGCGCTTCGGCAATCCCTTTCTCCTCACAAAACTTCTGGATGATCGACTGTGCCGCTCCCGTCCCGGCCGCAAAATCCAGCACCTCCGGCCGGCTTACCAAGAGCTCCGCCTGCGCCCGCGCCTCGCCCTCCGCGCTCCGCTCCAGCGCCATGGCCATGCCCACCAGCGTTGTGTTGGCATTCACCGCTGGACGGCTGAACCACTTGTCCAGATTCCGGTTCAACACGTAAACGCTGAAGACCGCAAAAAAGAAAACCGGCAGAATCGTAATACCGAGTGCCGCCACCAGCAACTTGGTCCGCAACCGCGACCCTTCCCGGTTCTGGCTTCGCTCCAGATAAATCTTGACGAAGCTGCGGAAGAGCAGGAACCCGATCAGCACCGTCAGCAGAAACACCACCGTCGAAACGGCCCAAAACACCGTCACCTGCTCCGGCCCTGCCGGCGTCAAATCGCCAAAGTTGAAGCTTCCCTGCCAGAGCAGTAAGCCCACCAACACCGTAAGCAACAGTAAGCCCGCGCCGATCAGGAATTTCCGGCTCATAGCCCCACTTTACTCATCCCGGTGCACGGTGTCGATCTGGAAGGCCGGCAGACACACCGCCACATACTCGCATCCTTCGACTCCAGGCGTTGAATAACGAATCCATTCCCCGGCCCGCGTCAGCACCGCCTGCCCCGCGTTCACCTCCATCACGCCCCCTTCAAACTCCACCCGCATCGTCCCCTTGAGCACCAGGGTCCACTCATCAAAGTCCGGCCGCTGCCCCGGCTCGCTCCACCCTGCCGGGCTCCGCATATGAGCTATGCTCAGCCGTTTTTCCTTCGTGTTGACACACCCCACATACTCGTCGATCCGCTTGCCACCCGGCACCGGGATCGTTGTCGGACTTGCAATCAATTCAGGCATTCTTCGATTCTCCTTCAAGTAGGAGCGCTCCCCAATGGAAGCCCGCCCCAAAAGCGGCCATTACTACCGGCCCCTGCCATGGCCCTTTCCACTCTGCGGCCGCAATCAACATCGAAGCCGAACTGGTATTCCCATACCGGGCGATGTTGCTATAAAAACGCCCTGGCTCCACCCCCACTGTCGCCGCAATCTTGTTTAACAGATTGGCATTCGCCTGGTGCATCAGATAAACGCCTACATCTCCCGCCGCCACGCCTTTCCGTTCCAGCAGCGCCCTGATCACCGCCGGCACCTTCCGCGAAGCATGCAAAATGACCGCCCTGCCGTTCATGTGAAGCGGTGCGCCGAATTCCAGCCGCAAGTCCGCCGCATTCGCGCCGTCGCTGGCCAACTCCCAGTCCACAATACGCGCCATTCCTTCATTGGCATCCACCACGCAGGCCCCCGCGCCATCGCCAAAGAGCATCGCCGTGCCCTTCTCATAGGGCTCGGCCAGCACCACACTGCTCATCTTTTCCGCAGCCACCACCAGCACCTTGCCCACCCGCGGGGCCCATTGCGCCGCTTGCGCCAGCGCAAACAAGGCTCCTGCGCTCGCCATCGGTACATCCATCGCCCAAGCCTTTACCGCGCCCAAGCGGTGCTGCACCTCGCTTGCCGCGCCGGGAAACCTTCGCTCGCCGCTGCCGCTTGCCACCAGCACCAGCCCCAAGTCTCCGGCTGGAATCCCCGCCGCTTCGAGCGCCGCTGCGCCGGCCTTCACCGCCATATCGGCCACGGTCTCGCCTGCTCCAGCAAAACGCCGCTCCCGGATGCCGGACATCTCCTCAATCCAGGCCGGGTCAGCCCCCAGCATGGCGCCCATCTCTGCGTTGTCCACCACGCGGTCGGGCAGGTAGCGGCCCAGGCTACGCAGCCAGGCCATATCGCCTAAACTCTTTCCTCGACGTACTCGGCGATCTTGTCCAACGTTTCAAACTTCCGCGGATTGAGGTCCCCATCCGGAATGCGGATGCCGTATTCTTCTTCCAGTTTCGCCACCAGATCCGTCAGGGCAAAACTGTCCAATACTCCGCTATCAAAAAGGCTTTCATCCCCAGCCACCGCCACGGGCTTGCCCGTAATCGCCGCCAGCAATTCACTGATTCTCTTTTGCTTCATCGTTGCTTCCTGCCGCTTCTCCAAATACCTTTTCTCGAACCTTGCGGAACTCCTCGTAATGCGCGATCAAGTCCCGGTACAACGTCTCGCCCACCAGCCGGTAGCCGGGCCCCGTGAGGTGGGTAAAATCGCCTTGGGCAAACCCGGCATAGACCCACCGCTTCATCGCCCCGCCGCCGCCCATCCGTTCGCGCAAGTCCCAGAACGCCGCACCCATTTCTATTGCCACCTGTCTTTGGGCCTCGCAAATCATGTCGAGCTTCGGCACCGGCAGCAAACCCTTGCGGGAACGTAGTGCCCGGTCCGGTGGGCCGATCACCAGAAAGCTGGCCGCTGGCGCCATCGCCCGGTAGCGTTCCAACACGCCGCGGAACATCGCCTGGTAGCTTTCCGGTGTCCAGTCCCGCTGCCCCGCCTCATTCGTTCCATAAGCAAAGACGATCAGCGCCGGATTCCGTTTCTCCACGTGGTCCCGCAACAAATTTTCTTCCCACCGCAAGCTCACATTGGCCTGCGCTCCGTTAATCCCCAAGGTTTCCCAGGTCAACCCTCGCTCCCGTTCCGTCACCCACCCAAACAATTTCACCGGGCTGGTCGTCAGGGTCTGCACTGTAAACCGCTTCTGCCCTTCCGGCAGCGTCATGCTCCAATAGCCTGGCCCCTGCGGACCATCCGTTTCGACCGTTGCCACTTCCGCCCCGTCTACGTAGACCCGAAAACTGCCCCCGCCTGGTTGACGCAAAAAGTAGAGCTCAGCCTTGTCTCCATCGGCATCGAGATAAACCATCTCGCCCGGCTTCTCCGTCACAATCGACGCCCCACCCAAGCCGTATTGCCCGTCTTCCCCGCGCGTCAAGAGTCCTTCCGTCTGCCATCGCGGACTCTGCCCGCTCTTCACGTCGAGCCGACGGTAGCTCGAAAACGGCCGGCCCGCCAGGCTATAGCCCGCTCCGCCATTTCCAAAACGCCCTTGAAATAGAGTCCGAATCTGATGCGCCCAATCATCGCTTGCGGTGTGCGAATCCCCGTATTGCAGTACGTGCAGTGAGTTGCCCGCACCGCCTTGTTCCAACTGCCAAAGCTGCTCAAAGAAAGGAATCAGTGCCGTCGAGTTTTCGACGGCCGCCGCTGCCACTGCGTCCATCGCACCGGCCACGTAGCTTTGCGAAGCGGCCTTGACCTTCTGGCTTACTACCGGCGCCCGCGGTACGGCAGCCCGCCTCTTTATGGGCTTCCGCTTCTTGGCCGCTACCGTCGACTTCTTCCGTGCTGGCGCTTTTTGCGGTGCTCCCGCCAGCCAGCCCGTCAGGCCCAACGCAATCGCCGCTACTAGGAGTGCGCGCCGCATCTTTCCTTTTTAATCTTCTCAGAATCCGCCATCATAAGGTCAGATGCTTGCCCGCCGCGCCTTCTTCGCCCAAGCCTCAACCCTGCTTGCTCAGGACCCTACCTTTACTACGGGCGTCGATCTCGTCAACCTGCTCGCCACCGTGCGCGACAAACGCGGCCAGCTGGTGCGGGACCTTAGCCAGGACGACTTTGAAGTCAAGGAAATGGGCCGGCCCCAGCGCATCAGCTACTTTGCGCAACAATCCGATCTCCCCCTTCGTATCGGTTTGCTGATCGACACCAGCATCAGCCAGGAGAAGGTCATTCCCGCCGAGCGCGCCGCCGCCTACCGCTTTCTCGATCAGGTTTTGCGCGAAGGCGTCGACAAGGTCTTTCTCATCCAGTTCGAAACACTCGCCCGCGTCCGGCTGGGCTTTAGTGACTCCCGCGAGCAACTGGAAACCACGCTCAATGACATCGACACCCCCACGCGTCGCCAGATGCGCGAGGCGGGCGGCGGCGGCACGGCTTTCTTTGATGCCATTGCTTCCGGCTCGGAACTGATGCTCTCCCAGACCGGCCGTAAGGCGCTGATCGTCCTGTCTGACGGAATCGATTCTTCAAGCGACCACAATCTCTCGCTCAGCATTGAACGTGCCCAGCGGGCTGACACGCTGGTCTACTCGGTTTATTTCGCCGACCCCGCCTTCTATTGGGCGGGCATGCCCAACGGCCGCGGCATCATGCAGCGTCTGGCAAGCGAAACGGGTGGCGCATTTTTTGAGATTTCCAAGCGCCTCACCGTCGAGCAGATTTTCTCCGCCATCGAAGCCGACCTGCGCAGCCAATACGGCATCGGCTACGTCTCCGACACTCCCGTTGGCTATCCTTCCTTCCGGAAAATCCAGCTCAGCACCCGCCGCCCTGGCCTCACCGTCCAAACCCGCGCAGGCTATTGGCCCCGCCGCGGAACACGCTGACCATCAGGCATCAATCATCAGATGTAATACAATATGGACATGAGGACCACCCTCGACATTGACGACGATGTATTGAGCGCAGCGAAAGAAATTGCCGTCCAGCGCAATCAGACTGCCGGCAAAGCGATTTCAGACCTCCTGCGTCTCGCCATGAATCCAACCCGGACGACGTCGATTCGCAATGGAATTCGTCTGATTGATCGTCCTGCCGGTGCTCCACTCACCACCATGGCTGAGGTGAATCGCCTTCGGGATGAGGCATGAAACTGGCGCTGCTCGACGTAAATGTCCTGGTAGCGTTGTTTGACCCTGCTCATTTGCATCACGATCTGGCTCATCGCTGGTTTGCCTCGGGTGGCGCGAGATCCTGGGCAACTTGCCCTCTCACCCGGACAGGTGCTTTGCGAGTCTTAACCCGACTATCCGCCGGTCAACCGCTCGCTCAAATTGCCGATAGTTTGCGGGATTTCTTCGGCAGTCCCTCCCACCGCTTCCTGACGCAGCAACCAGACATTCTCGATCCAATGCGATTTGATTGCACCCGACTGCAGGGTCCAAACCAGATCACCGACGCGCTACTTCTGGCAACTGCGATCGCTCACCAGGCCAAGCTTCTCACTTTTGACCGAAACATTCCCTGGCGAGCGGTTCTCGGTGCCACCGCTGCTGACATCCAACTAATTGAATAGCCAAGTATGGCGGTTGTAGCTTACGGCTGCTCGCCCGGCTTCAGCCGGCGGAAGCCACCCTTCTTTGCTGGCTCGGCCGCTACCTCATCCTGTTTCTTTTCTACCTGGCCGGCCCCGGTTGTATCCACTCTGCGGTAACCGCCGGAGCTCCCCGGTTCATCTACGGCCGGCCGCCTGCGCACTTTGGGCACCGAAGCCTCCGTATCCGCTTGCTCGTCATCCACTTCCACCTGAGGCTGGCTTGCCGGATTCCGCCGCGTCACTGTTGGCGCTTCGTCCTCAAATGACGGCCCACTCGTTGTTCCGCCATCCGACACCACATAGCTCTCCCGGTACAGCAACTCTGCATTCCCATAGCGACCCGCCGCATTCCCCACCAGTACCACTTCCACATTCCTCGTCTCGCCCTGCTTCACGCCTTCTGGCGCGTTGAAGTACAGCGCATAACTGTGTCGGATCCGCGCCAGCGTGTCTTCCACCGCCGAGGCGTCATCGATGCTCATACTGTCACCACCCGAAGCCCGGCTGATCTCCGCCGTGCCGGCCGACTTCAGCCGGTTCCCCACCACAACCGGAGGCCGCCGCGACCCTGGAATGCCCCCACCGCCAAGAATGATTCCGCCCAGCCCTCCCCAAGCTCCACCCCCGCGTCTGGTCGATGTCGGATAGCGCTGGTTTATCCCGCCACCCATGGCATCGGGCGCCAGTAAAGCACTCATCACGGTATTGGCACGCTCAAGCGCCCGCCCCACTCCAAATTCATCGCGGTTAAATTCAGTCTTGTCGTCGGTCAGGATCACGATACCGCGACGCGCTCCCGGCCGGCCATTCCGCTCCAGATATTGGATGGCGTCGTACATCGCCCGCGTAATATTTGTGCCACCGTTGAACCGTTCCCGCGCCAGCAGGTTCTCAAAACCCCGCACGATGGCATCGTGATCGGAATTGAAGGGCATGCTCGTCCGGGTTGCCCGGTCAAAGACCAATAGCGCCACCCGGTCGTCATTGCCCAAGACTCGAAGCGCTTCATGCGAAGCCTGCGCGATCTTCTCCACGTGCGGTCGCATGCTTCCGCTCACGTCCAGGAGTAAGACCAGATCCAGCGGCAAATTCTCCCGCCCAAAATTTACGATTTCGCGCTTTTTGCCGTTCTCTCGCAGCTCAAAATCTTCCCGCCGCAACCCGCTCACAATCTGGTTGCCCGACCCGATCACCTGCACATCCACCCGCACCAGCGATACGTCGCTCTTGAAAACTACTGGTTCTTCCTGATCCGCACGCAGCCCCCCGGCCAGGCCCAGCGTCAAGCCAACAAGTGCCAACCGGTAACAGACTGTGCGTTCCATTCACCCATTAAAACGCGCCCGGAGTCCTATAAGTTTCTGCTATCGCTGCGCCGAATCACTTTGCGCGACTTCGGAAACGCGCTTTCCCGTCTTGTAACGGTTATATCCGTCCAGAATCGCTTTGTAAAGCAGGTTTCCAATGATCTTGGCCCCGCCCGGCATAGGATGAATAAAGTCCGCCCCCACCAGCCTCGGTTCAGACCCGTACCACTTCGCCATCGTCCCGTTCCCACCCATCGCCTCAAAGGTATTGAAAAAGGCTACACCCTCATCGGCCGCCACCCGGCCGGCAATTCCCACGAGGCGCTCGAGCGCTGGCGCGGTCTGGATTTGCCCGCTCTCATTGCGCTCTCCCCGGTCCATCGGACTCATCACCAATATCCCTTTACCCGGCAGAGCGTTGCGGATTCGCCGGATTGCTTCTCGCAATTCGCGCTCAAACACCTTATCTACAAAAGCCGCGAACACGCTTTCATTCGTACCGTAGTTGATCACCACTACATCTGGCCCGTAGTGCTGCAATTGCGCCGTCCAGGCATCTTCCTTGAAGAACTTCGCCAGCACGCTGATATAGGCACCGTTCAGCCCCAAACTGTCATACACCACCCCGGCTGTTGGTCGGAGAAACTCTACCCCGTAGAGCCTTACGCTCCCCCGTTCCACGCGAAGTACGAAATCCCGGCAGTCCTGCGGTACTTCAAACCCGGCGTAGTCATCCCCGACCTCCCCGGTGGTTTCCACTCCGCCCAATCGTGTCCCGCAGGCTTCCACATTCAACTGTCCGCCCACCTGCTGGCGTCGAAATGCCACTTCCAGCCGTGTTGTCCCCTCATCCTTCATCCGGAACCGGGCTCTCGCCCCCGCTCCTCCCTGAAAACTCACGCCGCCATAGCCGTAATAGCCGTCCTTGTTCCGCACCAGATTGGAAGCGGCAATTTCCCAGCCGCTGGAATCGCTATCCACTCCCCGGTGCCCGTACCAGGCCCATGGCTTGGCAATGAGATGGAAGCCGTGCCCGCCATCTCCAAAGCGCCGCTGCAGCAAAACCCGGATATCCGCCGTGATCAGGTCAGCCGTCGTGGGCGAATCCCCATAGTGCGCCATGCGCACTTTCGCGCCAGCCGCACCGCTTTCCACCCGCTCGATTGCCGCATAGAAGCTGTTCAAACTCCCCGCCGGATCGCTCAACGGCTCTACTTCTCCCCGCACAGCTTTCTTGGCCACTGCCTTCGGCGCAAGGAATGCCTTTTGATTCAATTGCGCTTCCGCCAGGGGCTCCTGCGGCAAAACGCGGCTTGCCCGCAAATCCACCACCGTCTCGACCGCCCGCCGGTCGATCACACGATAGGCCTCCAATTCCGGCCAAAATTCCGGAGCCGCTGCCAGCATGGCTAGCGTTAGCACCGCCCCGAAAGTCTTGCGCGGAAACTCCATTTAACCTCTAGAATTGCGTATAAACGAACGGAGCGCTACCCGTTGCCGCCACGTAACGAATACTGAAGGCCAGCAGGAGCAAAAGCGCGGCTTGTGCCACAAAGGGTGCACGGCTGAAGAGCGCCTCGCTCTGTTCCAGCCAACGCTTCGGGGAAAAGTGCCCCGCTAGTGCAATCGCCGCAATTAACAGAATCGGGCCACTCAAATTCCCTGCGCCCGTGCTCAAACCCGCAATCTGCCCAAGGATGTCCTTTGCATTCTCAAAAGTTGCTGCGCGGAAGAAAATCCACCCGAAGCATACAAAGTGGAAAGTCCACACTCCCGCCAGCAACCGGCTCAACGGGTGATCCCACTTTCGCTCTCCCCGCCAGGTCTGCCAGGCACGGCACGCCGCCAGCCCCAGCCCGTGCAGGCTTCCCCAAATCAAAAAATTCCAGCTCGCGCCATGCCAGATTCCGCCAATCACCATCGTTAGAGTCAGCGCAAGATAGGGCATCCAGCGGCCACGCAGCCCCGGAAATGAGAAGTAGACATAGTCTCGCAGCCAGCTCGACAAACTGATGTGCCAGCGGCGCCAGAAGTCCGCAATATTTGTCGCCGCATAGGGCATGTTGAAATTCTGCGGAATCTTCAAGCCCAGCAGCAATGCGCTCCCCAATGCGATGTCGCTGTAGCCGGAAAAATCAAAGTAGAGCTGCAACGCATAGCCATACACGCTCGCCAACACCTCTACTCCGCTATAAAGCTTGGGAAAGTCGAAAACCCGGTTCACCAGATTTTCACCCAGATAATCTGCAATCAGCAGCTTCTTCATTGCACCGAGCCCAATCAGAAAAAGCGCCCGCCCGCCATCTGCGGGGCTCAGCTTCTTTGGCTTCTCCAGTTGCGGAATCAGATTGGCTACGCGCGTAATCGGCCCTGCCAGCACAGTAGGAAAGAAGCTCACAGCCGTAAAGTGCGCAAGCAAGCTCGGTGACGCTTTGGCGTCTTTCCGGTACACGTCAATCGTGTAGCTCAATGCCTGAAAGCAATAAAAGCTCAGCCCCAGCGGCAACACCCATTTCCAGTTCGGGTCGTAAACCGGCATGTATTTGAGCGATCCCAGCAACGCCAGATTTCCCGCCAGGCTGATGCCCAACAGCGTCCGCCGCCACCAAGCCCGCGCACTCGCCTGCATCCCCCGCGCACACAGGTAATCCACCAGACTGGCGGCCGGAATGATGCCGAGGTAAGCCAAGTCCCAGCGGGCATAGAAAAAGTAGTTTGCACCCAGGACCAGGGCCAGCGCGGGCAGGCGCCAACGGGCCACTGCCCAGTAGCAGAGAAAGAGGCCCGCGAGGAATACAAAGTACGCGGGCGATGTCAGCGGCACATTAGTAACTCTTGGTAAATTTGTTGCGCTGGTTCAGGATCGTAAAGCTTCCGTTTGGCTTCACGGTCACTTCAAAGTGGTATCCACCGGGCGCGGTCAGGTTCGCAATATAGGGGTCTTCTACATTGTGCTCTTTTCCGGCCTTGATGGAATAGTGTAACTGCCAGAAATCTTTTAGCCCCGGCGCCGCCCGCAGACTGTTGAGCGCCGCAATCTCTCCGCCCTTGTTGGCCCCGTTATTCAGAATCATCGCCTTGGAATCGAGCGCATGCACGAAGGTTGGATTGTTGCTCTGCCAAAGCCCATGGTGATTGGTCAAATAAAGATCCACTTTTCCTACTTTGTTCACCGGGCAGGCCACCTCGCCCTCAAGGTTCCAAGTCAGGTCCGCCAGGTCCAAAAAGCGGAACTCGCCAAACTTCAATAGAAAACCGACGCTTTTGCCGTTTTCCGTCGTATCGGGCGCTTTTTTGGTGTCCTTTGCGCAAAGCGGATTCTCTGCCGCGCCGCGGGCCAGTGCGGATGCGCGATTCAAAATTTCGCCCCGCGCCGTGATGATTTCAAGGTCCACACCATTGATGGGGATGCGGTCACCGGGCTTGACGATCGTCTCCTTCAACTGCTTTCTGGCCTCTTCATACTGCCTGGC
>CAZECF010000061.1:0-670 GCA_964510335.1 uncultured Bryobacter sp. | reverse complement strand
TGATCAGCCAGTCAATCTGCTTGATCTTTGCCTTCTTCGCCACCGCTGCGATCCGCACTGCATCCCGGCTGTCGTTCAGCGGCCAGCCGGTATCGACAAGGATGCTCTCGCCCTTCGGCGTAATGATCAACGTGCACTGGCCACCTTCCACGTCGATGAAGTAAATCTTCAAATCTTTGCCAAGCGCGGTCCCAGCCAGGAGCGCCAGCATCATGAACCATCCGGTCAGCCGTTGCATAGATCCAAACTATCACTCAGCGGCTGAACCTTCCACCTCTTGCTCCCGTATAGACTATTGAGAACACTCTGGCGAATCTCTTCCCATGCCCTTCTGTAGCAATTGCGGTACCCAAGTTAATGACGATGACGCCTTCTGCGGGAAATGTGGCGCCCCGCAAAGTTCCGCTGCCGCTCCCGGGTCGAAGCCCAAGCCCGGTGCCGACCTGCTGGCCGGCATAAGTCCGACGGTTGCCTCCGTTCTCTGTTATCTACCCTTCCTCGGCTGGCTCGCTTCCATCTTCGTTCTCGCCAGCGAGCGCTTTCGTCGCAATCGCTCCATGCGTTTTCATGCCTTCCAGGGTCTTTATCTTTCCATCGCCTGGCTCATCTATGACTGGGTCATTGAAAGCATCCTTTACACTGTGATTCCTAGCGCGTGGACCATTTCTCG
>CAZECF010000060.1:0-30922 GCA_964510335.1 uncultured Bryobacter sp. | reverse complement strand
GCGGACATACATGGTGGGTACGCCGAAGAAAACGTTGGGCTGGAAGCTGGCGAATTCCTCAGCTATGCGGGCGGCTTCAAAGAGAGCGAGGAGGCGAAGATGGAAGCCGGTGGTGAGCCAGCAATGGATGCCGTTGCCGAGGCCGTGAACATGGAAGAGCGGCAGGGCGAGAAGCAGGCGGTCTGCGGCGGTCATCTGCCAGGCGGTGTTGAGAGTGATGGCGTTGGCGGCGAAGTTGTTGTGAGTGAGGATCGCACCCTTGGCGGTGCCGGTGGTGCCGGAGGTGTAGATAAGCGCGGCGGGGGCGTCACCATCGAGGACAAGAGCAGGGCGTGTATCGGGCTGGCGGCTCGCTTCGTCATAGAGTTCCGGGAGGGCAGCTTCGTCGAGGAAAAGAGAGGGGCTCGAGTCGGCGAGGATGTGCGCGAGTTCGCGTTCGCGATAGAGAATGTTGACCGGTACGAGAATTGCGCCGAGCTTGAGGATGGCGAGATAGAGGTGGATGTATTCGGGGCAATTGGGGAGATAGACGGCAACGCGATCGCCGGGGGAGACGTTGCGGGCAGCGAGAGCGTGAGCGAGACGATTGCTCGTAAGGTCGAGATCGCCGAAGGTTGAGAGCGTATCGCCCCATTCGAGCGCGGGTTCCGAGGCGCGGCCACGGAGCGTGAGGTCAAAGAGTTGGATGAGGTTCATAGAAGGCCGGTACCGAAGAAGATCAGGCTAGCAAGAGCACCCACCAAAGACATGGAAAGCCCCCAGATGAGGAGTTGCCGGAAGAGGCGTTCGCGATCGACGCTCGCGCCGGCGGCGGCGACGCACATCGCCCCGATAGTGGACAAGGGCGAGACATCGACAAGGTGGCTACCGAGATTGATGGAAGAAAGCACAGCAATGACATCGCCACCACCGACCTGGCTAACAAGCTTGGGGGCCATGGGCAGGAAGGCCGGAAGCACTACGCCGGAAGTGCTGCTGTAAGCACTGATAATGCCGCTCACGAAGGCGACGACGGCAGTAAGGGAAGTGGGGGTGGAGAAGCGGGCAATGGCTGAGGTGAAAAGGTCAATTCCACCGGTACGTTCAAGCATGGCAACCAGGACGCTCATGCCGGAAACCATGAGAATGACGCCCCAGGGCATGCGGTTGATGACGGTGGCTTCAGGGGCGCAGCGGAGGACCGTGAGCAGAACGGCGGCGGCAAAGGCAGCCAGGCCGACGGGCAAGTGGAGGATGAGTACACCGGCCATGAGCGCAGCGATGACGGCGAGGGTAAGCCAGTGTTCGCGTTGCCAGAGCAGACGGGATTCTGCTTGCGTTTCCAGTCGCTGCTGCCAAAGGGATCGGCCCCCCATGAATAGCAATATGAACAGGCTCAAGATGAGGTGGGCCAGCAGGTGGTTGCGGTAGAGCTGCCATTCGGCTCCGGCGAGGCCAATGCGTTCGAGCGTCTTGGCGGCGACGATGCCGACGGGTGAGACGGGTGAGAGATTGCCGGCGTTGGCACCGTTGCCGACCAGGATGGCCATGAGGAAAGGGGAGATGCCGGCGCGGTGAGCGGCGCCCATGGCCAGCGGGGCGGCCAGAGCAACGGTGGAAAGTGCTCCGGCGCCGATAGTGGATAGAAAGGCAGTGAAGAAAAAGATGAGGATGACAACCCAGGCCGCGTTGCCGCCGGCGAGAAGCATGAGGCGCTCGGCGACCCGCTCGAGGGTGCCATTGACTTCGGCTTGGGTGAAGAGCAGGGTAACTCCCGTCAGCGTAAGGAAAAGCGCGGAAGGAAAGCCGGACATGACCTGATTGGCATCCAGGCCAGCAAGGAGGGCGACGCCCCAGGCAAAGGCGATGGCGACGATGCCGACGTTGAGGCGGGTAAGACAACTGAGCAGGATAACGGCGAGCAGCGCGGCGAGGGATAGCAATTCCAGCACTCCACCATCCTAGCGGCGATATGATGAAGCGGTTGGAAAGTGATTGGAATTCAGCACTCTCGCTGTTGATCGCAGCACTGGGGGGCGCGGCGATCGGGATGGAGCGGCAACACTCCGGACATGCCACCGGTCCGCATTCCCGATTTGGGGGCTTGCGAACTTTTACGCTTTTGGGATTGACGGCAGGAGCAGCGGGACTGTTTTGGGCATATCAGATGCAGGCGGTGGCAACCGCGATGCTGGCTGCAGCGGCGGGACTGGTCCTGCTGGCTTACTTCGCAGCAATGCGGGTGGAGATTGATGCCACGACGGAAGTAGCGGCGCTGGTGGTGCTGGCGAGCGGCTTTCTGGCGGGCCAGGGGGCATGGAAGCTGTCGAGCGGCATGATCGCGGCGACGGCGGTGTTGTTGTCAGAGAAAACGCGGCTGCATGCGCTGGCCGAATCATTGCCCGATGTGGGGTTGCGGGCCGGGTTCCGGTTTGGGCTGATGGCATTGGTAGTGCTGCCGCTGCTGCCGGAAGGGCCATTCGGGCCAGGGGGTGGGGTGAGGCCGCGCGAGTTATGGCTAATTGTCTTATTGATCTCCGGATTGAGCTTTACGGGCTATGTGGCGCGGCTGGCGGTGGGTGCACGCCAGGGATATGTACTAACGGGTCTGCTGGGCGGGATTATTTCGTCAACGAACGTGACCTTAACGCTTTCAAAAATCAGCGTGAAAGAGACGGCGCATGCAAATTCACTCGCGATCGGGGTTTTGACAGCGTGCACGGTCATGTACCTGCGTGTGGCGACCGTCTCGACTATTTTGAATACAGATTTGGGATTGAAGTTGCTGCCATATTGGATTCCGCCGGCGCTGACAGGGGCGCTGATTACCTATATCGGCTTGAAGCGGAAATCGACACCGACTGAAGCGACAGCAGCACCGGAAAATCCACTGGCCGTGGGGTCGGCCCTGCAGATGGCAGCGCTGTTTCAGATGGTGCTGTTTGGGATCAACCTGATGCGGAACTGGTTTGGGCAGGCGGGATTGCTGTGGTCCGGGGCAGTGCTCGGGTTGACGGATGTGGATGCTTTGACCATATCGATGTCGCGATCGGCTGAGAAAGTAGAAGATGTCGCAACGGCGGCGCTGGCAATTGCGATCGGCTGCCTGACGAACAGTTTCTTCAAGCTGGGGGTGGCGCTCGTGATAGGGCGCGGGAAATTCCGTCAGATGGCGGCGGCAATTTTTGCAGCACTCATATTTGCGGCAGGAGTCGGGATTGCCTGGGGGCAGTTCTTTTAGACGCTGAGGACAGCGCAATTGGCTTCGCGGATGACATCGTGTGCATTGCTGCGGAGTCGACCGAGAAAGCCCTGGATTTTGCCGCGGCCGATAACCAGCAGATCAGCATTTTCCCGGTCGAGGACATGATTGATGCCGGCGACGAGCTTTGAATCCTCGATGATTTCGAGCGCTGGGGCGTCGACGATGCCGTGGGTGGCCTGGACGTAATCCTCGTGCGCAACCCGGATGGCGAAATGGTGGGCACTGTCGGCGACACCGCTGGCAAAGAGTTCGGCAGGAGCAGGGCGGACATGGATGACTTTGAGCGAGGCACCGAAGGAGCGCGCCGCACCCATGGCCCAGCGGACGACGTTGCCGGTTTGGGGGCTGCAATCGACGGCACAGACGATGCTGGTGGGGGTAGGGGTAAGCGAGACATCCTCGGCATGCGCACTGGTCCATACCGGGGCCTCACTATCATGCAGGACGCTAGCGGTAACGGAACCCAGCAGGAGTTGCCGGAAGCGGGTGTAACCACGGGTTGGCATCATGATGAGATCAACCTGGTTGTTCGCCGTGAAATCGACAATGGCTGAGGCGGCGCCCGCTTCCAATTGGACGCGGTCCACCGTGAGGCCGGAAAATTCGTCTTCAAGGTAAGACTGAACTCGATGAGAGCCGGCCTGGCGCAATTGCTGGACCTGCTCGGCAAGCGGCATATTCTCCATGCTGTCAAAGCCAGGTCCTTCAAAAACGTGCAGCATGGTCACTTTGGCATGACAGCGTTCGGCCCAGGCGCGGACCACCGGGGCAATATTGCCGCAGGGAATAGAAAAATCGACAGGAAAAAGTATGTGTTGGATCAAGCAGCCATCCTAGTGGCGATGCTATCACCTCGGGACTAGGCCGCGTTGGCCTGGTTGTCCTTCAAACCACCCATAATGCGGTTCAGGCTTTCGAGCACATGTTGGGCGGAAGGCGCGGGGCGGCCTTGCAGCAGGTCCTTGGGGGCGCCGAACGAGCCGTGTGCACTTAAGGGAAGCGAGTTTTCGACGGGCGCGACGGGGCGGGGAGTTTCCACAACCGGCTCAGACTGAACGGCGAGCGTGAGGAAATTAGTCATGAGGGCGTCCAGACGGTAGCGCTTGGTCTGGACCATTTCCTGGATCTGAGCGGCAAGGGCTTCGGTTTGGCGCAATTCAGCGAAGAGCGACTGCATGGTCTCGAGCGTTTCGCCGAGGGATTGGGTGTGAGAGCTGCGGTTCATAGTGTACCTGCGCTATGAATCGGAAGGTGGCCAGGAAACTTCAGTAGGCCAATTCACTATTGCGGGGTATCCCGGTAGAGATTATCGGGCAGCCTGGACCATGGAGCGAACCTGGCCGGCAAGAGTTGGCGCGTGGTAGGGAATACCGTCCTTGATCGTCCATTCAATTTTGCCGGATTGTGGGACGCCCTGGGTTTTGGGAAAGAGGATGCGAAAGTCTTCAAGGGGGTTGCCTTCCACAACAATCAAGTCAGCAAAGTAGCCGGGACGGACGTAACCCAATTCGGCTTCCTTGCCGAGAATTTTGGCGTTGTTGGAAGTGGCTTGAGTGATGACCTGGAGGGGGTGGAAGCCGGCTTCCTGGTGGAGTTCCAGGGCTCGAATGAAGCCGAAGCCGTAAAGGTTGTAGATAAAGCCGGCATCTTCGCCGATGCCGATGAGCCCCCCACGGCGGCCGAAGTCGCGGACGGCATCCATCCAGAGGCGGTAGTTCAGACGCCATTCGGCCTCATCGGCACTGGTCCAGTTGAGGAAGAAGCTGCCGTGGTTCTTGGGGTCAGGGGCGAAAAACTTTTCGAGGGCCGGGTGGAGGTATTCCTTGAAGAAGGGCTGGTTCTGGTAGCGGAGTAGGTCACGCGCGGCCTCGTAGATGTTGAGGGTGGGGCTCCAGGCGACCTTTGCCTTAACCATGCCGTCGAGAAGCTCGGCAAGTTTGGCGGGATCCGTTTGGCGGAAGAGTTGGCCAGCGTAGCGGAAGCGGTCAACCTCAAACTGGTGATTGAAGGATGGCGGAAAATTCTGGACGCCATCTTTGAGGGCTGCATCCGGAATGCCGTACCAGTGCTCGATAGAGGTAGTACCGTAGCGGATGTCGTGCCAGGCGTTAGTTTCCGCGACAGCGGCGTGGTGGGCGGTGCGGAGGCCAAGCTCGTGAGCCGCAGACTGCATGATGCGCATGGCCCAATCACTGATTTCAAAGAATTTGAGGCCGTCGGCACCATCGTCACGGATCTGTTTGACGCGGGCGCGGAGGGCTGTTTCGTTAGCCGGAGAGGGAGAAGGGTTCATGCCGAGGACGGCGTAGAGAAAGAGACGGGGGGAAGTGATTTCATTGCGCTGCGATTGTGCGCGCAGGGCCTTGGATTTTTCGAAATTGGAGCCGACATCGCGGACGCTGGTAATGCCGGAGGCGAGCCAGGTGAGGAGTTGGTAGTCCTGCCGCATCGGCACATAGGCTCGCTCATCGTGGAGGTGAGCGTGGATGTTGATGAGGCCGGGAAGAACATATTTGTTCCGGGCGTCGAGGATGGAATCCTGGGGAGCAGGGCTGCCCGGACCCACCGTGATCGAGAGGATGCGATTGCCTTCGATGGTAATGGTGCGGGGGCCATTGGCGGGGGTGCCGGAGCCGTCAATGATGGTGGCGTTGCGGATGATGAGGCGAGCGGGGCGGGAGCCGGAGGACGCGGGAGTGAGGGGGGACTGGGCAGAGAGAAGCAGGGCGGTAAGCAAAGCAAAAAGGAAGCGCGGCATTAGAGGCTAGTCTAACCAATGCCCCGTACTCTGACCGGGGGGAGAACGAAAGGAGTATCTCCAACAGCCCAGCACCAGATAGCTGGTACCAAGTCTGGAAAAGTTCAATGTTTTCGCGGCGGCAATGACCGAGTATGGTGATCGAGCCCGTGACCGAAGCCAAGATGGCGAGGCGGCTCAAAATTCACCTGAAGGAGTGTTATCTCATCATGCGTACCGTACTGGTGCTTGCCGTATTTACTATTCTCACCGCCCAATTTGGCTTTGGCGAAGCGATCGAACATCCCCGCAACCTCAAGGAGGAAGCGAGAGTCCATGAAAAAGCGCAAAAGCGTTGGTTGTGGAGTGCAGTAGCTTTGACGGCAGCCAGTTTCGCGGATGTGCACTCCTCCTGGGGCAAGCTCGAGGCGAATGGATTGTTGCGAAGTGGGAACGGAACCTTCGGGGCACGCGGCTTGGGAATCAAGATGGGCATGGTAAGCGGGATCCTGTTCTCGCAGCATTTGATGGTGAAACAGAACCCGGTGCTGGCGAAGACACTGACGTGGGGGAATTTCGGCATGGCGGGATTGAAGCTGGGTGTGGCGTCGCGCAACTATCAGATCGAGAAGCCTGCCTATCTGCTGCGGCAGCAATAATCAAGCGGGCCAGGAGGGCCAGACGTAGGCGGACAGGCGGGTGCGCTCGGCAAAGCCAACCGATTGGTAAAGCTGGTGCGCCCCGCGATTGGCAGCCGTAACCGAAAGGGTAGCGGCGGCGCAATTGTAGTCTGTAAAGCGGGCCAGGGCGGCGAGCAGCAGCAGTCGACCGAGCCCGCGACCGCGCCAATCCGGATCGATGCAGAGTTGAGAAACGTGCCCCACTTTGTCGCCGCCGCTTTGGGAAATGCTGGAAAGGACAAGTCCGAGCACACGGCCCTGGACGGGGTCCGTCAGCAGGAAGGTTGCTTCCGAGGAGAAATGGCCGCAGGACGGGTAGCGCAGCATATTGGAGAGGTAGATGCGGGCGCGGGCGGGGCCTTGGTATTGATCGTTGATATCTGCGTCTAAATGGCCCCGGTAAGCACGGTAGATGAGTTGGGCAGCGTCGAGTTCGAGGTGCCAATCCCAGGAAGTGAAGTTGAGGCCGTGGGAAGAGGGAATGGTGGCGGGCCAGCGGGCCTGAGCGAGGTCGAGCTCAAGAAAGAGACGTTCATGACGCTGGGCGCGCGGATGGCTGTAGGCATAGCGCAGCATCATCGGTTGGCTCTCGAGACGGCGAACCTGCGGGAAACGGAGTATTTCGCCAAGGGTGGAAGTGATCAGCAGGTGTTCATTTTCCGGGCTGGCCCACGCTTCGCTGAGGTACACGTCACCCAGCACTGCCTTCTGTTCATCAATGACGAAGTAGGAATAGCCGACAACGCTCTGATCGGGCTTGACCAGAGCGATGCCACCAAGGCTATGCGCCGAGACCAGTTGGCGCACCAGTTGCGCCGTAGCGCTGAAATCCCAGCGATACCAGTCGCGATAGGCGTCAATTTCTTCGGCGAGAAGGGTTTCGATCTGAGCCAGATCGATCGCTTCAAGCGGAACTGGCTCCAACGGAATCACGAATTGAGGAAGTGCTTGATACCCGCCAGGGCCTGGCGAGTGCGGTGGTTGTTCTCAATGAAAGCAAAGCGGACGTGGCCTTCGCCGAGAGGACCGAAGCCAATGCCGGGGGAAACCGCGACGAGGGCTTTCTCAAGGAGCTGTTTGGTGAAGTCGAGCGAACCCATGGCTCGGAAGCGTTCTGGAATGGGAGCCCACAGGAACATGCTGCCCTTCGGTTTGCTGACCGGCCAGCCGGCGCGATTGAGGCCCTGCACGATGAGGTCGCGGCGCTTTTGATAAATGTTGCAGATCTTGTGCGTTTCTTCTTCACACTCGCGGAGGGCGATGATGGACGCGATTTGGACGGGTTGGAAGTTGCCGTAGTCGAGATAGCTCTTGATGCGGCCAAGAGCCGAGATCATCTTCGGGTTGCCGAGAACAAAGCCAACGCGCCAGCCGGCCATGTTGTAGCTCTTGGTCATGGAGAAAATCTCGACAGCGTGTTCTTTGGCGCCATCGATCTGGAGGATGCTGGGGGGCTGCCAGCCGTCGAACCCGAGGTCGGCATAGGCGAAATCGTGAATGACCATGGTGCCGTGCTTGGCGGCAAGATTCAGAACGTGGCGGAAGAAGTCGAGCTCAACGGTGTGTGTGGTGGGGTTGTGGGGAAAGCTGATCAGGATCGCCTTGGGCTTTTTAGCCTGAGTCTGATAAACGTGCTCAAGACGGTTCAGGAATTCGTCGGGGCTGCTCAGTGGGAGGATGCAGGGCGTACCCTCAGCCATGGTGACGCCGTATTGGTGAATGGGGTAGCACGGATTGGGCAGGGCGACAACATCACCAGGACCGATAACCGCGAACATCAGATGAGCCAGGCCTTCCTTGGCGCCGATCGTGGCGATGGCTTCCTTATCCGGGTCGAGGTCAACACCCCACTTGCGCTTGTAGCGCTCGGTGATGGCGAGGCGGAGTTGCGGAATTCCTTTGGAGACACTGTAGCGGTGGTTGCGCGGGTTGCGGGCAGCCTCAACCAGTTTGTTGACGATGACGCGCGGGGTGGGGCCGTCGGGGTTGCCCATGCCGAAGTCCACCACATCCTGCTGGGCCGCGCGAAGCTTTGCCTTCATTTCATTGACGACGGCAAAGACGTAGGGCGGCAACTTGGCGATGCGGTAAAACTCTTCGTTCGATAAAGACATTCCTTATATTGTAGAAAAGGCGCTGCTACGCTAGGGAAAAAGTCACTATGCGCAGCAGTCTTTCCCTCCTTCTGATCTTTGTGATGTTGGGTCCTGCGTCGGCTCAAACCAAACGGCTCACCCTTGCAACAATCATGCAGGGACCACGATTTAGCGGGTACACGCCATCGGGCCTGCGCTGGACCGGGGATGGCCAGCGGCTTTACTTTAACTGGAAACGGCATACGGATGCCATCCCGGCACCACTCGATACCTATGTCGTAAACCGCGACGGGTCCAACTTGCTGAAGCTGACCGAGGAAGAGGCAAGGGTGGCGCCACCGGCAAGTTGTGAGGCGGATGAAAAGTGGGAACGGTGCGTCAGTTCGCGAGCGGGCGATATCTGGATTTATGACTACCGTACCGATCAGGCTCGCAAGCTGGTGGCGACTCACGATGTGGATTCACAGCCCTATTTTCTGCCAGGGGGAAAAGCGATCAGCTATCAGCGGGCGAACAATCTGTTTGTGCATTCGCTCGATGACGGGTCAGTAGAACAAATTACAGATCTGCGGACCGGCAAACCAGGTCCTGACGACGAAGAGCCCCCCAGGGATCCGAGAAAGGAAATCACTGCGCCGGAATTTCTGAAGCAGGAAGAAAAAGGCTTGCTGCAGATTGTGAAAGAGCGGGCCGAGCGCAAGGAAGAAGCAAAGGCTCGACGGCGGCGGGAGAATCCAAGGAAGCCATACTTTTTGCCGGAACGGACGGCGGTTTCCAGCTTGCGGCTCACGGGGGATCGCAAGTATGTGATTGCGCAACTGGTACAGACACCGGAGAAGGCTAAGACGGCTCAAGTGCCGAATTACATCAGTGAGACCGCTTATACGGAGGAGATCGCCACGCGGACGAAGGTGGGAGATGCGCAGGAAACTTCGCGGCTCGTCGTGATAGACGTAGCGACGGGTGAAGTGAAGAACGTGGACTTGTCTTTGGGGGAAAAGCCGAAGCCAGTGCGTGCTTTTCATATTGAACTAAGCGGGGATGGCGCACGGGTTGTATTTCTGGTGGAGTCAACCGACAACAAGGATTTGTGGCGGATGGCGCTACACCCAGCCACGGCGAAGGCGAGAATCCTGCAACACGAGCAGGATGAAGCCTGGGTAGGCGGGCCGGGAATGAACCGCTTGGGCTTTCTGGGCAGCTCGGTCTATTACCAAAGCGAGGCAACCGGTTACTCTCATTTGTATCTACAGCCATTCGATGGTGGGGAAGCAAAGGCACTTACAAGCGGAAGTTATGAAGTCACGGATCTGCAGCTGTCACGAGACAGGAAGCGTTTTTACCTGACGACCAGCGAGGGCAGTCCCTTCGAGCGCCACTTTTGGTCACTGGACCCCGCGACAGGAGCCAAATTGAAGCTGACTTCCCTGCCCGGCGAGCATGAGGTGGTGATTTCGCCGGACGAGAAGAAGCTGGCGGAGGTCTTCAGTTATTCCAACCAGCCGCATGAAGTTTTTCTGAGTGATCCGGGTACAGGCACTCCGCTGCGGGTTACGACCTCACCCTCTCGAGACTTTCTATCCCAGAAGTGGATCGACCCGGCGATTGTTGAAATTCCTGCCCGGGACGGCAAGAAGGTGCCGGGGCGGATTTACCGGCCAGCCAATGCGCGACGTGGTGGCCCGGCGGTGATTTTCGTACACGGTGCGGGTTACTTACAAAATGTGCATAAGTGGTGGTCCAGTTACTTCCGTGAATACATGTTCCATCACATTCTGGTGGCGAATGGCTATACAGTGCTGGATATCGACTACCGGGCCAGTTCCGGTTATGGCCGGGACTGGCGCACGGCAATTTACCGGCACATGGGCGGCAAAGATCTGGAAGACCAACTGGATGCCGCGCAGTGGCTGGTGAAGACGCAAGGGGTGAACCCGAAAAAGATTGGCATTTATGGCGGAAGCTACGGCGGATTCATTACTTTGATGGCGCTGTTTACGAGCCCGGACACTTTTGCAGCCGGGGCAGCGCTCCGTCCGGTGACGGACTGGGCCCACTACAACCACGGCTACACGTCAAACATTCTGAACGAGCCGCACAAGGACGCTGAGGCCTACCGGAAGAGCTCACCGATCTACCATGCGCAAGGCTTGAAGTCTGCACTGCTGATTTGCCACGGAATGGTGGATGTAAATGTTCACTTCCAGGACAGCGTCCGGCTGGCGCAACGATTGATTGAATTGGGTAAGGAAAACTGGGAGCTAGCCACTTACCCGGTTGAAGATCACGGCTTTGTCGAGCCGAGTTCCTGGGTAGACGAATACAAGCGAATCTTCAAGTTGTTTGAGAAGAATCTGAAGTAGATTCGAAATGCAGAGTCTGGGTGGGGAAAGCGAAGTCCGTCTCATGACGGCTGACCACATCCATGATCTTGAGCAAGAGGTCTTCCTGAATTTCCAGGAAGAGCACAAAGTCGTTAGTGAGGATCTGGGCAAAGACATCGATGTCGAGTGAATACGCGCCGTATTTCAGGAAGCGGACCCGTTGGGCGTCCTGTGCCACGCGTTCATCGTCGGCGAGAAGCTTGCGGAGGTCATCGAGCAGGGCACGCATCTGGTTGGGCGAAATGCCGTACTTGACGCCGACGGTATGACGAAAGAGGATGCGGTCCCGCTGGCCAAGATTCTCGATGTTCATCGTGGCGAGTTGGCCGTTGGGGATGTAGAGAGTGCTTCGCTGAACAGTTCGGAAGCGCGTGGCACGGAGCCCAATGTCCTCGACAGTGCCGAGGGCGTCACCCACCTGACAAGTATCGCCAACCCGGATGCTTTGATCGCTCAAAAGCGTGAGCCCGCCAAAGACGTTTTCGAGCGTCTTCTGGGCAGCAAAAGCAACAGCGAGACCACCAATACCAAGACCGGCAAGGATGGCGGTGATGTCATAGCCGAAACTCCTCATCCCTACCAGAAATGCCCCCAGTACAACGAGAACCTGAAAGAGACGCCTTCCCAGTTGGAGCAGAGACTGAGTAGAACTCAGGTTATTGCGAGTGAGGTACTCCCGGACTCGACGGTCAATGTAGCCAATAAGGCCGAAAGTGAGCCATACGAAAAGAACTAGCCAAAGGATGGTGAGCACGCGCTCGTACCAGATGCGATACATGAGTGGCATGCCGAGCATGCGCGAGATTCCGCTGTGGAGGAGCAGCCCGAGAAAAAGCACCAGTGGGGTATTGGGGCGGCGCACCATATTCCAAGCTGCGGGAAGGGCACGCAGGAAGAGCCAGAGAAAAGCCCAGGCGAGTCCGAAACTGAGAGGAATCATGGCGAAAATTGCCACAAAAACCCATAGCGGCATCTCAAAGACGTGAGTCTCGATCATGACGCGAGGCAGTAATTGTTCAATTGCAGGAAAGCCAAATTCCGAAAAAAATTGCGGTGCCATCGCGACGGTTTCCGCACTGAAAAGCCACAGTTGGCGCCCACCTTGGGTGACCCGGACCAGTACGACGGGTGCGGTTTGCTCGCGGCCTACAAGAATCCCGACATTCTCGCGGTCCGGGGCCATGCCGTCTTGGACATTGCCTTCGGGCTGGCTGCTGATTTCGTGAATTTTACCTTCATAGCCCCGGTCGAGGACCACTTCGAATTGGCGGGCAATTTCCTCTTTTTCTCCGCTTTTGAGGGATGACTTCAACTGGAGGTATTCAGCGGCTTTATCGTAGCTGCCTTCATGCGCACTTCGCAGGAAGCCAAGGAAGCTGGTTTTTGGCGTTGTGCGGCCCAGCCGATCCGCTTCGTCCTGCGCGGCCAGGGTAGCCGCCAGCAGGAGAATCGCCCAAGAAATCTTCATGTACCTTTTCACCATAACCTTCTCTTGTGACATCCTGCTGAGGCAAAGTGTGTCCGCCTGCCACAGAGGAAAGTTGCTGACAACTTGCAAATGCTTTAGAATCAATAAAGTACTCTGGCCCGCCAAGTGCATATTTTCGAGTCAGCAATAGAGATGTTCACCCGCCTTCATCGCAGCTTCCACGCCTTGCTCTTGTTCGGCACGGCAGTGGGAATGCTTTCCGGAGCGACTCTCGAACAGCTTTCAGAAACCCGGCTTATTGATGAATCGACCGAGATCGTGCGGGGCACCGTGGTGTATTGCAACCAGACTTACCGGCAGCCGGTGATCTGGACCGTTTGTGAAGTGAACGTGACGGAACGATTTAAGGGTGCACCAGGCCAGAGGGTACAGGTGGCGGTTCCGGGCGGCACGGCAGGAGGCTACCGGCAAAGCTTTGAGGGTGCACCAAGTCTGAGCCGGAATACGGAATACCTTTTCTTTCTTTGGCAAGGCAAGAGCGGGTTAAAGCAAATCATGGGCTTGAGCCAGGGCTTGTTGGGAATTACCCGCGATGCCAATGGGAACCTGATGGTGGTACGCGGCAAGAGTGAAGCCGAGATGCGGGATCCCAAGGGGAAAATAGTTGAAGACGTTGGCGTGACGATGCGGCTGGATTCGCTGCGGCAGCGCATTTCGGGCAGGCAGAGTGCGGGAGCACGGCGATGAAGCTGACACGATTGCTGGTGATGATGGGGATCATTGCAGCGAGTGCAACGGGTGCCTATCATTTTGTCCGCTACTCCAATCTACTCGGCTACCAGCAACCCATTTACGACCGTTTTGATTTGAACGCACTGGTAAACAAAACGGTGCCCTTCTTTGTTGTGTCCGATGGAGCGGAACGGTTGGCTCCGGGAGATAACTCGAACGCCCTCATCAGCCAGATCCTGCTGGCGGCCAAGACCTGGAGTGACGTTTCCACCAGCGACTTGAGATTAGCCTTTGGCGGTTATGCACCTGCAGCATCCGGCCCGCAAGGCGCGCCTGGCATTGATGTAATGTTTTCGGAAGACGTGCCGCCAGGAGTGATTTCCTATGCGGGGCCGACGGTCAAAGCAGAGGCTAACCTTAATGCGTCTGCGCCTTTCTCCCCGATCCTTCGTTCCCTGGTAGTTTTTCGGAAAGACCTTGCGAACGTCGATGGAGTGGCGTATCCGAGCTATTCGGAAGCCTTCTTTTTGAATGCTGTTCACGAGTTGGGGCACGCGCTGGGATTGCAACATACATTCGCATCCTCGGCAATGGCAACACAATTGACGCGATCGACGACGAAGGCAAAGCCACTTGCAGCCGATGACGTCGCCGCGCTGTCCATTCTCTATCCATCACGGAATTTTGCGGCTTTGTTTGCAGAGATCCGGGGAAGGGTGACGCAAGGCGAAGGCGGTGTAAACCTGGCAAGCGTCATCGCGATTTCGCTGAACGGCACAGCAGTAAGCACTTTGACGAATCCGGATGGCACCTACCGCATTCAGGGAGTTCCACCCGGGCCCTACCAGATTTATGTTCACCCGATTCCGCCTGCGGTGCGAGGTCAGGCAACGCCAGGAGACATTATTCCGCCGCGAGACCCGGATAACAATCCGATTCCTGTCAACAATTTCTTTGAGTTGCAATTCTACCCGGGAACGCGCGATCTGCAGGCGGCGCAAACGTTAAATTTATCAGCGGCGCAGGTATTGACTGGTATTGATTTTCAAGTCAGTACCCGCAACGCCCCGCCGTCACTTTTCGCACCCACCACTTATAGCTACGTGACGAACCCGTCAACCGGTGGCGGCACCTATGTACGTCCGGCATTCATCACACCTCAAGTGGTAAACCCCGGCTTTATTGCAAGTGGCTATGGGTTCGTGACCGGGGATTCCCGTCCGGTAGCAGGGTTGAAGTCTTCCATTTTGGGCGGATCGCCGGCAATCAACGGGATTCGCGGATTCAGCAATCAGTTCATCATCTTCGATCTGTTCCTTTCTAGCTTTGCGACGGACGGAGAGCGCCACATGCTGCTGGACAATGGCAACGAGACTTATGTATTGCCGGCGGCGATACAGGTAGCATCCCGTAGGGCGCCAGAGATTCTGAACGTGAACTGGATTGAACCGGCGGCCGATGGGTCACTACAAGCTGAAGTGACGGCTAACGGAATCAGCTCAAGAACGAGAGTTTTGATTGATGGTGAGCCGGCAACCGTGCAGAGCTTTAACGAAGCAGTTGGAGTGTTGCGCGTTACGGTGCCGCCCGCACCAACAGGGCATGTCGCTCGGGTTGTCCTGCTCAATGCGGATGGACAGAGCACGCTGTTTTTGCGGCCAGATGCTCCGGCCCAGCTTCCGTTTACGAGCACCCCGGCAAGCGGGTTTTCGATCACGCCGCAGGTGCTGAGCGCGGGGATTGAGACAGTTGTGGAAGTAATTTCTCCGGGAGCGCGGTTCGCGCCGGGACAGGTTACGCTTGGTTTTGGATCGGCTGATATCCAGGTGCGTGGAGTATCGGTGCTCGGGCCGGACCGCTTGCTCGCCAGTGTTGTTACCAGCGCACAAGCAGCGGCAGGTGGCTACCTCGCAACGCTGCGGAATGGCCTGCACCATCTGAAGTTGGAGAATAGCGTCATCATCCAACAGCTTTCAACCGCGATGGGTCGATTGAAGCTGCAACCGGATTCTCGATGGACGACGGAGTCGGGAAGCCGCTTTGTGCTTCCTGGTTCGAATGCACTGGTGAAGGTGGCTGGCCTCGAATCGGAACCCGTTACGGCTACACTGAATGGCTCTTTGGTCCAGGTGCTCGGCGCTGGCGCTGGACGGGTAACGCTACAGGTTCCCGCGACGATTCCTGCTGGATGGGCAGTGCTCCGGCTTACGGTGGATGGTGAGGCCGCGCATCCGGTATTGGTATCGGTGGCCGGGGCGTCTCCGACAATCCAGTCAATATGGGGTTCCGATCAATTCCAGATCGACACGAATCGTCCGGCCCGGGGCGGGGACACCGTTGCCGTTACGTTCAAGCTCGACGCGGATTTGAATCTCCGCGCCAACGATATTGCGTTCACGCTGGGCGAGACACCAATCTACACGTTGCGGGTAGAGCGACTTGGGCCTGGTATCTATCAGACATTGATTGCCTTGCCGAGCGCCTTGGAAAATGGCAATTACCCGCTGGCCATTTCGGTTCGGGACCGGGAATCATCGCCCGTGAGCTTGCCCTACCGCGCTCGCTAAACTGGCCTTTGTGGCACCACTTCTTTTTGTACTCCTTGCGCTGCAAGCCCCACCGGCAGACTACGTGCGAGCCGGAAACCCTAACGACATCGAGACCAAAACACGCGGGGGCTTTGCTCTGCTGGGTGGAGGCAAAGATGTAGAATCAGCCTTTCGGTGGCTGATTGCGCGCTCCGGTGGCGGCGACTTTCTGGTGCTTCGGGCAGCGGGGACACCCGCTTACAATCCTTTTGTGATGGGGCTCGGCGGGGTGAATTCCGCAGCAACGCTGATCCTCAAGACGCGCGAACAGTCCGCCGACCCACTGGTATTGGACAAGATCCGTCGGGCAGAGGCGATCTTTCTTGCCGGGGGAGATCAGTGGAATTACATACGACTCTGGAAAGATACGCCGCTGGCGGGAGCACTACAAGAGCGCATTGATGCGGGCGTGCCCGTGGGCGGCACCAGCGCGGGCCTGGCCGTTTTGGGAGACTACTTCTTTTCGGCAGAGCAGGACACGATCACATCCGAACAAGCGCTGGGGGATCCGTTTGATGAGAGAATCACGCTCGGAACTGGCTTCTTGAAAATCCCGGCAATGGCAGGGACGATCACCGACAGTCACTTTACCCCTCGATCGAGGATGGGGCGGCTGGTTACATTTCTGGCGCGGCTGGGCGAAGTGCGCGGCATCGGCATTGATGAGCGCACAGCGTTGCTGCTAGAGCCGGACGGGCAGGCAGTGGTGGCGGGAGAGAATCAGGTTTGGTTCTTAAACAAGACCCTCGCTCCGAAGCTGTGCGAGCCGGGAAAAGCGCTGGTGCTGCGGGGAGTGGAAGTGCAGCATTTGAAGCCGGGGCAGCGGTTTGACTTGCGGAAATGGAAGGGTGAGGGTTCGCGTTTGGAGTTGAATGCCGGACAGGGCAGCATCACAACATCACAATAGTTGAGGCTCTGTTTCAGGTGCTGGCAGGCTTCAGGGGATAGAAACTTCGTTGCTTTCCGCGCCGCCAACCCGAAGACGGACTTGCTGGGGACCGGAGCTGCTTGCCCGAAGGTTCACCTGGTAGAGGCCAACAAAGCCGGGGGCAAGACCGGCGAACAGGACCTCCGCCGGAGCACCGTTGATCGTAGCTGCAACAGGAGCAACGACCTGATCAAAACCGCCGCGACGCTCGACAGCGCCCAAACCCGTTGCGTAAACTTCAAGGAATTCTCCGCGACGCAGGATCGCGCCGGGAAAAATTCCCGGTTGTACGGCCCGATAGGGGACTTGAACAATGTCACTTTCCCCGAGAGGCGTGATCACCTGAATTGTGACTTCGCTTGCGCCGGCAAACGCGTCGGCGAGATAAAAGTTGATCTGGCCTTCGCTGATGTAGATCAAGGGCTGGATCCGCCCGTTCACAAGGACTTCCACGCCATTGATACGACCCGGCCAGGGGAGTGGGGCGGCGGCGGTGACACCGGCGGAAAGGTTGACACCGAAGATGGTGTGGATGCCAAAAGGGGCGAGCCCGGCGGTGAAGGAAGCGGCGTTGCCAACAGTAGTAGCAAGCAGGGTGGGTCGGCCCAACGAAGTGATAACGGCACTGGCACCGCCTTCGATACGGGCAATCATGCGGTTGTTCGGGGAAGCCCCAGGACGCCAGGAAAAGCGCACAATGCCGTCTTCATCGGTCTCCGCGCTGGCGGGGCTGACTTCGCCATTCCCGAGCGATTCAGCGGTGACGCGCAGGCCGGGATAGCCCAGGCGATTGACATCTCCAACGCGGAGCACGATGGGCTCGGCCAGCACGATGCCTGTCGAAACCTGGCCGTCGCCGCTCACAACCTGCAGCGACAAATCGGAGAAGCCGGAACGGACTTGAACATGCGCTTCGGCGGCTTCAAAAGAGCTGTCCCCGGGAATCACTTCAAGCGTATCGGTGCCTGGCTGACGGCCAGCCACAACGAAGCGGGCCTCACGCTGGCCGGCGGCAACGGTAACGATCTGGGGGGTCTGGATTCGTGATTCGCGGGATCGCAATCCGAAACTTTGCGCAACGGGCGAAGGCTTTTCCAGGCGCAAGGTGGCCATGGCCGTGCGGCCCGTGAGTACACCGCTGGCTGGCCAAAGACTGAGGGCCACACTTTTCTTAAGCGTCGCCTCCGCGGTGGCGCGCTGGCCGGCGGCGCGGAAATAGTAGCTTTCAAATTCGCGACGGTAGGTTTCGAGTTGCGCGACCAGCGCAGGGTCGGCTGTCTCTCCGCGCGGAACGATCAGAACGAAGCCAAAGCGGAACTTACGCTGGCTGACGGTATGGTCTGGAGTCCGGCGGCCGACTTCGTCGATGAGTTGATCCACATCAACCTCCCGGCGCTGGCCGTCGAAGCGAACGCCAATCTGGGGAGGAGGCGGGAAGAAAGAGTTGATGGTGGCGTTCCTGACGTAAAAGGTTGGGGGGACTTCCTCCTTGGGTCGCAAGCCCATCAGGTACTGGTCGAGGGCGGAAAAGCCTTCGGTGACGCCGACGGTCTCAAATCGCGGGGAGACCCCAGTGCCGCGGTCTTCGATCCGATTGCCCTCAAGGAGGCTAGCCTCGCTGTTAAAAGCAAAATTCCAGTGGGCGGTCTGCCGCCCGAGCATCGGTAAGGAATTCGGATTGTCAGGGTCGCGGACACTGGCGAAGGCCAGAAAGAGGTGACCAGCTTCGTGGGCAAGAACGCTCAGCGGAGTATCCCGCGAACTGAATCGGGCTGGCAGAATTTCGTTGGGGTCAGTCGGGTATTGACTGAGCGGCCCCATGTTGAGAATGGCCTGAAGGCGGCGGGGGCTGCCGTAGTTTGCTCCAACGTCAACGATGAGGTCGCCGAAGCCGGTACGTTGATTGCGGACAGTGACCTCAAAAGCGACAACGCCGGAGCCGGCGGTTACGCCCAGTGCGTTGTAGAAAACGAGGTAATCGTAGGCGTCTTCATGCGTTTCATAAAAGCGCTGCGCGGCGGTAACGGTATCAAGCTCCTCGCGGCGGGTAAAGCGTTCGGCGATAGCGGCCGGGAAGGTCTGACCCGTGGAAGTTTCCAGACGTACGATACTCGCGGCGCCGCCCAGGCGGCCCGGGGCAATGCCGACGACAGCTTCCTCGCTATTGATTTGCCGGAAGGCATATTCGATGGTGCCGTTGGCAAAAAGACGCACCTGGAAAGTATTGCGGGCACCGAGACCGAAGCTGACGTACTCGGGTACTTCGACCCAGCTCACGATGAAGCGGCCGGGTTCAGTGAGAACTCTCACGCTGCCGCCGCGGGTAGGGTCCAGGTCGGCGAAGAAGGGTGCCAGCCGAGGGACACCGCTCAGGAGGCGGCCGAGGCTTCGATCAGAAGTGGCTACGTCACCTTCTTCAAAGCTGAGGTTGCCGTCACTGTTGAGGAAGATGGCCTTCTGGGAAGAGTTAAAAAACTGGACGGTAAAGGGGAGTTCGAGCCGGCGCGTGTCGTCGTCACCAAGATTTATAAGTGGGCTGCCAGCGAGGGCTGCTTCCTCGTTGTAGTCGCTGGTCCCAACTTCGAGTTGGTAGCCGCCGCTGGGTTGGGGAGTGAAGCGAAGACGGCGGCCATTCAGATTGAAGAGATTACGTCGGCTGATGATGCCGGAATCCTCTTCGAGGACGGCGATGTCACCGATGTCGCTGGATGCCCCACGCGGCTCTTCCAGCACGGCCAGGCCGGAAAACCTGCGGAAGACCTTCTCCAGTTCGCGACGCTCACGATTCAGGCGGGAGCGAAGAAGCTCTTCCTGAATCCGCTCCGGATAGGTGCCACAAGTTGCTCTACCGCCCTCCGCATGGAGCGTTTGTAAGAACGAGGGAACAAACAGCACCGCTAGAAGCGTAATTCCGGTTACATTCATTTCATATGGCCTTTTGTACAAATTGCGGAGCACAGATTGAGGACGCGGCACGTTTTTGCCCCAAATGTGGGACGGCGATGGCGGGAATATCTAGTACCACGTTTAGCACAGCCCCAAGCTTTCCGGCCGAGCCGCTGGATTATTCGATTGAAGGCGACAACCTGCAGGTGATTCGCTGCAAGCTGAAGCCAGGGCAGGAGCTGGTTGCCGAAGCGGGCAGCATGATTTACAAGACCTCGAATGTATCGTGGGAAACCAGGATGAAGGGCTCGGGAATCGGGTCGAAAATTTGGGGGGCGGTGAAGCGGAAGCTGATGGGCGAAAGTCTGTTCATGACCTATTTCCGGTCGAGCGGTAATGGAGAAGTTGGTTTCGCCGGGAGCTATCCAGGACGCGTTGAAGCCTTTGATCTCAAGGCGGGACAAAGCATTATCGTGCAGCGCGACAGCTTTGTTTGCGCGCAGACGACAGTGGAATTGAATATCGCGCTGGTCAAAAAGTTAGGCGCAGGCTTCTTTGGCGGGGAAGGCTTCATCTTGCAGAAATTGACCGGGCCGGGGCTTGCCTTCATTCACGGTGGTGGCGACTTTGTGAACTTTCAACTGGGGCCGGGGGAGAACTTGCAAGTGGATACGGGCTGCATTGTTGCCTTTGATGAAGGGGTGAACTACGACATCCAGTTTGTGGGCAGCATCAAGACTGGACTCTTCGGCGGGGAGGGCTTGTTTCTGGCCACGCTGACGGGGCCGGGACGCGTAATCGTGCAGTCGATGACGCTTGAGAAGATGCGCCGCGAGTTGGGAGCTTTTTCCTCAACTCGCAGCGACTCCAGTGGACCTTTGGGGGCGATTGGCAGCGTCTTTGGCGATCGTTAACGCCGCAAGCGCCACGCCAGCGCCGGGGCGGCGAAGGCTACCAGCCAGGCGGTAGAGGGTTCGGGGATTTCACTGCCTTCATTGACTTGAAGGGTAGTGGAGCCCTCGATCGACTCGCCATCCTCGTTGAAGAGGAAGTAGAGGCCCAGGAATTCCTCATCGTAAGCGCCGGAGACGGAAATCGTTCCTGAACCGACAGCGAGGGCCGTAAAGTTCAGGACGGCAAGGGGTACTGAGTCACTGGTTGGGCCCTCAAAGGCAACCCCAACGACAACATTCTCCCCAAGGTCCGATATTTTATCAAAAGGAGCAGCCACAGTGAAGTTGTCCAGTTGAAGGTTGGCGCTAAAAGCGGTGTTAAAGCCGAAGCCGACAATCTCATCAACGTTACCGGAATAGACGACGTTGACAGAAAAGGCGTCGCCTACGTTGACGTTCGTTTGTGAAGGGTTGAGCGTGATGGTTCCAGCCGCCAAGGGCAGGCTGAACAGGACAGCTAAAATTGCGGGGATGAGTTTCTTCATGATGACTACTTCCAAGAATTATCGTTGATAAGCAGCGGCGCAAACGCTCCATTGACGCCAGTCATTGAGCGAAATCGTACCAGTACGATTCTTGCCGCCGCTGCCATCAAAGTCATAGCGGCGGTTAAAGAGATTACCCGCTTTGCCGATGGCATTGCGCATGAGTGCCTGGTCCGCAGCATCGACATCTCCGTCGTCATCCAGATCGCCGCAGAGGGGGTTCATGCCGAGAACGAGCGGGTCGTGATCGGAGCTGCGGAACTCGTCGGGAGCATAGAACAGTGTGACTTGCCCGGCAGACTTGAACTCGACGTTGTAGTCAATAACTCCTGGTTCATCAGCATTGATATGCCAATCAGCGAAGCCGGAGACGAGGCGAAGCAGGTTCTGGCTGACCAGGGCGTGATCGAGATTGCCCCACTGACCTCCAAAGCTATAGGAGTATTCGGTAGGACCGGCCCCGATGGCGTCAATGAGGTTGGGGAAACCAGCCGTGACGAGAGAGGTTATGGGGTCTTCTCGCAGGTAAGCGTTGAGATCGCCAATGATGATGATCTTGCGATCCGCGGCAGGCGTGGCATCAAAACCAGTGGACTTGAGCCAGTTGCCGAGAGCCTGAGCGGCGCGAGTACGGGTGCCATTGGAAAGGCCCTGGCCATCACCGGAATCTGCGTCACCCGCCTGGCCGCTGGAAGAACCTTTGCTCTTCAAATGGTTCACGACGACAAAGAAGCGTTGCAATTCCGGTTTGACGGGAGTGCCGGCAGGCTGAAACTGTTGCGCAAGGGCGGGGCGATTGGAGATGAAGAAGTCCGGGTCGATCGTGCTGTCGAGATATTTGAAGTTACCGACCGGACTTACCAAAGCTGGCTGGTAGATGATGCCGTTACGGATCTCATCTCCCCCCATCACACCTGTGAAAATGGGAGCCCACTTGGCAAAGCCAGCGGCGTTGTTGGCACGGCTGACGAGTTCTTCAATTGCGGAACCGGGGCCATCCGGATCGTTTTCGATTTCAGAGAGGCCGACCACGGCGGCATCGAGCTTATTCAGTGCGGCCACAAGTTTGGCTGCCTGGCGTTCAAGTTCGGCCGGAGTGTCAGCACCCCGGGAGGTGGGGAATCCACCACCGATGCCATCGCCATTGAAGAAGTTCAGCACGTTGAGGAAGCCGATCTTGAAGCGGCCACCGGGAGCGGGAGCAACGGCAGGTCGCGGCGCTGCGGTGAAGCTGACCGGGGCGAGCGGCTGGATGCGGTAAAAGCTGAAGCGATGGTCAAGAACGCCAGTTACGCCGGCGACGGTTGAGCCAGCCCGAACGGTGTTGCCGGCATCGAAACCAGTGGCGGGATGATAAATCGGGTCGCGGTTCTGCTGGCCATTGGCATCATCGAGAACGATGCGGCCGTTGGCGATGGTTTCCTGATAGCTGGAGTTCCCAGCAATGCCGGGAAGATTGGCTTGCGTGTACTGAACCTGACGGCTGGTGGCCAGGACGAGTTCACCGAAGCGGCCATGCGTGAAGTTGTCAGTCACTGTCAAAGACTGCGGAAAGTGAACCAACATTCCTTCGAATGGTTCGAGGTCAGACAAATTTGTTACCGGCAAGCTGAGGTTCACAGGGGTGACGGTATTTCCGGTAGAACAAACTTCGACAGAAGCGACACTGGTGATTTGGGTGAGGCTTGCCATGCCCGAGCTAAACTCGGCAACAGTGCCTTGCACCCGGACGCGATCGCCCGTGTTTACGGAAACGAGCGGAGTGTGATAGAAAACAAAAAGACCGTCGGAGGTGGCGCTATTGCCATCGTTGCTATCAGCGGGGTCTTGCATATAAAAACCACTGAGCCCGGTCGTTCCGAGGAAGGCGCCGTTCACGATTCCTTCTGCGGTGACGGTGCTCCCTACGAGCGGAGAAGTCAGGCCTGTGCCCTGGACAGTGCCAATAAAAGTCTTGGGGCCGCCGCAGGAAAGCACGGGAGCTGGGGCTACGGTACCGGTATATTGCTGTTGAGCTGAGCCGCCGCCGGTGCAACCGGTAGCGCTGAGAGTGAAGTCGTAGCCAGAAGCGTTATTAGGAGTTCCGCTGATGGAGGATGCTGAAAGCGTCAGACCCCCTGGCAGGCTCCCAGCGGAAATGCCAAGTGTGCAGCCGGTCGCGTTGTTGACCGTAATTGGCACGTTCACAAAGGAGCCGACAACGAGCGCAGGCAGGGTGGTGGGGCTGAGGCTGATGGTGGGGGCCGAACCAGTTTCAGGCGTGAGTGAAAAGTCATCAACAGCAAGGCCATCATCGGCACCGGTAGCGTTGAAGTCGTTCCAGCGGATCCAGATGGTAGCGCCTGCGGGGATGGTCAAGCCGGTGATGGTATGGCTGATGGCGGTACGGTTGGCGGAGGCGTTCCCATCAAGCGAACCCACGGTGGGGCCTTGCACTGGTGCCACAAAATCGAGCATATCCACGTCGATCCAGGCACCGGAATTCAGAGAAGTAGCATTGGTGCTGTATTGAAAGTCCAGGCGATCCGTGCGGCTGAGGGCCCCAAGACGCCATTGCTCACCGGTATAGCTGATGGTGAGGCTGGTGATGGTGGCACCAGTGTTGTTCGTAAAGGAGGCACCAATAATTGGCGTTAGAGAGCCGCTGAGCAGACCGCCAAAGGCGCGGTCAGTATTGCTGGCCGCGCCAAAAGAATAAGTGTTGCCCGCGTTACTGCTGCCAGTGCCAATGCCGTAGGTGTTGTTGGCGTTGGTTCCCGTTTCAAGGAAAGCCCAGCCCGCCGGAACGTCGCTGGCCGTAGTGCCTGAGTTGGCGAGACTGTTGAAATCTTGGGTATAGGGGCTGCCGGGAGTGGTCAGCGAAATCTGGCCAAAAAGCGCGCTTGCGCTCAGGCAACACAAGAGAAACTGCTTCATCATCAGGGATGAGGATAGCAAACCGGGAATGCAGATTCGTTACAAATAGTACTAACTGCGTAAGTGAGGATCGACGGGAACGCAATAGCCCTGCGCCAGGCGATTGGTTTCATTAGCCATCCCGACGACGGCCATCAGTTCTCCGAACATGGCATCCGTCATCCCCTTGGCGCGGGCCGCGGCAGAATGAGAGACCGTACAGTACTCACAGCCATTGCTGGCACTTACCGCAATGTAGATCAGCTCCTTAACTAGCGGGTCGAGTTCGCCCGGAGCCATTACCTGCTGGAGGCTCTCCCATGTGCGCTTCAGATTCTCCGGATTGTTGGCGAGCGCCTTCCAGAAATTGTTGACTTTGTCGACCTTGCGCTTGGCCATGATGTCGTCGTAAACGGCGCGAACTTCCGGGCTCGCGTCAGCATATTCAATCAGGTTCATTTTGATTCCAGAACTTGGGCCAGATCTTCGTGGCCCTGAGCGCGGGCGATCGAAGCGGCATTGCCACGTTTGGCACCTTTGCCGAGCAGGTAGCGGGCGATCTCGATGTGGCCATTCTTGGCGGCGAGTATCAGCGGGGTATTGTCGCGTTCATCGGCAGCGTCGAGATTGGCACCCAGTTCTACGAGCAGGCGAACCATTTCAGGCCGCTGGCGCAGGACTGCATAGTGGAGAGGACCGGCGCTGCGGGGGGCGGGATTCAATCGGCCTCCTTTGTTGAGGAGGAGACGTAGCAGGCGCTCATCGCCGTTCTGCACAGCGATCAAAACTGGTTCGCCACCCGGACCACGGCCACGGTTGGGATCGTCTCCACGCTCGAGCATGGCCACGACGTCCTGATATCGCCCTTCGCGCGCAGCAAAGGAGAGGCTGTCGCCCTGGCGTTCGTTCCAGCCAGTGTAGGGGGCGATCACAACGGCGAAAACCAGGATAAAGGGAATCGCAAGCCAAAGAGCAGTGCCGAGCCGGACGCGGCGGCCGATCTTGCCGGTCTCGGGACGGTAGCGGCGAGCAACTTTCGCGTCCTGCTCTCCCAGCCCACGTTTACAACGATCGTAGAGCAGGTGCCAAGCCATCAGGAAGGAGCCATAGATTGGCATAAAGCTAAAGGATGCGATGGAGAGAAAGCTTCCGATCCCATCGCCAACCGTTTCCCGGTAAACCACTCGCAGGGGAGCCTGGGCGAGGATCAGAACGATGGGAAGGTAAAGCGCAATCAGCCAAGCTACGGCAATTCGACGGGCAGCCAGAGCGAGTACCAGATTTTCGTTACCCGCCAGTAAGGTAGCGCTTCTTTGCCTGGCAGCCTGGACTCCGAGGTTTTCGAGAAGTCCTGTGATGTGAGCAATGCCATGCTTCAACGGGCTGAATGTAAATACGACGGCGTAGAGTCCGCGTGGATAGGCTTTCCAGGACTCCCACATGAGCCGAAACCATTCCCGGGGAGTGAGCGCTCCATCCTGGGCGTGCTCCAGCCAAATCGTCATCGCCATATCAGTCCAAATTAGAGTGAAATATCCAATGAAAACGTGGACGGGGATCACCAGAGCGAAAGCCAGCCATTCTTCAATCTGCCCCTGCTCCATGAGGTTGCGGATCAAGGCACGGCAGATCCCGAGCGCCAAGGTTGCTGGCAATAAAGCCATGGCAATGACCGAAAACCAGGTGCCGGTAAGAGCACCGCTGCGTGACCGGCTTTCTTTAAGCAGGTTGACCTCGCCTTCAACGGCGGCCCGGAGACGGGATACAAAGCTGAGGACGCTCGGCGCACGGTATTCGGGGTCCTTGGTCAAGCTTTCCAGGATCACGCGCGAGATCAACTCACTGAGCTTGGGATTCCGGGTGTGCGGCGGATCCGGGGTAATCGAAATCTGTTGTTCGATCAATTCGCGGGCGTTGCCCTTGAAGGGGAGCTCGCCAGCCAGCATCAGGTATGCGAGCATAGCCAGCGAGTATTGGTCTGACTTTTCGCTGACCGGCATCCCACTGCATTGCTCAGGAGACATGAAGGCGGGAGTGCCCAAGGTGGAACCAACGGTAGTCGTGAAGCCGGAAGAATCCGCAAAAGCACTCGAAAAGCCCATTGAGGTGGGAGCGATCACCTGCGTGGCATTTTCGTCTTCTGGGACCACTTCCACATTGGGGGCAGCTTCCAATTCGGGGAACTCAACCGTAAGAGACGAAGGATCGGCCAGCTTGGCGATACCAAAATCCAGCACCTTGACGATATAGCCACCACGGCCGTCTGGCTGGAGCCAGATATTCTGGGGCTTGAGGTCGCGGTGGAGAATGCCGTTGGCGTGGGCTTCCGTGACACCCAGCGCAATTTGCTCCAGAATGTCCATCACCAGACCGGGCGGCATGAGCGGCTCGTGCTGGAGATGCTCAAACAGCGTCTCACCATCAAGAAACTCCATCACCAGATAGGCAACAGACGTGACGTCTATTATGGTGACACCAAAGTCGGTTACGTTAACGACATTCGGATGACGGAGACGGCCCGTGGCTTCGGCTTCACGCTGGAAGCGAATCAGCAATTCCCGGTTGCGCATGAACTGCGGAGCGATGACCTTAACGGCAACGGTACGCTTGGTGCCGGTGTGGATGGCCTGATACACGCTGCCCATTCCGCCTTTGCCGAGCAGCTTTTCGATCAGATACTTATTGTCGAGCGTTCGCCCTTCGAGCGGGTCCATGCGAAGCTATCAGGATACAGCAATGAAACCAATTGTCCATGTAGTGGCCCACATTGAAGCTTTACCCGGATACGAAGAGGAAGTTCGCGCCGTGCTCGAAAGCTACCTTGCCCCGACGCGAGCCGAGCAAGGCTGCCTGCGCTACGACCTCTTTGTCGACGATGCAGACCCGAAGAAGTTCACCTTCATTGAAGAGTGGGAAACCAAACACGATCTGGAAGTACACAGCCAGAGCGAACACCTGGCTAAAGGCCGGGTCTTGCTGGAAGGCAAGAAGCAGCCGAACTGGGTGCAGATCCTGACGCAGATTGGCTAGGTATTGAGCTTGGAAGAATTGCGGCTGTAGAGGAAGTAAACTACGAAGCCAACCAGCATCCAGACCAGGGCTGTTAACTGGGTAAACCGGTCGAGACCGATGACCATGGCCGAGCAAACGAGCACGGCAAGAATCGGCACGAGCGGGACCAGGGGTGCCCGGAAGGGCCGGTGGGTGTGAGGGTCTGACCGGCGCAGGATCCAGACACCAATGCTGACAACGATAAAGGCAAAGAGTGTGCCAATCGAAGTGAGATCCCCGGCGAGGCTCCCCGGGATGAAGCCGGCAAACAGACCCACGAATACGAAGAGGATCATGTTCGACTTATAGGGCGTGCGGTACTTCGGGTGGAGTTCGCTGAACACTTTGGGCAGCAGACCGTCGTTGGCCATCGAGAAGAAGACGCGGCTCTGACCGAGGAGCATCACCAGAATGACGCTCGAAAAACCCGCAAGAATGGCGACCGTAACGCTGGTAGCAAGCCAGCCAAAACCGGGCATGTACTTGGAAATCGCAAAGGCTACACTGGCTTCCTTGCCGGCAACCTTGAATTCCTGCCAGTTGGCAACGCCGGTCAGGACGTGGGCAAAGAGGATGTAGAGAAGCGTGCAAACCGCCAGTGAACCCATAATGCCGATAGGCATGTCGCGCTCCGGCCGTTTGGCTTCTTGCGCGGCAGTCGATACGGCGTCGAAACCGATGAAGGCAAAGAAGACGATACCCGCCCCGCGGAGAACCCCGCTCCAGCCGAAAGTGAAGAACTCTTCGTGACCGGGTGTCCCTTCGGGAATCATGTAGGGAGTGTGGTTAGCGGGGTTAATGAACTGCCAGCCCACGACGATGAAGATCAGCACAATCGCAACTTTGATGAAGACGATAATCGAGTTGACGGTGGCGGATTCCTGTGTGCCTTTGATCAGCAGCATGGAAAGCAGGAAGAGAATCAGAAGCGCGGGAGCGTTAAAGATTCCTTGAACGCCATCGGGAGAAGTCTCCATGGGGGAATGACACCACTCATAAGGTATGACGCCGCCGAGTAGCTTGTTGAGATATTCACTCCAGGCGATGGATACAGTGGCGGCCCCCAACGCGTACTCGAGAACAAGAGCCCAGCCGATCGTCCAGGCGACCATCTCGCCCATGGTGCAGTAGGCGTAGGTATAGGCGCTGCCAGCAATCGGAATCATCGCGGCAAACTCGGCATAACAAAGGCCAGCGAAGGCGCAACCGATGGCGGCGACGATAAAACTCCAGGTGACGGCGGGCCCGGCTGCTTCGGCAGAGGCGGCAGCGGTACGCACAAAGAGCCCGGCACCGATGATGGCACCGATGCCGAGTGCAATCAGATTCTTGGCGTCAAGCGTGCGCTTGAGACTGTGCTCCCCAGCCGCTTGGGCGAGGAGGGAGGACAGCGATTTCTTGCGGGTCAAACTCATGCGGGAACCTCGTTCTTTTTCCAGACAAAGTAAACCGGGATGCCCAGCAGCACGATGATGAGGCCCGGCCACGTATAGTTTGGTTTGTAAAGCAGAAGCAGGATTTCGATCAGTCCGGCGGCAGCAATGTAAAAAAGCGGCAGCACCGGATAACCGAAAGCCCGGTAGGGGCGCTCCATCTCCGGACGCTTACGGCGCAGTACGAAGATCCCCCAGATGGTCAACATATAAAAGAGCAGAACCGCAAATATAACATAGTCCAGAAGGTCGCCGTAACGTCCTGTTAACGTAAGGCCACAGGCCCACAGACACTGGACGCCAATGCTGAAACTGGGAGTCTGGGTCTTCGGGTCCAGCCGCCCGCAGACCTTGAAAAAGAGGCCATCGTTGGCCATGGCATAGTAGACCCGGGAACCGGCCAGGATGAGTCCGTTAACGCAGCCAAAGGTAGAAATCATGATGGCGGCGGCCATCCATTTTTCGGCGCTAAGCCCAAGAAATCGTTCGACGACAGCAGTGCCGACCCGGTCCTGGGCGGCAGTCTGAATGGCGGCCAGCGGAAGCACGCTGAGGTAGACGAAGTTGGCAAGCAGGTAAAGCACGCTGACGCAGCCAACGCCAAGGGCCAGGGAAAGGGGCAAGTCCCGGCGGGGGTTCTTCATTTCGCCGGCGAGGAAGGTAATGTTGTTCCACGCATCGGAACTGAAGAGACTGCCGACCATGGCAACGCCGGTGAGCGAGACGACAGCCCAGGTGAAATCCGCATTGACCCAGAAGTTATCGAAGTTGGCGGCGACAGCTTCCTCATTGCGGCCGAGCAGCAGGCCGAGGCCGACGAGGCTCAACAGGGAAGCGACTTTGGCAATCGTAAAGACGTTTTGCACCATCGCTCCAGCCCGCACTCCGCGAGTATTGACCCAACTGAGAAGTAGAATGACGCCGATGGCGACAACCTGAAGCCAGCGACCCTCAATGGCGGGAAAAAAGACACCGGCAAATTTGGCAAAGGCAACGGCCACGGCGGCAATGGTGCCGGTTTGGATGACGACGAAGCAGGTCCAGCCAAAAAGGAAGGCAGGCAGTGGACCAAAGGCTTCCCGCAGGTACACATACTGACCTCCCGCATGGGGCATGGCCGCAGCCAGTTCGCCATAGCTGAGGGCGGCGATCAGAGTGAGGATCGCCGTGAAGACCCAGGTGAGCATGAGCAGCCCGGGGGAGTTGACCTGACGGGCAATGTCGGCCGACACGATGAAGATGCCGGAGCCGATCATGCCGCCAGTTACGATCATGGTGGCGTCGAGGAGACCGAGGCCTTGAACGAGCTTAGTTGGTTGAGCCATCTTTGGATGTTGCGGTGGAAAGATTTCAGTGTATACGGCGGCTGCCAGAGCGCGCTGATCACTGCGACCTTTTGGATGCCAGAAGCGACAACCGGGCCGGAATTCTCAAGCGTCAGGCCGCCAATCGCAACAAGGGGATGGCGAGAAACGAAGGGACCAGGGCCGACAACCGGGTCCGGGTTGAGTTTGGAAGACGTGGAGTAAATGGGGCCTATCGCAAGGTAATTGACAGGCAAGTTTTGCGCGTCATCGAGTTGGGCTTGGGAGTGCGTGGAGTAGCCAAGCAGCGCGCGGGGGCCGATGATGGCCCGGGCCTCACTGGGCGGCAAATCGGATTGACCTACATGCAGACCGAAACCAAACAGAGCAGCATAGTCAGCACGGTCGTTCAGAATCAGGTCTGGCTTGAGGCGTGCGCATTGCTCCAGGATGTTGGCAAAATCAAGATCAAAGGGGAGCTTGTGGCGAACTTGAATCCAGTCCGCGCCAGCATCCATGGCCGCAGAAAGCACATCGACCAGAGGGTGGCCGTGGAGGTGAGAAGTATCGAGAATCGGGTAGAGCAACTATTCCTGGATGGAGGTCTGGTTGTCAGAATCGGCCCACGCTGAAATTTTCAAGCGGCGGCAGACCCAGCACAAGCCTTCTTCAGAATTGGGAGCAACGTCACTACCGCAAACCGTGCACTTTAAAGGTGCTTCGGTTTCAGCGTTACGCGCCGATTTTTTCTTGATCAATTTGTCTGCCAAGCTTCAATTTTAGCAGCACCGGAGCGGCGGGCGAACCATGCCTTGACGTCCTCGACAAAGGCATAGCCTACGGGGACGACCAGGAGCGACAGCAGGAGGCAGAGCATCTGGCCGCCGATGATGGTGATCGCGATCGCGGAACGTTGCCCTGCGCCAGCGCCTGAACCAATTGCCGTGGGAATCAGGCCCGCGACAATGGAAAGAGTGGTCATCAGGATGGGGCGAAGGCGGACGGAATTGGCCTCGAGGATGGCTTCATTCAAGGGCCTGCCCAATTCCCGGAGTCGATTCATGTAGTCAATCTGCAGAATGCCGTTTTTCTTGACG
>CAZECF010000059.1:0-31029 GCA_964510335.1 uncultured Bryobacter sp. | reverse complement strand
GTACATTTCGGAAGCCGCGCAATCGAGAGCGAGCGCGATCTGATCGCCAGGAGTGTAGCCGGCCTTCTCGATCGCTTCGAGAATGACGTCAACGGCTTCCTGGTTTGACTTCAGGGAAGGCGCAAAGCCACCTTCATCGCCAACCGAGGTGGAATAGCCCTTCTTTTTCAAGACGCCTTTGAGCGTGTGGAAGACCTCCGCACCCATGCGCAAAGCTTCCTTGAAGCTGGATGCGCCGATGGGGGCAATCATGAACTCCTGCGGGTCCACGGAGTTGTCGGCATGGGCGCCGCCGTTGAGAATGTTCATCATCGGAACCGGCAGAATGGAGGCATTCACGCCACCCAGGTAACGATAGAGGGGAGTCATCTGGCTATGCGCCGCGGCGCGGGCGGTGGCCATGGAGACGGCGAGCAGGGCGTTGGCGCCCAGATTGGCTTTGTTCGGGGTTCCGTCGAGGGCAATCATCGTGCGATCGATTTCGGCCTGCCGGGTGGCATCGAGACCAAGCAGGTTCTTGCCCAGGATTTCATTGATGTTGGCAACGGCCTTGAGCGTTCCCTTACCGAGGTAACGATCCTTGTCGCCATCGCGCAATTCCACGGCTTCATGTTCGCCAGTGGAAGCACCACTTGGTACGGCTGCGCGGCCCAGCGAGCCATCAGATAGAATCACATCCGCTTCTACGGTCGGGTTGCCACGAGAATCCAGGATTTCGCGGCCAACGATTTTCACAATTTCAGTCATTGCCTTCCATTGTCGCGTATTGACGATGGAAATTTGATGAACACTCCCCGGCTAGGAGTTCAGGTGCGTGTTGATGCGCTCGATGGCCTCATCGATTTCAGCGGGAGACTTGAAGCCGATGGTTACGGCATCCACCTTGCCAAACTTCATGACGAACTTGATAGAAGCATCGCGCTGCTCAGGCGTCTTGAAACGGCCCTCGCCCATGATCTTCATGCCCAGCACGCCGGTTCCCTGGCCGTGCACTTTCTCAATGGTGGGCAGCACTTCTTCACGCACTCCGGGGACATTGGCTTCATCCTTCAGGTTGTCCATTTTGGTGCCATCGTGGTTGACGCGCATGAGTGCGACATCCAGCCACGGGTTACCTGCATAGGCCCGAATCGGCATCAAACCATGGCCGGAGCAGCCGTGGCAGCGGATGATCTGTTTGTGTTTGGCCTCGGAAAAGGCATCGCGCAACCGTTCCAATTCGCTGGGCCAGGTAATCGTCTTCACGTTGTGAAGCAGCAGGATGTCGAAGTAGTCGCTGTTGAGTTCCTTGCGGAAGCGGTCAATATCTTCCATCGGGTTATAGCCTTCGCGGGCCGAATTCTGCCAGCGCAGTTTGGTCATCAGCTTGTAGTTTTCCCGGGGGATCCCTTTGAGAGCTTCGGCCAGCATTTCGTGCATCTGGTCATAGTTGTCCGCAGATTCAAAGAAGCGAATGCCGCGGTCATAGGCGTGCCGGACGAGGCGCGTGAATTCCTTCTGGCCCAACTCACGCTGGATGCGCCCACCGTTGGTTCCCGTTCCGAAGGCCAGGCGGGTGACCTTGACGTCGGTCTTGCCGAGCGTCACCCAGTCAGTAGCGGAGCGCTTGGCGGCCTTCAGTTCAGGGAGTGAGACGGCAGCAGCAGCGCCAGCCGTCACCTTAAAGAAATTTCGGCGGGTAGAATTCAGCATGGCCTCATTCTATTGGGGTCCAGAGCAAATTGCAAAGGCACTACCAGGCGGGCTGGGGATCTTCTCCCTCGGCATGAGTGCAGGGAGCCCAAACCAGCGCAATAAATCCAGGAGTGATGTCGAGTTTGCGGGGCTGAATCCGGATCGTTTCGCATTTGGCGTTGCCGGAATCGAGGCGCGCGGTTACTACAGCCACCGCCTTTTCCACGTCGGCATCCAGCGCCTCAATCGTTGCCTTCACAGCCTCAACGGTTTCGGCAGCGCGTTGCACGTCCTGCTTTTCTTTCAAGACTCTGCTCGCCTGCCGGGCGGCAGTTGCTGCCTTGCCGACATTCGTCCTGGACAGGCCGCTGCCACGTCCGAACATCGCGCCCAGGACTCCGCCCAAAATCGAAATACCCGTATTCAAGACCTGACTGGACTGTTGTTGCTCCTGCACCTGCCGCGCCGCCTCAGCTTTGCGCAATCTTTCCGCCAGTGAATCGTAACGCGTCTGGAACTTGGCCCGGATCTTTTCGATTTCAGCATCACGCTCTTCGTGCAATTCGAGCGAGATGCGCGCCCGGAAATCCGATTCGCTCTCTCCGGCATGGGAGTAAGCTTTCAAGGCAGAGATGCAAAACACCTCCAGCGCCTCGGTCGCGTAGACGTGGTTCACCAGGTCTTTTTGCCAGGCCGGGTAACTGCGGGCTCGCGTAGCCGCTCCGGCAAGTTCCGCATAGCCAACGCCTTCTTCGGGTGAGCCTTCCAGCTCATCCGGATGCAGATCCACCACTTCGCCTTCGTGCCATTCCACTGGCGTATTGTCGTCCTTCACGGGTGTCAGATAGACTTTGTCGACGATCTCATCAATGCCGCTTTTGGTGTCGCGGAAACGGATTTTCGCCGCCACGCAGACATGCGGGAAATACATCAGATCCTCAGCCCGTCCGCGGGGGGCGAGAAATTTCTGCACCACTTCCGGCGGCAGGACGGGGCGGGCCGAAGCGGCCTGCAAGTGTGGAAGTTTGGAGTGCGCTTTTTCAGCCACGGCGGCTTCCGGTTGCGGCGCATTCGCGGACAAGCTTCGGAGTTGCTCCCGGGTGAAAGGTCCACGCAGGTAGCTCAGCGCCCAGCGAGTCTGAAAAATTCGCGGGACGTTGACGTGAACATTGTTCAGATAGAAGACCCGTTTACCGAGGCTGGACAAAATACGGTCCGTGGCTGCCGCATCAAAGGATTGCCCCGCTTGCGCACTGGCCCCGCTCAAACCTTCCATCAGTCGCGCCTTGTCGCGTTCCGTTTGCAAGCGGCCGATGAACCAGGTGCCGCAATTTGACAGGCCCTTGTAGTCGAGGTCTACGGGATTCTGAGTTGCCAATACCACGCCCACGCCAAAAGCTCGCGCCTGCTTGAGCAGCGTCAAGAGCGGCCTCTTGGTAGGCGGGTTTCCCACGGGCGGGAAGTAACCGAAAATTTCGTCCATGTACAGGATCGCCCGCAGACTCGACGTACCCGATTGCGTCCGGACCCAGCCAAGCACCTCATTGAGCAGGAGCGCCACAAAGAACATGCGCTCCTGATCATTCAGATGCGCAATCGAAATCACGGAGATCTTTGGCTTGCCGTGCACATTGCGAAGCAGCTTGCCGATCTCCATCCCCTCACCTTCCATCCAGGCTTGAAAGCCAGGGCTGGCCAGGAGATTGTTTACCTGCATCGCAAGGCCGAATCGGTCCTTGGCGGGATAGAAACTATCCAGGTCCAGCACGCCGATTTTCTTGAAGGGTGGTTCCTGAATTTGCCCGATGATCATGGCCAGATCCAGGCTCTTGCCTTCCATCCAATTGGCCTGGAAGATTTGCGTGAGCAGAATGTGTTCCCGGCTCTGCAAGGGGTCGGCGTCAATTCCCAACAGGCTCAAGACTGCCGTGGCCGCATTCGAAACGCGGTCGGTGAAAAGTTCGCGATCCTCCAGCACATCCTCGCCCGGCGCAGCAAAGCTCTTCAAAATCGACAGGGGTCGCCCCATCCGCGATCCGGGCGTGTAGATCGCAAACTCGGCCGCATCCCCGAGGCGGCAGATTCGTTCGCCGTCCTGATGCCAGTCCGCCAGACCTTTGGCCCACATCGAGGCCTGCTGCCGGGCGAAGTCCTGCGTGTTCAATTGGGCCGCTTGCGCCTCGTCCGGGTTCACCCACGGCTCAAAATCCTCGGCCCGCAAATCTGGAAACTGCAAAAGCAGATTTCCCAAATCTCCTTTGGGGTCGATTACGATGGCGGGAATTCCGTCAAGGGCCGCTTCTTCGAGCAGGCCAATGCAGAGTCCGGTTTTGCCGCTGCCGGTCATACCCACGCAGACGGCGTGCGTTGTCAGGTGCTTTGATTCATAAAGCAATTGCACCCCGGTCCGTTGACGCCCGTCGAGGTCAAAATCCTCGCCGAGGTAGAAGACGCCTAGTCCCTCAATGTTTGCCATGCAGCATAGTATCTCTTACCCGCCACCCGATCAGCATCCAGCTCAGCACGGCCCCGCCATATAGCAATGCCATCAGATAGAGCGGCAAGGACCAGTCGTTAAATCTTTCAACGAGGAGGGCCAATACGATCGGGCTTAGCGTTCCCCCAACCTGCCCTGCCGTATTCATCGTGGCCGTCATGACGGCCGAGTTCTCTTTGCCAAAGTCAATACAGAGAGAGAAGGCGGCGCCTAGCGTCAACATGCTGGCACCATAACTGGTTGCGATCAGGCCGGCGGCCCATTGAGGATCGGCGGCACGGGCGGCAAAGAACATGGCCACCATCGAGATGCAGTAAGCCGTGCCGGCCACGCCCGCCCTGCCCCAACCCAGCCCCAGACGCTTTGAGATCACGTCGGTGAGGAATCCACCCGCTAGCGAAGCAAAGGCCGCTACAAAAAGTGGCAGTCCGGCGAAGATCTCCATTTGTGCCCGGCTCATGCCACGAATTTCGATGAGATAGGTTGGCAGCCAGGTAATCATGAAGTAGGTGCCCCAGGTGTTGGCCGCGTGCGCGAGGCAGATGGGTACGACTACGGGGCTCCGGAAGACAGCCTTCCAGTCCCCGTGGCCTTCAACCGGCAAGCCCCGTTCGCGCTCAATCAGAGCCACTTCTTCCGGAGAAGTACCCGCCTTGTCGCGCGGTTCATCGCGATACCAGATCCACCACACCAGTGCCCAAACACACCCAACGAGCCCGAAGACCACAAAGACCCAGCGCCACGGCATCAGGTCGCTCAGCCACCCCACCAGCTTCGGGGTAAGTGCACCGGCCAGAAACGCTCCCGAGAAAAATATGCCTTGCGCTTTGCCACGTTCCCCTGCGGGAATCCAGCGGGAAAAGACTCTGCCCACGCAGGGCCAGGCCCCGGCCTCACCCGCACCAAAGAGAAAGCGGATCACCAACAAAGAGAGATAGCTCCAGGCGGCTGCCGTCGCCATGGTGAAGGCGCTCCACCAGACCACAATCCGCGTTAGCACGCCGCGGCAGCCAATGCGGTCGGCCCAGGCTGCCGTGGGAATTTCAAACAATCCGTAGGCGATGGTGAATGCGCTAAACACATAGCCCATTTCCACCTTCGTCAAGTTCAGGTCGCGGGTGATCTGTGGGGCCACCACCCCGATGGCCACCCGGTCGAGGTAGGTTACCCCAGCCAGCAGAACGGTCATCACCACGACTTTTCCCCGCATCGGTACCGCCATCAGAGCCCCTCCTTGGTCACGCTTCCAAAACAGAATCAGCACCGATTGTATGATTGAAACGCCTCCCACGGGGCATCGTGCCTTATACTAGCGGTCTGAGGCTCTTTTGATGTTTCCCACCGAACACCGACTTGGAGACACCATCGACGATTTTTGCGTAAAGTGTAAGCGCATGACCAACCACAACATCGTTTCCCTGGTTGGTACGGATCCGGCGAAGGTTCGCTGCTGTACCTGCTATAGCGATCACGACTTCCTCAACGAAACCGCCCCGCCTCCCAAGCCGCGTAAAGCCACAACCTAGCTAGTGACGGCTGAGTTCGTCTTTGAGGCGCTCGATCAGGGCCTGCTTTTCCGGCCCGTCCACTTCCTTCTCCAGGCGGCGCAAGGCGATGCCAACGATGTCGCGATGGTGCAGCTTGCTGCCCAATTGGTCGTCAGCCGACAGCTTCAGCCAGATTTCGTGCAGCAGGCCCACATCCTCTGGCCACAAACGCGGCGGATGCGGTCCGAGATTGACGAAAACGCTGGGGCGTCCTTGCGCGATAATTTCCAGCGAAAACGGATGCTTGGGTTCCGGCAGCCGCTCCCAGGCCAAACCGATGCGGCGGGCCAATTCATCACTGACCATCTTTGCGCTCACCCCTGATACCAGACGCGAGGCCTGCAACCTTTGTGCTGTCTGCACCATGGCGTCAAAGGGGTCGACGGCCGGCACAACCAGCAAATCTACGGGCTTGCCTTCTTTTTCCGCGATCGCCACCACATGCGAGAACAACTCCTGTTCGTAGCTGGTAAAAAGTTGATCATCAGTCAAGTCATGCTCACCCGTGCCAATCGCCACCGGGCGCACGGTCATCACCACAATGTCATGACGGCGCAGATTCGTCTTCTCGAGCACACTTTTCAGATGCTCCATCTGTCGCCAGCCCCGGACTGCCACCAGGACGCATCCTGGCCGTGCTTCGAGACTTTTCGAACTCACCTCCACCTGATGCTCCAGGTTGAACTGTTCGAGGCCCTTATCCTTCCGTTTCTGCTTCTGCCGGTTTACATACTCGCTGACCGTAAAGACGGTGAACAACAGTACGGTAAAGCTGATGCCGTAAATGGTGGCCACCTTTTTGGAAATCAGGTTGGCGATGGCGATCAGGAAAAGTGAAGCCGTCATGGCGGCCAGACCGATGGGCAGCTCGCGGCCCGCAATCGTAATGTTGAGGGGAAATTTGTACTCCTGGTCGTGGCGCTGGAAGCGCAGCGCCAAAACGCCCACCGCTTTCATAAAGAAGCTCCAAACCACGCCAAAAGCGTAAGCTTCACCCAAGAGGTAGACGTCCCCACGCGAACCCAGGATCGTCAGCAGCTGCAAGATGGTAATGAGATGGATGATCCGGGCACTGGTTCCGAAACGCCGGTGTGGCTTGCGGAACCACTTCAGCAAGACGCCGTCCTCCGCTACGCGGTTCAGCACACCGTTGGCGCCAATGATGGAAGTATTCACTGCGCCGCTCAGGATCATCGTGCCCACGATCACGACGAAGACATGAAAGCCATAAGTGAGTAGCGGGTTGCCTTCAAGGCTCATCGCCATGCCGCCGATCAGATTGTCGTAATACTTTGGCCGGGTGGAATCCGGAATGATCATCACCGCCAGCAGGGAAATCAGACCGGTAGATAACACCGCATAGATGCAAACGATGTTGCCCGTAATCTTCAGGTTCTTCATCTTCGGGTAAGCAATTTCCCGATAGACCTGGGCAAGCGTTTCAAAGCCGCTCATCGCAAGCAGACTGTGACCAAAGGCAACCAACAAACCCACCGCGGCAATCTGTGGCCAGAAGGTTCCCTCAAACCAGCCGAGGGATTCCGGCGTGAACCGGATATTTTCGAGGGTTGGGGCTGGAGGCAATTCCGCGCCACCGCGAACCAGCAACGTGTACGCACTCCAGGCCAGCAGCATCACCACCATGACCGTGGTCACCTGCATGATGCGCAGAGCCTTGTGGGAACTTTCCTGAATTCCCTTGATGTTGGACCACCAGAAGAAGAGCGTTACCACGACCCCAAATGCAGCCGCAAAACTCGGCGGGTCCACATGGTAGGGCTGTTGCATCTTCTCGAAAGTTTCATTCAGCAGGTGGCCCAGATACTGCCCGGCGGAAACAGAGGAAATCGGCCCTGTCAGGATGTAATCCACAATCAACGCGCTAACGCTGATCTTTGCCATGAGCGGACCCAGCGCGTCTCGCACAACTACATACACGCCCCCACGCACGAACATGCTGCAGCTTTCCATGTAAACGCTGCGCACCGCAAAACTGAAGAGCATCACCGCCAGGATGAACCAGGGTGCGCTCTTGCCAATCGCCTGTTCGGTAATGCCGCCGATGTAGAACATCGTCGAAGCCATATCGCTCAAAACGATGGCCGCACCGCGCCAAAAGCTGATGAAGGAAAGCGCTACTGTGGTTGCGACAACTACACGGGTCGTGCTGGAACTACTACTGGAGGGAAGATCAGGCGAGGGGATGGGCATGATTCGTGAAAAAGCGAACTTGACGACAGATTTTATTCTAGGCTGAATTCAATGGTCGGTGACAAGTGCCAGGCCCGTGCTCGCGAAATAGTTCAGCAACTGGTTGCGGCCGGTCACTCCGCCTTTTGGGTTGGCGGTTGCGTTCGCGATTTTTTACTGGGGCTGGTACCGAAGGATTACGATGTTGCGACTTCTGCTCATCCGGAGCAGGTGCTGGCGCTCTTTCCTGGCTCGGAACTGGTGGGGGCTCACTTTGGCGTGGTCCTGCTGCCGGGCGGCATGGAGGTCGCCACTTACCGCTCGGAAAAGAATTATGAGGACGGCCGCCACCCCGGTGATGTCCGCTTTGAAAAAGACCCGGAACTCGATGCCGCCCGCCGCGACTTTACGATCAACGCTCTCTACTACGACCCCCTTCGCGAAGAAGTTTATGACTTTACCGGCGGCCGTAAGGATCTGGAACAAGGCATCATCCGTGCGATTGGCGACCCACCGTTGCGCTTTCGTGAGGACCATCTTCGACTGTTGCGCGCCATCCGGTTTGCCGCCCGCTTTGGCTACACTATCGAGCCGCAAACCCTGGAGGCCATGAATCAATCGGCTGCCTCGATCCGCCGCATTGCAGCCGAACGCATCCACGACGAGATGCGGCTCATCCTGCGCGGGCCCAATCTCGACCTCGTCTGGCAATATCTGGAGAAAACGACTCTATGGCGTCAGCTTGTCCCGCAAGCCCCCGCTGGGGGACGCCTGGCCCGGCTCCGGCCTCCTTCCAGTACCGCTCTCGGGTGGGCCGCTTTACTGGAAGGACATCCATCGCCTCAGACTGTCTTCGAGGACTATCGCTTCTCTCAGGAAGAGCGCACGCATTGCCGCCAACTCCTCGAAACCGAGCCACTGCTGGGCAGTGCTTCAGGGCTTCCCCTTCCGCAATTGAAGCGCCTGGTCCGTGGGCCGCTCTTCAGGGAGCAAATGGAACTCCACCGCGCCACCTACGGCGAGTCTCCAGTCTGGCTTTACTTGCTGGACCGCTCGAGTGCCTGGAGCCATGAAGAGCTATGGCCCAGCCCCTTGCTGGATGGCCGCGACTTGATCGCCCAGGGTCTCACCCCCGGCCCAAGCTTCAGCACGATACTGGAAAGAATCGAAAATGCACAACTGGCCGGCGAAATCTCCACTCGCGAGGAAGCCCTCAAGCTAGCCTTCGCGTAAAGCTGCCGTCATGTCCATGCCGAAAGCGGACATCGCTCCATCCACGGGAATCACTGCTCCGGTCAGATAGCTGGCGACCGGCATACAGAGAAATGCTGCGACTGCGGCGATTTCTTCCGGACGTCCGATGCGGCCCATCGGCGTACGCTCCTCAATCACGCGCATCGCCTTTTCACTGACTTGAATCTTTTCGGTCAGCGGGGTTGCCACCCAGCCTGGGGCAATCGTGTTGACGCGAATTCCGTCCTTTGCCCACTCGACGGCGAGATAGCGCGACAAGTGTCCCGCTGCCGCCTTCGTCATGGCGTAAACCGCGCTGGTGCCCACTGACAAAACCCCGGCCACACTTCCAATGTTGACGATGCTGCCCCGTCCGCTGGCTTTCAAGCGCGGGTAGAGCAACCGGCACAACTCATGCATGCTGGTCGAATTTGTCCGCTGCACCAACTCGTAATCTTCCAGCGTGTACTCAGCAGTTGGCCGTCGCACATTCGACCCCGCGTTGTTGACCAGAATCTCGACCTTGTCCCAACCGGCTGGCAAGGCGGCCAGCAGCATTTCCCGGCCCTCCACCGTCGCGACATCGGCGATCAACTCCCGAGCGGCAAAGTCACCTTCCGCCGGGTGGATCGACACGCTCAACACTTCCGCCCCCTGCCGGATCAGCTCTTCCGCGATCGCCCGGCCAATCCCCCGGGACCCGCCGGTAACGACAGCCCGGTATCCTTCAAGACTCCACTGCTGCATCACTTCTCCTCTTTTCTCCAGCTTGCATCCGCCGCACCCAGGCTCACCAGGTTCGCCACGATTCGCGCTGCCCCCGGAACCGCAAAGGGCAATTGCCGGTACCAGGAAAGCGAACAGTAAACATACAATCCTTTGCCGTGCCTTGCCTCCAACCATACACCACGCTGCGGCGGCTGCCCCTGATCATAGGTCTCAATCAGCGGCTTCCACTCCGGCGCCCAAGTCGCAAAAAACTTCGAGCCGCGTTGCTCCACCCAGCCCTCAAAATCAGCCAGGCTAATCTGGTTCGGTCGCTGAAACACTTCCCGCTCCGGTGCGAGAATTTTCACCGGCGCATCTTCTTCGCTAGTTTCTTCCGCGCCCCGGCCTTGCGTATAGGCATAAGGCCCGAAGTTCCGGTCATACTCTTGCGTCTGATATTGCACAATCAGCACGCCGCCATTACTCACATAGTCCAGCAGCCGGGCGTTGTGCTGCTGGATATCATTGCGCGCTGCGTAAGCACGAATCCCGACAAAGATTGTGTTGTACTGGCGCAAATCGCCAGCCGCCAAATGCGCCTCGCTTAACAGATCCACCTTGACGCCAAGCTGCCGCAAGCCCTCGGGCACCTCATCGCCACTGCCCATGATGTAGCCGACCTTCAAGCCGCTACTCAACCTGGCATCCACCGCACGCAAACGGTGCTCGGCCGGCTCGCTCCAATAAAGCGTCGGGAAGCCTGGCTGGGCAATGGCCTGAAAACTACTGCGGTAAGGCTTGCCGCCGATCACGGCCGATACCCGAATCGGGTAGTCCTGATTAGAGAGTTGCCCCGGCAATCGCAGTTGGAACCGCAAGCGCGCTTCTTCCTTTTCCTTTGCCAGGTCAAACTTCGTTTCGCCTGCCACCACGACGAATCCGGCTGGCAGGTCCAGCCGAAGCTCGCCCTGCTGCCGCACGGTCGTCAAATTCTTTACGGTGACACTGAGCTCATAATCCTGTTTGCCGATCGGCGCCAATCCAAAACGACTGCCGAGCAACACGCTCACCGGTGGGCCGACTGCCAGTGCCTGCCGCTGTGCCCCGACTCTTGCCTCCACGCTGCTGGTCTCAAACTCACGCTCCATCATGACCGAAGCTCCCCGGTAATCAAAAGAGGCCGTGGCTCGAATGCCGCTGTCCATCACCGGCTGCCCCAGCAAAGTTTCATCCGCCAATTGGTAAACAGCGTCCCGCACGGAAGCTCTGCGCCAATAGGCAGCGCTCGCCGGGGCATTCGCCCCAATCCGCAACGGATAGACGCCACTGGCATCGGGCGGCGCGATTTCAATTGGCCCTTTGACTCCGTAGCTCACCTTCTCCACCTTTTCGGGCCCGCGCTGGTGCAACACCATCCGCGCCTTGATCTGTTGGCCCGGCTGCGCCACCTGTAAGGTCTCCACCGACCGGAACTGAGCGAACGGGCCGGTGATGGGCTGGTCTGGCTCAATGAGTGCTTCAAAGTCCAGCCCCAAGGCCAGCGTCAGCGCCTTGGCAATCAGACGCCGGCGCGACGGTGCCTGCTTCCAGTACTCGGCCAGCAACGGCGCACAACGCTCCGGCACTTGCGCGTCAAATGCCTTCCAGACGGATGCCAGCGCCGCGTCCTCCACTCGGTGCGGGATGCGGTCGAACACGCTGGTTTCCTGCCCGGCCAAGCCGACATTTGAGCCCTCCAGCTTCAGGTAAGCCCACACCGGCCCCGGGCGCGGCACATTGCCCGCCATGCCCTGGCTGCGGTGCCAGCGATAGCCATCCCGCCCAATTTGCGCGTAGCTCCGCCCCAGTACCGGATCGTACTCCCCCGTGTTGATCTTGAGCGTCACTGGCTCGCCCTCGCGCCAGTTGGTTGTGTAGAGCTTCAGTGGCTTCCAGTCCGCTGTGCCGGCTTCCCGGAAGGCCCGTCGCGCCATCCGCCCCGCCGTCTGGTGATGTCCGTGCCCGTCCCGTGCACTTTCGTTGAAGCGGCTGATGATGACGTGGGGCTTGACCTGCCGGGCAATCTTCACGACATCGGCCAGCAGATCTTCCTCTTTCCATTGCCGTAAGGCCTCGCCAATATTCTTGGAAAACCCGTAATCCACTGCCCGCGTAAACCGCACATCCACCCCGTAGTATTGAGCCGCTTTGAGCATCTCCGCTGTCCGCAGAACGCCCAAGGCCTCGAAGAAGTCAGCGCTGACAACATTGGCACCGCCTTCCCCGCGATTGAGGATCAACAGCGTCACCTTTGCCCCCAATCCGCGGCTCAGATAGGTAAGCAAAGCCGGGTCTTCATCATCGGGATGCGCTGTCACGTAGAGGATGCGCGCATCGGTGGAAAGTTGCTTGAGCACATGGCGCAATCCAGCCGCACCCCGGTCCTCCGGCAGCACTTCCGCCCCGGCCATGAGCCCTGCCAGTATCACCATCGTGAAAAAGATACGCATGTTCTGTCATGTTAACTTTGAATCTGATTCATGCATATTCCGGACGGTATTCTTTCCGCTCCGATTCTCGCGGGATTCGGCGTTGCAAGTGGCTTCAGCGTGCTCTATTCCGCCAGAAAAGCGGAAGCGCATACGGCTAGCCACCGGATTCCGCTTCTCGGTGTACTCGGTGCCTTTGTATTCGCCGCCCAGATGGTGAACTTTCCTGTTGGCCCCGGCGCCAGCGGCCACTTGCTGGGTGGCGCCTTACTAGCGGCCACCATTGGGCCCTGGGCCGCCAGCATCACGATGACGGCCATCCTCCTCATCCAGGCCCTGGTCTTTCAGGATGGCGGCGTTCTCGCCCTGGCCGCCAATGTTTTCAACATGGCCATATTCGGAGTGTGGGTCGCGTGGTTTGTCATCAAGGCTTTTGCGAAATCACCGCGAGTCGGACTCTTTCTCGGTGCCCTCCTCTCCGTCCTGCTTTCCGCTCTGCTGGCCTTGGCCCAAGTTTCTATTTCCAGCGGCATCATGACCCAGGGGCTCTGGATATTCTGCCTTGGGCTGTTCACCATTACCGGACTCATTGAAGGCGCCATCACCTTGGCCGCCTGGGAGGCCATTGAAAAAATTGAAGGCCGCGGCCGGGCGCAAGCATCTTCCCAGCGCCTCCACCTTGGCATTCTTGCGGCCAGTGTTGTTGTCATGCTGGCAGGTGTATTCTTTGCCTCCGGCGCGCCGGACGTACTCGAATACTTCCAGCACCAGACCGGCGTTGCTGCCACGGACACCCCCTTCCCTGCCCTGATGCCTGATTACGAATGGGCTCGCTTTGACGCGGAATGGTTACGCAAATCTGCTGCCGGCCTAGCCGGACTTGCGGTCGTTTTCGGACTCAGCTTCCTGATCTCCCGCTTTGTGCCCCGCGGACAACAATAGCCGCCATGAAGCCTGACCCCCGCTGTGCCCTCCTGCTGCTGCTTGCTTACCTGATGGCGCTCTCCTCGCTCTCACCGGGGGACAATCTCGCTTTGCTACTGCTTGGCATCTTGCCTCTTCTACTGCTTGCGGTGAGCCCGGTTCCGCGCGCGGAGATTCTCGCCCATGCCGCATACGTGCTGCCTTTTTCCTTCGCCATCGCCGCCATCGCTCTGCTACGCGGCAACACAGCCGCCGCCGTATTCTTTCTCTTGCGCAGCTACCTTTCCATCCTGGCCGCACTGCTGGTCACCCGACTGGTCACCACGCTTGAGCTCCTTCGCGCGATGGAAAAACTGGGTGCGCCGCGCTTCCTCATCATCGTCACCGAGTTTCTGATGCGCTATCTCGAAGTTCTCCGTAAAGAAGCGGATGCCATGCGACTGGCGGCGCTCTGCCGCGGTGCCGCACACAACCGCCTGATTGCTGCCGCCAGCCTTGGCATGCTCTTCGTACGCAGCCTCGAACGCTCCACCGGCATCCATAACTGTATGGTTGCCCGCGGCTTCTCCGGGCGCATCCCACGCCCCTTTCCGATGATCTGGTGCACAGCCGACTCCGCTACCCTGGTCACGGGCCTCGTGAGCATAGCCGTGTTGAGGTTTGCGCTTTGATTCAGGTTCGTGATCTTCACTACGAATATGCGGACTCCGGGCCGGTACTGCAAGGCATCCACTTTTCGCTCGCTGCTGGCGAAAGCGTTGCCCTGTTGGGCGCCAACGGATCTGGCAAGACAACCTTTGCGCTTCACCTCAATGGAATTTTGCAGGGCCGGGGGGAAATTGCAGTGGCTGGCATTCGCGTGGAGCCAGCCACACTTGAAGACGTCCGCCGCAAAGTCGGCTTCGTTTTTCAATCCTCCGAGAATCAGCTTTTCCTTCCCACTGTGCTGGAAGACGTCATGTTCGGTCTGCTCAATAAGGGATTGTCGCCTGCCGAAGCCCAACCTCGCGCCCTCGCCATGCTGACCAGCCTTCACCTCGATGCCTACGCCCAGCGCAATCCTTTTCACTTGAGCGCCGGCGAAAAGCGCCGCGCGGCCCTGGCCGGTGTGCTGGTCATGGAACCCGAACTCCTGATTCTCGACGAGCCCACAACCTTCCTCGACCCGCCTGGCATTAGGGAGCTGGCTGCCCTGCTCCGTCGCCAGTCGATGGCCAAGCTCATCATCACTCACGACTCGCGCTTTGCGCTTGAAACCACCACCCGCGCCGTCTTCTTCGAGAAAGGTCGCATCGTGGCTGAAGGTCCGACGGCGGACATCATTGAGCGTTTCGACTGGCTCTAGCCGGTACCTTCGCAATCTGCCGGCCGGTGACCACATAGGTTTCATGCCTGCCGAGCAAGGCCCGAACTTCCCTGGGCAGGCTTCCCTGTGACACGTCAAAACCCGCCGCAAAAGGGGAAAAGGCCGGCAACAAGGTGGCCCGGCTGCTGACCAGGAATGCCGGAAGCCGGCGGCTCACGCCCGCGTCATCTTTCAATTTCAGCGCCGGGTGCAGATGGCCTAACAGATAGTGTTCCGCTTCCGGCACCTCTAGATGGAGGCGGTCCCCATGCAATCCCAGCATGCTGCCGCTTCTCCATTGTGGCGCTACCGGAATGGCCAAATGGCCAAAGTCGCGCTGGAAGGCCCGGTCGTGATTTCCTTGCACTACCAGCACGCGCGTCCTGGTGCAAAGCTCGTTCAAAACTCCTTCGATCAATTCGCGCTCGGCCGCCATCGGCTTTGGGGCGTGCACGGCATCCCCCAGGAAGACAAGCTCTTCAGGAGAAAACTCCGTCACAACATTCCCCAGGAGCTCCCCTATCCCGCCATCCGTCACCGGACCCATCTGCCCGCGCCGCCGCTGTGCCCACCCATAGCCAAGATGCGCATCGGCCACAAGGAGCGTGCCCGAGTCCTCCAGCCACAAAGCACCGCTGGCGTGCGCTATGCGCCCGGGACCAATTCTGATTCGATTTTCCATTCGTCGTAAAGTGAGGCCACAATTTCATCGAGAGCTTTATCGGGGTCCTGCGCCACTAGTGTCTCCCGGTTGAAGGCAGCAAAGAGCGGAATGGCAAAAGGGCTGGGCCGGTCGAGGTCTTTCACTTCCCACGCAGCCGCATGAATGCGGCCGGCTTCTGCGACCGCTTTACCTGCCTCAAGATCATCCTCCAGCACTTCCCTCACCGCTTCCCGCAAGAGCGGGTGCTGCGGCTCATAGCGCCGGAAGGTCTCAAAGAGCAGTCTGCCATTCCAGCTCGCCGCACGCTTCTGCGATCCCGGGCTGCTCGAATTGCGCCGGGGCAGCAGTTGCGCGGTTTCGCATATCGGGCGGAACTTCGCGCCCAGCAATTCTGTTTTCTCCAGCGCCGCTTCCAGATCCTCCAGAAAGCCCTCCGGGCGGAAGGCCTCGCGCAGCCGGGCTTCGTCCGGCGCTCGCCGGGCACCAAAACTTATTAGGAAACTGTGGTCATCAAAGTTGCCCACCATCGAGCCAAACTCCTCGCTCAGCCGGTGGCTCAGAGTCCAGATCATCGACCGGTTCACGCCGCGCCCCGCCACAAGGTGCACCAGGTACATCAGGGAACGTTCGTGACGAATCCTTTCCACCAGCACCGGGCTATCGACAGGGATGGGTGCCGCCTGATATTGCCGCTCCACATATTGCGCTGCCCGTAGCGCATTCTCCGGGCCGACTCCCCAATCGCGCTCCAGCACCTTCCGGCACTGATCCGTACCGCCCTTCTCATAGGCCGACCGCAGGCTCCGCCGCAACACGAGTTCCTCCTGTGCCAGCCGCGCTGTCAAACTCATCTTGCCGCCCATCCAGCGCGGCGTCCGAACGCGCTCCCCCTTCGCCGCTTCCACGACGGCCACGTTGGCATGAAAGCGCTTCACGACAACGCTCTTGCCGGCGATCACAAAGGCTTCTCCGGGCTGCAAGCCCGACAGGAAGCTCTCCTCCACTTCACCCAGACGATGCTGGTTCCGCGTTACCACTCGCACTGCATAGTCGTCGCTGATTGTGCCGATGTTCTGGTAATAGGCCCGCGCCACTTTCCGCGTGGCCACTCGAAAACGATCCCCCTCGATCACCACCTTGCCGTACTCGGCCCCGCCGCCCAGCACCTTGCCTCCGCCCGCCAGATATTCCAGCACATCAAGAAAAGTCTGCTGCGGCAATTCTTGATAAGGCCCGGCCCCTTTGACCAAAGCATAAGCTTCCTCAATGGTGTGCTCGCGCTCTACGGCTAAACCCAGCAGCACTTGCGCCAGCACGTCGAGCGGGGCTTGCGGTGGGCGCAACTGATCGAGCCGCCCCGCCTTCACCGCAGCCCGGATGGCAATGCATTCGAGCAAGTCCGGCAAGCTCAATGGCACCAGTGCACCGGCTGCAACGCCACCAATCTGGTGTCCGCCACGCCCCAACCGCTGCAGTGCCCGGCTGACGCCGCGCGGCGCCCCAATCAGCAGAACCTGGTCCACGCCGGAAAAATCGACGCCCATCTCCAGGCTGGATGAACACACCACCGCCCGCAAGCCGCCCACGGCGAGTTGGTCTTCCACCCACAACCGCTTGTCCCGGTCGAGCGAAGCGTGATGCACTTCGATCAACTCATCCATCTCCGGCAGCAGCACCTTCAAGGCCAGCCCCAGCCGCTCCGCCGCACTGCGTGTCGAAGTGAAAACCAGCGAACACGCCGCTCCCTCCACCAGTTCAGCCACGACATGGGCTATCCGGTAGGGGTTGAATCCTGCCGCGGGCAGCGTCGTCTCCTGCGGCACGCTGGCGATCTCAAGCCGATGCGTACGCTCGGCTTTGCTGGCGGCGACCTCGCAAGGACGATCCCCAACCAGCAGTCCCGCTACTGCTTCCACCGGCGACGCGGTCGCACTCAAACCAATTCGCTGCAAGCCGGCCGGTGCGCGCCGCTCCAGCCTTTCGAGCGTAAGCGCCAACAAGGACCCGCGTTTTGATTCACAAAAGCTGTGGATCTCGTCGACAATTACGCAGCGCGCCGCAAAACCATCCTTCCAGGGTGTTTGACTCAACAAGCTCGACAAACTTTCCGGTGTGGTCAGCAAGAGGTGCGGACGATGCCGGCTCATCCGTTGCCGGTCTTCCAGCGTTGTGTCACCGGTTCTGAGCTCCATCCGGATCTGCCGCCCTTCCGGCAGGCTTGCATTCAAGGCCTCCAGCGGCCCGCGCAAGTTTCGCTCAATGTCCCGGTTCAGGCTTCGCAGGGGCGAGACATACACCACGGCAACAGCATTTTCCAACTGGCCCTTTTCAGCCAGTTTTCCCAACATCGACAAGGCGCTCAGGAAGGCCGCCAGCGTCTTGCCACTTCCGGTTGGCGCAAGAATCAGGCTGTTCTTTCCGGCTAACGTAAAGGGCAGCGCCGCCCGCTGGATTTCACTGAAGCCGCTGAAGCGTCCATCAAACCAGTCGGCCAAGGGTTGGTGCAGCTTTTTACGCCAGCGAGCGCTCATACAACTCCTCGACTCGACCGAGCGTATCGGCTTCGCCTGCTTCTTTGTCTCGCCGCCAGCGCAGAATCCGCGGAAAACGCAATGCATAGCCACTCTTGTGGCGAGGGCTTTTTTGTACTCCATCGAAGGCAACTTCCAGCACAACGCGGGGCTCCACCAGCGTGACCCGCCCAAAGCGCTCACGGGCCAGAGTCTTGAAAAGCCTTGTCAATTCCCGGATTTCTTCATCCGTCAATCCGGAATAAGCCTTGCCCACATTCAAATAGCGTTCCCCGTCCCGGACGGCAAAAGTGTAATCGCTAAGCATCGTCGCACGCCTCCCGGTGCCCTGCTCGGCGGCTGTCACCACGACATCCAGCGTCCCGTAGGGCCGCTTCACCTTGAGCCAGCTTCCGCTGCGCCGGGCGGCCTCGTAAAGGCTACCTTGCCGCTTCAGCACCAGTCCTTCATTGCCTCTCGCTCTGGCTTCAGTAAAGCGGATCTCAATCTCTTCCTGCGCCTGGAGACGCCATTGTGGAGAAATCAGCACTCTCCCTTCCCCTCCCGAAATCATTGTTTCCAGGCGTTTTCGACGCTCTTCGATTGGTCGGTCAAGAAGTAGTTCTCCATCCCGGTAGAGCAAGTCATAGCTCATGAAAACCACCGGCACGGACTCTAGCAAGGCTTGATCCACTTTCTTGCGAGCCAGCCGCTGCTGCAGCATGGTGAAGTTGAGCGCCCGTCCGTCGCGCCACGCCAGCACCTCCCCGTCGATCACCGCTTTTCCTCCGATGCCGGAAAAGGCCGCCACCAGTTCCGGAAAGGCGCGCGTTGTATCTTCAAGGCCGCGCGTAAAGATCTGCACCCGGCCTTGCTCGAAATGCACCTGGCTGCGGATACCGTCATACTTGTCCTCGCCAAACCATTCCCCCGGATCCGCCAGTTCTTTTACCTCATCCAGCGGCCGCGCCAGCATGAATTCAAGCGGATGAAAGAGCCGTGCCTCCATATCTTCAACCCGGCCCTGCCGCGCTGCCAAGGCTACCGCCGCCAGGTCTCCGGTGCGGTTGCTTGCATCCCTGACAATCGTTAACCCCACGCCGACGGCTTTAGCCAGTGCTTCTTCCACCAGTTTCCTTTGCAGCCCGATGCGGAAATTGCCCGTAATCACCTTGAGAAAATACTTCACTGTCAGCGCATGCATTCCCTTGAGCTGGGCCTCAAGCAGCGCCACCTTGTCCGCCGTCTTCCGTGCCTGAAAGAGCCGCAAGTATGCCTGTTCCGCTTCTTCCAGCGGCAATTCCGCTCCCGGTTGACCGCTTAGCAACAATCCGATCGTTTCGCTGCTATCGCCTACCTCTCGATGGCAGATGCGAAAGAGGTCGATGGAAATCCCGGATGCCGCCACGCCTGCCTCCCGGAGTGTCGAGTGCCCCACGCTTAACTTCCCGCCACCCTTACCAGCCACCGGTTCCCCGCACAAAAAGCGGATTGCCCGTGCCAGATCCGCATCGCTGCACTCGCCAAGCCAGTCGGCGAGTATTCTGACTTTCCGGTTCCGGCTTGAAGTATTAGCCACACGCTCCAAGGCGTGCGCGAGTGAGTCAAAACTGGCCTTCATTCCGCCGCCACTGCTTCCTCTTCACTTGCCCTTCCGCGAGCGTTGGCCGGTGAGGCGGCTGCGATTCCCCGCTCACGCAGAATTTGCGCGAAAACTTCCGTATAGCCGTGGACCACATCTACTCGCCGGGCTCCGGTCCCCTCTACCAGTTCGAGCAGTTCGCCATAATCCGCGTGATCGCTGTACGGAATCAACTTCTCGGCCCCCACTCGCAATCGCGCATTGTCGAGCCGCGCCCAACCCGAAACGTAGGCTACCCGGATGTCCTTGCCCGTCGCTTCGAGCGTGCGCCGCATGCCCGGCACCACCACCAGTGCGCGGCCTTCCACTTGCCGGGCATCGTAAGCTTCCCAGCCTGGAAAGTTGAAGCCCGCGCGCTCGTAGACCGGAATGTATTTGGCAATTGCTCCGTGTACCGCAGTGCGAATTCCCGCTTGCGTCAGGACATAGGCTATCTCCTGGCCTCTCCCCAGCGGATAGCCGAGAAAGGCCGGGCTGGCTCCGTCAGCGAGACATTCCTGCGCAAAGGCCACGATTTCTGCCTGCGCCGCTTCTCGCGAAAGAAACCGGTAGACGGGCAAGCCGAAGGTGGATTCCACGATCAGGTGGTCACAGGCCACAACTTCTGTTTGTCGTCCGCAAAGAGGCTCTCGTACCTTGATATCTCCGGTGTATATCAGCCGCTCGCCCCGGAACTCCACTAGCAATTGCGCTGCCCCCAGAATGTGCCCTGCCGGGTGGCAAGTGAGGCGTGCTCCGTTCCATTCCCGGCTCTGTCCAAAGGCGAGCGCGACCAATTCCTGGGGCGAAGCCTCCTGGCCTGGCCAGCGCATCCGGTAAACTTCGAGGCTTTCCGGGCTGCCGATCACGGTTTGTGAGTAGCTGCGGGCGTGGTCGCTATGGGCATGCGATATCCAGGCAGCAGGCTGGGAAACTTGCGGATCGAGCCACAAGTCGATCTCCGCCAGATAAATACCCGCTTTGCTGTATTGGACTTCCATGCCCTGCGCCTTCTGGATGCCCTGGCCATGTGAAATGACTGAAAATTAGACACCAAGCGGCATTTTCGGGCATCCTTTACCAACAGAGGAGCATTACTACTTTCTTATGCCTGCGCAAGCTTTCCCATCCTGGATGAAGTTGGTGCTCGCCGCGGCGGGCTTCTACAATATCGTCTGGGGTGCACTGGTCGTCTTCGCCCCTGCCCTCCTCTTTGACCTCGCGGGGATGGCCCAACCCAATTACCCGGAACTTTGGCAGTGCATCGGCATGATTGTAGGAGTTTACGGAGTCGGCTACTGGATTGCCTCAGGCGATCCCATCCGGCACTGGCCGATTGTTCTGGTCGGTTTGATGGGAAAAGTTTTCGGCCCCATCGGAATGGCCAAAGCTCTTTATGAAGGTCGGTTCACCCCCGCTTTCGGCTGGACCATTGTTACAAACGACCTCATCTGGTGGGTTCCCTTTGCCTTGATCCTTGCGCACGCTGCTCGTGAAAACGAAGACAAGCAACGGGTCTTTTCCCCTGAAATTCAGACCTGGGCGATGCGCGCAAAGTCGCAGTTTGACATCAGCATCCTTGAGCACTCTAAGCTTCGTCCCGTCCTCCTCGTTTTCCTGCGCCACGTAGGTTGCACCTTTTGCCGTGAAGCACTCGCGGATTTAAGCGCGCACCGCGATCGCATTGAAGCTTCCGGAACCCAGGTTGTTTTGGTGCACATGGGTAACGAAGACACGGCCGAAGCAATCCTGACCAAATACCAACTCGGCGACATTCCCCGCGTGTGGGATCCAAAACTTTCGCTCTACCGTGCGTTCGGGCTGGAAAAAGGGGCTTGGTCCCAACTTTTTGGGCCAAAAGTTTGGTTGCGCGGCTTTGAAGCAGGCTTTCTCGGCAAACACGGTATAGGTGGTGCCGACGGAGACGTGACACAGATGCCAGGCGTTTTTTTGGTTTTCCACGGGGAAATTCTGAAGTCCTACCGTCATCAAAGCGCCGCAGATCGTCCCGACTACGTTGCTCTTGTCAGCGAGTTGAGCGACTCGCACCCCAAGGTCTAACATGGCAACCAGTTTCAGACTCGGCCGGGTAACAGGCATTGAAGTGCGCCTGCACTTCACACTTCTGCTCTTACTCGCGTTTGTTCCAATCTTGCAACGGGAAAGTCCGTTGCACTCCGCGATCCTGGCCTTTTCGATACTTCTCTCCGCATTGCTGCATGAGCTGGCACATGCTGCCGTGGCTCAGTCCTGCAAAATACGGACCCTCTCCGTCATGGTCTACTTTCTCGGTGGCGTTGCCCGTCTGGAAAGACGTCCGCAAGCCCGGGAGGAGTTGCAGATCGCGCTCGCTGGGCCAGCCACCAATTTTTTAATCGCCCTGCTTCTCTTTGCTGGTCAAGCGGTATTGGGTGCCCATACTTTGCTCCAGGACCTCATGATTGCCAATCTATGGCTTGGCGGCATCAACCTGATTCCCGCTTTTCCGCTGGATGGCGGCCGCGCCCTGCGTGCTGTCCTGGCAATGAAAATGCCAGAGTTGGCCGCGACACATTGGGCTAGTCGAACAGGGCGCACCCTCTCTGTCCTCATCGCCCTCGGAGGTCTGTGGTTTGCTCAATGGCTACCCGTGGCTGCAGCAGTCTTCTTCTTTCTTGCTTCCCGCAAGGAATATCACGACCTCAAGAGCATCGTTTTGATGCAGGGTGCCATTGTGCGCGAAGTGATGATGGAACGCTTCGAATCGCTGGATCACTCTTCTTCGCTCCGTGAAGCCGCTGAGAAGTTACTCACTTCGGCCCAACAGGATTTTCCCGTCCTCCACGCCGGCGATGTGGTTGGCCTGCTCAGCCGGGAGCACCTGATGGATGCCCTGTCCACAGACGGCCCGGACGCGTACGTTGCGGGTGCCATGGACCGCGATTTCCTCGCATTGGCTCCCGATTCGAGCCTCCCCTCTATCGTGGGCAGCCTTGCTGAAAATGATTACCGCGCCCTCGTGTTGCAGCACGGCCGCCTGCTTGGCATTGTTACTCTCGACAAGCTCAACGAATTCCTGGTCTTGCGCAGCCTCGGCTTACGGCGGAGTCTGGCTTGACCTCCCAGCCCGTGGTCATCGTCGGTGCAGGCCTGGCTGGCTTGGCTTGTGCCCTTGAACTTCAGAATCGAAAGATCGACTATCTTCTGGTCGAATCTGCCGACGCCCCCGGTGGCCGGGTTCGTACCGACAACGTTGATGGCTTCCTGCTCGATCGTGGTTTTCAGGTCTACCTCACCGCTTACCCGGAAGGCCAGCGAGTACTCGACTACCCGGCCCTTCACTTCGGCCGCTTCCTGCCCGGAGCGATGGTCCGGCTCGACGGCCAGTTCCACCGCGTAATGGACCCCTGGCGGGAACCCTTCGCTGCGCTTTCGCAAATTCTGAATCCCGTCGGCAGCATGACGGATAAACTGCTGGTCGCCCGCTTGCGTGCTGCCTCCATGGCTGGCAAGCCAGAAGACCTGCTGGAGAAACCGGAATTCTCAAGCCTCTACGCGCTCGGACGCTATGGGTTTTCGAGCAACATGATTGATCGATTTTTCCGTCCCTTCTTTGGCGGCATCATGCTAGATGCCGATCTCAAAGTCAGTTCCCGCATGCTCGAATACGTCTTTCGCATGATGGCCGCGGGCGATACCGTGTTGCCGCAATCGGGCATGCAGGCGATACCGGACCAACTTGCAAGCCGGCTCAAACCAGCTTGCCTCCGCTTCAACTCTCCTGCCACTTCGCTCAGCCCAACCAGCGTCAGCCTGGCTTCCGGCGAAACCATTTCCGCCTCTGCCGTCGTATTGTCAGCCGACAACCAGGCGGCGTCCAGATTGTTACCGGAAGAAGTAGAGCCCCTGGCGGCGCGCAAAGCCACTACGCTTTACTTCGCCATCCCGGGCCCACCGCCACTGTCTGAACCCATCATCCTGCTCAATGGAAATCTCAACAAACCCATTCAGAACGCCTGCCTGCCGAGTCTGGTGAACCCCGCCTACGCACCCGAAGGACAGCACCTTTTGAGTGTCACCGTGCTCGGTGATCCCGCGGATACCGACGCAGCGCTGGAAGCGATCGTACGCGAGCAACTTGGGTCCTGGCTCAACACTGACCCCCGCCCCTGGCGCTTGCTCCGCATCTACCGCATCCGCAACGCCCACCCCGCGGCACAGCCTGAGACGGTGGTCGAGAAACCCGTCCGGCTGCCCAGTGGCGTCTTTATCTGCGGGGACCACCGCTTCATGGCCAGTATCCAGGCCGCTTTGTTGAATGGCCGCCATGCCGCCGAGGCCGTTGCCGCCCATGTGGGTTGATCTGCTCGTCCTGCTCAACCTGGCTAGCTCGCTTTACATGACCGGCCTGATCTGGTTTGTGCAGATTGTGCACTATCCATTGTTTGAGCTGGTTGGGCGTGAGAATTTTTCGTCGTATGAAGGACGACACCAAGGTCTTACTAGCTGGGTTGTGGCACCGGCCATGCTCATTGAACTAGTTGCCTCAATTCTGCTGGTATGGAACAGGCCGGCCACTTCTCTCTTCTGGCTTACCGGCGCGCTCACGCTCCTGGTCTGGGCTTCAACTATGCTGATTCAGGTACCCTTGCATGGCAATCTGTCCACTGGCTTCGATCTCGAAGCCTGCCGCAGACTGGTAGCATCCAATTGGGTGAGAACGATCGCCTGGAGCCTGCGCTCGGTGCTCCTGCTCTGGGCGCTGGCGGAAAGATTGAAAACTACCCATGGTTAAACATCGTGTGGTGATTGTTGGCGGCGGCTTCGGTGGTCTGCACGCCGGCCGGGCCTTGCGCCACGAAAACGTTGAAGTGACGGTTCTGGACCGCCGCAATTATCACCTCTTTCAGCCGCTGCTCTATCAGGTAGCCACCGGCGGACTCTCGCCCGGGGAAATCGCCGCCCCTCTGCGCAATATTTTTGACTCCCAAAAGAACCTCCGCGTCCTGATGACGGAAGTGGAGGGCTTTGACCTGGAACGCCGGCTCGTTTCGACCAACATGGGCGAGATTCCCTATGACTCCCTCATTGTTGCCGCTGGCGCCCGCTCTACTTACTTCGGAAACGATCAGTGGGCCCCCATTGCTCCTTCACTCAAGAGCATCGAAGATGCCACCCGCTTGCGCGCCCGGCTTTTTACGGCCTTTGAAGAAGCCGAAAAGGAAACCGATCCCGATCGCCGCCGCGCCCTGCTCACCTTCCTTATCGTCGGGGGCGGCCCCACGGGTGTCGAACTGGCTGGAGCGCTCGGGGAAATTGCCAATGATGTGCTCAAGGAAAGCTTTCGGTCCTTCTCTCCGGAAGACTCACGCATCCTGATTCTCGACGCGAGTCCACGCGTTCTCAGCAACTTCTCAGAAAAGCTTTCCAAGTCTGCGGAGCGCCAGTTGATTGAGCTCAATGTCCGTTGCCGAAGCAGTATTCGCGTACTGGACATCACCCCGGAAGGAGCCAAGGTCTTTGCCAATGGAGTCGAGGACTTCATTCCAGCGCGCACCATCATTTGGGCCGCTGGAGTCACCGCTTCTCCCCTGGCCAAGTCTCTGGCCGCGAGTGCAGGAGTCGAGCTCGCCCGCGGGGCAAAAGTCCCTGTCGGTCCGGATTGCTCGCTTGCCGGTCACCCGGAGGTTTTCGTTATCGGCGACATGGCGCACTTTGATCACAACCGGAATCAACCTTTGCCTGGCGTCTGCCAACCGGCGATGCAGATGGGGGATTACGTCGGACGGCTCATTGCGAATCGCCTTAAAGGCCGCTCCACCCCGCCCTTCCGTTATTGGGATAAGGGCAACATGGCGGTGATTGGACGCCGCCGGGCCGTCGCGCAAGTCGGACGCTTTGAGTTCAGCGGCTACATTGCCTGGCTTCTCTGGGTCTTCATTCACGTGCTCTATCTGGTCCACTTCCAGTCCCGCGTGATCGTCGCCATCCGCTGGGGCTTCGACTACTTCAGCTTCAATCGTGGCGCACGCCTCATCACGCAGCCGGATCCACCGGCTCCAGAATCTTGATCGCCCGCTTGCGGTTCGAAACCACAATATGGCCCACATGCTTGAGTTTCCCGTTTAGTTCGACCGAGACCGGCTTGCTCGCCGGGTAATCAAAGGTCAGTACATCGCCCACCTTCAGGTTCAGGAGATCGCTAAGGAGCATCTGCGGACCTCGCAGCCGGGTATCCATCTCCACTTTCGAGTTCCGCACCCGCGCGTAGACCCGCTTCGTATCTTCTGCCGTACTCTCCGTCTTGCGGATCGTCCACTGCTCGGCAAACTTGTGGCTCAGCATCTTGATGATGATCGACGGGATACCGATATTCATCATGCCGCTCACTTCCCCCAGCCGGATCTCGATCGACACAGCCACCACGGCTTCATTCGGCGCGAGAATCTGCATCAGTTGCGGTTCCGTCTCATAGCCATCGATCTGAAAGTCAATCGCGGCAATACCCTTCCACGCTTCTTTCAAGTCCCGCAGCATCAGCTTAAAAATACTTTCGAGAATTGACTGTTCAATCTCGGTCACTTCCCGCTCGACCCTTGTCAGGCTGGACACCGAACCGCCGAGCAACATCTCCAACATCGGGAAAATCATTGTCGGGTTCAATTCGAGCAAGCAATTGCTCTCAAACGGAGCCGCGTTAATCGTCGCCACAACCGTGGGCGATGGCAGTACCTGTTGAAATTCAGTGAAGGACAGCTGCTCCACACTCACCAGATTCACAACTACATAGGCACGCAAATAAGCCGATAAGCTACTGGCGAGGGACCGCGCGAAGGATTCATGCAAGACATAGATGGACCGCAGTTGATCTTTGGCAATCCGGTCTGGCCGGCGAAAGTTGTAGGGTTGCGCCCGCCGGGCCAATTCCGAGCGTCGAGCATTTGCGCTCGACTGCTGGAACATACTATCGATTTCGTTTTGCGAAAGGACCCGCGCCGACATCTACGAGGTCTATCGTCTCTGTTTGCCCCTTCTGCAGTAGGCCAGTTGATAAATTGGAGGTAGGTTGAAGTCTTTTTTTGTCCAGAATTTCGGCTGCCGCGCCTCCCAGGCTGACGGGGCTGCCCTTGAGGCCAGCCTCACCGGCAAAGGTCTATCGGCTGCGGCGGATGCCCACGATGCCGGCCTTGTCGTCCTCAATACCTGCACCGTTACAACGTCGGCGGACCATGACGTGCGCCAGGCCATCCGCCGGGTTCAACGAGATAACCCCGCCGCGCGCATCCTCGTCACCGGCTGTTATGCCCAGCGCTCCCCGGAAGAACTCTCCCAGATTGAGGGCGTTAACTGGGTAGTCGGCAATTCGCATAAGGGGAGCATCGCCGATATCGTTAGCGAAAATCCTGCCCCGTATCACGCCGAAGTGCACGTGGGCGATATCTTCGAGCAACAAGAATTCTTCGCGGCCCCCGTGGAAGGCCCGGCCGGCGACCGCTCCCGGCCCAATCTCAAGATCCAGGACGGCTGCAACAACCGCTGCGCCTTTTGCATCATCCCGAGTGTCCGCGGTGCGTCCCGTTCCGCCAGCCCTGATTGGGTCATCAACGAGACTCGCCGACTGGCTGAAGCCGGCTACCCGGAAATTGTCCTGACCGGGATCAATCTTGGCCGTTGGGGGCGCGAATGGGGCTCGGGCCGCCAATTGCCCGACCTGCTCCGCCGCCTGTTGAACGAAACAGCGATGCCACAGATCCGCCTGTCCAGCGTCGAGCCGATGGACTTCACTACAGACTTACTCGAGCTGATGGCCGGCTCGGACCGTATCGCCCGACACGTTCATGCGCCGCTGCAAAGTGGCAGTGATAGCGTCCTGCGGCGCATGCACCGCAAGTACCGGCCACGCCATTATGAAGACCGGCTTCGACTAGCCCACCAACTGATGCCCCAGTCCGCTATCGGGGCTGACGTCATGGTTGGCTTTCCCGGTGAGACCGAGCAGGAATTTGCGGAAACGGCTGCTTTCCTTGAGAGTCTTCCCTTTAGCTATCTCCATGTCTTCACTTACTCGGAACGCCCCGGCACCAAGGCTGTCAGCCTGGCCAATCCGGTGCCCATGGAGGTGCGGCGCGAACGCAATCGCGTCCTTCAGGATCTGAGCGCCCGCAAGAATCAGGAATTTCGCCGCCGCCTGCTCGGCCAGCGATTTCCGGCTGTCACGGTCAGCAATCATGGCGTCGCCCTCACCACCAATTACATTCGCGTGGAACTCAACCAGCCGCAACCCGCGCGCCATCTGATCGAAGTGGAACTCGGAGCCCTGACCAACCGGGGCATGCGGGAAGCCTCACCCTTGCTCGTACTGAGCTAAACTTCACGCCGGTTTTCGAGACTCTTGAGCATCGTCACTTCATCGGCGAAGTCCAGATCTGAACCCACCGGAATCCCCATGGCAATCCGCGTTACCTTCAGACCCAGCGGCTTCAGCAGCCGCCCCAGATACGCCGCAGTCGCCTCACCCTCTACCGTCGGGTTGGTGGCCAGAATGATCTCTTCCACCTTGCCATCCCCCAGCCGCTCAAGCAGATTCTTGATCTTCAACTGCTCCGGCCCTATACCGCGCAAGGGCGAGATCGATCCGTGCAAGACGTGATAAAGCCCGTCAAAAGACCGCGTTGTCTCAATCGGCAAAATGCTGTGCGGATCTTCGACAACACAAATCGCTTTTTCAGACCTGCGCGGATCGGAACAAAAGACGCACAATTCGCCCGCACTGATGTTGTTGCACACCGAGCAAAGCGTCAACTGATCCTTCACGTCAAGCAGCGCCTGGCTCAACCGTTGCGCACTCTCTCTTGGGGAGCGCATCACGAAAAACGCAAGCCGCTGCGCCGATTTCTGCCCGATGCCGGGCAGCCGGCGGAATTCACCGATCAAACGTTCCAGCGGTTCAGCAAAGTCAGGCATTTAGAACATGCCCGGCGGCAGTCCCAAGCCTCCCAGCATCGCCCCCGTCTTCTTGCCCGATTCCTCATCCACCTTCTTGGCCGCTTCATTCACTGCCGCCATTACCAGGTCCTGGAGCATTTCCACATCGCCCGCCACTTCCGGGTCAATCTTCACTTCCAGCACGCGCTTCTGGCCGTCCATCTTGACGTTCACCATGCCGCCGCCTGCCCCTGCTTCCACCTGTATGGCGGCGATTTCCTGTTGCAAGCGTTCCTGCATGGCCTGCGCCTGCTTCATCATCGCCTGCATGTTGCCGGGTAATTTCATTACTCTCCGCTCCTTCTATTCCAGATTTGACAAGTCTCTCACGCCGCGTACCGTCGCATCCCCGAACAATTCCAGATAGCGCTTCACCTGAGGATTTTCGAGCGCCCGCTCCCGCGTGGCCTCATCATCTTCAGCCGGTTTCGGCGCGGCCTTCACCGGCTCTACACTATCGTCCTGCACAACTTCAACGCGCGCCATTCGTCCCAGCACGGCCTGCAATCCTGCCGCTACATCCCGCGATTGCAAGGGCCGGACATAAGCCCGGGGCGCAAAGAACTTTACCACTCCACCTGCTTCTTCTACCCGCGCACTCTGCACCGCGTCGGCCGAGAACTTCTTCTTGTTCTCAACAAAGTAAGCTACCAGGCGGTCTTTCAACGGGGAATCCGTGGTTTCGATGTTGGGCGCAATCACAGCCGCCAGCTCTTCGATTTTCACGGGTGCCACCCGCAAGTTCGCCCGTTCCCGCGGCGCACTCGCCGTTGCGTTCAACGCCACCGACCGCCCCTGCGGCAAACTGGCCAGCACTTCCTCAATCGCCGTCAGTTTCCCGGCGTGGACCATCCGCACCAGCCCCAATTCCAAATGAAGCCGCGGTTGTAACGAGTGCTGCAAATCCCGGAACAAATCGAGTGTCAATTGCAGATAACGGGTCAGATCCAGCTCAGAGAATTTCGCTGCGGTCCCCACCAGCCTTTCAATCTCCGCCGGTGAAGCCGCGATCAACCGCTTGTCCCCGCTGGTCACTTTTGCCACCAGCAAATTCCGGAAGTAGCGGGCGAGTTCGCGGCAAAAGTGCTGCAAGCTTTGCCCGGACCGCTCCAGTTCCATCACGATCTCGAGCATCCGCGTGGAATCGGATTTCTCGAGCGCCAGCGCGACATCGCCCAGCGCGTCCATCCCGAAAATCCCTAAAAGTTGGCGAACTTCCTGCGCCTTCAGCTTGGTGCCACAACAGGCAATTGCCTGGTCCAGTGCCGAGAACGAATCCCGCACGCTACCCTCGCCTGTCTGGGCCAGTACGGCCAGGGCTTCTTCTTCCGCCTCAACTCCCTCGGCAGCGCAGATTTCCCGCATCCGCTGCACCACTTCCCCAAACTCCACAGACCGGAAACCAAACTGCTGGCAGCGTGAAGCGATCGTCACCGGAATCTTGTGCGATTCGGTCGTACACAATATGAAAACGGCCCATTCTGGGGGTTCTTCCAGCGTCTTGAGCAAAGCATTGAAGGCTTCACTAGTGATCTGGTGGGCTTCGTCGATAATGAAAACCTTATAGTTGTCCCGCGACGGACGGAAGCGCACGTTCTCGCGCAATTCCCGCATTTCATTGATGCCGCGATTGGAGGCGGCGTCAATTTCAATGACATCAATAGCGTTGCCCTGCACGGACTCGATACATGAGGCGCATTTGCCGCAGGGCGTTGCCGTAGGCCCCTCGACGCAATTCAAACAGCGAGCCAGGATTCTTGCGACCGTGGTTTTCCCCGTACCCCGCTGCCCCGCAAAAATATAGCCGTGAGCGATCCGCTTTTGGGTAATCGCATTATCGAGCGTCTGCTTGACATGCTCTTGTCCGATCAGCTCATCAAATTCTCGCGGCCGGTACTTGCGGGCAATAACCTGATAGGACATATTTAGAAATACATTAAGTAATGCTTATGCTAGACTTCGGGTGATCCGCGGCACACGGGCTAAACCACTACCGTTGCTTCCTTCCGGACCTGGCGGGGTTTGCAGCCGACCGTTGCACGGAGCCCAAAGCCTAGCAAGTTCTGAGTTTATCATTAGCATGACGAGGAAAGGCTTCCATGGACGAACTAACCCGCGGCGTTCTGCGCTTTGAGCGTAAGATCTATCCCGAAAGAAAAGATTTTTTCGACCAGTTAATCGCCAAGCAACTTCCCCGTGCTTTGTTCATAACGTGCGCCGATTCCAGGGTAGTTCCCAACATGATTACCGACTCGGAACCTGGCGATCTGTTTACGATTCGCAATGCTGGCAATATCGTTCCACCCTATGGGGAAGCAGTGGGTGGTGTTTCGGCATCCATTGAGTATGCCGTTATGGTGCTGGGGATCAAACACATCATCATCTGCGGCCATACCAAGTGCGGCGCCATGGACGCCGCCATGCATCCGGAAAAAGTTGCTCACATGCCCATGGTCCGGCACTGGCTGAACCACTCCGAGAGTGCTCGCCGCGTTGTCGTCGGCTATGGGGAAGTTGACGATGAACTGCGGGCCAAGATCATGGTCGAAGAAAACGTCCTCGCCCAACTCGACCACCTTCGCACTCATCCGAGCGTTGCTGCGTCCCTGGCACGCGGCGAGATGGAGATCTACGGCTGGGTTTTCGACATCACCAATGGCAGCGTACTTTCTTACGATGGCGAG
>CAZECF010000058.1:0-32088 GCA_964510335.1 uncultured Bryobacter sp. | reverse complement strand
TATCGCCTGCCACATTCTTAAGCTCCTAGTATTCCTCAACTGCTGATGGAGATGATATCGCCGAATTCAATTCCGCCGCGCCTGCTGCCAGCAATCCGACCGCCCCATGTGGGGACTTTTGCGGGGACCAACGAAGCGCATCCAATTGAGCATTCAAGCGCATACGGAAATCTCACCAAGTCCCCGTATTCATTACTCCAAAGCGATCCCAAGCAATCCCACGAATTCAAACCCGGTGCGGCTTAAAATCCGTTTCCTCGAAAGAGGAGTGCGGGTTCAAGTCCCGCCCCGGGCACCAGAACTTGCGGGTCTCCGCATTTTGCTGAAAAGATTCTTGGCTAGACCAGTATTGACTTAACGACTTCCCCGTGGACATCCGTCAAGCGGAAATCGCGTCCTGCATAGCGGTAGGTCAGCCTGGTGTGATCCATGCCCAACTGATGCAGGATCGTTGCATGGAGATCGTGAACCGAGACCCGGTTTTCTACTGCCTTGAAGCCGAACTCATCCGTTGCACCATAGGCCAGTCCGCCCTTCACCCCCCCACCGGCCATCCACATCGTGAAGCCGTATGGATTGTGGTCTCGACCGGTGCCGCTTTCGCTCACGGGAGTGCGGCCAAACTCGCCGCCCCAAACCACCAGTGTTTCATCGAGCAAGCCTCGCCGTTTGAGGTCGCGGATCAGCGTTGCCGCCGCTTTGTCCATGGCGGGACAGCGTTCCCGCAAGTTCTTTTCGATGTCTTTGTGGTCGTCCCAGTCCTGACCGGCATTGTGATAGACATGCACATACCGGACGCCCTTTTCCGTCAAGCGCCGGGCCAGCAGACACCCGTTGCCGAAGGGCGTCTCACCATACTCCTCGCGAATCGAGCTCGGCTCTTTGCGAATATCAAAAACATCCATGGCTTCAAACTGCATCCGGTAGGCAGCTTCCATCGACTGGATGCGCCCTTCCAGAAATTCATCCGCCCCAAATCCTGCACTAAATTCCTGGTTCAAGGCCTGGATCGCATCCAGTTGCCGCCGCTGCTCACCCGCGTCAAGCCACTTGTTTTTCAGGTTCGCGATCATCTTCTCGGGTTCCACCTCAGAATCGCTGAACGGCGTACCCTGGTGCTCGGCCGGAAGGAAGCCGCTTCTCAGCAGAGACCCGCCACCATTCCCGCCGGGACTCAAGGCCACAAAGGCCGGCAGGTTCTCGTTCTCTGACCCGAGGCCATAGCTGATCCAGGCACCCAGACTGGGCCGCGTTGCAAGAATACTCCCCGTATGGATCAGGCTCCGGGCCGGAGTGTGAGTCGGATTGAAGGTGTACATCGACTTGATCACACAGACGTCATCGATGACGGTTCCCATCTGCGGCAGGAGTTCACTCAATTCAATACCGGACTTGCCATAGCGCTGGAACTTGAAAGGGCTCGGCAAAAGGCCTCCGGTTTGACGCTCCGTGCGCAAATCCGCCACACCCGGGCGCTGGCCCGCAAATTTCTCCAAGGCCGGTTTGTAGTCGAACATGTCGACTTGCGAGGGTCCACCGGCAAGAAACAGAAAGATGACCTTCTTCGCCGTGCCCATCGTTTGGGGGCCGTTGTAGTGGGAGGTCATCGCATTCAGACCGATGGCGCCGAGTCCCCCGCACATCTGTTGGATCAACTGCCGGCGGTTCATCATTGTTGAAATAAAACCTCATTCGTCGCCAGCAATACATGGGCGTAGTCTTCCAGCTTTCCTTGTGCCAGATAAGTCAGGCCAAGATCCAGCTCTTTGGCGCTGGGGTCTCGCGACAATACCTTTCGATAGAGTGCCCGCAATTGTACGGCAGGATCCGTCTCGGCGGCAGCGCTTTTGGCCAGTAGCGCCGCCTGCGATTTCAGGAAGCTTCCGTTCATTACGTAGAGTTGCTGCAAAGGAGTGGTGGTCAAGTCACGCGTCGGCGCAGTTTGTGACGCATCGGGGAAATCGTAGAGCTTCAGGAAACCATTCAATCGACCGCGGCCGACACGCCCATAGATCGTGCGCCTGGTGTTTGTCTCGTCATCGAGGTCTTGAGAAATTCCATAGACAGCGGTATCGAGATTGCCGCCCACTCGCAGCAGCGAGTCGCGGTAGGCCTCGACATCCATTCGTCGAGGGTTCATGCGCCAGAGCAACGCGTTGCCCTGGTCGATACGGTCTCCCTCGGCCCGGCGATGGCTTGCCTGTTGCCACGTACTGGAAAGAAGAATTTCCCGATGCAGCCACTTCAGGGACCAGCCGTTGGCCATGAAGCGTGCAGCCAGATCGTCAAGAAGTTCGGGATGGGTCGGCTTGTCTCCCTGCGTTCCAAAATCGCTGGGAGTATTCACAATCGGTTTTCCAAAGTGCCAGCCCCAGACCCGGTTCACGATCACGCGGGCGGTAAGGGGGGCGGCGTCGGAAACGATTTTGTCGGCCAGATCCAACCGGCCCGACCCATTGAGGAATCGCTCCTCGCCCTTGCTCAGCACCGACAGAAATTTTCGCGGCACGATTTCGCCGGGCGTTGCCACATTGCCTCGCAAGAATACCGGCAGATCCCGAGGCTCATTGATCTTGTAATGCAGCCAGGTATAGTTGGCGTCAGAGCCATCCACGTGGTTGGCAGCATCGTACACCGTATTCATGAAAGGCTCTTCGGAGGCAGCAGGGCGGCGGCGGGCGGCACCTGCAACGCGCGGCTGACGAGCCGGCGGATTCCAGTACTTCTCGAGATATTCGACCAGCTTGGGGTAGCGTTCCTTTAGCCCTTCCATTTCGGCCTGGAGTTGCGCCAGCTCGACCTTCCAGCGGGCAACCCGCTGTTCGGCACCAACTACGGTGGACGCCTCTGCAGTGAGCAGATTGATGGAATAGGCGACGTCAAAGAGTCTTCTTTGGACCCACTGGAATCGCAATTCCAGTTCCGGATCCAGGTCAAAAGTTGGCCGTTCTGAACGCATGGTCGAAGCAAATACGCCCGCCAGGCCGTAATAATCCTTTGTCGAGATGGGATCGAACTTGTGGTCGTGACAGCGTGCACAGGCGACAGTAAGGCCCAGCAGTCCGCGGCTAACGGCGTCGATGCGATCATCCCAGTCGTCACTCAGAAAAGTGGAGATCACATCGAGGGAAAGCCTTTGGTCCTTGTGGTAAACCGGGGCAACGCCAAGGTAGCCGAGGGCGCGAAGGTCTTCCCGCTTCGTGTGAGGCATCTTGTCGGCGGCAAGTTGCAGCTTCAGAAACTGATCGTACGGCACATCCTTATTGAGTGCCTCAATCACCCAGTCGCGATAGCGCCAGGCATACGGGTAGGCGGGATTGGTCGCCTCGCCGGTAGGGTTGTCTTCGGCGTAGCGGGCCACGTCCAACCAGTGGCGGCCCCATTTTTCTCCGTAATGTGGCGAGGCCAGCAGCTTCTCCACCAGTTGCGCGAAGGCATCGGGTCGGGTGTCGTTTACAAAGGCCTCAATCTCGTCATAGGTTGCGCGCAGCCCGATGAGATCCAGATACACTCGCTGGGCGATGGTGCGTTTGTCAGCGGGTTCAGTGGGGGCAAGCCCGTTCGATTCGAGTCGCGCGAGTACAAAGGCATCTACTTTACGCTTCGGCCAAGTTTCGTTTCTCACCTTTGGCGCTTCCAATTCCCGCACAGGTTGAAAGGCCCACCACTTGCGTCCCTCTTTGAGAGGCATACCGCGCAACGCACCGGAACTTACAATCGGTTCATCGGTGCGGGGGTCCACCGCACCACTTTTAATCCAGGTCTCAAAGGCATCGATCACGGGTTGCGGCAATTTGCCAGCCGGTGGCATCTGCAAATGCGGATCGGTGTACCGGATTGCCTGAAGCAGCCGGCTCTCCGCTGGCTTGCCGGGGAGAATGGTCCGTCGAAGGCCCGCCTTTGTGTCCAGGACCAAATCGCCCATCGGCGACTTCAATTTTGAGCTGTGACACGCGTAGCATTGAGCCGCAAGGACCGGACGGATCTTCGCTTCAAACAAATCCGCATTCTGCCCGGGCAGGCTTGCGGCAAGCGATACGAATGCCAGACAGAAGCGGTACATGAAGCTCTGATTTTATGACACATCAAGTCCCGCCCCGGGCACCAACCAAGATTTCCTGCATTCCCTTTGCTGTCCCCCTTAAATCAATTTGGACTTCCACGTGCTTATGTAAATGTGCACGCCATCCCTGGGGTGGTGGGCAAAAGGGACCTATGAAACAAATCCAACTTGGAATCCTGCTGCTGGCCGGGCTTACGTTCGCGTTCGGACAGGCAGACAACACAAAGAAAAACAAACGCGATCGCACCGATCATGCCATTACGGCAGATCAGCAGGGCGAGAATGAGGCGGACCGCGAACTCACGCGAAAAATCCGAAAATCACTAACCGATGATTCAGGGCTATCCACATATGCCAAGAACGTGAAGGTGATTTCAAACGGAGGCAAGGTCACTTTGCGTGGCCCTGTCAACAGCGAAGCAGAGAAAACCAAAATCGGGGTTCATGCCAACGCTGCCGCCGGAAAAGACAATGTTTCAAATCTGATTGAAATCGTAACCAAGGGAGAAGGAAAGTAACATGAAAAATCGATCCGCATATGGCATTTTTGCTTCGCGCACACAACTCGAAGCCGGCATTGAAAACTTGCGCACCAATGGATTCCGTCACGAGGATGTGAGCGTGCTCATGCCCCACAATGATGGAAACAAAGACCTGGGTACCGAGAAAAACTCGAAAGCACCCGAAGGCGCCACCATTGGAACAGCAGGGGGAGCAGCCCTGGGGGGGACGCTCGGGTGGCTGGTAGGCATCGGTGCCCTAGCCATTCCCGGCCTTGGCCCCTTCATCGCCGCGGGCCCGATTATGGCTGCGCTAGCTGGACTTGGTGCCGGTGCAGCAATAGGCGGTATCGCCGGCGGCCTCGTGGGCATGGGGATTCCGGAGTATGAAGCGAAACGCTACGAAGGGCGAATCAAAGAAGGCGGAATCCTGATTTCGGTACATTGCGATGACAGTGAGTGGACAGACAAAGCAAAAAGGATCCTTGAGGACTCCGGTGCTGAGGATGTTGGATCGTCCGGTGAAGCCTCAGGGGACTATGACGAAAGCGACAAACCGCGTGCTCGGGGAGCGATTGTCTAGCCTAAACTTCTGATGAGTTGGGGACTGTCCTCCCCAACTCATTCCACCACGGCAGGGCCGTCCGCAATTGGCCAAGTGGCTGCAAATCGTCATTCCGGGGATGTGGTAGGGTTTAAGGACCTTATGCAACCCTCTCTCCCGCCTCCGCACGTCAAATTGATTGAAATGGTGACCTCGCTTTGGGTCTCCAGAATTGTGTGGTCCGCGGCCGAGTTGGGTTTAGCTGATGAGTTGGCCGCCCAGCCATTAAGTGCAGCCGAACTGGCTCCCCGACTGGGCTTGCATGCCCGCTCTTTGCACCGCTTGCTCCGGTGCCTGGCCAGCTTTGGCATCTTCTCTGAGGATGAAAATCATCGCTTCCATCAAACACCGATGAGTGAAGCCCTCAAGACTGGCGCTCCTGGCGCTGCCCGCTCCACCATTTTGAGTTTCGGCGGTCCCTATCAATACAAAGCCATGGGGGAAATCCTGCACTCCTTGCGCACGGGCGGAACTGCTTTCAAGTCCGCGCACGGGATGGAACTATTTGACTATCTAGCTGAGCATCCCGAAGATGCATCGCACTTTAGCAATGCCATGGTTGGCATCCACGGCGGGGAACCTCCGGCAGTGGCTGAAGCTTATGATTTTTCGCAATTCGACACGATTGTTGACGTGGGCGGCGCCACGGGCAACATGTTGGCACATATCCTCAGCCGCTACCCCCAGCCCAAAGGGATTCTTTACGACCGTCCGCATGTGACCATCGATGCGCCCGCCCTGATTGCGCAGCATGGCCTCACGGAGCGCATAGAAATTGCCTCCGGCAATTTTTTCGAGAGTGCGCCAGCGGGTGGGGACGCCTACATCCTTTCGCACATCATTCATGACTGGAGCGAGGAGCAGTGTTTGACGATCCTTGGCCATGTTCGCGCTTCCATGAAGCCAACTGCCAAGCTGCTGATCGTGGAGTTTGTTCTTCCCGAGGGCAACGAGCCTCATTTCGGCAAGTTTGCTGACATGGTAATGCTCACCTTGCCTGGCGGGGAAGAAAGAACGTCCGAAGAGTACGATGCTTTACTGGCCAAGGCTGGCTTCCGGCTGGAAAGGGTCGTGCCCACCTCTACCCCGGTGAGCATTGTCGAAGCCAGCCTTATTGGTTAAGAACGGTAGCGATTGCCTTTTCGGCTAGTGGCTCCATGATGGCGTAGCCTGCGTCATTGGGGTGCAATCCGTCGCCGGTGATTTCTTTTTGGAGCATCCCGGCTTCGTCCAGCATGGCGGAATAGTAGTCGAGATAGACAAGCTGATTTTTCTGGCAATAGGCCTTGATCCACTGATTGAGAGCAAGGATCTTTGCCGGCGGGCGGCGCTCGGTTTGAGGACGGTGATAGTCGCAAACGGGCATGACGCTGGCCATTACGACTTTGATGCCGTTAGCGCGAGCCAGTTCCGCCATCGACTGGAGATTCCCCTGGATTTGTTCGAGCGTCATCGGGCCCGTATTGCCCGCGATGTCATTTGTACCGGCGAGGATCACCACCACTTTTGCGCCCAGCTCAATTACATCGGGACGGAAACGGATCAACATTTGTGGCGTTGTCTGGCCGCTAATGCCGCGGTTGACATAGGGGCGGTCCGGCCAGAACTTACCACCGCGGCGGCCCCAGGCGTCGGTGATGGAATCGCCCATGAAAACAACTCGCTGCTCGCTGCTGGCAGGCGGGCTGAGCCTGGCATTGTCACTGGCGTAGCGGGCCAGATTGGGCCAGTCGGCCAGAACCTTACGGGCGCGTTCGAGTTCCTGGTTTTCCTGAGCCAAGCCAGCAAAGGCGGCCAGCAGCAAAATGCAAATTCGCATTACTCGTTTTCCTTCTTTCGCAGAGCGTCGAGCGCGACTTTTACTTCCGCGGCAACTCCTTCATAAACGGGACGGAAGATTGCTTCCGGCTCTGTTTTCATACCATATACCGTAAATGGCCCCAGGCGGCTCAGCAGGCGGGCAGGTTCTGCGGTGGTCAGCAGACGGGCACGGAAGTCACCCCAGTCTTTACCGCTCCCCCAGAATTCGGATTCGCTGGCGCGAAGCGCTTCTTCGCCGGTTTCGACCACTGGCGGCAAGGCCTCTTGCGGCTCAGCACCGCGCAGCCGCAACAACAACATGGGTTCGTCTTCGATCATTTGCCCCAGTAACCGAAGTACGGCAAGCGCATGCTGACAAGGCTTCAACCATTCCGAGCAGGTGCAGGATGGCCTCAGGTCGCGATAGCGGGTGGGCAGCAAAGGAATCTCAGACGCAGCCAGGGCGCTCTCCATCACGGTGCCAACGATCCCTTTGCGGAAGTCGCGCCACGCCTCGGCCGTCATCAGGGAACGAAGCATTTCCCACTGACCGGCGGCGACAGGAGCGAAGGTCCAGACGACCCGATAGGGTTCCGGCAGAGAACCCATTAGTTCGGCTTCCAGCGCGGAACCATCCACTACCAAGTTCGAAGCTGCGCCAGAGGAAGCAAAATCGAGGCTCAAGTCCAGACGTTCCTTGCCGACGGGATAGCCTTCCAGCCATTCGCTCCATTGGCGGCCCAGGAGAGTTCGGGGACGCGACCGGAGCCGGTAGATCTGGCGCATCAGTCTTCCCAAGCCTCTCTTGAAAGGGAAAAGAGGTCCCGCAGTTCCTGGTTGGACATTTCTGTCAGCCAAACTTCACCGGCTTCCACGACTTTCTCGGCAATGCCCCGTTTCTGCTCCACCATCTGGTCAATGCGTTCCTCAATCGTGCCCATGCAGACAAACTTGTGCACTTGAACGGCTTTCGTCTGGCCGATGCGAAAGGCGCGGTCGGTAGCCTGATTTTCAACGGCCGGATTCCACCAGCGGTCAAAGTGAAATACGTGGTTCGCCGCTACCAGGTTGAGGCCGGTGCCGCCGGCCTTCAAGGAGAGTACAAAAAGACTGGCGCCCTCGGGCTTTTCAAAATCAGCGATCAGCCGTTCCCGCTCCCGCCGGGGTGTGCCGCCATGCAGGAAGGAAGCGGGCCGCCCGAAGTGGCCGGCAATATGGCTGGAGAGGATTTCTCCCATCTCGGCAAATTGCGAAAAGATCAGAGCCTTTTCTCCCGATTCCAGCACCTCTTCAAGCATCTCTGTCAGGCGGGTCAGTTTGCCACTGCGGCCCTTCAGGTTGTCTTTCTCCTTGAGCAACTGGGCGGGATGATTGCAGACCTGCTTGAGGCGGGAGATGGTGGCAAGGATCAGCCCGCGACGCTCCATCTTGGTGCGGCCTTCCAGATCTACAAAGCAGCCATTCATTACGTCCTGATAGAGCAGTGCCTGCTCGCGAGTGAGCTTGCAGTAGGTCTTCATCTCCATCTTGTCGGGGAGGTCAGAGATAACGGTGCGATCCGTCTTGAGCCGGCGAAGAATAAAGGGTGCAGTCAAGCTTCGCAGTTGCCGTGTGGCCTTTTCGCTTTGATCGTTCTGGATGGGCTTGAAGAAACGCTGTTGGAAGTCGCGCGGGCTGCCGAGCAAGCCGGGGTTCAGAAATTCCATCAGCGAATACAGATCTTTCACATGGTTTTCGACGGGCGTGCCTGTCAACGCGACGCGGTAACCGCCGGGGAGATGCCTTGCTGCACGGGATTGCTTGGTCTCAAAATTCTTGATGTTCTGTGCTTCATCGAGAACGATGCCATCCCAGTCAACGCCGGCGAAAGTTTCTTCATCGCGATGCAGGAGGCTGTAGCTGGAAATCACCAGATCATAATGAATTGCCAGCGCAGCAAACTCCGCCCCGCGAACGCGGTTCACCCCGTGATGGACCAGGGCTTTCAGATCCGGAAAGAACTTCTGCGCTTCCCGCTCCCAATTGCCGATCACCGAGGTCGGGCAAATGAGCAGTGCGGGCTTGCCTTCGCCTCGCCTCCCGGCAATCATGGCAAGCATCTGCAGGGATTTGCCCAAGCCCATGTCATCGGCCAGGCAAGCACCCAAGCCGAATTGCGTCAAGAACTGGAGCCAGGCAAAGCCGCGGCGCTGGTAGGGACGCATTTCCCCGCGAAACCCGGCTGGTATCGCCACTGCCTTAATTTGTGCGGGGTCGCGCAATCGATCCAGTAGCTCGCCAACCCAGCCTTCCGAACGAATTCCGGTAACGTCGAGATTTCGGCCACCGCTAAGACCAAAGACCTCGCGCAGGGCGTCCCGGGCGGACATCTCCCGTTGGCGGCCATGACGCAAAAAGCGCACGGCATCCCGGACACTTTGTGGATCGACACGCATCCAGCTTCCACGTAGCACTTGCAGTTCGCCGGGCCGCCGGGCCAGTTCGGTCAATTCCTCTATGGTGACGGGCTTGTCGCCGAGAATTGCCTGCCAGTCCAACCGTACTTTGGTCGCCATGGCGGAGCGATCATCCGCCACTGTTGGCGCAGAGTTCAGTTCTCCACTTAAGGCAACGCGGATTCCATTTCCTTCACGCCACCAGGCTGGCCATTCCACGCGGAAACCTGCCTTTTCCAGCAGCGGGGCCCAACGATTCAGAAAATCAATGACCCGGTCGCCGGGCAAATAGATGCCTTCGCCGATGTGGGAATCGAAAGCCGAAAGCATGGGGCAGATACGGGTGGCCTGAGCGAAATTGCTCCAGGCGGCTTCTCCCGCCAGCCGCCCCCCGCGCAGGTCAAGATCTTCTACGGCCCGCAGTGGATAGGAAAGATCGGCGTCGAGCAAGTCCTCCACATAGGGGGCCAGCAGCCAGCCTTCGCGGCCTTCTCCGGCGGGCTCCAGAATCCGGAAGAGCAAGCGGTAGCCGCACTTCGATTCCAACTCGATGCCTTGCTGCCACTCCAGCAGGACGGCCTGAAACCGCTCGAGCGAAGCTTTGTCACCCTGCATGGTGGCGATCGGATGGCTGAGCGCGGTTTGCCACTTGCCGGAATGGGAGGAAGCTGGAAAGCGATCGACCATTTCCCGGGCGAGGCGCCGGGCGTGCTCATCGATCATCCAGACCAGTATCTGTTCAACGACGCGGCGGCGTTGTTGTGCTGGAGGAACAGAAGCATCAAAGTTCAGTGCCCGAGCCGAGTCAGGCATGCGCTCGAGCAAATCTTCGAGCATTTCGCGAGTGTTGCCGACAAATCGAGGCGACCAGCGGGCCTCGTAGCCATCGCGACTCCGCTGGAGAACGGGAAGGTAGGCCCATCGCTCCATCAAGTGCAAAGCAAAAAGTTGAGTGTTCGCCCAGAAAGCTGCCGATTCGCCTAAATTTTCTCCGCCTTGAAGCCATTGGGGCCAGAGCGAAGCCCAGGTATCAATTCCGAGAGCGATGACCGGGCGCTCCAGCGCCATCACTGCACTTCCTTGGGCGGGAACCCAGGCGTATCCCGTTCGGTTTGTCGCATTCCGAAGGCCGATACGATCCAGAAGGGTATGCCACTGCGCAGCATCTCCCGTGGCCCATAAATACAAGCGCCCTTCGTGCGCAGAACATTCAAACCCCAATCCTTTAATGGTAGCTCTTTGCTTCAGGGAAGGATCACTGCTTTGCCGGCTTCGAGGCGTCGAACCGTCTCGAGAGCCAGATCAGCCTGATCCAGCGTGAAGCGGTGCGTCACCTGTTTTTCAAAGAGGGCGCGCCACTTCGAGGACCTGGCCAGAAACTCGATGGCCCCGAGCACGTGCCGGGCTTCAAAGGCCCAACTTCCCATGACGGTGAGCTGTTTTTTGGTAATGATGTGGGGATTGAACTCAACATTGCCCGCATTGGCATACTGGCCGAGCACGAGATACTTTCCACCATCCCGGCAAAGTTCAAATCCTTCCGGAACGGCGGCAGGATGGCCAACGCATTCCAGGACAACATCGGCGCCGTGTTCACCGATCATTTCAAAGACTGCCTTACGGCGAGCCTCGATATCGGGAAAGTCTTCCAGACTCACAACCGCGTCCGCGCCGAATTCGAGGGCCATCTGTAGCCGGTGCGCTGGACCACCCACCACCACAATCTGAGAGGCACCACTTTCCCGGGCCACAGCCAACGCGGCCAATCCGACCGGGCCGGCGCCCTGCACCACCACCGTGTCGCCCATTTCAACTTTGATTCGTTCCACTCCATTCAGGGCAGTATTGAGCGCACAGCCAGCACCAACAATTGCTTCAAAGCTCACCTGGTCAGGCAGCTTGAAGATTGACGACCCGGCACGCAGTAGAATCCATTCGCTATAGCCTCCGCGCAGGTGGGGTGCCTCTTCGCAGCAGTAGGAGATCCCGTAGGCCTTTCGCTTGAGACATCGCGTCGGCGTTCGCTTGATGCGGCAGTAGTAGCATTCGCCACAAACAATGCTGCTGGCCCAGAGAACGCGGTCGCCTACGGCAAGCGGCTGTCCGGTCCAGTCGCGGTCGAGGCCAGCACCCAGTTTCGCGATCCGGCCAGCACTCTCGTGGCCGAGAATTACAGGGACCGGGATTGGCAATTCGCCCTTCCACAAATGCACGTCGGTGCCGCAGATACCGGCCATCTCGACGCGGGCCAGGGCCTCGCCGGGAGCCAGATTGTCATCCAGCGGGAAGTCGCGAATCTCAAGGGGTTGCTGGTAGGCCGTCAGCACAGCGGCTTTGGATCGAAGCATCACCCTACTATTCAATCACTCAGAATTTGAGCCAGTAGGTATGGACCAGTTTTGCGTGCAAGCTTGCCCGCGGATTTCCCCGTTCAGCCAGATTCGGGAGAAAGATCTGCTTCATGCCGCCCGGACGCCCGAAGAGTGGGGCAGCCTTGCCGACAAAGGCAAAGACAGGCCGGGTGAGTTCAATTTCGACGACGCACAACTGGTGCTTGCCGGAGGGCAAGGCCATGTACTGGGCGACATGATTGCGAAAGAGCCGTCCGCTGCCAGTAGAACTCCGGTTGGCATCGGCGTGCAGTTGCTCAAAAACTTCCACTGGCATCCACCAGGGCGAATCGAAATAGTAGCCCGTTGTGAGCCGCACCAGACGAAGCAGGCGAGTTCCTGCGTTGAGCCGCTCTTTTGAGGGCAGCCCGTCGAAGGCACCACCGGAGTCGTAACTGGTTTTGCGCAAGGTCGCCCAGCGCACTTCGTCAAAACCGAGACTTTGATTGAGGCAAGCTTCCATCGCGGCCCTCCTGCGTAACTAGCGTCAGCCAGCCAGCAAAAGGGCCACGAAAGCCTAGCTGATCAGGCCCAGCGGAAACCTTCTTTTGCCATGGGCAAAGAGCGCACACGGATGCCGCTGGCGGCAAATATCGCGTTGGCGACAGCGGGCAGCAGCGGGGGAAGCGGCGGTTCGCCCAATCCGGTTGGCGAATTGTTGCTGAGGACGAAGTGAACTTCGATTTCCGGCGGGGCCTGCTTCATCCTCACCATCTGGTGTTGATGGAAGTTTGTCTGCACGGTGCGCCCGCGATCAATCGTGATTTCCTGATTCATCATTTCGCTCAGGCCGTCGATGATTGCACCTTCCACCTGATTTTTGGCGCTGCTGGGATGAATGATCTGGTGTCCAACGTCGCCCACCGCCCAGACCTTATGCACCTTGACGCGCTTGTTGGCGTCCACGCTCACTTCAGCCACTTCGGCAAAATAGCCGCTATGACTGTAGTGGAAGCCGACACCGAGGCCACGGCCCTTGGGCAGATTGCGCTTGCCCCAGCCGCTGACTTCGGCAGCTTTCTCAAGTACCTTGCGCATGCGGGCAGCATCGTAGCTCTCCATACCTTTGCCGACGACGCGAGGTTCGCCAAGCAGGTCGAGGCGGAACTGCACCGGGTCTTTGCCGGCAGCATGAGCCAGTTCGTCGATGAAGGAATGAATCACCCAGGCGAGGGAATTCGAACGAGGCGCGCGCAGCGGTCCTGTTGGCACGGCGGTCGGAATCAGCGTAGCTTCCACGGCAAAGTTTTCGAGGAAGTTGGCGGGAAATTCGCCGGGAGCGATGTTGGAAGAGGAGACGAAATTTTCGCCTTCGCCAAAGCTGACGAAGTGATCGTGCCAGGCCACAATCTTGCCGTTCGCGTCCACGCCACCCCGCATATGCTGATAGCCACCAGGACGGTAGAAATCATGACGCATGTCGTCTTCGCGGGTCCAGAGCAATTTCACGGGGACGCCCGGAAGCTGCTTGGCAATCCAGGCGGCTTCGACCAGGTAGTCATTGGCCAGACGGCGGCCAAAGCCACCCCCGGTTCGCATCTGGTGAACGGTCACATCAGCCGGTTGCAAGCCTAGGGCTTGCGCTGCCATCTGCTGACCACGGCCCGGCGTCTGGCTTGGCGCCCAGACCTCCAGCTTGCCGTCAACAAAGCGCGCGGCGCAGTTGCCCGGTTCCAATTGAGCGTGCGAGATAAAGGGGAAGGTGTACTTCACGTCCACGGTCTTGGCCGCGGTCTTCAGTGCGGCCTCGGCGTCGCCAACCTTGCGGATGGCAAAGCCAGGCTTTGCGGCAAAGAGTTCAGCGGCCTTGGCATGATATCCAGCGCTGGTGTGGGTCGCGGTGGGACCTTCTTCCCAAACCACCTTCAGCTTTTTGCGAGCCTCGTTGGCGTACCACCACTTTTCCGCCACGATCGCGACACCACTGGAAAGACTGGCTACCTGACCGTTGCCTTCCACCAGAAAAGCGTGCTTCACGCCAGGAAGCTTTTTGACTTCATCAAGGTTCGCGCTGATCGCTTTTCCGCCAAAAACAGGGCACTTTTCGTAGACCGCAAAGAGCATGCCGGGCAGTTTGAAATCAATACTGTAGATTGGCTTGCCGGTGACCATGCCCGGGAGATCCACGATGGGCATACTGCGGCCCACGATCTGGTAATCTTTCGCTTCTTTGGGCTTTACCTGGTCAGCAGCAGGCATCGGCAAGGCGGCAGCTTTAGCCGCAATCTCGCCATACCCCACGCTCTTGCCGCTGGACTTGTGATGCACGCGGCCCATGCTGGTGGACAATTCTGCCACCGGCGCGCCTAGCTTCTCAGAGGCGGCTTGCAATAGCATCAACCTTGCCGTGGCACCAACGTGACGCAGCAGATCCCAGTTGTTGGGAGTCGAACGGCTTCCGCCAGCGGACTGTGATCCAAACTTGGTCTCATCGAGATCGCCCTGCACCACTTGCACGAGTTTCCAGTCGAGATCCAGTTCTTCGGCGAGCAGCATCGGCAGCGCTGTCTTGATTCCCTGCCCCATTTCGGGGTTTTTGGCAATCAGGGTGACGATCCCATCCGGCGTAATTTTGATGAAGGCTTCGGGATTGAGACGCGGGGCCTGCCCCCGGCGCGGGCCTTGGGCGAGCGCCTCATGCCCTCCGATGAGCATGGCGCCCCCGCTGAGCAGTGAGACACGCAGGAAGAAACGGCGGCTATTCATTGTTGCCCTCCGAAGGATTCGGGTTTGCCATCATGTTTACGGCCAGCCGGACCGCCTTCTTGATGCGAATGTAAGTTCCGCAGCGGCAGAGATTGCCGTCGAGGGCATTCTCGATTTCCGCATCGGTGGGATTCGGCTTTTTGGCCAGAAGTGCCGCTGCCGACATCAATTGACCGGCCTGGCAATAACCACACTGCGGCACGTCCAGTTCCTGCCAGGCTTTCTGCAAGGCATGGGCACCTTCAGGAGAAAGGCCTTCAATCGTGGTGATTTTCTTGCCTGCGGCATTGGATACGGGCATCTGACAGGAGCGAACCGGATCGCCTTCCTGGTGCACTGTACACGCTCCACACAAGCCGGCTCCACAGCCGAATTTGGTACCGCAAAGATCGAGTTCATCGCGCAATACCCAGAGCAGGGGCATATTTGCGGGGACGTCAACGGTAACGGGTTTTCCGTTGACCGTAAGATTGTAGGCCATCGACAGTCTCCTTAAAGTTTCTCTCTATTGTGACACCCAGAAGCGCTCGAGGGTTAGCCACCTCTCGAGCAACCAGTGCCAGGCGGTATGGCCAGCCAGCGTGGACAGGATAATCAGCCAAACGCGATTCAAGGGAAAGAGTCTGAAGGCGCCCCAAAGAATTCCGACCACTGCCACTTGACCTGCTTCCACCCCCAGGTTGAAGGCAAAGAGTGCGGCTGCAACATGGTTTCCAGCAAACTGCATCGATTCGCCGAGCGCGAAGGCAAAACCGAATCCGTGCACCAATCCAAAACCTGCCACGAGTGCCCATCGCTGCCCTGCCCCAACGATGTTTTCAATTGCCAGCCAGAGAATGGAAGCCGCGATCAGGCATTCCACCAGCGGTGGAAACCACTGTGCTTGAGGTCCCCAGCCAAGCACTGCGGCAGCCAGGGTGATCGAATGTCCCACCGCAAAGGCAGTCACGACACCCAGCAATTTCCAGAGGTCACGCATAGGCAGGACAACGCAAACCAGAAAAAGGACATGGTCCAGCCCTTCGAGAATGTGCTGAAATCCCATCACCCCAAAGCGACGCGTGGAGGACCAGAGGCCCGGCTCAAGCTCTACCCAACCCGGGTCTCCCCGCAATTCAAAGAGCCTGCCTGCGTATTCGACAGCCGTCACCACTTCCGCACCCAAACCCTCCAGGCCCGGCCGAATCGCAACCCGTTTCCCGGCTGACTCGACGGGAATTTCCATCCAGACATCCAGCCACAATTGCTTCCAGACCACTCTCGCCTGACTGTCAAAGGCTGTTCGATCCCCTTGCCGGAAATCTGCGAAGCTCCGGTCTGACTGCAATGCCAACCGAGTGGAAACGACAACGGGCCGGGGTAGCGCTACACCGTCTGACTTGAGTTGAATTGCATTTGCTACCCACGTGGTGGCAATCGTTTTGAGTTGTGGCTCCAATTTCTCCACCAGCAAATAGCCTTCCGCGGTCTCGGGAAACTCGACATCCCGCATCGCCTCCAGCGGCACTCGTGCGGCAAGCTTCAAGCTCCGCGCCTCCGGCATCACGCGCAGCATGGCAGCCACATACCGTGGCATCTCATGGGCCAATCCAGCAAAGGAAAGCACCAGCAGAAGGATTAGCCTTTTCAGGATCACAATTGTTCTCCATCCTAATCCCAATCCGACCCGCAAATTCGATATGATCGGCCCACTGTGAAGCGAACTGCTCTAGCTGTCTGCCTGCTAGCCCTTGCCGTGGTCTACTTCCGCTCGGAAGTCCCCGCGACGGCAGCCAATCCCGAAGCGCCGCGCTTTGAGGTTGATCCGTTCTGGCCCAAGCCGCTCCCGAATCAATGGGTGATCGGCGCTGTTATCGGTGTTGCGGTGGATGCCCGGGATCACGTTTGGGTTCTGCACCGCCCGGGCTCACTCGAAGAGAAGGAGCGCTACGCTACCTGGAGTCCGCCTGCTTCCAGTTGCTGCGCCCCCGCCCCGCCGGTGCTTGAGTTCAATGCGCAGGGAGACCTGGTCGGCTCCTGGGGTGGCGTCGGGAAGGGTTTCAACTGGCCTTCTTCCAACCACGGGATTGATGTCGATTACAAGGGCAATGTCTGGATCGGCGGCAATGGCCGCGGCAAACAGGCTGCTCCTTTGGCGCACAACGAAGACCGCATGGCCGATGCCGGCCCTGTCCACGATTCCATGCTGCTCAAGTTCACGCAAGCCGGAAAACTGCTGATGCAGATCGGCCAGCCCAACCAGAGTCAAGGCAGCAACGACATCAAGAACCTGCGGCTGCCTGCCAAATCCATCGTGGATCCCAAGACGAATGAACTCTATGTCGCGGACGGTTACGGCAACCGGCGCGTGATCGTTTTTGATGCCGACACAGGCCAATACAAGCGCCATTGGGGGGCATACGGGTCTAAACCGGACGACACGCAATTGCCATCCTACGATCCCAGCCAGCCGCCGCCAAAACAGTTCCGCACTCCCGTGCACTGCGTCGCCCTCGCCCAGGATAACTTGCTCTATGTCTGTGACCGCACCAATGACCGTTTGCAGGTTTTCAAGACAGACGGCACTTTCGTCAAGGAAGCCTTCATCGAAAAGAATACGCTGGGGGATGGTTCGGTCTTTGATATCGCCCTGTCAAAGGATGCCGACCAGAAGTACCTCTATATTGCGGACGGATCCAACATGAAGGTGCATGTGCTGCGGCGCGACACGCTTGAGGTCCTGACGACGTTTGGTGGCGGGGGCCGTCAACCGGGGCAGTTTTACGCCGTACATTCCATCGCCAGCGATTCCAAGGGCAATCTTTACACCACCGAAACCTACCGGGGACAACGGGTACAAAAATTCAATTTCAAGGGTGTGGGTGCCGTTGCCCGGCGCGACCAGGGGCCGCCCTGGCCCACCCGTTAGGCTCGAAGAATCCAGGCTGAAGGATGTTGTTCGAAGCCAATATGCGGATAGTAATCAACCGCCTTCGGGGCGGCCAGAAGAATCAGATTCGCCTGTGGGGCTGCGGCGCGAGTTCTATGGATGAGTTCCCGTCCAATCCCCTGGCGCTGATGAGATTGCCGGACGGCGAGGTCTGACAAATAAGTCGCATAAACGAAATCACTCATTGAGCGGGCAATGCCCACCGGCACTTCGCCATCCCAGGCGGTGACTACCAGATTTGCGTTCTTCAGCATCGCCTCCATGCGCTCCCGGTCGTCAATGGGACGTCGCTCACTCAGAGTTGAAGCCGTGTAGAGATCAATCATCTGATTGATCGTGAGAATTTGGCCAGTACGATATTCAATCTCCATGGATCACTTTCTGGATAGAATGACAGAATCTTAACTTGCCCCGCCCAGCACTCCATTTCGCATTGCTCTTTCTGCTCAGCTCCAATTCAAACGGGCAGCAAACGCCAGCCACAAAGCCGGAAGAAGCCAAGCCTTCCTCGACAGCCACTTCGGAGTCAACCACGCCAGCCAACCTGCTCGGCAAGGTAGATACGGCAGGAGGGGAAGCCCGCCGTAACGAAAACATCTTCATTACCGCAATCAACAATAACGCACAAAAAGAAGCCAGCGTCCGGGTGGGCATGACGGCAACCGCCATTACTGAATTCAAGGCAGATACCCGGTATTTTGGCGGTGAGCTTGGTGTCCGGCCGAGTGGCCCTTTACACCTTCCGCCCGGAATGTCGCCTCGCGCAACGCATGGCGGCGTCTATTGGACTCATGCGAATTCCATCTTTTCTGCCCGTAGCTTCTTTCAGGTCGGCGATGTTCTGCCGGCCCGGGAAAATTCCTTCGGAGCCAGATTCAGCACTCCGCTATGGAAAGGATCGCTGTTTGGGTTTGATGCCTCCCATGACACCAAGCGGGGCTTCGTCAACGGCAACGTGCTTGTCCCCCTCGCATCAGAGCGCTCCTGCCTTTCCCCAGATCCGGCAATTTGTGCAGAGGTCAATCGCTTCTTCGCGGCGTGGCCCGATATTGCACCCAATCGTCCGGATATCGAAGCGCGCGCCCTCAATACGAATGCTCCACAGTCGATTGATACGACCACCGCAAGTCCGCGTTGGGAACAGAGCTTTGGCCGCCACCGCATCGTTGCCCGGCATGCATGGACCAGTCAGCAAGTCGATGCTTTTCAACTGGTCGCTGGCCAAAATCCTGACACCACCACGCGTTCGCACGACTCTCGACTCACCTGGAATTATGTTCCCGGAGCTCGAACCAACATCGATGCAACCGCGGGTTTCCAGCGTGCCGCCAGCCTGCTGGTGGCCGAACCCAATGCCGTCGGGCCCCAAGTCGTCATCGGTACGGCCTTTGAGCGGCTTGGGCCACCTTCGTCCATCCCCTTAATCCGGGCGCAGAACCGTTATCGCACGGCCTTCCGGATTCAGCAGCTTTATTCGCGGCACTCAATATCGGCGGGTTTTGAGTATGGCCGCCTCCAGTTCAACGGTTCAGAAACTTCGGCCAATCGCGGCAACATCTTTTTCCGAAATGATTTTGGCCGTGACGCCATCACCAATTTCCGCCTGGGCATTCCCAATCGTTACTCTTTCGGGGTTGGAGAATTGGCCCGCGGCTTCCGCCGTCACGAATGGGCTTTCTTTGTACAGGACAACTGGCGCGTTTCCAGCAATTTTGTGATCAACGCCGGCTTGCGTTACCAGCCCCAGTTTTCACTGAATGAAGTAAACAACCTCAACCAGATTGACTTCGATTGCGACTGCAACAACGTGAGCCCGAGCTTGGGCTTTGCCTGGCAGATGCCGCGGAAACTCGGCTTGCTACGCACCTCTTACTCGTTGCAATTCGGCGACATCCTGCCGGCAACGCTGACACAGGTGCGGTGGAATCCGCCGGGCTTTCAGAAGGTCGAGAACCAGAACCCTCCCCTGCTCAATCTTACGGCCAGTCTTGATATTGACCCCAACGGCCGGGCCACCGTTTTTGAATATCCTCGCAAGCTCCAGACGCCGTACTCTCATCAGTACACGATGGTCTGGCAGACCCCGCTACCTTCCCGCGCAGGGAGTCTTGAAGTGGCGTATGTCGGCAGCCGCACCTGGAAGCTACTGTATCTGCAATACCTGAATCGGGCCGAGATTCTGCCGGGAATGGCGCTCACTACGGCCAATATCAATCTCCGCCGGCCCAGCACCCGCTACTTCGACTTCCGGCTCATCGACAACATCCCGCGTGCCTACTATGATGCGGGCAAGATTGTCTACACGCTTCCTTCGCGAGGCGGTTGGAATATTTCTACAGCGTACTGGTTCTCAAAAGCGATCGACACGGGGGCCAGCTTTGTGAACATTGCCGCCGGTGATGACGCCATGCAAGGCCATTCTCAAACCCAGCAAGTCAATTCCGATCTGCGTGGTTTGAGCAACTTTCATCAGTCCCACGCTGTCCTTTCCACGGTTTCTTACCAGGTTCCCCGCAGCATCCGCTGGCTTCACGACTGGCGCGTGTCGAGCGTAGTAGTGGGCCGCTCCGGTACGCCCTTCACGATCACCACCGGTTCCGATGCCCCGAACTATGGCAATGTAGACGGCGTTCCCGGCGACCGGCCTCATCTGCTGGACCCGACAGTTCTCGGCCGCGCTATCACGCATCCGGACCTGGCGCCCAGTTTACTTCCACGCTCTGCTTTCCAATTTTTGAGTCCGGGAGATGCTCGTGGCAACATCGGCGTGAATACATTCCGCCGCGCACCTTTGCGCAACTGGAATTTGTCGCTGGAACGCCGCTTCCGCCTGAGCCAGGAGCACTCGGTAGCTTTCCGGGCTGAATCGATCAACGCCACCAATACGCCACAGTTCGCGGAAGCAATTTCCGATCTCTCCAATCCTGCCTTCGGGAAGATCACCAACACACTCAATGACGGTCGCTCTCTACGCTTTACGCTTTCAGTCGACTTTTAAAGGCCTCCCCCTGGCGGTTCACACCAATTTTCGCCTTTTTTCAAATTCAACAAGTGCCTTGGAATAAACGACTTGGAAGTTGAGATCTCTTCCTTTTGGGGCGAGAATACGGACAAGTTCAACTAGCATCGGACTCGTGTTTAGGACAGGGTCGAGTTTCCTGCCGGCTTCTCATCGAAGCCGGCATTTTTTCATTGCGGAACCGGCCTTCTCCCAGGAAGAAAGGAATCCGATGCTCTTTAATTTGTCGCGCACACAAAGCCATCGCTTCACCGTGCTGTGCTTGCTCCTCACCCTCTGCTTTGTGCAGACAGGTCAATCCCAACCAGTCCTCACCAACATCCAGGATGTTATCTATCTTGCCGACGGCAGCCGCTTCAATGGTCTGGCGATCATTGACTGGAAAAGCTTTCAAACCCAAAATGGCAGCCAAGTTGGCCAGAACAGCAAGCTTGTCCGCATTGTTGACGGAATCCTGCAAGTCAAACTCGCCCCTACCACCCACAACAACAGCACTTACTATTCGGTGAAGTACTCGAGCAGAGGCCGTATCCTGTTTTCCGAAATCTGGACGGTTTCTCCAAGCAGCGCCACATTGAAACTCAGCGATGTCCGGGCCGTATTGCTTCCCGGAGGATTTGTTTCTGCCCCAACAATTTCCAGCAGCGAGAACACGGGACAAGGTTTTCTGATCGGGGAAAATGGTACGGGAGCCTTTGTGGATGCCGAAATTCCCGCCGGTCTGCGCAACGGCTCAAACGTAATCTTCACCCTCAACAGCTCTCCAAATCCGCAAAACAGCCTGGAGCTGTACCTGAACGGGCTGAGGCTGAGCGTCGGCGCGGACTATACGCTTGACGGGAACACAATCACCTTCGTGAACGGCGCTCAACCTGAAGTATCAGATCTTCTCAGTGCCAGCTACCGGACCGGAATTTTTGGAGTTCAGCCGCACAACCTTCTCAGTGAGGTTCACCCGGACACAGTCGCTGAAAGTGTCCAGCGCGGGGACCTCATCGTCGGCCAGGGCAGCACAACAAGATGGATGCGGCTGCCACTGGGCCCAGCGAACCGCTGCCTGGTTTCGAATGGTCAGGACGCGGTTTGGAATTCCTGTCTCTTTACCGGCTTCAGCAATGGCTCAGTTCCCTTCGTCAATTCAACCTCGATCCTGACGCAGGACGCTGCGAATTTCTTCTGGGATGCCAATAGCCGGCGCTTGGGGATCGGCACGAACACTCCGACTGCCAACCTGACGGTCCGGGCGGCAAGCAATCAGGGCACAACGAATCTCGCTACCTGGCTTGGGGCGAATGGCACAACCGTGCTCGCTAGCGTTGGACCCACGGGAACTGTCTTTGGTCAGCGGGTGAGCGCCGCAAGTACGGCAACGACCGCCGGCTTCAACGACATCGGTTCTGCCTCCGGTACCGACCCGGCCTCACCGGTTACCGGCGACTTCTGGTACAACCGGTCTCAACGGGCCCGCAAGACTTTTGAAGCAACACAAGTCCATTCCGTTCCTCAGGTAGTTTGTAGCGTGGGCGGCGGAACAACCAGTTCCACTACCAACGTGATCCTGGGTTCGTGCGGTATTCCGGCAGAATTTTTCGATTCCGGCGACCGGATCGAGATTGCGTTGAACTACGAACACACAGGTTCGGCCAGCGGCTTCACGACGGAGATCTTCATTGGCGGAGTTTCCGTTTTCAATCGAAGCTTCGCAAACTCGGACACGCTGGCATTCGTCCGCGGCTCGGGCGGTTACTACCCAACTGGCGCCGCATTCGGCACCTATAGCTTCGGGACGGCTGGCACGGTACCCGGGAGTCCATTTTCCGGTCTGTCCGGCAATGCCACACTCACGCCCACTGCGGCGACAACCATCACCTTTCGGGCCCGGCTGGATAGCGCAAGTGCCGACACGATCTTCTTGCGCAATTTCAGCGTCATCCGCTATCCCGCGCAGTTCAATCCCTAAACTTCCCGCTGAGGCATCATCCCTCCTCCTTTCTTCCTCTCGGGAAAGGTAAAGGGCGGAAGCACCCTCCGGTGTTCCGCCCTTTTCCTTGGGTTTTGGGAAACTTCTTAGAAGAAGAAGCGCAAACCACCCTGCCATTGGCGGGGGTTGCCCACCTGGGAGTTCTGCCGGAAGTAAGAGCCATCCGCATTGCGCAAGCGCATGAAGTCGGCCGCTACCGGAGCAGTTGTGCCGTTGGCCTGGAAGCCGTTTCCGTAGATGCTGGTGGTGCCACCAAAAACGACGTTATCGGCATTCAGCAGGTTGAAGGACTCAACCGAAAACTGCAAACGATAGTGCTCTTTGAAGGTGAAGCTCTTCAGGAGCCGGAAATCGGTGGTGGTGAAGCCACGATTGCGGAAGTAGTTTCGCAGGAACGATTCGCCCGGTCCGAAGTAGGGGCGGTCGTTGTTGTTGCCGTCGCGATTGAGATCCGAACCCGCCCGCGGATTCAGCGGCAGGCCAGAACGGGCGCGAACGATTCCGGAAATCTCAAAACCCCAGGGCAAACTGTATACAGCGTTGCTCGTGAAATTATGGCGGATATCCATGTTGCTGAAGTGGTACTCACGGGAAAGGTTGAAGCTGTCCTCATAAAGGAAGCCGCCAGCATCCCGTTCGCTGTCATCGTCAGAATAATTCTGTGCCAGGGTATAGAAGGCCTGGAACTGAAGCTTCTTGGTGCGGTACTGCGCTTGCAGCGTCATCGCCCGGTACATTGAGCGCGCTGAGTTCTCGCGAATCGTGAGATTGGTTACAGTCGGAACCGGACGAACGTTTCCACCGAAAAGATTGAAATCAGGCCGCATGCTCAGATCGCCCGGTCGAATCGTCGGAGTAGGCAAATTGTAGTTGCGATTCCGATTCAGGTGGACCGTGTTGACGTAGTTGAAGTTGACGCCGGCCGTGAAATTCTTGAACCATTCCGTTTCCGTGCCCAAGCCCATCTGGAAGGAGCGCGGATTGCGGAAGTTGGGTGCCGTGGTGGTAAAGCTGGCACCGACGAAGGGGTCACGTGCCACACCACCAAGTGCAATCGCGGCGGCGCGCTGCACGGTTTCGACCGGAATGGATGGCAGCTGCCCGAGGGGCGTGCGGTTGAGGTCAACACCGGCTTCGAGGAAGCTCTGGTAAACCGTCTTCTGCGCACCAGCACCGCCGACCGAAATCGAAACGTCACCGGGGGGATTCCGGAAGTTATTGTTCGGTCCCGAGAAGGTCAACAGCGGCGTCGCTGCGTAGAAAATACCCGTATGGCCGCGGACGACCGTGCGGAAGCTATCGGTAAAGGGAGTCCAGGCAAATCCGAAGCGGGGAGCAACCTGGTTCATGGTGTTGTTGATACTGCGAGGGCTGGCGATATTGCCAATCGGGAAGCGAACGCCTTCAATGCGGGCAATGGCAGCTTCGTTATTGGCTTCCACTTTGGGGTTGATCTGACCTTCCCAGCGAAGGCCGAAATCGAGGGTCAGCTTGCTGGTCGCACGATAGCTATCCTGCACAAATCCAGCAATCTGAGTGGCCGAAAAATCAGCCAACAGGTTGCCGATCTGGCGGGTGTAGGTCACGTTCGGATTGTCGAAGCGGTTGCCACCGTTGGTGCCATTCCCGCCGGCGATATCGAGGACAGAGCCAATGACGCCGTTGACGTTAAATGCGCCGAACTGGTTAAAGCCGAAAGACTGCGCTGTCGGGAGAAAACTGTAGTCAAAGCCCATCTTCAGACTGTGCTTGCTGCGCAAAATCGTAATCGAGTCCGTAATCTGCCAGCGGCGATCAGATTGAGTGGTCGGCAGGAAGCTACGGGCACCAAAGCTGGTAACGTTCTGGAGAAACACACCAGGGTTCGTAGAGTTGGACGTACGCGGACGCTCTTCATAGGAACCGCTGAACTTGAAGTCATTCACCACTGAAGGCGAAATGATGTGGGTGTACTGCATCGTACCGTTGTGGATGCGGTCGAGCTCGTTGCCTTCCTGCTCCACGGAGATGTTAGTTACGGGGTTCACCGCGGCTCCAACAGTAATGGCATTCTGCTCCACCGAATCACTGAAGTTGTAACGGAAGGTGAGCCGGTGACCGCCGCTGAAAGCGTAGTCGGTCTTGGCCGTCATGGCCGTGGCGCGGTTGGTTTGATCGAATGGCCCTTCAAAACCGCGAATCAGGTTGATGGCTTCCTGGTTGCGAGGCGTCAAGGCAACATTGTTGATTGAGGGAATGTTTACGATGCGGGGCGTCTTCGAGTTCTGGCTTTCGGCGGCGACAAACCAGAAGAGTTTGTTCTGCTTGATGGGGCCGCCGATGCCGCCTCCATACTGCTGCAACGTTTCGGAAGGGCGCACATTCAAAATCGGGTTTCTTGAACTCAGCGCACGATGGCGAATCTGATAGAAACCTTCCCCGTGCAGTTCGTTCGTACCGGATTTCGTGATCGTGTTCATCACACCGCCGGTGGAGCGGCCATACTCGGCGGAATAACCAGTGGCAAGTACCTGAAACTCGGCAATGGCGCTTTGGGGCACCGTAATGATGCTGGTCGAGCGCTCGCCGCCGCGGATACCGCCGAAGAAAGGCTGATTGTAATCCGCACCATCGAGCATGATGTTGGAGTTGATGCCGCGCTGACCGGCAAAGGAAATCTGGTTGCGCGTTGAGCCTTCTACCGCCGTCATGGGAGTCAGGAGCACAAAGTCCTGAAAGCGGCGGCCATTGATCGGCAGATTGGTAATCGCGACACTATTCACCAAAGCGCTGGCGACCGGCACCGCATCCTGCAGCAGGGTTTCGCCAACATCGACGGTCGTGCTGGTGGACTGGACGCTCATTTTGATGTCGACGGTGATCGTAGAACCGACATTCAGCACCAAACCGGTAATTTTGTTTTCCGCAAATCCAGGGCTGGTTGCGCTAATTTCGTAGCTGCCCGGATCCAGAAGCACTGCACGGTAGGTGCCGTTGGAAGCTGTTGTCAGGTCGCGAGACGAGCCTGTGAGAAGATTTTTGATCGTCAATTTTGCACCGCTGATTACGGCTGCATTGGGATCGAGAACGGTACCGGCAATCTGACCTTTGTTAGCGTCGGCCTGCCCAAATAGCAGCGGCAGAGCGCACACGAGAGACAATACGAGTCGAAGTGTGTGTTTCATAGTAGAGTTGTTGATTTGAAAAACCTGAAGGGGGATGATTTCAGGTTAGCCCAATTCGATTACGATTACATGAATTTCCCTGAACCTTTGCTTCGAGGAAAAATCATAGTAATCTTGATAGAGAACTAGATATGCAAGCGCAGAACGCCATCGAAGCTCAATTCGACCAAACCGTAAAGTCTGACATCTCGCTGTTCCGATCCCAAGTTGACGACTTCCTGGCGGGCCGGATCACGGATGACGAATTCCGCGCCTTCCGGTTGCGACGTGGGGTTTACGGCCAACGACAGATGGGCGTGCAGATGATCCGAACCAAAGTTCCCGGTGGACTGGCCACAGCGGAGCAGATGGAAAAGATGGCAGATATTGCCGATAAGTACGCGGGCGGCAAGGGACATCTCACCACGCGCCAAAACATGCAGTTTCACTTCGTGCCTCTGCGGGTGGTGCCCGATATGCTGGAGGAACTGGGGGCCGTGCGGCTCACGACTCGGGAGGCTTGCTACAACACGGTGCGCAACGTAACAGGCTGCCCCTTGGCCGGCGTTTGCCCTGACGAGATTTTCGACATTGCGCCTTACGTCCGGCAGGCTGCTTTTGCTTTCCTGCACAAGGAGCTCACCGACAACCTGCCGCGCAAATTCAAAATCAGCTTTTCCGGCTGCCAGGATGACTGCATGGCAGGAGGCATCCACGATCTCGGTTTTACCGCCCGGATGCAGGATGGCCAAAAGGGTTTCCGGGTTGTCGCCGCAGGGGGTCTTGGTCCTTTGCCGAGCGAAGCTCAGGTGCTCGACGAATTTCTCCCTGTGGAGCGCTTGGTCAATCGCTGCGAGGCAGTGATACGGGTCTTCGGCAAATACGGCAACCGGAAGAACAAACACAAAGCGCGCCTGAAGTTTATTGTGCGCGAGCGAAGCTGGGATTGGTTTAAAGAGCAGGTCGAACTCGAGTACGCCGACATTCTGGCCAACGGCGGCATTGAAGCCCCGGAAATGGTTCCGGAAGGCTTTGGGGCTTATTCGCCCGAGCCTCGCCGGCTTGGCAGGGAGCCCATTCTCCCTGTCCTGCCAGAGATCCCACCGGATTATGAACGCTGGCTTCGCACGAACGTGCGGCCACAACGGCAGACTGGCAATGCGGTTCTCAGCATCAAGGTGCCACAGGGCAACATGACTTCCCAGCAGATGCGCGCCGTGGCACAAGTTGCCCGGGCAGCCGGTGACGGACTCATCCGAATCACGATCGACCAGAATATGTCGATTGCCTGGATTCAGCAGAATCGATTGCGCGAAGTCTACGCGATCCTGCAACAAGCCAAGCTCGCCGAAGCAGGGGTGGACGAAATTGACGACGTCGTTACTTGCCCCGGAGCCTGGAGCTGCAACCTGGGCATCACCAAGACCATGACCCTCGGTGAAGCACTCCGCCAGACCCTCGGCAATCACCCCGATCCACTGGTACGCAAACTGCACATCAAAGCGAGCGGTTGCCCGAATTCCTGCGGTCAGCACTGGCTGGGAGACATCGGCTTCTTTGGCAATGTGCGGAAATTCGATGGGCGCGAAGTGCCCTATTACCAGATGCTGCTTGGTGGCGGTAAGGATCGCGAAGGCATGTTGAAGTACGGCTTCACGATTCAAAGCATCCCGGCCAAAACGGCACCGGAAGCAGTGCGGCGGGTACTGGAACACTACATCGCAAACCGGCAACCGAACGAGCAGTTCCGGGAATATGTCATGCGTTTCAAAGTGGAGACTTTCCGGGCTCTGACGGCAGACTTGGCCAAGCCGATGGAAATCGATCCGGACTTTTACATGGACTGGGGCGACGATGAACCCTTCAGTCTCCAGTTGGGCCGCGCCGAGTGCGCAGCCTAGTCTTAAATCTTTCCCTTCAACTTCTGCATGGGAGCCGCGGCATTGGCTTTGGGCATTTCATTGCTCACGGCAGCAGCCAAAGCTCCCAATTGCACCGGGACCGTTGTATCGATCATCTCGAACATGGTTCCGATAGGCAGGCCTTCGGCTTCTTTCACAAAGCTCAGTTCTTGTTCCACTGCATCAAAGTCAATGCGGAGGAAATCCCCGTCCTGGATTTGCTCGGTTGCCAGCAGATTCGATAGCGGCTGCACCAGCAGCCTCTCCATGCTGCGTTTCAGGTGACGAGCCCCATAGCGAGGGTCGACTCCCTGCTCCAACAAGAAGGATTTGGCATCCTCGGTGACGGCGAATACGAATTTGCTGGGGTTGGTGCCGGCCAGCAACCGCTGCTGAAAGATCGCCAACTCAATATCGAGGATGCGGCGAAGGTCCTTTTCCGCCAGACTTCGGAACACCACAATCTTGTCGAGCCGATTCATGAACTCAGGGGTAAACTTTTTCCGGGCTGCTTCCATTCCGGTGCGGCTTTTCTTTTCGTTCTGCTTCTGGACTTCTTCCAAGTCCTGGGCGGGCTGGCTCAAAGCCTGAGCAAATCCCATCTTGGGACTCCCGATCCGGCTCATCTCCGCCGCTCCCAAGTTGCTTGTCATGAAGATCATCGCTCGCGAAAAATCCACCTTGCGGTTATCGCCCAGCGTCAGCACCCCCTTGTCGAGGATGCCAAGCAGCAGATTCCAAAGGGCATCACTTGCCTTCTCGATTTCATCAAAAAGCACGAAGCTGAGCTTGATGTCGTCGGTCCAATACTGGTTCAGCATTTCCTGGCTCAGTAGCGGATGCGTCTCCCGGTGCCCCAGATATCCGGGCGGACTGCCTATCAGTTTCGCGATCTCATGGCTGTGTTGGAACTCGGCACAATCGATCTTGATGACCGGACTGGGCCGCTTCAGCAGACACTCCGCCGCCGCTTCCACCAGCCGGGTCTTGCCCGTTCCGGTCGGCCCCAGGAACAAAAAGCTCCCGATCGGACGGCCAGGCGAGTTCAGCCCCGTTGTGTACATCTGGAACATATTCACAATCTGGCTGATCGCGTCATCCTGCCCAGCTATCAGTTGGCGCAGACGATATTCCAGGTAGGAAGCATCTTTACCGGTCCGCTTCGGATCCAGCGTCGTTTTCATTTTTTTCGGTTCCGCACTCAAGCCCAGAATCCGCCGTCCATAGTTCAAAGGGTGCAGCGTCACACGTTCTCTCTTAGCAAGTTCACTGCCATTCTCCTGACGCCACACTGTTTCCGGCTTTAAGCGCAATCCATCAATCCTTAATTCATATTCGGCCCTGGACGCGGAATCTTTAGTCTGCCCCTTCTATACTGGTAGTAATGCCGGACATGAGCCTGTTCTGGCTGCGAATTGCCGCAATTTTCTACGCTGCCGGCCTTTTTCGCACCCTGTGGGTTTTTCTCAAACAACGTGGCGCAGACCAGCCCACCGCACCGGGCCTTCCGGTTCTGGGCAGCTTTGCCGTCGGCTCCGTTCTTCACGCCGTTTCGATTGTGGAACGTGCTGTTTCAGTTGGACACTTGCCCGTGGACAACTTCTTTGAATCGGTCGGCTTCTTTGCTTTCCTGCTGGGACTCTTCTGCCTGATAGCCCATTGGCGCTATAGCTTCTCCTCGCTGGGAGTATTGCTCTTCCCTATCGTGAGCCTGATGACCTGGGTTTCCTCGACGCAAAGTCCCCTTGCCGTCTGGTCCAACCCGCGGGTCCGTGGAGCCTGGCTCATCGTGCACGTCACGTTGATCCTTTGTGGGATTGCCAGCGTCTGCCTCACCGCAGGAGCCTCTATTTTTTACCTCATTCAGGAGCGGAAGCTCAAGCGCAAAGACTTGGCCGGGGCCTCGCGCCTGCCGGCCTTGCGGACCCTCGATAGTGTGATCAACCGCGCCATGGGGCTTGGCTTCGTCTTCACTACCGTCGGCATGCTTGCGGGAACAACCTGGGCCTACATCGAGAGCGGCACCCGCTGGCTTGGCAACCCCAATGTCCAATTCGCCCTTTTCACCTGGCTCTTTTATCTCTCCATGATTTACCTGCGCTCCAGCCAGGGTTGGCGCGGTCGCAAGACTGCCTTCATGTCGCTCAGCCTTCTCATCTTTTCAGCGCTCACCTGGATGACCCATATCGGCCTAAGGAACACCCTCGAAAGATGAGCCGCATTGCCATCTGTGGCCTGAGCCACCATACCGCCCCAGTGGAGGTGCGCGAAAAGCTTGCCCTCCCCGGGCCCAGCATTCCAGCTGCACTCGCCGATCTCAATCACCAAAGTGGCGTCCGGGAAAGCCTGATCCTGTCCACTTGCAATCGCGTGGAGCTTGCCCTGACACTTGATGACTCGGCCAGCCTCAATGATGCCCTCGCACAGTTTATTGAGAAGCAGTCGAGCATGACTCTCTCCACGGTTGATCCTTACCTGTACAAGCTCGAAGGCCGCGACGCCGTCCGCCATCTCTTCCGCGTCGCCTCGAGTCTCGATTCCATGGTGGTCGGGGAGCCGCAGATCCTCGGTCAGCTCAAGGACGCCTATTCCCTCGCCAAGGAAATGGGCACGGTCAGCAGCCAGTTGGATCAACTGGTCACCCGGGCTTTCCATGTCGCCAAGCGGGTTCGTTCCGAGACAGAAATCGGGGCAAGCGCCGTTAGCGTCAGTTATGCGGCAGTCGAGTTGGCGCGCGAGATCTTTGGAAATCTGGCAGGCAGCAAGGTAATGCTTATCGGTGCGGGCAAGATGAGTGAACTCGCCGCCCGGCATCTTCGCAATATGGGCGCGGATCAGATCTACGTCACCAACCGGACCTATGACCGCGCGGTCGAACTGGCCCGGCTCTTTGAGGGCTGGATTGTCGATTTCACCACCTTCCGCCAGACGCTGCCGAGTGTCGACATCATCATCACTTCCACCGGTGCCCGCGAGCCGATTCTCACGAAAGAGGACATGCGCAACGTCATGCGCGCGCGCCGGAACAAGCCTGTCTTCATCGTCGATATCGCCGTCCCCCGGAACGTCGAACCCGAGGTCAACGAACTCGACAACGTCTTTCTCTATGACATCGACGATCTGCAAAAGGTGGTTGAGCGCAACGTGCGCGGCCGCGCCGAAGCGGCCGAACATGCCGCCCGCATTATTGAGGAGGAAATCCAGTGGGTGGAAACCCGGATGCGCGAACGCGAAGTTTCACCCGCCATTGTCAGCCTGCAAGGGCGGCTGGAGGAAATCCGCGTTGCCGAAATCGAGCGATATCGCGGCAAACTTGGAGCCGTTAGCCCGGCTCAAGAGGAAGCCATGGAAGCGCTCACGCGCGGCATTATCAACAAGGTTGCCCACGGCGCAATTTCTGAGCTCCGCCGCAGCGGCGCGCAAGGGGATGCGACAGCCACACTTGCCCTCATTCGGCGTATCTTCAAGCTGGAGACGAATTCATGATCACCATTGGTTCCCGTGGATCGATGCTGGCCCTCTGGCAAGCCAACCACGTCCAGGCAATGCTCCATGCCCGCAGCATCGCCTCCCGCATTGAAATCATTCACACCACGGGCGACAAGATCACCGATGTCCCGCTCGCGAGGCTGGGCGCGCAGACTTCCACCAAGGGCCTCTTCACCAAAGAGCTTGAGGATGCGCTCCTCGAACGCCGCATCGATATTGCCGTCCATAGCCTCAAGGACATGCCCACCGAGCTTCCAGAAGGCCTGGAACTCGTAGCCATTCCGGAACGCGAAGATCCCTTTGACGCCATGATCGGCAGCACCCTTGAAGATCTGCCACAAGGCGCGCGAGTCGGCACCAGCGCTTTGCGTCGCCAGGCCCAACTGAAGGTGCTCCGTCCGGATCTTGACGTCCAGTCCATCCGCGGCAATCTCGACACACGCCTGCGCAAACTCGATGAAGGCCAGTATGAGGCGATCGTGCTTGCCTGCGCCGGTTTGCGGCGTCTGGGCTGGTCCGGCCGCATCAGCGAACGCTTTGAGGCGGCGCGGATTTGCCCCGCCGTGGGTCAGGGCGCACTTGCGATCGAGGCCCGTACCGGCGATCACGCCGTGTCGATTCTCACGCATGAACCAACTCGCCTCGCTGTCGAGGCAGAGCGCGCCTGCTTGCGCGAATTTGGAGGAGGTTGCCAGATTCCGCTCGGCGCTTATGCACAATTTCGCGGCACGGAGCTTCACCTCGAAGCAGTGGTTGCCTCTCCGGACGGTTCCCGCATCATGAGATTTGAGGCCACCGGTCAGCAACCCTCAGAACTGGGTCGCGCGGTTGCCGCTGGATTGATTGAGCAGGGGGCTCACGAGGTGCTCGGTTGAAGGTTTTTCTGGTAGGCAGTGGCCCTGGGGATCCCGAACTTCTCACTCTCAAAGCACGCCGTGTGCTGGAGGCAGCAGACGTCGTGCTCTACGATCACCTCTCCAGTCCGGAAGCGCTCGCACTGGCCGAGCGTGCGGAAAAAATCTACGTCGGCAAAGTGCGGGATAACCATTCGGTCCCGCAGGAAGAAATCGCCGACAAGCTGATATCCCTCTGGCATGAGAAGAAGTCGGTGGTCCGACTGAAGGGTGG
>CAZECF010000057.1:0-32561 GCA_964510335.1 uncultured Bryobacter sp. | reverse complement strand
GGCCAGCATCCAGATTCAGATTTCCCCCCCCTGGTTCCGTTCCTGGTGGGCTTACCTGCTCTACGGCCTCACCCTGGGACTCGTAATCTGGGCAATTGTCCGCTGGCGCCTGCACCAGCTCCGGGAAAACAACCGCCAACTCGAACGCATCATCGATGAACGCACCTCAGAAATCCGCCAACAGCGTGACCAGATCCTCGAACAGGAACACCAGACAGAGGCCCTTTTGCTTAACATCCTTCCTGCTCCCGTTGCCGCAGAACTACGCGCCAACGGCTCTGTCGCGCCCATGCACTTCGACGATGTCACGGTTTGCTTCACCGACTTTGTCGGATTCACCCTTTCCAGTGAAAAAATCGCCGCTGAAGACCTCGTCGTCCGGCTTCATGAATACTTCACCGCCTTCGACGAAATCATTACGGCCTACGGGCTTGAAAAACTGAAGACCATCGGCGATTCCTATATGTTCGTTGCCGGGCTCCCCGAAAAGGATCCCCAACACGCCGTTAAGGCGGTCCAGGCCGCACTCGACATCGTCGCCAAGTCCGCAGAATTCGGCCAGCTCCATCCGGATCTCCCGTGGCGCCTGCGCGTCGGCCTTCACTCCGGCCCCGTCGTCGCTGGCGTTGTCGGCTTCAAGAAATTCGCCTTCGATATTTGGGGTGACACTGTCAACCTTGCTTCCCGCATGGAATCGAGCGGTGAACCCGACCGCGTCAATCTGAGTGAGCGCACCTGGTCTCTTGTCCGGGATCAACTCTCCTGTGAGCCGCGCGGCCTTGTCCGCACCAAAGACGGGCGGGACTTGCCTATGTATTTCGCCAACCCTAAAGCCTGATCGATTCCCCTTCAGCCGCCAGATTCACGTTGTCAAAATGCTGACGGGCCTCTTCCACCATCACCCGTAAAAAATCATCCGTGTGCGATGGATCATGATGGGCCAGCACCAGTTGCTTCACACCCGCATCCTTGGCCACCCTCACGCCTTCCATCCACGTACTGTGACCCCAACCTTTTTTCGCGGGATATTCCGACGGCGTAAACTGCGCGTCATAAACCAGCACATCGGCCCCCGTTGCATATTCGCGAATGGTACGGTCCAGCGTCTCGTCGCCATGCTCATGGTCACAGGCATGCACCAGCACCTTGCCACCACTCTCCAGCCGGTAGCCTGTTGCCCCCTGTGGATGATTCAATGCAAAGGGATGCACCGTCACTTCGCCAATCATCTCGTTTTTCAAACCGGACAGAGAATAAAACTCCCGCTTGGCTGCCAGTAAATGAAACGCCACCGGAAAATAGGGGTGCGTCATCTGGCCTTCCAATATGTTCTTTACGTCCTCTGCCGGCCGTGTCGTGTGAAACCGGATATGATTCGCCGGGCTGTAGAGCGGTGCAAAAAATGGAATCCCCTGGATATGATCCCAGTGAAAATGCGTCATCAGGACATTCAGATCCAGCTTTGCCCCGCCAGAACGCTCGAGTAAGTCCAGCCCCAGCTTTCTCGCCCCGGTTCCTCCATCAATCACCACCACGGCTCCGCCTTCCAGCTTCACTTCGAGGCAGGTCGTGTTTCCCCCGTAACCCAGGTTCTCCGGCGACGGCGTCGGTATAGATCCCCGCACCCCCCAGAACTTTAATTCCATTGGCAAAACTTCCGTTTCTTGGTCGCCATCAAATGATTGTAAATGAGTTTCGCTCGCTACAATATGAGATCTATGCTCGGCGACCATATCTCAAAAGTAATTTTCGACTATGCCTCGCGAATTGGCGACGCTCGCGAGACCGGCGCAAACCTCCAACTCAACGCCGATATGGCCCGTGACCTCGTCGGCGCCGACCGTTGCAGCATCTGGCTCATCGACCGCAAAGCCTCAGAGCTCTGGACCCGCGTCGCCCATGGCATCGACGAAATTCGCATACCCCTTGGCCAGGGCCTCGTCGGTGCCGCAATCGATACCAACCAAACCATCGTCGTCAACGACACCCGTCAAGACTCTCGCGTTCTCCAAAACGTTTCCGGCTACGAAACGCAGTCCCTGCTCGTGATCCCCTTACGCTCATCCGATGGCAGCGTTATCGGCGCCCTGCAGGCCCTCAACAAGCCGGGCGGATTCACGCCAGAAGACGTCGATCTCCTCGCGTTGGCTGCAAACTATTCCGCCTCTGCCATTGAAAATCACCGGCTGCGCCTCGAAGCCGAAACAGCCCGGCTCGTCATGCGGGAGCTCGAAATCGCCAAAGACGTTCAGCAGCGTCTCTTCCCCGAGACAAACCCCGTCTTCCCTGCCCTCGCCTGCAGCGCCACTTGCCGTGCCGCAAAATCTGTTGGCGGCGACTACTACGATTTCATCCACCTCGACGACGGCGGCCTCTTCTTCACTTTGGGTGACGTCTCCGGCAAAGGCATCGCCGCCGCCGTCCTGATGGCCAGTATCCAGGCCTCCATTCGCACTCAGGTTCTGACACCTCCCGAATCCCTCGCCGACCTCATGAGTCTCTTCAATCAGGCCGTCGCTGCCTTTTCCCGCTCGGAGCGCTATTCCACCCTCTTCTGCGCCCGCCTCCACCCGGGTCTGCGACAACTCACCTACTCCAACGCCGGTCAGGTGGAGCCCATGCTCTACCGCGCAGCAACAGGAAAGGTCGAGCGTCTCTACACCGGCGGCCCTCCTGTTGGTCTCCTCTCCTTTGCCCCCTATGCCGATGCGCAGATCACTCTCCAAACTGGCGACGTCCTTCTCTGTTATTCAGACGGCATTAGCGAGTCCACCAACTCCGCGGGCGAAATGTGGGATGACGCCGAAGTTCGCAAACTCCTCCAATCTTGCGCTCACCTTTCCCCCTCCGAAATCGAGCAGCAAATCATCGCCGCCGCCGATGCTTTCGCCGGTGATGCCGAACAAGCCGACGACCTCACAGTTCTTGTTCTCAAAGCCATCTAAATCCGCTACAATAAGGCTCTTTACCGACGTACAACTCTCTATTTTTGTTACATTTACGTGAACAACTTCCGTCGTCTCGCCTGGCCCCTCATTACCTGTCTGCTTCTGCTCTATCCGGCTTACTTTGTTGAGGATCTCCTCAAGGAACTGAAGGCGGGTGCCACCTCGCAGGCTTACCAACTGCTGCGCTATTCCATCGGCGTGGGCATCTGGCTATCCGGCGCCTGGCTCTTGAATACCTTCATCGGCGTTGCCTTCTGGGATCGCTTCTCCCGTCCTGTACCCACCCTCCTGCGCCACCTCGTCGCGATCCTCGTCACGATCCTCGCCGCCACCGGCATCCTAGGCTTTGTCTTCGGCCAATCCGTCACCGGCGTCTGGGCCACCTCCGGCGTCGTCGGACTCGTCTTCGGCTTCGCCGCCCGCCCGCTGATCGCCGACCTCTTCTCTGGTATCGCCCTCCACCTCGATCCCCCCTTCCGCATCGGCGACTGGATCGAGTGGCGCGAGGGAAGCGAAGAGATTCTCGCCCGGGTGGAACAGATCAACTGGCGCAGCACCCGCGTTCACGTCCGCGACGACACCAAGACCATCTTCATCCCCAATTCCCACCTCTCCACTGTCGCCGTCACCAACGTCTTCGCCCCTCTTGGTCGCACGCGGCAGATGATGCGTCTCGCCCTCGATCCGGCCGTTAACCTCGACCGCGCCACCCGGATTCTCACCGCGGCCGTCCTCACCGCCGATGGACCACTGATCGACCCACCGGCCGACGTACTTCTCGAAGGAGTGACACCCGAAGGCCTGACCTTCCTCATACGCTACTGGCATAATCCCGACATCTCTATTGCCAAAGTACGCAGCTCCGTTCTCCATTCCGCCCTTCAAGCCCTGGATAACGCCGGTATCCGCACCGCCCGGTATCGTCACGAGATGCTTACCGCTCCTCTCACTATCGACGCTGCCGCGCAAAAAGACACCCGCTGGTTACTGCGCCATTTCGATCTCTTTGCACCCTTTTCCAATGACGAAATTGAAGCCGTAGCCGCCCGTGCCTGCCGTCATGAATTTCCCGCTGAGGCAATCGTGGTTTCCCAGGGCCAGTCTGGGGGTTCGCTCTTCGCGGTCATGGAGGGTCTCCTCGACGTGACCATCGAAGCACCCGGCCAGCCTCCCCGCCGGGTCAGCCGTCTCTCCTCGGGCCAGTTTTTCGGTGAAATGTCTTTACTGACGGGCGATCCCCGGTCAGCCACCGTTCAAGCCGCTACCAGCGTGATCCTTTACGAAATCGACAAATCAGCCCTGGCACCAATCCTGGCCGAGCGCCCTGAAATCGCGAAAGAATTGGCCCGCACCGTCGCGAACCGTCAATTGCAAAACCAGAAGCTGCTATCCGCCGACAATGGGAGCGCAACGGATTCTGAACACCAGACTTTCGCCGCCCAACTCCTCACCAAAATCAAGGGCTTCTTTTCGCATTCCTCCATCACGTAAGTACCGTCCTCGGTGTCTCACGAGCTTGTACGGGCCTCGCCTGATTTGCAAGTAGCTTCTAGAAGTAGAGCTTCGCCCCCAACTGAATTCTGCGCGCATTACTGGCCAGCGAATTGAAAATACGCCCAAACGTCGCCGCGTTCGCATTCGCCGTCGGGAAGCCAAAGCTCGGCGTATTGGTTACGTTCACGGCATCGGCCCGCACTTCCACCCGGAAGCGCTCCGTCAGCGGAATCCGCTTCATCACCGTCGTATCCAAATTGAAGAAGCGCGGTCCATAAAACCGGTTGCGGCCAGAAGATCCAATCGATCCGGCGCTGGGGTTGCTAAACGCCGCCACTTCGGAAGGATTGAAGAACCACTTGATCCCGTCCGCACGGTCCTCCGCCTTTCCAAAGCTGCCACAGTCAGTGCAATTCGCCGTCGCGCTCACCACATTCGAGAATTGGTTGAAGCCGCTGTAAACCGTGAATGGGCGGCCTGAGGTCAGCGTCAAAGCTCCTGTCACCTGCCAGTCGGCAAAAACCATCTTCATCGCCCTCGGCGCATTACCTACAAAGGGTATTTCATACAGCCAATAGCTCTGAACTGCGTGGCGGCGATCAAAGTCCGAGGGAGCATAGTTGCCCCGCCGGTTATTGATGTCAAAGGGCGTGGAGGATGCGCTCTGTGCAGAACCCGTGCCCACTACGGTAAACGCCGGGTCAAAGCTGCGTGTGTCCATGCTCTTGGACCACGTGTAGCCCAATTGCGCGGTCAAGCCCTTCGTCATCCGCCGCTCCACTTGAATTTGCAAGCCGTGGTAAGTCGAAAAATCATTCGAGTCAATCACGTTGGTGTTCACGTGCTGCGGATTGTTGAGGAAAAAGAAATCACCCAATCCCGCCACCGCTGGCAGCGGACGCCCCCCCACCAATCGGCGGGAAATGTCCTGGGCAATGATGCCGGCCGAGTTTCCGCGAATGTCCGCGGCGTAAACTCGGCGCATCAGGTCACTGCCGGTTTCCGCCGATGCACGCCTCGGGTCCGGCCCCAGCAACTGGTTGATCAAAGGGCTTTGGCCACCCCCCGCTACGGTATTGAATCCATCGAGAAAGCCATTGCTGCCAATGTTCACCTGATTGATGTTGTATCCGCCAAACAAATTGTGTGCCCGGCGTCCAATGTAGTTGATATCAAGAATCGTGTTTCTCGCCACCTGCCGCTGGATACCGAAGCTCCACATATGCGTCTGCGGCATCTCGAGGTTCGGATCGACAACCGTAATCGAGTTGGCGCTGTAAACTGGCGGCTGGGCAAAGTCCGACGGCCGCCCCGCAGGGTTCACCAGCGAGGGTGTCAAATTCCGCAAACGTCCACCGCCTTGTCCAAACGCCTGGTTCGTTGAACCCTGCGCCTGTCCTGGCAGATTCTGAAAGACGCTCGAACTCAACACGAATGTGTTCAGGCGGTCATAAGCCAAGCGGTAGTTCGTACGAATTACCGTCTTGCCATCGCCAAATGGATCGTAAGCGATCCCAATCGAAGGTCCCCAGTTGTTGCGGTCACTGCGGAACAAACGTCCCTGTTCCCAACGTGCCGTATTCGTCGGCGCTGCGCCCAGTGCGATCGATTGATTGGGCTGCAAAATCAGACCGTCCGGGTTTGATCGGGGTGCCATCTTCCACTCCAGACGCAGCCCCAGGTCCACGGTCAACTTTTTCGACACCTTCCACGTATCTTGCAAGAAGAAATCATATTCGTTGAACTGCGCCTTGAAGTTATAAAGCTGTGGCGCGAACTGCTCGCCTGCGTTCACAAAACCCCGCGATACTGTGCCAATCCGGCCCAGCATGTAGTTGATACTCGATTCCAGGTTCGGCCGGTCAAACGCCGTGTTGATATCGGTCGGCAACCCGAAGCGGTTCGGGTCTACTGTATTCACCAAACGGCTGAAATTCGCCTGCGTTGTGATATTCGATCCACCCACTGAACCCCGCACATCGTTGTGGCTCGCAAGCCGGAAGTTTAGGCCCGCCTTGAGCGTGTGCGCGCCAGCGTAATAGCTGAAGTTCTCCACAATTTGCCAGGTGTTCAACTTCCGTGCATTTCCGAAACTCAAACTCTCAGGAATCAGCACCGGCGCTGCCGTCAGATTGATCCCATTCAAGTCCGCCGTTGGAATCACGAAGTCAAACTCAAAGTAATTCCGTCCCACGACGAGTTCGTTCGTAATCCGCGACGTGGGATTGCTACGCCAGTTGAACGCCAGATTGGTGGGCCGCCGGAACGTGTCCACCGGGCACACTCCACCCGGCAGAAACGGAGCACCGCCGTTTACCCGGTCACACAATGTATTCTGTTCGCCCAGCATGATGCGGGCATACAAGGTGTTTTTGTCGTTCAAAATGTAGTCGAACTTTGTCGTAATGTCATATTGCCGTTCAAAACCAAGCGCCGTAAACGTGTAAAGCGCAGTATTGAGTCCATCTCCACCAAAGAAGTTATTCGGTGAGGGCAATTGCTGAATCAGGCTTCGGGTCCGCGGGTCCGCTCCCAGTCAGAATGTTGTAGGTCCCGATATTCGCCCCCGGCACTACATTCCCACTTGCGTCAATCGACGCGGCTGCTGAGCCCGCCGGCAAATTGCGCCCGCCGCGCACGTACCGGAAGATCCCTTGCTTTGCCGTGTCGGTATAGACCGTCTGGTTCACAATCGCCGAGTCTCGTACCATCAGTCTTTGCAGGTTGCCGAAATAGAATAGCTTGTTCTTCTTGATCGCCCCACCCACGGAGCCGCCAAAAATCTGCTGCACAAACTGCGGCTTCCCTTGGCCTTGCAAATTCGCCTGCCACTCGGACGCATTGAATCGCGGCGTGCGATAAAACCAGAATCCCTGCCCGTGCGTTTCGTTTGTACCCGACTTCGTTACCAGCGAGACTTGTGCGCCAGAGTTGCGACCAAATTCAGCCGTCGCGTTCGAGGTGATCACCTTGAACTCAGCCAGCGAATCCGGATTCGTCCGGATTGGAGCAAAATTTGAGCCGCCCGCCGAAGTTTCGTTCGCATCAATGCCATCAATCGTAAAGTTCCAGGCCCGGTCCCGCGCCCCGTTTACATGGATGCCACCGCCTGTATTGGCACCGCTCACTACTCCCGGCTGCCGCAACACCAGGTCCAGCGGATTGCGACCGCGCGAACCCACAATCGGCAGGTCCTTAATTACGTTTTCCGACAGTACATTGCCAATGTTTCCGGAAGTCGAAACCTGCACTTGCTCATAGGCCCCCGACACCTCAACGCTTTCAGTCACAGTACCTACTTCCAGCGTTATGTTCACCGTCGTCGGTTGGCCAATGTTGACCACATTCCCCTTGGCGATCACCCGCTTGAATCCGCTCAGCTCCGTTTGGACCGTGTAAGTGCCAACGGCAATCGAGTCAACAACATAACTGCCATTTGCTGCTGTATCCGAACTCAGCGTCTGGTTGGTCCCCTCATTGATCAGACGCACGGTCACGCCCGCTGCCGGGGCTCCGGACGAGTCTGAGACAATTCCTAACAACCGGGAGGTCGTACCCTGAGCCCACGCGGATGTAACGCCAAAACAAAGCAAAGACAATGCAGCAATGTGCTGAATTCGAGACAACATAATGTCAGTGTAGTCGATTCGTAACAGCACTTGGGCAAATTACACCTCGGCCTCAAGGCAAAAGATCATGCTTCAATCCCGCTTCCGGTAAGTCGCCACTGGATCTGCTTCCCGGCCCGGACCACAAGCCTTTCCCCCAACGGTAGAAACCGTCCACCAGCATCACATGCGGAAAGGTCAAGGCAGCTAAACCCACAAAGACGGTTTTCACCAGGCGAGGCTCCATAGCCGCGCCCTTTGCACTATCCCAATAGACTGCCAGAATCACCAGCGTGCCAATCATCGGGGGAACTCCCGCCAGAACAGCCTGCCCCGTGTTCCCGTCAAGACTTCGCAAGATGTGACGGGCGCTATGCATGCAGCAAAAAAACAGCGTGAATGACACCAGCGGAGGCGCAAGCGAACATAGCGCTCCCACCGCCACCATCTCCAGGCTTGCTTGACGTCGCTGCCGCCCATACGCCAGGGCACCTGTAGCAAAGATCAACAGCCACGGCCAAGCCAAAAAGCTGAGCACCATCCGGACATCTGCCGCAATGCCGGAAGCCACCAGCGATCCCAACAGGATCTCCACCTCACTTCCATGCAATAGCGCCGGCAACACGACAGGCGCACCGCCATAGAGCATGCGAAGCCAAACAGGACAGCCCGGCTCCGGATCCCCCGCAAAATGCGAGATCGACACCACGAGAAAAAGTGTCAGAAAAAAGAAAGGCCACTCAGGCCAGAACAGCAATACGGCAACCACAGGCGCCAGGTAGGCGGCCGAAAAAAGCACCCACTGCCAAAGGCGACGCACCCCAAATACCCGCCCCGCATAAAGCGTGTCAAGCGCTCCGTGCGGAATGCCGAGCACGACAATGGCGAGCAGCAGCACAAGGAGACTCACTTCTCCTTGCGGAATGCCAATCCAAACGTGAATCCAGCTCACCAGAAGTGCCGTTCCAATGAACACCCAACTTTGCAGTCGCAGGGCTTTCATGAGACCAGCGATTCGCGCCAGGCCATAGCCGGTTCTTTGCAAACATCCACCAGCGCCTTCAAGAACGGGCTGGGCGGCAGAGCGTTTACAACCCGCAAGACATCCGTCGCCGTGGGGCGATCTCCCAAAAACCGGAGAACCGATCCAGTTGACGCCGCCGAGAAGAGTTGCGTGAAGAGACTTGGTGCCAGATTCGGATTCTCTCTGAGTACTCGCAAGAACAGTTGATCCAGAAAGGCAAGCAAACGGGAATCCTTCGGCTGACCAATCGGGTGTCCATCCTCGACCAGCCTCAGTGCGCATTGCGATGCCCAACGCTGGATTCGCTGAAAGGCATAACCAGTGCACGCCCGCGCTGCACCACTCGCCACACCCGCCCTCACGTAGGAAGATCCTTCCGCATCAGTCGGTGGGGCGGCTTGTCCCATCGGCAAAATCCCGGCTTCCGTCCGCAAGCTACGGTATTGGCCTCCCTGGCTGATCTCTTTGAGCGCCTCTGTGAGTAAGGCTTGAAGATCGGTGGCTTGCATCGGCATGGGCGAAAACTCCGTCACCTCCACCAATGCGCGAGTCGAGGAAAACGGCAATACGTACGTGAAAACCATCCGGTGCTCCGGGCTTCGCCCAAAGTCCATTAAGGTCATCTCTTCGGTCGGAAAGCATTCTTTTTCTGCCTCAATCTCTACGCCCAAAAAGCTTTGCCAGAGCAAAGCCCCTCCCACCCGCGGGACTCCTGTCGGTCGCGTATCGACCACGCTTCGGGCGCTAAAAATACCCTGCGGCGTCTCCACCTCCCACCTCGCCCCAGACCGGCGAATTCGCCCAATTACCGGGCTTCCGCCTTGAAACGAAACTTGAACACTCTCTTGAATCGTATTCAGTGCATGCCGATAAAATCGGTCGGCCGGAATCGCGCAATAAGGATAGTCCGCGCAGTCAACACTCACACTTGCTTCCTTGCCGCCAACTCGAAATCGCTGCCACTGGTGCTCAACCAGATCCACTCTTTCCGTTCCCGGCAACTGCCAGAAGCACCAGGTCCGGTCGTTTCGGTATTCAGTGCGGCCATCCAGCACCAGGCTTCTCGGTGCGGCTTCGCCATACCGGCTTAAATGACTGGCCAAACTCAAGCCAGCGCAGCCTCCACCGATGATGATGAGATCAAATTCATTGCTCATATGCACCTTTCGAGCAAAAAGCAGGAGCCGGCTGAGCACAACAAGCCGGCCCCCTCACTACTCCGCTTGCTATACGGCCGTCGGCTTTGGTAAAGCCGCAGCGGAACCCGCGACAGCAAAGTCTGGCTCTGACTCAGACTTGCGGACGGCAATCATGTAGATCAAAATGCCAAACCCAGCCTTGGCAACGATGTCAGCAATCGTGTATCCCACCTGTACGGCTGCCGTCGCGTCTCCACCGGTGAAACCAATCATGGGTAGAACATACACAACGGGATAAAACATCCAGGAAACTACGGTTACCCACCGTGCCGCGCTAACCAGCCCACGCGCCGCTTCGGGTTGCGAGTCAATTGACTTCTTCAGTCCGATAAAGAGGTCATACACAATCACCAGGAAAGGGATCATCGACAGCGACCACCACAGCCAACGGGTTCCACTATCGGTAGATATTTCACCGGGGTAGCCTAGAATCACCATCAATGCGGCCAGTGAGCCGAGCTTCGTCGCCTTCGCGATCGTTTCGGATCGCGAAAAGTTCATGACCAGAATCAGTTCAATCAGCAGCAGCGGAACGGTCAAGAGCCAATCGACGTAGCGGTAAGCGTCATTAAACAAAACACCGCTGGCTGCAATTTCACCGTTCTTGACGATGAACGATTCCGACCACGAAGCAGCGATGCGAATGTAGTGATACATCGCAATCAAGGTCACCAGACCGGAAATGGAAATCGCCGTCCGATAAGCTGAGGCAACTTGTCCGCGATTGAGAAAGAGAAACGCGGTAGCGGCTCCCATCACGGCAATGGTAAACGAAAAGGCGTTATACACCAGATCGTATTGAGCGAGAGAAATAGACTCCAACATAAAACCTCCTGAACAAACGTCCCTCCGTCTTGTGGATTGTTTGAATCGAGGCTTGATGTGATTTTTTTAATTAATACTACGAGACACTTTCATTCACACGGAAACTTTCGTCAGCTCCGGTAGCCACTCCAAACCCAGTTCCAGCAACTTCGCCCGCCCCGGGCGCCCCTCTCCATCCCAGCCACTCATTTCGTAATAAGCCCTCACCATCTCGCCAAACTTCAGCCGGTCAATGCGAGCCCCCGCATGCCGCCCCGTCCGTACCGGCTCTTCGCAATACCGCTCCGGCAATAGATCTGCCGCCGCGCCAATACCCTCCCGCAGGTTGTACCAACGCATCAGCGCATTCCGCCGCTCCCCCGCCTGCATCAATTCATAACTGCTAAAGTCCCACCCGGTCACTCCACTGACTAACTCCGCAATCTGCTCCAGCCGCAAATACCGCGTCGGCGCGCAGGCATACAGGCAAACACCCAGTGCATCCGTACCGCTCCAGATCAAATTTAACGACCGGTAATTCCGCACCTTGTCAACCGACTGCAATCCCATCGGAACCCGCTCCAGAATACCCAGCGTCGCGCTGCGTTCCAGCGTATGCTCCCAGCCCACAGTGACGTCATAATCCCAATCGTGCTCGCAAATATCCCCCTGCGGACCCACCGCCGCCGTAGCATAACCGAGTGCCAGATTCGTCTGCGTCCGGCCTTCAATCGGCGTACACTCCACGCCCTTCACGTGCATTGCCGCCCGCCGCGCCGCAGCGCCCCCAATCCGCTCCGCTCCCCGCTTCACTCCTTCCGCCAGCCAGTCGCCCACCCCGCGCCGCGCCGCAATGTCTTCGAGCAGGCGGCAGGCATTCAATCCCCCAAATCCATACTCAAAACCCACATCCAGCCAGCCCTGCTCCACACCCTCGGCCGCAAACGCTAGCACTCCCCCCGCCGATACCGGGTCAAGCCCCTCCAACTGACCAATCGTATTCAGGTCAAAGTAAGTCTCCGGCTCAGTCAGATCCAGTTGGATCGCCAGCGCCGCCAACGTCTCCCAATACATGCCCCCCACGCGGACATCCTCAGCCAACCGCCCCGTCCCAAAGGTTTTGATGCAATCATTCGCGCAACCGGGACAACTGCTCGTCCCCCGCTGAAAGCTTGCATAAGTCCCCTTGGCAAACGCATCCGGCGCTTCATAGTCATGCCGCTGGCCATTGCGCGAAGCTACGTATCCAGGGTCCACGACGTTGTCCAGCCAGTACGACGAACCCGGGTCCAGCTTCTGCCATGAGTTCAGTGGATTCCTGGGAATCCCTTCCGCCACAAAAAGACGGTCCAGTTCAGCCACCCGCTCCGGCACAGCCATCGCCGGATAAATCGGATTCACCACCACTACCGCCTTCAGGTTCTTCGAACCCATCACCGCACCCATCCCACCTCGTTGCGTCTGATGCGCCCCACCTCCGCTCACAATTCCCGCAAATCGAACCATCCGCTCCCCCGCCGGCCCGATCACCGCTACTTGCGCCCCTGTCCCATGCCGCGCCTCCAGCGCTGCGCTGGCGCGATTCGTATTCATTCCCCACAAATCCCCCGCCGCCACCAGACTGCACCGGCCCCCATCAATCAGCAAATAGCTCGGCGCACTCGCCCTTCCCGTCAGCACCAGCGCATCGTATCCCGTACCCTTCAACGCCCGCGCAAAAGGCCCCTCCCCCCGGCTTTCGAAGATGCCGCCCGACAGCGGCGACTTCCCCACCACCCCAAATCTCGCCAGCCCCGTTCCCAGATTCCCACCCGCCACGCCACAACCGAAAATCAGCGGACTCGCCGCATCCAGCGCATCCAGGCCCGCCTTCGTTTCTCTCAGCAACAACACCGTGCCAAAAAGCCCCGGGCCCGGATACAGACGATAAAAATCACTCTCCGGCTCTTCGACGCTTTGCGCGACCGTTCCCAGATCCACCCGCAGGATCCGGCCATGATAGCCCGTCATACTTGCCCGTAATAACCCCGTTCCAACCGCGCCCGGATCTCACACGCCTCATACCCTTCGGGAATCTTCTTCCCCGTCGATTGCACCGTGGACTCGAACTTCTTGCCATCCTCCATGAACTCGGCTGCCTTGCTCAGCGCATATGCCTTCCGCATCGCCTCCTGATCATTCAACCCCACCGCCAGTCCAGTCAGATAAATCAGCAGCGCCATCGAATTCCCGGCAGTGTTCTCGATGCCCTGCTTGATCTCAAATCTTAACTCTCCTTCTATCACGCCCTCACTCAGATAAAGATCCCGGATCTCATGCTCCGGCGGTGCCTCATCAACACCCTCCAGTTCCGGATAGACTTCCCGCAGCATCTCCGTCACCGCCACCGGACTTGTCAAATCCCCCACATCCGCCCCCGGACGCCGCAGTACATCCAACCCGATTCGCGCAAATTGCTCAGGCTTAACTTTCATGTCTCCCTCAAAAGGCCATCCAGGCCAGCGCATAGCGCCGCCCGAATTCCACCAGCCCCGGCGTATCAAAATGCAGCAGATCCCCCTTGTCCCCGAGCCCCTGGCTCGAAACAAAAGCGCACCGCTTCACTGTAAGCGGCAGCGCAGCCAGTTCCTGGTTCACTCGCATCAATTGGGAAAACTTCGCCGGCTCCACAAACTCCCCCAACTGCCCCACTACCACCGGCACCTCCGCCACGCCAAGATCCTTCCGCAACGCTTCAATCATCCGCCCAAACCGGAAGCGGTAAGTCACTGCCCGCTCCTCGTCATTTGCATCCGCTTCCCCTTGATGCCACAAGATTCCCCGCAGTCGCGCCCCTGGTGCTGCCGCCAGCGCCGCCTTCGTGCGCTCCACCGCATTCCGGTAATGCTCACTACCCGGCTTCCACTCCTCCAACGACGACCCGCCAAACGCCGCCGGAACCAATCCCACCTGCCTCGCCGCCTTCATCTCAATCAGCGTCCGGGCAAAACTTCTCCCCAATCCCACCCCCGTCCGGTCCGGACGGTCAAAATGAATCGGATCCACCGCCGGCGCCCAAAGCCTCTCCTTGGTAAACGCAAAAATACCCTCAATCGGTCGCCGGTCCTCCTCGCGCACCACCCCACGGCCTGCCATATTCGATTGCCCAATCAGCAGGAACACATCCACCGGTTGCGCACCCGCCACCGCCGCCGCTGCCAGTACCCACCCCAAAAGCCACATCGCAATTACGTCCGCTGCAATTCCCGCCACAGCGCCGAATACCAGCGCAGGAAGCGTTCCGGCTCTTTGCTTTCCGTTGCCTCGCAAAGCGTATAGCGCTCATACTTCATGTCCCGCAACAAGCGGAACAACTCCCGGTACGGATAGGGCCCGGTCAGCTCATTGATGTGCACACTCTTGATCCACGGCTTCAACAAGTCAAAACTCTGCCGGATGCTCCCGTTCACAATATCGGTCGGGTTCGAGTTCCAGCACAAACCAACTTGCGGATGCTTGGTCGCCCTCATGATCGCCGCGCTCACCGGTGGATTCTGCGTGATCTTCCCATGCACTTCCACCCAGATCTCCACACCATACCGCGCCCCATAATCCCCCAACTCCCGCAAACTCTCCGCGATCCTTCCGATCGTTGTGCCCTCCGGAACTCCCTCCGGCATCCCGTTCGGACGAACCTTCACGCCCCAAGCCCCGGTATCATGCGCCAGCTCAATAAACTGCTTCGCGTCCGCCACATGCTTCCGGCGTACTGCATCATCCGGAGAATGAAATTCTGCCACGGAACCATAACTCACCAAACGAATTCTTGAGTTTGAAAACTTCGCGGCCACTGCGCTCCGCTCCGCCTTCGATAGCGACGGCTCCACTCCATGCTTGTGCGTCGTCCGCAGCTCCACGGCCTCAAAGCCAGCCGCCTCCAGATTCTTGATAATCGTATCGACATCCCAGTCCTTCAGGAGGTTGTAAGTGACGCAGCCAAGTTTCATATCGAATTCAAACTATCACGAACCCGCTCGATTACGTCATCCATCTCCGCCACTTCCAGATAAAAATGTGGCGAGAACCTCACATAACCTTGCCGCGGCGCCGACAGCACCTTCCGCTCCTTCAATTTCGCCTGCAGCAGGCTGGAATCCACCCCTTCTTTCCGAAAACTCAAGATCCCCGAACCATTCCGCTCATCCCGTTCCACCATCAACTCGCACCCCAATTCCCTTAGCCCCAGCTCCAGCCGCCCCGCCAACCGCATCACCCGCCCGGCAACACGCTCAATCCCAAACTCATTCAACAACTCCATCGAAGCCCGCAAGCCAAAACTCCCCACTACGTTCAAGGTCCCCGGCTCATACCGCCCGGCATCGCTCCGCAGCGTCATATCCCGGCTCGCATAGTCTGCCCAATTTTTTACAGTAGTCCATCCAAATTCAACTGGAAATATCTGATCCTGAACGGCTTGATCGACATACAATACACCCCATCCTTCCGGTCCCAACAGCCATTTGTGCCCATCTGCCGCCAGGGCATGAATCCCGCACGCCTTCACATCGAGCGGAAAGGCCCCCAAGCCTTGAATCGCATCCACAAAGTAAAATACGCCCTGCCTCCGGCAAATCTCGCCAATAGCCTGAAGATCCACCCGGAAACCACTCAAATAATTCACCCAACTGATTGCCAGCAGCCTTGCCCCCCGACACGCTTCTTCTACTTTTTCGAGCGGATCATAAATACTCAACCACCGCACCACGCAGCCTTGTCTTTCCTCTAACAGCTTCCAGCAGTAATAGTTAGCCGGAAATTCCTCACGAAACGCCACCACCACATCCCCGCGCTTCCAGTTGAGGCCCATCTGCACCGTCGCGATCCCTTCGCTGGTGTTCTTCACCATCGCCACTTCCCCGGTCGCGCAGCCGATCATCCGCGACGTCTCTGCCCGCACTCCCTCGCAGGCCTTCATCCACTCCGGATAGTGAAAGCTCCCCCAGTTCATCGCATCCTCGGCGTAGCCCCGGATCGCCTCCGCCGCCGGCCGCGGCAGCGGTGACACTGCGGCATGATTCAGATACAGCAGGTTGTCACAGACGGGAAAATCTCGACGATCTGGCCCCAAATCGAAACTCATTCTATTCACAATACGTTATAAGCTGTAGACAGGAACTGCGGAGGCAACTACGCCCATGAAATATCTCTCCATTCTTTTGCTCAGCTTCGGTCTTGCCTTCGCGCAGGACGAAGTGCCGACGCAAGACCCCAAGGAAGCCAAACCCGCCAAGGAAGAAAAGAAGAAAAAGCCTTCCAAGAAAAACCCCGACGACATCGGCGAACGCGATGTCGGCAAAGGCGTCAACTGGTATTCCATTGAGAAAGAAATCGCCTTGGGCAAAGGTCTCGCGCAGGACATTGAGCGCACTGCCAAGGTGGTCGACGATCCGGTTATCGCCGAATTCGTCAACCGCATGGGCCAGAACCTCGTCCGCAACTCCGACGCGAAAGTCCCCTTCACCATCAAGGTGATCGACTCGGAAGAAATCAACGCCTTCGCTCTTCCCGGCGGCTTCTTCTTTATCAACTCCGGGCTCATCCTCGCAGCGGATACAGAAGCCGAACTCGCCGGAGTCATGGGTCACGAAATCGCCCACATCGCGGCCCGCCATGGTACGCGCGGTGCCACTCGCGGTCAGATCGCCAACCTTGCCACCATCCCGCTCATCTTCATGGGTGGCTGGGCCGGCTTCGGCATCCGCCAGGCAGCCTCGGTCGCCATCCCTGTTGGCTTCCTGATGTTCAGCCGCGGCTTTGAGCGTGAAGCCGATCTGCTTGGCCTCCAGTACATGTACAAAGCTGGTTATGACCCGGGCGCTTTCATCGACTTCTTTGAAAAGCTCCAGGCCAAAGAGAAGCGCAAACCCGGCACTCTCGCCAAGGTCTTCTCCTCCCACCCGCCCACTGACGACCGCGTCACGGCAGCCCAGAAGAACATCCAGGAACTCCTCAAGGAACGTCCCGAATATGTCGTGACAACCAGCGAGTTTCAGGACATCAAGCTTCGCCTCCAGGCGATGCATAACCGCCGCAAGCTTGACCCGCAAGATCCCAACCGTCCGCGTCTCCGCCGCAAGCCGGGTGACGGCACCACTGTTGGCGAAGATGATGACGGCAAGCCCGTCAAAACCGACGAAGACGAACGCCCAACCTTGAAGCGCCGTCCTTCTGAGAAAGAAAACCCCAACTAATCCAACGCTTCAAGTAAAGTAGGGAGGATGCGCATTGCACTGCTGGCCATCCTCTCTATTTCTCTTTCTGCTCAGGAAATCCGGCCGCTGATTCCCACCTCGGGTCCCCGCCCCGTCGGCCCCTACTCCCCCGGTCTCGCTTACGGAGATTTTGCCTTTGTCTCCGGCCAGGGCGGTGGCGATGGCTCCGGCAAGCGCCCCACCGATCCGCGCAGCCAGACCATCCAGTGTCTGAACAACATCCGCAATATCCTCCGCCTCGCCGGCCAGGATCTCGCCAACATCTTTTCCCTCCAGATTTACCTCACCGACAAAGCCCAGGAACCCATCATCGAGCAGGTGCTCAAAGACACCTTCTCCGGCAAGATCCCCCTCCGCACCACCCTCTTCGTTCCCAGGCTTCCCGTCGAAACGCCCATTGAGATCACTGCCTTCGCCCACAAGGCTCGCCAGACCGACGGCATTGAAGCCCCCTCCCTCGACCGCCCCTCCGGCTGTGTCGCCCGCAACACCTTTATCCAGTGCGGCGTCGAAGTCGCCGCCGGCGGCACCGACATCCAGCAGCAAACCGCCGCGGTCCTGGGTGCCCTCGATGGCCAGCTCAGAGCCCTGGGCTCCTCGCTCAATAAAGTCGTCGCCACCAACGTCTACCTCGCCGACATGGCCGATTTCCAGCAAATGAACGCTACCTACGCCAGCTTCTTTTTGCTGCGCCCGCCAACTCGTTCCACCGCCCAGCCCTTCTCGATCACCAAAGGCCGTGTTGCGATCTCGGTCGTCGCTGCCAGGTAAACGTTACGGCAATTGCGCCGGTGCTGAAGGCTTCGTCTCCCCCGCTGCCTTCTTCAAAATCGTCGGGTATTCAATCCCCAACTGTTCCAGATAAGTCCCATACTTCGACGGATCGTAGTAGAACTTCTTCATCTCCTCCCGGTAACGAGCCATCCGTTCGACGTTCATTTCCAGCGCCGGCCGGTCCTCCTCCCCAATGAGCGGCTGATATTTCTGATCCTTGGTCTGCACATCGCGGAAGTAAGCCCAGGCCTGCTGCACCAGCTCCGGCTTCATCAGAAAATCCAGCGCCGTCGCCGCCTGTACCTTCGCCCCAACGAGTGATCCCTTATGCGCAATCGGCGTCGCCATGGACACGGCATCGGCCCAATGGTGCCCCGGTAGATTCGGAATATTCGCTGGATAGCGCAGGTAGGTCATCGGCACCACCCACGAGATATCACCCACATCGTCGCTCCCCCCGCCCCGCCAGGTCCCCGGCGCCGCCAATTCCTTTACGGTCACCGGCAGCGGGTCCACCTTGGCCACGCCCAACTCCCGCTGCAACTCCCGCGCCAGCGTCTGATCCGCCTCGGTCCATGTCGGCATCCCCACCATCTCAATGTTTTTCTGCTGCGTCTCAGCTACGGTCTTGTTGAAGTGATTGGGCCACGCCGAACCGACCACCCTTTGCGTATAAGTGGTTCCCGATGCCAGCGCCGCCGCCTTGGCCATCGTCGAACCAAACTCATGCAACTCCTTGATCCGCGGAAAATCCTGCTCCCGGAAGAAATACCAGACCGTCGCCTCGGAAGGCACGACATTCGGCTGATCCCCGCCATTGATAATCACGTAATGCGAGCGCTGCTCGGGCCGCAAGTGTTCCCGTTTGTAATTCCACATAACATTCATCAGCTCAACGCCATCGAGCGCACTCCGCCCCTTCCAGGGCGCACCAGCCGCATGGGCAGCTTCACCTTTGAATGTAAACTGCACGCTCACCAGCCCGCTATTCACGGCCGGGTGTCCATAGGCGGTGGAAAGCTCCCGGCCCACATGGCAGCCAAGCATAATGTCTATGTCCTTCATCAATCCGGCCCGTACATAATAGGCCTTGGTGGCGACAAGCTCCTCGGCCACTCCCGGCAGAATCTTCAATTGCCCCGGAATCTTGTACTTCTCCATGAGTTCCTTGAGCACAATCGCCGCCACCAGGTTCACGGCATTGCCTGAGTTGTGCCCTTCCCCATGGCCAGGCGCACCCTCAATCAGCGGCTCATGGTAGGCAACGCCCGGCTTCTGCGAGGCCCGCGGAATCCCGTCGAGATCAGTAATGAAGCCAATTACCGGCTTGCCCTGCCCCCAGGTCGCCACCCAGGCCGTGGGCATCCCCACCACTCCGCGTTCTACCTGGAAGCCATTCTTCTCCAGAATCCCCGTCAGGTATTTCGAGGTCTCCACTTCCTGAAAGCCCAGTTCGCCAAAGCTGAAGACCATATCGACGATTTCTTGCACCATCTTCGACCGCGCCTGGACGCCGGCAATCGCTTCCTTTTTCAATTCCTCCAGGCTCGGCGGCGCCGCCAACCCCGCCACCACACTCAACAACGTCAACAGGATAGCTTTCTGTTTCATGTCCGAAGAGTATAACGGTTTCAATCTTGAGGCGTTGACATTGTCTCTTTTCCAGGGCGATAACAACGCGCGGCCCGAATCAACGCTGCATCATTCACGGTTCGTGACGCCTGATCTCAGGCACGAGATTCCGTCCCGGTCCGCTCAAAAATACTAGGCGATTTTTCAACGTCATTTCAAAAAAAATAGATTTACATTTTTTTCAACTGGATCTTTCTTTGGCCGATAATGTAGCGAATGGAAGAGCTGTCCCTGCCCATCGATCTAGCCCAAATTCTCAATGCCGCTCCGTGCGTCCTTTACCAGTTTTTGCTCTTACCCTCCGGCGAATCCCGCTTCACCTATCTCAGCCCCCAGTGCGAAGCCCTGATGGGTGTCCCGGCGGAGACCCTCCTCCGCAATGGTCTCGCCAAGTGTGGCTTGATGACCCTGCAAGAAGTTGATGAGCTCAGGCGGCTCACCCATGAGTCGGCCCGCAACCTTACACCTTTCGAATTCACTTTTTCCCTACGCCGTGAAGACGGCTATTGCTGGATTTCAGCCCACTCTCTTCCCATCCGCCAGCCCGACGGCTCAACGATTTGGAACGGCCGCTTCATCGACGTTACTCCGCAGAAAATGGCGGAGCGCGAACTCTTCCGCTCTCAATCTCTCCTGAACGCCGCTCGGGAGCAGGCCGAATTGGGAATCTGGGAATTTGATATCTCGACCCAAAGCATTTCCTGGTCTCCTGAGATTTTTCGCATCCACGGAATTCCCCTCTCCACCGGGGAGCCCAGCTTCGCTGATTTTCAATCCCTCTGGCACCCCGACGACCTGCCCGGTTTGCTCCAGGCCGTTGAACAAGCCATCTCTAACGGCACTCCTTACCGGCTCGATCTTCGTCTGATTCGCTCTGACAACAACGAGCAGCGCTTCGTCACCGCCACGGGAGGTCTCCTGCGCAACACTCACACCAAAGCCCCGGAGCGTCTTTTCGGTACCGTGCTCGACATCACCGACCGCAAGCGCATCGAAGCCACCCTCACCGCAGCCCGCGACGCTGCCGAGTCAGCCGCTCGCACCAAATCCAACTTCCTGGCAACGATGAGCCATGAACTCCGCACTCCCCTTAACGGTATCGTCGGCATGACCAGCCTCCTGCTCCGCTCTCCCCTCACTCCCGCCCAGCAGGAATATACCGACACCATCCACCATTCCGCCGAGGCCCTGCTCAGCGTTGTGAACGATATTCTGGACTGGTCCCGCATCGAGTCCGGCAAATTCGAGCTCGAAATCATCCCCCTGAATGTCCAGGACCTGCTTCAGTCCACCATGGACATCCTGATGCCCCAGGCCCGCACCAGCCAATTGGACTTCACCCTTCATCTGCCCGAACAACCCCTGCCCCATCTTGCCGGCGATCCCACTCGCATTCGGCAGATCCTGCTGAACCTCGGGGCCAACGCAATCAAGTTCACCCCCGCGGGTTCTGTCCGCTTTGAGGTGGAACTTCTCGCCTCGCCCGAGCACCTCTGTGCCCTTCGATTTTCCGTCCAGGACACGGGTATCGGTATTACCCCGCGCCAAATGGAACGGCTCTTTGAACGCTTCTCCCAGGCCGATGCCTCCACCACCCGACGCTTTGGCGGCACCGGCCTCGGTCTTGCGATCTCCAGGTCGCTGGTGGAACTCATGGGGGGCCGCATTGGCGCCACCAGCACCCCCGGCCAGGGATCGCGATTCTGGTTTGAAATTGCACTCCCCATCGTGGATGTCCTCGTTGCCCCTCACTCCGTCTTGCCCTCGCCCGCGCCCACTCGCACTCTCCGGGTCCTCATTGCCGAGGACAACGCCGTCAATCAGCGCCTTGCCACCATTGTCCTCAACATGGCCGGCCACCACTCCGAAATTGCCGCCAACGGCCTCATCGCTCTCGAAAAAGCCGCCGCCTCCCACTACGACCTCATCCTGATGGATTGTCAGATGCCCGAGCTCGATGGCTTTGAGGCCACGCGCCGCATCCGCGCTCAATCCCGCCGCCGCGTCCCCATTATCGGCCTCACCGCCAGCGCCCTGGCTAACGACCGTGACCACTGCCTCTCCGCAGGCATGGACGACTACCTCGCCAAACCTTACCGCGCCGACCAGCTCCTCGCAACGATCTCCAAGTGGACCCCGTAAAATCTCCAGGATGCGATTTCGCTTTCCGGCTGTGTTGGCCCCTACTCAACCAGCCGCGGTCCCTTGAACTCCCCGGCCGCCCCCTGTGGTCGCGGATAGCTCTCCGCCCCGGTCTTCCTGCCAATCATCTCGTAGAACTTCTCCTGATCCGCCCGGCCACTCATCATGACCACTCGCCCGTCCGGGTACACTGCATAGGCCGCATCGTCACTGAGACCCATCTTGCTCTGGTCCTGCGCGCCATGCAGCACCCGCGGTTGATCCAGCCGCCTGTTTACCGCTTTCGCCGCTTTCTCGACATAGGGCCCTGTCCAATTGCCTTTCGGATCATCCGGCACCAGCGCCACATTCGATCCCTTCGACTTCATCGGCGCCGCCCCCAGCATGTCGTAGTCCCCCACCACCGGCTTATGTTGCGTGGGGTGAATCACCTGCCCCGGCTTCACCGTCCAGAAAGGATTCTTTAGCGGAATCGTTTCCACCACTTCTTTTCCATTCTTCAGCACCACCCGCTGCGCCGTCGTGGCATTCACCACCGTGAAATAGCCATGCTGGTACACCAGATCAATGTCCGTCTTTACGGTTGCGGTCAGAACTCCCGTTTCCGGATCGCTCTTGAACTTAAAAAAGAAGGGCTTACCTGGCGCCCCTTTTTCTATCAATCGAACCGCCACCAACTTATTGGAGCGGAAGATCAAAATCATATCCGTCTCCTTGGCCGCCGCCGCGATTGCGTCAAAATGCTTCGCGGGAATCCCCATCGCCGCCTGATGTCCTCGAACAAACGGCAGCGCCGCAAGGGCCTTCTTCGCTGCCTTCTTTGCCATGGACTTGGCCACCAGCCGCCCACCCACCCGGCTCAGGCTCCGCCCCAGTCCGTGCAATACTCCAATGCCGATCTTTCCCACCATCTTTCCCGCGATGGCAGCCAGCGAAAGATAGTCCAGCGGCCCGTCGGTCGCAACCGCTGTCCCATGACTCGTGCCTTCGCTCAGCGTGCGCTCGACAACCTCCCCGTCAATCCCCACCACCACCGTATGCCAATACCAATACCTCCCATTGCGAATCATTCTCCAGCCCTCCGGCACCGTCGCCGCTGGAGATTCAAGCACCAGCACCGGGACCTCCGGATGGCTTTGCAGGATCTCTGCCAAACTCTCCAGTGCCCCCGGCGTGTCTTCCGGAACAATCAGTGAGCCTTCCCCCACCCGGCCCAGATGGCCCAGCACCGTGTAGTTCCCATCCACAATCGGCATGAACTTGCGCGGCCCTTTGCCCGCCAGGGAACTCCAGGCCAGTTCCCACGCCGTTGCATGGGCCCGAAAGTCCTGCGCCATCTTCGGAACAATGGTGATCTGCTTCACCGATTGCCCCTTCCACTGCATCGCCGCAAACTGCTGAAAGGTATTGGGCGACTCCAGCCCCCGCCGCCTCAGGTCTGTCCCCGGATCCACGCTCCGCAAATCGGCCGTCTGAAACGGAGTCTTCGTGTCAGACCCAAAAGTGGGCGCGTCCACCAGCACCGGCTGGCCACTCCCCTTGGTCCCATGACAACCCACCTTGCATAAATGCGTGGAAGGATCAAAGAGCAGGAAGGTCCGGTGATAGGCCACGGCCTCGTCTGGAGTCATGATTTCTCTCGCGCTTGAATATACTCCCGAATGGATCGCTTTGCAATCCGCCCTACCACTCCACTGCCGTCAGAAAATCACTCAAATACCGCCGCCACACCAGCCAGGTATGCGCCCCCTCCGTCTCCACAAACTCATGCTTTACGTTCTTTGTCTTCAACCACGCCGAAAATTTGCGGTTCGGCTCAATCAGAAAATCGCTCTTCCCACAAGCAATCCACAGCAGCTTGATCCGCCCATTGTCTTTCTCGCTCAACCCCGCCAGCGTCTCTTCCACATTGCCCATCACCTGCGGCGCACTGCTCATCGCCCCAATCCAGGCAAAGCGATCCAGATGCCGCAATCCCGTATAAAGCGTCTCTCCTCCGCCCATCGACAAGCCCGATATCGCCCGCTCGCCCGGCTTCGCGCTCACCTTGTACTGCTTCTCCGCCATCGGCAGCACTTCATCAAGCAAGCTCTTCTCAAAGCCAATGGTGTTCTTTCTGAAGTTATCCCCCACTCTCACCGCGCCCGCCTTCAACTCCTTCATCGTCATCCCATAACCGAGCGGCATCACCGCTACAAAGGGCTTCTTCCCATCGGCAATCAACCGGTCGAAAATAAAATTCGCCTTGCCCACCGTGGTCCAGCCATCCGCCATGTCGCTATACCCGTGCAACAAAACCAGCAAGGGATAGGTCCGCCGCGCGTCATAGCCCGGCGGCGTGTACACATAAAAATCCCGCTCCTCTCCCACCACCGCGGAATAAAAGAAGTGCCGGTGCACCGTTCCATGCGGAATCGGCGCAGCCTCCCACGGCAGCGGCTTCTCCCCCGGCACCAGCACCATGCTATTCGGATTCAGCGCATTCGTTTTGATGTCCCCATTTGCCGGATCCATCATCCCCACCCCGTCCACCAGAAAGTTGTACCCGTACAGATCCGGACCTTGCGGCGGCGTTTTCACCAGCCACGTCCCCTTCTCATCCTTGGCCAGCTCAAACTTCTTCCCGCTATCGAGCGACACTTCCACCTTTTGCGCATTCGGCGCACGCAACCGGAACACAATGCTCCCGTCCGCCTCCACCATCGGCGCCTGTCCCCACACGGTCAGCGCCACAAAGAAACAAATCATTCTCATAGGCGCTATCTTAGTCCTTCTGCCACCAGCAATGTTTGCGCCAGCACCGTCAGCGTCGGATTCCCGGAAGGATTCTGCGGAAACGTACTCGCCCCCAGCACATACAAATTCTCTACCTGCCAGTGCCGGCACCTCTCATTCACCACCGACCACGCCGGATCACTCCCCTGGATCGTCCCCCCTTGTATGTGCGTGCTCTTGTAAGTCATCACGTCATATTTACTCAACCCGGACGACATCATATAACTCTTCACCGGCATTCGCTTCGCAATTCCCTCAATCTTGCGGCTGAGAAAGTCATAGAGCTTCCGCTCGTTGTCCTGCCAGTCCATCGTCAGTCGCAACAATGGGTCGCCCAGATGATCCACATAAGTCGGGTCCAGATCCATTCGGTTCGTCTGATACGGCAAGTGCTCCCCCACATACCCCATCTGCGCCGTCCGGTCATAGGCTTCCATCGCCGCCTTCTTCCATTCGCTTCCCCAATTGCGCTTTACCCCCGCCGGCACTACGCCAAAATTCGCGATCGGCCTCGCCCCATAGGACGGACTCGAAATATAGCCCCCACGGATAAAGTCCAGCTCGCTGTGGTCAAAATTATCTCCATCAAAATCCCGCACCGTCACGTTCGCCGTCCCCGTTCCCATGAACCGGTTCAACGGCTTCTCAAAGAAGAGCCTCGCCCCCGCTCCCATCACCTGATGTGTCAGGTTCCGTCCCGTATTCTCATTCCCGATCTTCGACAACAACAACAGCCGCGTGTTATTCAGCGTCCAACTAGCAAGAATTACTAAGTCCGCCGGCTGAAAATATTCCTTCCCCTCAGACACATAACTCGCCCCCGTCGCCCGTCCCTCCCGCGTCTCAATCCGCCTCACCTGCGCCCCGGCCCGCAACTCCACATCGGGCCGCCGCCGCAACACGGGCAACAACGTATTCGTCGGCTGTGCCTTGGCCCCCACCATGCACCCAAAGCGCTCGCAATACCCGCAATACTGGCACGCCGGCCGGATCACCCCATCCGGATTCCGATAAGCCTGGCTCAAATTCGCACTCGGCGAAGGATGCGGGTGATAACCCATCTCCTTCGTCACCTGCATGAAGATATCGCCAAAGTACGTCTGCTTGATCGGTGGCGTCGGATAAGCTGCCGTCCGCGGACCCTCCATCGGATTCCCGCTCTGCCCCGATACTCCCAGCAACTGCTCCGCCTTCACATAATACGGATCCAACTCCTCATAACTCACGCCCCAATCCTGTATCTCCGATCCTTCTGGCAACCGCTTCGCCCCATACCGCTCCACCGTCGCTGACCGCATCCGGAAAGTATCCGGCAAAAATCGCGGCGTCATCCCGTTCCAGTGCTCCCCCGCCCCACCCACACCGTCGCCCGGCAGAAACCCGCCAAACTGCCGGATCGGCAACGCCTGCTGCCCGCGATGATTCCGGAAAGTGACTGTCTCCTTCGCCACATCCTGCATCATCCGGAACCGCAGCGCATAATCCAGCTCATCCATCCCCTCGATATACTCCTTGGGCTCCCGCGCCTTCCCGCGTTCCAGCACCACAATCTTCCGGCCCGCCTTTAGCGACAGCTCTTTCGCCATCAACAAGCCAGACCAGCCACCCCCAAGAATCAACACATCCACCGCTGGCAATTTCGTCACGCTTCCAGTTCCTCCCACGGCGTCACCTTCCGGTTCAAAATCTGGCTCAACGATTGCGGCCGCGGCCGGAACGCCTCGCCCTTGTGCTTCTCAATGTCCTGTGCCCAACTCATGTACGGCCCCGGAAACCCAATCAATTGCCACCCGATCAAATCCCGGTTCCCCCCATGCATCGGGTCGCAAAACATCCCCTCAAGCGTGTGCTGCCGCAGCAGCCGGAACAAGTAAGTCTTCTCGATTCCCGCCAGCCGTTCATCCTGCTTCTCCACGCTCAACCCGGGCAAGTCCACCAAACTCTTCAACCCCTCCCGGTAAAGCATCCGTGGCGTCGCCGCCCCCTGATACCCCTGCTCCGGCGTCCCTTCCACAAACGGACCCTTCGTATAACGGTACCGGTCCCGCCCATACGGCCCCGCCAATTGCCGGTCGATATAAAGCGTCACCCCCGCTTCTTCCGCACCCGGCCCGCTGGCATCACTCGGAAAAATCCGCGCCACCGCCGCGCTTACAATCCGTGCTTCCGCCTCGGTGAAAAACCGCAACGGCACCTTCGTCTTCCCTCGCGCCCGCCGCACTTGCGGAGCCCCATCAAGGCTATAGGTCAGCACGCCCCCCGCCATGGGCAACGATAAAAAATGTCTGCGCCGCATAGCGCGAGTATATGCCTTAGCATGGTCTTGTGAGCAGTCAGCCCGTTGCCGAAGACGAAATTTATGCCCAGATTGGCGAAGACGGTTTTACCCGCCTCGTCGCCGCCTTCTACCGCCAGGTCGCTACCGACGACATCCTCGGCCCCATGTACCCCAAACACGACCTCGCCGGTGCCGAACAGCGCCTCCGCGACTTCCTCAAATTTCGCTTCGGTGGCCCCATGGATTACCTCGAAACCCGCGGCCACCCCCGTCTCCGCATGCGCCACGCCCCCTTCCCCATTGACGACGCCGCCCGCAACCGCTGGGTCCAGATGATGGACAACGCCCTCGAAGAAGCCGCTATCCCCGCCCCCGCCGCCGCCACCCTGCGCGACTTCTTTCACTCCACCGCCACTTTCCTCAAAAACCGCTAGTCCGCCCGCAACGTCACCGCCGGATCAATCCGCGCTGCCCGCATCGCCGGTACCAACCCTGATACCACCGCCGTCACCAGAAAGACCAGCACGACCACACCCAGCGTCAGCGGGTCTTGCGGGCTCGTTTCATACAACAAATTCTCGAGCGACCGCGTCACAATCAACGACCCCACCAATCCCCCCACTACCCCCGCTCCCACCAGCAACATCGCGTGGCGCAAAATCATCATCGCCACCTCACCCGGCCCCGCGCCAATCGCCAGCCGGATGCCGATTTCCCGCGTCCGCTGGGCCACCGTATAGCTCATCACGCCGCTCAACCCGATAATCGCCAGTACAAATGCCGTCCCGGCAAACACCAGCATCAAAAACAACGTAAACCGCTCCCGCGCCAGCGATTCGTTCACCGTCGTTTCCATCGTTTGAATCTGCCATACCGGCTGGCTTCCGTCCGCCTCCAATATCTTCTGCCGCACCGCACCCGCGAGCGTTGCCACATCCCCTTGTTCCGCCCGCACCACCACGCTAAACGTCGCCGCCTGCGTCGCAATCAAACTCGCCGAATAATAATACGGCGCATACACTTGCGCCCTCACCCCTTTATCTACCCCCACGTTCTTCACATCCTTCACCACCCCCACAATCTCCCGCCACTCCGGAGGATCTCCCAGCCCCAATTGAAAGCGCCGTCCCAACGCCCGCCCATTCCCAAAGTGCGTCCGCACAAATGTTTCATTGACCAACACCACCAGCGGGGCATTCCGGTCATCCGTCTCCCGGAAAACCCTTCCCGCCACCAGCGGAATCCGCATCGCCTCAAAGTATCCCGGCGTCACCGCAGAGTAGTCAATCTGCGGCGCAGTCGCTGCCGTCTCCAGTGGCGCACCCTCAATCTGAATCGAATACCGGGGACTCCCCGTCAGCGGCAGGTTTGTCGTGATCGCCACATGCTTCACCCCCGCCACTTCGCTCACCTTCCTCACTACGTTCCGCCCCAACTGCACCTGCAACTCCGGCTTGTCATCGTATTGCGCCGCCAGCGGTGTCACCCGCATCGTCAATACCCCATCCGGCACGAACCCCAAATCCACCCGCGACAACTCTGTCAGGCTGCGAATCAACAGCCCCGCCCCGGTCATCAACACCAGCGCCGCCGCCACCTGCACCACCACCAGCAAGCTTCGGAATTGCGTCCTTCCCGATCCCCCCCGCGTCCTGTCTTTCAAGGTTGAATGCAGGTCCACCCGCGACAATCGCAACGCCGGCAACAACCCAAACACCAACCCAGTCACCACTACTGCCAACAGGTTGTAGCCAGCTACCCTCCAGTCCAGGCCCACCTGCTCCATCCGTGGCAGATTTTGCGGAGCAAAGTGCGGAAACGTCGTCAGCGCCACCCCCGCCAGCCCCAGCCCCAGCATCCCTCCCAATACCGACAGCACCATACTCTCTGTCAATAACTGCCCGACCAACGCCCCCCGTGTCGCCCCCAGCGACGCCCGCACCGCCAACTCACTCTTCCTCACCGCCCCGCGCGCCAGAATCAGATTCGCCACATTCGCGCACGCGATCGCCAGTACAAACCCCACCGCTCCGATCAACGCCAACAACGCCGGACGCATCTTCCATGTCAGGTCTTCCGCTAGCGGCACCAGATACACCGCCTTGCCCCGGTTCGACTCGGGATACTCCCGCTCCAGATTCGCCAACAACCCGGCAAACTCCGACTTCGCCTGCCCCATCGTATACCCCGGCCGCAACCGTCCCTGCGTAAATAAACGATGAAAATACCGCATCGCTTTGTCTTCCGGATTCAGCGCCAGCGGCCCCCAGATCTTCGTCTTTGCCGGAAAATCAAAACTCCCCTCCACCACTCCCACCACCCGCCGCATCCGCCCATTCAAATTGATCTCACGGCCAATCAATCCCGGGTCCGCACCAAAACGCTCCCGCCACAAACCCTCTGCCAGCACCACCGCTTCATCTTTGCCCCACTCAAAATCTTCCGGCGAAAAATCTCTCCCCTGAATCATCCGCGCCCCAAACAAGCCAAACCACCCCTCTGACACCACCACGCCGCCATACCGCTCCGCCCCCGCATCACTCGTAACCAGCGCGTAAGGATTCAACCCATAACTCATTAAATCTGCTGACTTTGCCTCCTTCCGGTAATCGTAAAAATTGCCTGCCGAAAGATAATAGAGCGAGACATTGCCGCCTTTGTTCACTTGTTCCCGCAAAGCGAACAATTCCTCCGGCGCCCGGAATGCCAGCGGCTTCAGCAATACCCCATCCACCACCGAAAACATCGCCGTATTCAAACCAATCCCAACACCCAGCGCCAATATCGCCGCAGCCGCAAATCCGGGATTCTTCCACAACGAACGCAGAGCGAAGCGCAAGTTCTGCCCGAGCATAATGCCCAAGCCTACCAATAAATTCTGGCTTTTGTCTAACTAATTCTTACCTTTAAGGATTTACTCGCCTTGTTTTCTCCCACTCCCCACTCATCCGCTCCGGCAGTCCATAAATATTCTTGTAGTCATTATTGGTGAAGTAAATCCGGCCGCTCCAGCTCCACAACACCCGCAAATCCGGGTGCGCCCGCACCGGATACACAATCTCAACCCTCGCCTCCTCCGGCACCACCATCAGCCGCGTCAATTGACGCCGGTCGTCCGCCGAAACAATCCATCGCCCCTCCCGCCGCAGCACAATCCTGGGCTCGGCCTGCTCCAGTTCCGGCAAAACAGAAAGGACCGGCCGCTTCACCCGCGACCGGTCATGATCAAACTCACCCTCCCAAATTTCCCCATCCACGCGAAACCAGATCCGCGTCCGCCTCTGCAATCCTTCATACGCCGCCGCCAGCACTTCTCCCCGGTAGCCCGGCTTTGGCACCGGGGCCCAGGCAGCCAGTACTGCGCGCCGGGTCAGCATCAGCCCCGCAAATGCTTGTTGAAAAATTCGAGCGTCCGCGACCACGAAAGCTTCGCCGCTTCCTCGTCATAACGCGGCGTCGTGTCGTTATGAAAGCCATGGTTCTTACCTTCATACATGAAGGCCGTGTACTGCTTTTTGTTTGCCTTCAGCGCCTCTTCATAGGCCGGCCAACCCGCATTCACCCGCGCATCCAGGCTCGCATAGTGCAACTGCAATGGTGCCTGAATCTTCGGTACATCCTCGACCCTTGCCTGCCCGCCGTAATAGGGCACCCCCGCATTCAAATCGCTCCCCAGCAGCACCGCCAGATTGTTCACCACTCCGCCGCCATAACAGAATCCAACGGCACCCAACTTCCCGTTACTGTCCTTATGGGCCTTCAGCCACTTGGCCGCCGCCACAAAGTCCTGCATCACCTTCCCCTTATCCACCGTCCCAAACAACTTCACCCCCTCTTGCTCATCCCCCGGATAACCGCCCACCGTCGACAGCCCATCGGGAGCAAAAGCAATAAAGTTCGCCGTCGCCACCCGCCGGTTCACATCCTCGATATGCGGATTCACGCCCCGGTTCTCATGCACCACCATCACCACCGGCAGCTTCCCTGTCATCTTGGCCGGCTTCGCCAGCCAACCCGATATCGTCCCATTTCCCTGTGGCGAATCCACCGTCACCCGCTCCAGCACAATCCGCGGATCATCCTTGGCCACCTGCTGGCCCATCGCATAATTCGGCCGCAACAGCTCCAGCATCGTGGCCGCACCCACACCACCCACAGCGTATTTCTTCGCCCCTTCCAGAAATCCACGGCGATCAATGTCTCCGTGAACATACAAATCAAACAGGTTCAATACTTCCTGCGGAAAATCAGTGGCTTTTTTGCGTTCCATGCTTTGTCTGTCGCTCCCTTGTCTTTCCGGGTTACAGCGGTACTTCCAGCCCCGCCAGAATCTGCTCCACAATCCGCCGCGCCGCATCCCCCTGCCGCAACCCAAAACTCGCTTGCGCCGTCAACCGCAACCGATGCGAAAACACCGGCCCCGCCAGCCTCTTGATGTCATCCGGCACCAGATAGCCCCGCCCGTCCAGCAACGCGCTCGCCTGCGCCGCCCGGTACAATGCCTGCCCACCCCGCGGACTCACCCCCAACGTCACACTCTCATGCCGCCGTGTCGCTTCCACCAGCCCCAGCAGATAGTCCACCAGCACCGGCTCCACATGCACCTGCTCCACTTCTTCCTGAATCACCTTCAACTCATCACTCGTCAGCAAACTCCGCAACTTCTGCGGCCGCAAGCTCTCCCCCCGCACAATCGCCCGCTCCTGCTCCGCCTGCGGATAGCCAATTTCAATCCGCATCAGAAAGCGGTCCAGTTGGCTCTCCGGCAGCGGATAGGTCCCCTGCTGCTCGGTCGGATTCTGCGTCGCAATCACCATGAACGGGTCCGGCAGCGGCATCGTCCGCCCATCCACACTCACCTGCCCCTCGCTCATCGCCTCCAGCAGCGCCGATTGCGTCTTCGGCGTCGCCCGGTTGATCTCATCCGCCAGCAAAAAATTCGCAAAGACCGGCCCGGGCCGAAACTCAAAATCCTGAAACTGCGGCCGGTAAATCGACACCCCCAATATGTCGCCCGGCAGCAAATCGGACGTACACTGCAACCTCCGGAAGCTCCCATCCACCAGCCGCGCCAGCGATTCCGCCAGACTCGTCTTCCCTACCCCCGGCACATCCTCAATCAACAAATGCCCCCGCGCAATCAGACACACCAGCGTCAGCCGCACCGCTTCCTGCTTGCCCAACAGAACTTGCGACAGTGAGTCCCGCAATTCCCCCAGCACATGTGTCTTGGCTAACTGCTTCATCCCAATGCCTCAAGTGTAACCAATCAGTGCGACCATGAAGTCTGAGGAGGATCCCATGGATCTATTGGAAGCCTATAAGCTCAAGTACGCGAGTGTACTGACACTTGTGAAGGAACAGGGCGTCGTTCTCTCGAATCTCCACGTCGAGAATGACAAGCTCATCATCAAGGGTGCCGCACCCAACGAAGACGTCAAGAACGAAGTCTGGAATGCCATCAAGGCAGTCAACGCAGACTGGCAAAAGGAAATCTCCGCCGACATCAGTGTTGATACCTCCCTGCCCCAACCCGTCACCACCTATACCGTCGTCGCCGGCGACAGCCTTTGGAAAATCGCTGCCAAGTTCTACGGCAACGGCGCGCAATTCCCCAAGATCATCGCGGGCA
>CAZECF010000056.1:32814-33955 GCA_964510335.1 uncultured Bryobacter sp. | reverse complement strand
TACGATGCGCTGGGGCAGCCCAACCAGGGTAGAGTCATCGACGCCAAGTAGAATCACCCCACGAAAGCGGCCGTCTGGACCCTTGGCCCGTGACGTTCCCTTGAAAAGAGGAACGGCCCACTCGACACCCTGAACCCCGCGGATGCGGTAAAGGTCCTGATCCGTCAATGCCTTTACCTCGTCCAGATACTGCGTCTTTGCATCCATCACCCAGATGCTCGCGTCGGCAATATCATCAATCTGCGAGGCAGTTCGATTCATCAAGCCGCAAAAGATCGAGACCTGATGCGACATGAGGAAGGTGGAAAAGGCAATGGCAAAGATGAGGCCCAGGTATTTGGCCTTGTCGCCGGTGAGCATTTGCCAGGCGATATATCTCATGCAGAGTCTCCTGTCTTGAACATACGTATGTAGATTGAACACCGTTCAATAAAGGTGCAAAAAAAATCAGCTCTTGAGTATGCCCTTCATGAGAATGTCGAGTAGCCGGTCTGCCAGGCGCGAGCGCTCCAAAAAAGGAAAGCCTCCGCAACCCAGTTGGATCGAAACCAGGCCGTGAATGGCCGCCCAGAGCGTTTGCGCAAGTTCTTCAGCATTACCAATCTCCTGGCGAAGAATTCCCGCTTCGATAGATTCTTGTGACATTTGCCGGAGACAACTGAAGGTTTGTTCGCCCTGCGTCTGAAAGGCGTGAATGATCCGGTCATTCCCTTGCCAACTGCTCGGGTTCATAAACAACAAAGCGTAGTGATGGGGGTGTTCCAGGCCAAATTCAATATAAGCCCGCAGTCCACGTCGCATGCGCGCCGAGACGTGGTCATTGTCGTTGCGTATGCGTTCGAGCCTGCTGCTGAGGCGCGTGAAGGTCTCACTGACCAAATGAGCCATAATCGCCTGTTTGTCTTCGAAGTAGTGGTAAAGAATTCCAGGCGAAGCCCCTACCTTGGCGGCAATCGCACGGATGGAGGTTTGCTCATAGCCGTGGAGGACAAAAAGCTGGCGGGCGGCGTCGAGGATCTCCTCGCGCAAGGACTCCCGGTAATCTTCCCGTCGCTTCTTCAGCATGGTTGAACGACGTTCAAGATATCATGCATTCATCGGTTTGTAAAGCAAGGAGCTAATTCCGGCGCTGTTGAAAGAG
>CAZECF010000056.1:0-32804 GCA_964510335.1 uncultured Bryobacter sp. | reverse complement strand
ATATGGATTCCGAAGCTTTCTTTCCGAATCGGCTCGGGTACCCGCTCGAGATCGGGCCGTGCATAACGTAGCTTCCACAGAAGTGGCACCTCGACAGGAGCCAGGCAAGCATTTTGTGTGCACGCTTGATAGGCGAAGGTGCCCCTCGACAGAAGCTCTTCCGCCACCAGGAATGGTTGAACTTCCTCATCCTGGACAAGCGTTACGTCTCGGGTCACCGCGAACTTGCCACTGTAGGTGGGCAGCCTCTCACCGATACTCGGAAAGCTCATTACTTTGGGTCGAGGAAACTGCGCCTCATGTGCCTTGAGCCCGGACTTCTCGCTCACTTCGAAGCTCACCGGTTGATAGCTCGACGCAACCCCGGGTGCATAGACATGGAGCCCGGGTTTGAGTTCGGCCTCAATCCGCAAGGAGATGCGGTTGCCCGCCCGCACCACCCGGTTTGATGACGCGTAGCGAAGCTTGAGATGTTCTGTTTCCACGATGCTCCATGCGCCGCTTGATGACAGCAAGTTCCCCGCCGTGTAGCGTTCACGATAGTCTGCCTCGAAGTATTTGGCGCGGACAATCCCCTTTGCGTCCAGAACGATCGTTCCCGGGTGGGGTATGCCGTGCCATGGGTGGCCGGGAGAGTAAGCGTCGTTCATCAGGTCGAAGTCGCGAATGGTGCGCGAACCGGAATCGGAAAGTAAGGGAAAGGTAATCCCGCGCCGCTTGGCAAAGTTGGCCAGCAGTGCCGGACTCTCATTTGTAAGGGCAGCGACATTCAGCCCTCGCTGCGCGAAGCGCTTCTTCTGTTCTTCCAGTTCAACCAGTTGCGCCTTGCAGTAGGGGCACCAGTCCGCCGAAGGAAGAAAAAGCAAAACCAGGCCCTTGCGTCCGCGCAGGCTGGCAAAGGTTTGCGGTTGGCCCTTGTGGTTGCGCAAGGAGATGCCGGGAGATGTCGTTCCCACCGCCGGCCCGGTCTTGGGTTTCAGGTTGAATGCAGGAGGCTGCGCCAAAGCGAAGCAGGCCGCTAACGTCAGGCACAAGAGTTTCATGGTAGATGTCCTTTCAAGCCGGTCGAGTCTTAAGACCGGCCCAGTAGCCACCCAGTATGGAAATCACAATGGTGAGGCCATGCCAGACCAGAATGTGGCTCAGTTCCTGATCGGGGCAAGAAAGCTGCAAAGCAACCACCGCAATCAGACCGCCCACAACTCCAATCAAAGTTCCCGTCAGCGGCCAATTGGTGGAATAACCTCTTCGCGCGAGATGGTGAGTCATGCCAGCAGTCAGTGCCGCCATCATCAATCCCGCAGCAAGGCAAGGCACGCCTTCCTGGACAAAGTGGCCCGTGTCCGCAGCAGGGAAAAACCAGATTGTCCAGGCGGGGAAGCCAGCCAGCAGGAGCAGCACTGGCAAAGCGGGATGGATGCGTTGGTTGCTGCCTGGTTGAAGCGAAGTCATCAGGCAGGAGACAGAGACCACCAGAATGACCGCAGCCAAGGCGGCCAGGCTGACCATTTGCAAGAAGGAAAGCTTCTGCCACCCGTACAGCCCCATTGCCATGGCGTGAATTGCGATCAAGGTAAAGGCAAGCAGGAAAGCACTCGCAATTGCCTTCGCCAGAGAGGGCAAGGGCTTGACGGGCCGCAAGTCCGCACGAATCAGAGTGCGAATACGATCTTCCACGGGACTGCCAAGCGGGGGCTCCGGAAATGGGGTTCGCGCCCAGGCAATGAGATTGCGGCAGCGTCTGCAATGCGCTAAGTGGGCCTGCACCTCCGGACGAATCTGCATGTCGTGGAGCGGCGTGCCCTCGCTTAAGAATCGGTCGATGTCCGCGCACTTCATGGAGCGTCCTCATTTTGATTCTGGCCAATTCCTAGCGCCTGACGAACTGCCTGGTAGGCCCGGTACGCTTTTTGCTTTACCGCTGCTGAGCTGGATCCCGTCGCGCGGGCCACTTCTTCCACACTCATGCCGCCCATTTTGAGCATCATCAGTACCTCCCGTTGCGCCTCAGGCAAACTCTGCATCACTTGAAGAATGGCATTGGCTTGCAGCCGGTTCTCGATTTGTGCCCGCGGATCGGACGAGGGCGGATCCGCAAGGTGATCCAGGGTCGATTCTTTGCTGGAGGATCGTTGCCAATGGCGAAACTGATCGACTCGCGTGTGGCGTGCGATGGCCAGTATCCACGGCAGGACCGGCTCGGGGGGACGGTAGCTCTGCCGGGCCCGGTGAATCCGCAGCCAGCACTCCTGAAGCAAGTCCTCCACCTGGCGCGAGTTATGGGTGAGTGCGTAATAGAAGCGAGCCAGGATGGGATTGACCAGTCGAACCAACGCATCCGCGGCTTCCGGATCAGCGGCCTGATATCGCTCCATCAAAGAGGCTAGAAGTGCCGACAACTCCTCGCGACTCCCCGCTTGCCCTACCGGCTCCGAGATCTGGCTTCGCTTCTGAGGTGGTACCAGCATGGCCACTTATTGACGCATTCCGGAAATCTGAACCAATTGTGGAGCGGTCTTGACTACATTCTCTAGTCGCAACACGCCACGCGGGCAAAGCTCAGCGCAGAGTCCACACCCAACACAGGAAGCTCTCGTGAAGTCCTGATTGGCTTGTGCGTAAGCCCGGACATCAATGCCCATTTCGCAATACTTGGAGCACATGCCGCAAGAAATACACATGTCCTTCTTGACTTTGATCCGGTAGCGGCCAACCTTTTGCACCAGACCAAGTAGGGCCGCCATGGGACAAAAAAAGCGGCACCAGATGCGAGTGCCGCCGAGCGGGTAGAGGCCGACGCCAACTACGCCAGCCAAAAGGGAGGAAACTACCAGCCCGTAAAAGGATTGAAAGTGAGAAGCGATCTGCGTAAGCTCCCGATTGGCCTTGCCTGCTCCCCACGAGATGAACAAAAAAGCGGTCAGCAAGAGGCTAATCGCCAGCACTGTATAAATCGAAACGCGCTCAATGCGCCAGGCTGTACTGGACTTGTTCGACAAGTGCCGCCAGGGTTCACCGAAGGTGTTCGCCAGCCCGCCACATCCGCAAACCCAGGAACAATACCAGCGCTTGCCAAAGAAGATCGCCAGCACCGGAACCATCAGAGCTGAACCCAGAAAGCTGTAGAGAATGAATGGCAGCGGCAGCGAGAAGATATAGGACGGAGTCAAATACTCCATCTTGAGCGGCCAAAGATAGCTGAAATAGTATTCCGGCTGGTGCAGGAACTTCAGCAAGTGGGGGATGGAGAAAGCAAAGGTGGCCTGTACGAAGATCACCACCGCCGTACGAAGGACCTGATAGCGGTTGTGGCGATACTTGCGGATGACGAAGATCCCTCCAGCGGTCACCGCAATCGTGTAGAGCAAACCGTATAGCGTCCATTTGGAGTCCAGCCCGATGAATTTGGCAGGACCTGTGAGCCACTCCGTGAAGTAGAGGATCAGGTAAAAGCCAGTGAAGAGAGCGGAAAGAATCCACGCTGTAATTCCCCGGTTGGTTGCATCGTGCGCGAACCAGTTGAGCGTTCCGGGTTTGATCATGCCGGCACCTTCTGGAACTCAGCAAATGCAGCAGGTAGCGCGGCCAATGATGCGCGGCCGAACTCGACATCAAATTGAGCCTTCATCAACTGGGGGACAACCTGCTCGAGGGGCAGCCGGTGATGAATCCATGTCTCCAGTACGGTGTGGTCCCAGCGCGAGCCCAGCATATTGAATCCGATCACGCTCCCGTGGTCCTCGATGATCCGTACACTCGCGCAGCGGCCCGGCAGGCGGCAATAAAAGCTGCGCGCTGTATCGGGCAATCGCGTGACGTGCCCAACGGTTGTATATTCCACCGCAAAGAACTTTGCACTGTTGTAGAAAAGCGGAGGCTGGTAAAGAACCTTGTCGCCCAGCATCGCTTTTGCCGCCGCTTCGCCCTGGCGTTTCGCCGAGTACCAGATCTGTTCTACAAGCGGAGCTTCATTGTCCCTTTGCAGTTCCGCGCAATCGCCGGCGGCAAACACATTCGGCAAGGTCGTGGCGAAGTTGGCTTGAATCAGAATGCCCCGGTTCAATGCCGGAGGCGTCGTGACCGCACGAAGCCAATTAATTGCAGGGCGCACTCCGATTGAAATTCCGAGCATTTGGCAGGCCAGGCTGCGGCCCTTCATGGTGCGAATGGATTCAACGCTGCCACTTGGGGAGGTCTGCACTGAGGCGACCTCATCTTCAAAATGGAGGCGAACCCCGTGTCGCTCAATCTCGGCAGCAACCAGATCACCTTCTTCCCGAGCCAGGGCGATCGGCCAATACCATCCATCGCGAACCAGAAAATCCACCTCGATGCCGTGGTGCCGGAGGCACTCCACCAACTCCACGCCGATCAGTCCTCCGCCAGCCACCACCGCATTTCGTGTTGATGGGGTCAGCCGCTCGCATTCGGCCAAATGCTCGAGGGAAACGAAATGAACCGCCCCCTGCTTCACCTGATCGAGCCCCGGCCAGGGAGCCCGGTTCGGCACGGACCCTGTGGCCAACAACAAAGCGTCGTACTTTATTTCAATACCGTTGTCGAGGCGGATCTGGTTGCGGTTGGCATCGATATCCCGCACCCAGGCGCGCAGTCGCGTGATGTTTTGCTTGTCGTAGGCCTTGCGCTCAAAGGGTTCGAGGTCTCGCAATTCCAATTGATCCATAAAGGCGTACATCAGTGCAGTGCGGGAAATGAAGTAGTCACTTTCTCCACTGATGACGGTAATTCTGGCTCGCGAATCGCGTTGACGCAGAGCAAACGCGGCGGTGATTCCCGCGACACCGTTGCCGATGATGACGTAATGCATTTTGTGTGAGAGTGATCCACCTTTGATCAGCTCGACAAACCTATTCGCAATCGGAATCAAAAAAGTAACGGAGAATTCTTTCCAGTAAGTTATTCCGTTACCAGAACCCAGGCTTCAACGAATCCCTCCATCGCCGGGACATGACGAAGCATTCTCCCGGAATTGAATTCAGGAGAACTACCCTCATGACACGTAGAAATTTTGGCAGCCGCCTGGCCGCTGCCGTCGCCGGAATCAGTGCAGCAAGCTTGGCAAGTACCTTGGCCGCCGCCGACAAGGATGCCAAGCATGTTTGCAAAGGCATGAACGAATGCAAAGGCCAGGGCGGCGGCCCCAAAGGTGTTGCTGGCAAAAACGATTGCAAAGGCCACGGCGAATGCGCCACTGTGTCCAAGCATGATTGCAAAGGTCACAACGAGTGCAAGGGCCAGGGAGGTTGCAAAAGCGGGGAGAATGGCTGCGCGGGCAAGAACACCTGCAAGGGCAAAGGTGGGTGCCAGGTGCCGCTCAAGGCCAAGAAGACTCTGCGCCTCAAAGCTAACCGCAACCTGAACGCCTAGAGCTTCACCCGGATTCTGATGTCGTGCGTTTCCATGTGCGGCATCAGATCCTTTTGAGGAAACCGTAAATGACAAAGGATTGGACAATCCCGGATCTTGGCTTTGGCATTGGACTCAGGACCGATCACTTTCCCCATCTGCTGCAAGAGTCCCCGGCGGTCGACTGGTTCGAGATCCTCTCGGAAAACTTCATGGATAGTGGCGGCAGACCGGCCTGGGTGCTCGACCGGATTGCGGAACGATACCCCATCGTCATGCATGGTGTCTCCCTCTCCATCGGTAGTACGGACCCGCTGAATTTCGGCTACCTGCGTAAGCTCAAAAAACTCGCCACCCGCACTCGGGCCCGCTGGATCTCAGATCATTTGTGCTGGACGGGTGTTTCCGGCATCAACACGCATGACCTGCTCCCGATGCCTTATACCGATGAGTCTTTGCAACTCGTGGCTGAGAGGCTGCGCATTGTGATGGACTTTCTGGAGCAGCCGATACTGCTTGAGAATCCGTCCACTTATCTTGAGTTCACCGAATCTACCTGGACAGAATGGGACTTCCTGGCGGAATTGACCAAGCAAAGCCAGTGCGGAATTCTGCTGGACGTGAACAACGTCTACGTCAGCTCCTTCAACCATTCCTTTGATCCCAATCTCTACGTTGATGGCCTGCCCGCTGGACGGATTGGACAAATCCATCTGGCCGGCCATACCCACAAAGGCAGCCACATTCTCGATACCCACAGTGATCATGTTGTGGAAGAGGTTTGGGAACTCTACCGTCGCGCATACCAACGTTTCGGCGGCATCTCAACTCTTCTTGAATGGGATGAAGCGATCCCTCCTTTTGGGGTGGTTCATGCCGAAGCACTCAAGGCCCGGGATTACCGCACCGGCAAGATCAGCCATGCCGCCTAAATCTTCCCTTCGCCAACTCCAGCGCTGGATGCAGGCTGGAATCCGCCATCCCGGCGAGCCCACTCCTGCCCTCGCAACAGAAGCCAATCTGCGGATTCGGCCTTCGGCAAAGCTCGACCCCATCGACCGGCTCGAAATCTATCGGGGGATGTATGAGCTTCGTCTCATCGGTGCACTTCGCGTTGACTACCCCAAGCTGGAAGCTTTTCTCGGTTCTGACCAGTTTGAAGAACTCCTCCGGCTCTACCTGCGCCAGTACCCATCCCGCAGCTATACGCTCAACCGTCTCGGCGACCGGCTGCCTGGCTTCATCCGCGAGGTTGACGGACTCCCCTCGCCTCGCCTGGTTGAAGATCTGGCTCGTCTCGAGCTGGCCGAGACACTGGTTTTCGATGAGGTAGAAGTTCCCCCGGATCGCGGGCTCCAACTCGAAATGCTGGACGCATCGGACTGGGAAGAGCTGCGCTTTGAACCAATTGCTGCACTCCGACTTTTGCGACTCAGCTACGCTGTGCATCTGGCGAACGCCAGGCTAGTCCGGCGCCGTGGCTTGCGGATTCTGGTCTACCGCCGCCACTTCGCAATTCGTCACCTGGAGCTCAGCCAGCCTGCATTCACGTTGTTTGAAGCGATCATCGGAGGAGCAAAGCTGGGGAGCGCCCTCAACGGCATGCTTGCCGCAGGCGGGGCCACGGAAGCAGAGGTCTTTTCCTGGTTCCGGCTATGGTTTGCCGAAGGGCTCTTTGCCCGGATCATTCCGCCCGCTAATGCGTCATCGAATAGGCGACGTAGTTGACGCCGAGCCGCAAGGCCATGGCTGAGAACTTCTCCGGATAGTCGGGGACATCGGCGAACTCCCAGCCGTCCCCGACATCCATGTTGAAGCAGATCGCGATCACGATGCGGCCCTGAGGATCTAGCAGGGCGCGCCAAAAGGGTGTGATGCCATCCTTCTCATAACCCGGCCCGTGCACCACATTGGCTCCCGGCACGTTGATGCGTTCCTTCAAGTCATAGATGACATGGAAAATGGCTTCGTTGTCGCCCAGCTCGATGATGTTGGGGTTTGGATAGATCTGTTCAATGCCGGCCATGAACTGAGCCCAGTCGCGCGGCCCATGAAAATCGTCCACCAACAGGAATCCGCCGCGGTCGAAATACTTGCGCAGCCGTGCGGCCTGCGAGGGCGAAATACGCCAGTCTCCCGGGGACACGGCAAAGAGAAAGGGGACATTGAAAATGTCATCGGAATCCACATCGATGATCTCCTCGATCGACTGCGTGTGCACGCGCGTCAGCCGGCGGAGCGTATCGAGAAAGATGCGATCGCCCTTGTTGGCATCAATCCCCCAGCGAGAGTAAGGGCCCCTGCCATCCCGCGGTGACCGGTATCGCAGCCGGCCGAGAACAAATTCCCCTGGCAGGTATGCATCCGCAGGATCGTCAATCGGGTCCTGCATTTCCCACTCGTACTTGGCCCATTTGTTGCCGGAGCGCATCTGGGCAAAGAGCCCGCCGATTGTCACCAGCAAAAGCGCGCCAACTACAATTCGCCGCATGGCACTAGCTTAGCGAATGGCGGCGCGATTAAGCTGGTAGTCTATGACTGCTGGACAGAAACACTCTCGGCCATTGAGTGAAAACAAGAACCTGTTGAAGTGGGTGGAGAAGATGGCCCACCTCACCAAGCCGGATCACATCCATTGGGTGGATGGGTCTGAACAAGAGCGTCAGGCACTTTGTGATCTGCTGGTCGACAACGGCACCTTTATCAAGCTCAATGAAGAGACGTGGCCAGGCTGTTATTACGCGCGTTCCGATGAGAATGATGTTGCGCGAGTGGAAGACCGCACCTACATCTGCTCGCTGGCCAAGTACGCGGCCGGGCCAACGAACAATTGGGTGGACCCCTTCCAGATGCGCAAGAAGCTCAAGGAGCTCTTCAACGGCTGTATGCGAGGGCGCACGATGTATGTCCTCCCCTTCAGCATGGGGCCGATCGGCTCGCCGATGTCGCAGATCGGGGTTCAGCTCACGGATTCTCCATACGTGGTTGTCAATATGCGGATCATGGCCCGTATTGGCAAGCCGGTCTTCGCCGAGATTGACAAGGGCGAGAAGCGAGTTGTGCCCTGCATGCACAGCGTCGGGATGCCACTGGCTCCTGGCGATCAGGACGTGCCGTGGCCATGCAATCTGGACAAGTACATCGTTCACTTTCCGGAAACCCGTGAAATCTGGAGCTACGGTTCGGGCTACGGTGGCAACGCCCTGCTCGGCAAAAAATGTTTTGCCCTCCGCATCGCCTCCAATATCGCCCGCGATGAAGGCTGGATGGCCGAGCACATGATGATTGTTGGCGTGGAAAGCCCGAGCGGCGAAAAGACCTATGTGGCGGGGGCCTTCCCCAGCGCCTGTGGCAAAACGAATTTCGCGATGCTCATTCCGCCCAAAGGATTTGAAGGCTGGAAGGTCTGGACGGTTGGCGATGACATCGCCTGGATCAAGCCGGACGCTGATGGCGTGCTGCATGCCATCAATCCGGAAGCCGGTTTCTTTGGCGTTGCGCCCGGCACCTCCGCCAAGACCAACCCCAACGCGATGGCAACACTTTCGCGCAATACCATCTTCACCAACACGGCATTGACGCTTGACGGCGGTGTCTGGTGGGAGGGTATGACGGACGAGCCACCCGCTGAATGTCTCGACTGGAAGGGAAATCTCTGGACTCCGCAAATTGCAAAAGAGACCGGCGCCAAAGCTGCTCATCCCAATTCCCGCTTCACGGCTCCCGCCAGCCAATGCCCAAGCATCGACCCGGAATGGGAGAACCCCAACGGGGTTCCGATTAGTGCCTTCCTTTTCGGTGGCCGCCGGGCAACGGGGATTCCGCTCGTCTATCAGGCTTTCAACTGGAGTGCGGGGGTTTACATTGGCGCGACGATGGGTTCAGAGACGACGGCTGCCGCCGCCGGTGCCACTGGAAAGGTGCGTCGTGATCCGATGGCCATGCTGCCGTTCTGCGGCTATCACATGGGCAGTTATTTCCGGCACTGGATCCGCATGCAGCGCACGCTCAGCCAGACTCCCCGCATCTTCCACGTCAACTGGTTCCGTCGCGATGCACAAGGCAATTTCATCTGGCCTGGCTTCAGCGAAAACATGCGCGTGCTCAAGTGGATTGTCGACCGTGCCCAGGGCCGCGCCTTTGGCCGCGAGACCCCCATCGGATATATGCCGCGTTATGAAGACATCGACTGGAAGGGTCTCGACTTCGACAAAGCCATCTTCGACGAACTGCAGGCCTTTGACCGGGCGTCCTGGCGAAATGAGGTGCTAGGTCACGAAGAACTCTTCATCGATCTGCACGATCACCTGCCGCCGGAAGTTATTTACGAACGCGAACTTCTCATATGCCGGCTATAGGCACCAAGCCACCGCTCTACCGCACGCTCTACTTCCAGGTTCTTGTCGCAATCGCCTTGGGTGCTTTGCTGGGGCACTATGCCCCGGCCAGCGGGGCTGCGATGAAGCCTTTCGGCGATGGCTTTATCAAGCTGATCAAGATGATCATCGCGCCGGTCATCTTCTGTACCGTCGTGATCGGGATCGCAGGCAGTGAGGATTTGAAGCGCGTTGGCCGCACCGGCGGCCTCGCCTTGCTCTATTTCGAAGTTGTAAGCACGATGGCCCTCGTCGTGGGCCTGGTTGTCGTGAACGTGATCCGGCCCGGTGCGGGGATGAATGTGGACATCCGCACTCTTGATGCCGGCGCCGTGGAAGCTTACACCGGACCCGGCAAGATGACGGGCCTGAAGGACTTTCTGCTTCACATCATTCCTTCGACCTTTGTTGATGCCTTTGCCCGCGGTGAAATTCTGCAAGTCCTGCTGATTGCGATTCTCTTTGGGATTGCCCTCCAGCAAGTCGGTGGCCGCGTCAGCAATGTCTATGCCCTGATTGAGCGCACTTCGGAAATACTGTTCGCCATCGTCCGCATGATCATGGTGGTTGCCCCGCTTGGCGCCTTTGGTGCCATGGCCTTTACGGTTGGTGCCTATGGCATCGGCAGCCTGCTGAGTCTGGCCAAGCTGATGGGCACCTTCTATCTCACCTGCCTTGTTTTTGTCTTCCTCATTCTTGGCGGAATTGCCCGCGTACACGGTTTCAATATCTGGCGCTTCCTGCGTTACATCCGCGAGGAATTGCTGATTGTGCTGGGTACGAGTTCCAGTGAGGCGGCATTACCCCGCATGATGGGGAAAATGGAAAGTCTCGGGGCAGGGAAGTCTACCGTCGGTTTGGTGATCCCCACGGGCTATTCTTTCAACCTCGACGGAACCTCGATTTATCTCACGATGGCGGCCGTATTCGTTGCCCAGGCGACCAATACCCCGATGACCCTCTGGCAACAAATCACCCTGCTCGGCGTCTTATTGCTGACTTCCAAGGGCGCAGCAGGCGTAACGGGCAGTGGATTTATCGTGCTGGCCGCGACAATGTCGGCTGTTGGGGATGTTCCGGTTGGCGGACTTGCGCTCATCCTGGGCATTGACCGCTTCATGAGCGAGGCTCGCGCATTGACCAATGTTGTCGGCAATGGCGTTGCCGCTATCGTGGTTGCCAAGTGGACAGGGGACCTTGACGAGCGAATCTTGCGCGAACGGCTCGGCTAAGTACTCCTCTTTTTCTCGAAACAATGAGCCCGCATTGGTACGTCATTAGGGTATGAAACACAATCCGGCAGAACAGAATAAACTGAGAGGCATGGGGATCTACAAAGCCGTCGGATGCTTCCTCTCCTTTGCTGCTCTTGCGGCTTGGGGTGCGGACGCTCAGAAAGGCCTCGATCATTACCGGGCCAACGAATTTACCGAAGCCGTTGGGCAGCTAGAATCTGCTGCCAGCGAGGGCGAGGCCAGCGCGGAAGTGCAAATGGCCTATGGGGTAAGTTTACTGCGCTTGGGCAAAGGCTCTGAATCCAGTTCCTTTCTGGCAACGGCTGCGGAAAAACATCCGGATGACGCAGGCTTGGCCCTGGCCCTCGGTGAAGCTCTCAGTCACGAACGCAAATTCGATGAGGCGCGCGCCCTGGTTGCCAAGGCAAAGGGGCTGGATGCGGATCATGCCTGGATTCCCTACGTAGAAGGTGTGATTCTCGCGGGGGAAAAGAATTACGGGCCCGCGGCGGCCCAATTTGAAAAGGCTTGTGAGAAAGATCCCCGTAATGCCTACGCGCACTATTACGCCGGCTTGAGCTACAACTCCGTAAAGCGGCCGGACCGGATGGTCAGTCATTTTCAGTCCTTCATTCGTTTGGCGCCCAAAGCGCCGGAAGCAGCGCGAGTGATGTCGATCCTGCGAACGGTACGGTGAGGCTCAACTGGCGCAAAACGATCCGGATCTGCGGCCTTGCCGTTGGGGTTGTGTTGTGCCTCTCCGTCGGGCTCCTGGTCTTTCTGCACAGTGGTTTTGCCCGTCAGGCTATTCTCGATCGAATTGTTCGGGAGATCCGCGCACAAAACGTGCTGATGGATGTTGAGTCCCTCGACTACAACCTGTGGCGCATGGAAGCCAAGATCAACCGGGTGCAGCTTCGTTCCGCTTTCAAGCCGGACCTGCCGCCCGTCTTGCGACTGGAATCTCTCAGCGTCAAAATCTCTCCGTCCTCATTACTGCGGCAACGTCTCGACGTAACAAGTATTGAGCTGGTCCGGCCTGTGGTTCATGTTCTGGTGTCGCTCGACGGCAGTACAAACCTCCCGCATTTGCCACCTTCTGAAGGGCCATCGGAACCAATTGACTGGATCGTACGGCGACTCGAAATGAGCGGAGCTACCATCCGATTCGAGGACTTGCGCAATCAAGTTGAACTCTTGCTTCCTCAACTCGATGCAAAGGTAACGGCAGCCAACCGGGATCGTCACGAGATTCGCCTCCGCAGCGTTCAGGATGGCTACGTTCTTTACCGGGGCGAGTCTGTTGGGATCAACGAACTCGACTGGACTGGAATCTGGGAAGGCGACTCACTTTCGCTGGCGCCATTGCGGCTCGTCACGGATGCTATGGATACCCGCATTACGGGCAAAATCCACAGGCTTGCCGATCCTCTCCTGGAAGTGGATCTCGAAGCCGGCTTCATTCTTGAGCGGCTCTCCCGCTTCGCCGGAATCCCCGATCTTGTGCAGGGCCGCGCCACCGCAACCGCGCATCTACAAGGGCCACTCGGCGCCCTGGAGGTCAATAGCAACTGGCGCGGACAAGGTCTCGATGTTGGTCCCGTGCACAACATCAATTGGCAAGGCGAGATCCGTCACGATCCCGGCCTGCAACGCATCTATGCGCGCAATTGGCAACTTGCAGCCCCCCTTGGAGTTGCGCGTGCCAACGGAAGTGTGACGATGGCTGGCGGCAACAGCAACGTGAGCCTCGATTTGGACCGCGTGGCGCTGGACCAGGTTCTCGCCCTGACCGGCGACCTGCCCGTGGCTCCCGCAGCACTTCTCACTGGCCGACTCGAAGGACGCTTCCCTCAACTCAATTGGGAACAGGGAGATCTCTCGGGCCGGCTCCGCCTCAGTCCCACCCAGGAGAATGCTTCGGAACGTCGGCTGCCCGTTGCCGCAGAACTGAGTCTGCGCGGTAATCTCCGTCGCATGAATGCCCAAGTGGAGTCGATGTCCGCCTTGGGCCTGGAATCAACTGCAGACCTTAGTCTGCTTGGCGGCGAAAGGCTCGAAGGGGAATTCGAAATTCTCTCCCCCAGTCTCAAGGGTACTTTGGCCGCCGCGGATCGTCTCAGCCCGGAATCAGGCGCATTGCCCGACTTTGAAGGAAGCTTGCGAGTGGCGGGAGTCCTGACCGGCACCATCGACGCTCCCCTTGCCGCGGTCGAACTTACGGGCAGCAATTGGCAGTCTGGAATCGTTACCCGGGTCAACGTAGAGGCCAAAGGAATGGCCGGTAAAGACAGCTTCCAACTGGAGGACCTTACGGCCCGCTGGCGTGGTCAACGACTTCATGCCGCCGGAGAAGTGAATTGGACCGGGCCCAGCCCCGCCTTCACGCTTCAGGCCAATACTGAAGGTCTTGCCCTGGAGCGTGTCCTCCAAGGGATCGGGCAGGCAAGCGTGCCGCTGCAGGGCAATGTCGAACTCAAGCTGGAAGCCCAGGGTACTCTTGACCACCCACAAGCAATCTTGGATCTTGCCGGCAGCGGGCTCACGGCTTCTGGCGAGGATCTCGGCCTTCTTACGGGTCAGGCCAAACTCGACGGAGACCTGCTGAACCTCGAAAGCCTCCGGCTCAGCCGCGGCTTTGAAATGCAGGGGAAGACGAATCTTAAATCCCAGACTTACGAGTTCAGCGCATCTGCTCCCGCGTGGCAACTCACAGGCCTGACCTTCCCGCAATTGGAAGCAATACGCGGTAACCTCGAGCTTAACGCCAGGGGCAATGGAGTCTGGACGCGGCCACAAGCACAGACCCAGATCAAACTGAAGAATCTGGAAGCCGCAGGCCTGGCCCTCGGGGATTGGACTGCTGGTGCCGAATTAGCGGACCAGAAACTCAATTTCGACCTGAGCGGAGATCGCTTTGCCCTCAAAGCCAGCGGTAACGCGGAACTCGATGGCGCCCACCGCGCCGTAGTCCATCTCCAAAGCACCGGAACCAGCCTCACCGCATTCCCGCTGCCAGCTGACCTTCCGCTCCGTGGCGCATTGGACCTGAAATTTCAGGCCGAGGCCGATTGGCGGACGCCGCTTGAGGCCAAAGCGAGTCTGGAGCTTCAGCCGCTGGACTTCATCTGGAATGGACAGTCAGTTCAATTTGCGGAGCCGCTAAAGGCCCAACTGGAAAATGGCTTTCTCACTCTTGATCCCAGCCGGATGGAAATGGCCGGCTCCAATTTGTCCATCGGTGGCCGTATGCCTGTCGATCCCGCGCGTGGTCAGGGAAATCTTGCAATCGGCGGAGAAATAGATCTGGCCAAGGCCCCGCTGCTCGTGTCGGGTTGGACGGGAGGGGTCGCACCCAAAGGCTTCGTGGATCTGGATGTCAACATATCCGGCAGCCTGGAGGCCATCGATCCTCGCGGCGAGATCCGGCTGCGGGATGCCTCTGTTGTCGTGGATGGCTTCACCTGGCTCAATGGCCTGCAAGGCAGAATCGGCCTCGAAGAAGGCAGTGCGCAATTGCACAATCTCAAAGGCAATATCCTGGGAGGTCGCCTTGATGTAAGGGGAGCCTTCCCCTACAGCCTCTTGCCAGAGTATCTGCCTGTCAAGCTTCCCCGCCAATCCGGGTCAGCAACCATGGTGGCTAGCGTAACGGGTTTGGACCCTGCGAGGCTACCCGGTGCGCCGGAGAACTTCAGCGGCCTGATTTCTGCTCGCCTCGATGCCCGCGCACTGGCCCTCGACAAGGATTTGATTAACGCCCGTCTGGTCTTCGATGATCTTCGCTTCCGGCTGAACGATCTTGTGCTTCAACAGACTTCTCCATCGGTTCTCGAAGCCCGGCAAGGTTCGGCACGCATTGAGAACATGATCCTCGGCGGCCCCGGGACGGACATCACCGTGCGCGGACGCATTGGCTTTGAGGAGACCCTGCCGTTGACAGCCCGCATCTCGGGGAAGCTCGAAACCGGCATGCTTTCTACCTTGGCTGCTCCGCTGCGCTTGAGTGGGCCTGCCCGCCTGGAACTCAGCACTTATGGACCTGCCGCCACCCCGCAATTGGCAGGCTTCCTCGAATGGACCGATGGCACCCTGCGAATGCCGGAGCCGCGGCTGGCCGCCGAAAATGTTCAGGCCCGAATTAACTTTACCGGTGACGAAGCAAGTATTGTCCGCTTTGCGGGTGACCTGAATGGTGGCACGGTAGCGGCCTCCGGCAGCGTGCGTTTTCCTGAAGGTGACATTCGCGATCCCGATTTGCGCCTCGAAGCCAAAAATGTCTATCTCGACTTCCCCGAAGGTCTGCGGACTGTATCGGAGGCGAAGCTGCGGCTCAATACAAGCGGAGACCGTCGCTTCTTGCTGGCCGGCGATGTGGAAGTTCAGGAAGGGCTTTATCGGGAACCGGTTACTATTGAGGGCGGCCTTCTGCAATTGATGAATCAGCCTCCCGCGGATGTGCCAACCGAGCGCAACAAATTTCTCGATCAACTCGGCTATGCTGTCAATCTCCGCACTTCGTCTCCCGTAGTGATCAACAACAACCTCGCCAAGGCGGGTCTTGAGATGGATCTCCGCCTCACTGGCGATTACTACCACCCCAGCCTTCTCGGTCGCATCACGATCGAAGAAGGCGGGCAGATCTTCTTCGCCGAGCGGTCCTATACCGTCGAGCGCGGGGTCGTTACCTTCACCAATGAGCAGAAGATTGAAGCCGGTCTCGACATACTCGCACGCACCCGCGTTGCAGGCCATGACATCTCGCTGAACCTGAGTGGTGGCGGTGCCGACCGTCTTGAAACCACCTTAACTTCCGATCCTCCTACCAGCGAGCCCGACATCCTCTCGATGCTCATCACGGGCAAGCCTGTCGACGACATCCGCGGTAATGACCAGGCTGACATGGCTGGCCGTCAAGCTTTGTCCTATTTCGCGGGGAGCTTCGGCAGCCGCTTCACCCGTCAGATCGAACGCAGTACTGGGTTAAGCATGGTGCGTGTTGAACCTGACCTGATCGCCAACGAAGCCAGCCCCAGCGCTCGCCTCACCGTCGGCCAGGACTTCACCAATGCCGCCCGCCTGATCTACTCGATGAACCTGACCGATGGCGGCGATCAAATCTATATCGCTGAGTATGACCTTACGCGCCGCTTCACGACGCGCGCTATCAAGCAGACCGACAACACCTATCGCTTCGAGTTCCGGCACGACCTGCGCTTCGGTGCCCCCAAGCCCGATAATACGGGCACGGAAGCGGCAGTCAAGCGCATTCTGGGCGAGGTGAAGTTCCCTGTGGACGGCCCAGTTCCAGACGAAATTCTGCGTGGAAGAATGAAGCTGCGTCCCGGCCGGCCCTATGATTTCTTCGCTGTCCGCCGTGGAGTGGACCGGCTGGAGAGCTATCTCGAACGCCATGACTACCTCGAAGCGAGAGTGCGGCTGGACCGCACCCAATCTGGAGATGGCGTGGTGAACCTCGGCGTAGAAGTGGAAACCGGGCCCAAGCTGGAATTTGTCTACGAAGGTTGGGCGCCTTCGGGTAAATTGCGGCGTAAGGTTCGCGACTCGTGGCGTGAAGGCGTTTTTGACATGCAACGCACCGAAGAAGCCGAGGCCGTGATCCGGGAAGAACTGATTGAAGCTGGCTTCCCCCGCGCGACGGTAGCGAGCGAGGTGCGAGATCCTGAAGAAGAAATCAAGCGAATCACTTTCACGGTGGAGCCGGGCGCAAAAATGGGTGCCATCCAGGTGGAGTTCCCGGGTGCCGAAGCTCTAAGCGTTAAAGAACTCGAAACCGTTATCCGCCGGGCCGAGCTCGAAAACGCAGTCCTGCTGAGCCCCGGCAAAGTAAGGGACCGGATTGAGGCCCACTACCGTCAACTGGGTTATCTCGATGCCAAAGCGGGGCTGCCACAAGTAGACGAATCCGAGCAGGAAAGTTTCGTCGTGCGCGTTCCCATTTCGGAAGGCGTCAAGGCAAAACTTGCCGGTATTGAAATTGAGGGAGCGAAGGCTCTTCAGACAGATGTCCTCAAAGAAAAAAGCCGCCTGAGCGCTGGCATGGACTATGTGCCGCAAATGCGTCAGGACGCGGTCAATCGACTCCGGGACTACCTGCTTGCGGAAGGCTACGCTGAGGCCCGCGTTGAAAGTGCGATTGAGCGCCAAAACGGCGACGTGCAGTTGCGGCTGCGCGTGGAAGAAGGGAACAAACAAGTTCTGGCTGGTCTTGAAGTGACGGGGAATCGTTCCACCTCCGAAGGCCTGGTTGCCGGACAGGTTGCCATGAAGGACGGCGATACCCTGACCCCTCGCACCCTTGCTGAATCCCGCCGCAATCTTTACAGCACGGGTGCTTATTCCCTGGTGGACCTGGAACGCGTTCCCGCCGATGTAGCCGCCGGTGGAGTTCAACCGATCCTGCTCAAGGCCAATGTACGGGAAGTGCCACCGTTTGACCTCCGCTACGGAGCCTACTTTGATACAGACCGCGGACCCGGTGGGGTTGTTGATTTCACGAACCGCAACTCCCTCGGTGCGGCGCGCGCGATCGGTGGTCGTTTGCGCTACGACAATAACTTTCGCGAAGCGCGAGCCTTCTTCAGCCAGCCTTTGTTGCGGCGTCTTCCGCTCCAGAACATCCTCTCGACCTACGTCAACCGGCAACTGCTGCCTTCCTTCATCACGGACCGCGCCGGTTTCAGCGCCCAGCAAGAATACCGCTTCCGCCGCATCTACCTGCTCAATTACGGCTATCGTATTGAACAAACGCGCACCTATGACCGCGTTCCCGATGAGTTCTTCCCCTTTGATGTGAAGCTGCGCGTGGCACCGCTCACCTTCACCATGAATCGCGAAACGCGGGATGACTTCCTGGATGCCACGCGCGGATCTTTCGTCTCGCACGGCTTGCAATACGCCCCGGCCGGCATTGGTTCTGATCTTCGCTTTGTTCGCTACTATGGCCAGTTTTTTAAATACGTACCGCTCTCCAAGGCCGCGGAGATTCCGCTTAGCGGTGGCATGATGCGCCCGCGCTGGGTCTATGCCAGCGCTTTGCGTACGGGCTTGGCCCGAGGCTTGGGCGGACAGGAATTGATCCGCACGGAGCGATTCTTTGCCGGCGGTGGCACCACCTTGCGCGGCTTCAAGCAGAACACCCTCGGTCCGCAGGATTTCTTTGGAGACCCTGCCGGCGGCAACGCTGTGCTGCTCATCAATCAGGAACTTCGTTTTCCCGCCTTCAGCATTTTTGATGGTGTGGGCTTCGCGGACTTTGGCAACGTCTTTCCCACCGCCCGGGACTTTTCATTGACCAACTTGCGGCGCACCGCTGGCGTCGGTGTACGCATCCGCACCCCGTACTTCCTCATCCGCCTCGACTACGGCTTCAAACTCGATCGCCGCCCGGGTGAAGCCATTGGCACCTTCTTCTTCAGCATTGGACAGGCGTTCTAATCGCCAGCATTTCTGGCAGTCCGCAATGAGTAGCCGCGGCGGATTGAAAAGCAAACAGGCTCCAGCCTGGACTGGAGCCTGTTTGCGAAAAGCGTGTAAGAACTAAGCTTGTGGCTTGGGCTGTTCACCCGGCGCGGCCGGAGGAGGAGCGGGGGGATTCGAGTCTTCCTTGAGAGCGTTCTTGAAGTTCTTGATTCCTTCACCCATGCCCTTGGCCAGTTCGGGGAGCTTGCGACCGCCGAAGAGCAGCAGCGCAACGCCCAGAATCAACACCAGTTCCATCGGTCCTAAGTTCGGCATAATTATTTCCTTCTTTCTTTCAGTATGGCAAATTTGCCGGACCTCAGTAAGCCAATAGCCTTTCGCCTTCGCGAACCAAGTCCTCAACCTGCGGAAGAATTGCATCTTCCAGCGAGGGGTTATAAGCAACCCAGGTGTCCTTTGCGGCAACTCTGGCAACGGGCGCGTCGAGATCGGAGAAAAGTTCATCTGCGATCCGGGCCGCGATTTCGGCGCCAAAGCCCCAACTGAGGACGTCCTCATGGGCAATCAATACACGGCTGGTGCGCCGCACGCTTTCCGCGACGGCAGGCCAGTCATAGGGAGAGAGGCTGCGGAGGTCGATAACTTCAACCGTCCGGCCTGGATTCCGTTTTTCCAGCAAGTTTGCCGCGTCGAGCGATTTTTTGACCAGAGCGCCATAGCACACGATGGTAAGGTGCTGGCCGGTCTTTACCGTATTGGCTTTCCCAAACGGGATGGTGAAATCCTCACCCGGGTGGGGGCTACGGTTGTAGGGTTCCCGGTAGAGTTTCTTATGTTCCAGAAATAGCACAGGATCGTCGGCCCGCAAGGCGGTGCGGAGAAGGCCACAGGCGTCAAGGGCGTTTGAGGGGAAAACGACGCGGAGGCCCGGGATGTGCGTGAAGATGGATTCCCCGGACTGGCTGTGATAAACCGATCCGCCGGTGAGATAGCCGCCGATGGGCACGCGGATGATAGCGGGGCAAGACCAGGCGCCGTTGCTGCGCCAGCGCATGCTGGCCATTTCATCGCGAATCTGCATCATGGCGGGCCAGATGTAGTCGAAGAACTGGATCTCGCCGACAGGCTTAAGACCGCGCAGGCTCAGACCGATCGCCCGGCCGACGATGCCAGCTTCGGCGATGGGCGTGTTGAAGACGCGCGTCGAGCCGAATTCCCGCTGCAGGCCGAGCGTGGCCTTGAAGACCCCGCCTTTACCCTTGACATCCGGCAGGACATCTTCATTGCTGCAATCGGCGACATCCTCACCGAAGACCAGGATGCGGGGATCACGCCGCATTTCTTCGGCCAGGGTTTGGTTGATGGTGTCAACCAGCGTGCGCGGCTCACCGTGAAAAACAGGCTCAGACTGGAATGCCGGTCCGGTGATGTCGATGGCGGGTGAATAGAGATGATCAAGGACGGTGGAGGCGGCGGGAGCTGGACGGGAAAGGGCGAAGTCAGCGGCTTCGACGACAATGCGATCGCATTCCTCCTTGAGGCTGTTGAGCTCCGAGGGGCTGAGCAGGCCTTCGTGCAACAGTTCGCGGGCGAGCCGGTCAACCGGGTCGAGCGCGGCCTCGCGGGAACGTTCGGCGGCCGACTTGTAGAGGCGTTCGTCGTCACTGAGCGAATGAGAATAGGGGCGGATGACCCGGGCGTGGACCAGAACCGGACCCAGGCCCTCACGGCAATGGGCAACCGCTTCGGCCATGGTCTGGAAGCTGGAGCGGAAGTCGAGCCCATCCACTTCAAGGCGGAGGAGGCCGGGGAAACCGGATAGTAGCCGGGCGATATTGCCACCGGGGGTCTGAAAGCCAACCGGGACGCTGATGGCATAGCCATTGTCCTGGATCAGAAAGATGACGGGATAGCGGTGCAGGCAGGCCAGGTTGATGGCTTCCCAGAACTCGCCTTCGCTCGTGGCGCCTTCGCCGCTGGTGACGAGGGTGACCTCATCCGGCTGCGTCTTGAGGTAGCGGGTGGCGTGGGCGCAGCCAATGGCATGAAGGTACTGCGAGCCGGTGGGAGAGCTGCCTGAGACAATGTTGAGTTCGCGGGAGGACCAGTGGCTGGGCATCTGGCGGCCACCGCTCATGCTGTCCGCAGCGGCACCGACGGCCTGCAGGAACATCTGTTCGGGAGTGATGCCGAGGGCAAGCGCAATGCCCCGGTCGCGGTAGTAGAGATTGAACCAGTCGTAGCCAGGCTCGAAGGCCATGCCGGCGGCCACCTGAATCGCCTCGTGGCCCGCTGCGCTGACCTGGAAGTAGATTTTGTTCTGGCGTTTGAGGAGAATTTCACGGTCGTCGATGCGACGACTGAGATACATGAGGCGGAAAGCGCGAATCAGTTCGGCTGCCGGAACTTCTTCCATCTCGGTTCGGATTGAGTGCCCAAGCTGGGATTCCGGTCGGTAAGCTTGCATCCGTACGTGCTTTCTCCCTTGTTAGTTTACTTGAAACAGATCCAAGGAAGTTGAAATTCCTAAGCGGTTTCGTGAAGCAGGATGAAAAAACCGCTTTCAATGAATTCGGGGGTGGTACGGTTCCAAACGACTTTGGCGCGGCCCTTTGTGCCGGGCAGGGCAAACTCACATTCCTGGCCGGAGCGGAGATCTGAATTGACGTGACGGACGCGGAAGCCGGAAGCAGAGATGTCCATGAGGCGCGCTTCAAACGGAATCTGAAAGTCTTCGCGCAAGCGCAAGGTGACGTTGCCATTTGCCTTCAGGCGCGCTTCCGCGCGGCGGTCTTCCCAATTGATGGCAGCGTTCATGCTGACCTCCGGGAGGATGACGCCGGGGCCGTGAGGCCGTAGCTACGGATTTTACGAGCCAGCGAGGACCTGGATATGCCGAGCGAAGTAGCGGCGCGCTGGCGGTGCCCGTCTGACTCGGCAAGGGCGCGGCGAATCATGGCCTGCTCTAGGCCTGCCATGCCATATTCGGGCGGGGGTGCGGAAGGCTCAAGGCTGCGTGGAGAAAAGAGAATGTCATCGGCGTGGAGCAATGGTCCTTTTGCCAGGAGTGCGGAGCGCAGGACGGTGTTACGAAGCTCGCGAACATTGCCGGGCCACTGGTAGGCATAAAGCGCCATCATGGCATCGGCGGCAAGGCGCATTTCAGGGTTCTGCTGGGAGAGAAAGTGGGCGGCGAGGACTTCAATGTCTTCGGGACGTTCGCGCAGCGACGGAATGTTGAGAGTGATCTGGGCGAGGCGGTGGTAGAGGTCTTCCCGAAAGGAGCCATTGCGTAGCGAAGCGGCAAGAGGAGTGTTGGTGGCGGCAATGACGCGCACATCGGCGCGGGTTTGCTTGACTGCGCCGAGGCGGAAGAAGGAGCCGGTATCGAGAACGCGAAGAAGCTTGGCTTGAAGCCGATTGTCGAGCGAGCCGACTTCGTCAAGAAACAGGCTGCCGGTATGGGCGAGTTCGAGCAAGCCTGGCTTGGCGGCATATGCACCGGTGAATGCGCCGCGCTCATGGCCAAACAGCTCAGAATCAACCAGGTCATCGGGCAGAGCGGCGCAGGAAAGATCTACGAATGGTTTGGGCTTGCGCTGTGAAAAGTGGTGGAGCGCGCGGGCGATGATTTCTTTGCCGCTGCCGGATTCCCCGAGCAGGAGTACGGAGGCCCCACTCTGGGCAGCCTTGCGGACCTGCTGCATCAGGTCCCGCATGCGCGGGGAGGCGTGGATTGCATCGACACCGAGAAAGTGATTCTTTTCCACCATAGAGACACGCCAACTGCGCTACTAGATCTTACGGTGGTATGCGCCAATCTCGCATGGGCAGTTGACCTGAATCCCTGGAAGGAAAGACCTTAGCCATATTGGAAGCCAATACCAATGAAGCGTTGTCAGCGAATAAAACCGGAGATTTTCACCTGGTACTAAAGGATCTAGTGCAAAACACCGATTTAAAGCGGGAATACAGGGGAGTCTCGTTCCGGCCCTCCTATCCCTGAGTATGCATATCCTTAGCTTTCCAGCGCGAGTCTACGTGCTGCTTATCGGATTAATCGGCACCGCCGTGGCCGTATCCAGTTTGCTCCGTTGGGAGTCAACAGACCTTATCCGTTTTGTGTGTTTTCTGCTCGTAGCGCTCTTTGCCGCGGGTTTGCGCGTGGGCGTAGGAAATGGCAACAACGGGACCATGCCGATCAACATCCTGTTTGTGCTGATCGGGATTATGGAAATGAGCCTGGCCGAGACGCTGGTGATTGCGGGGGCAACGACAGCAATTCAGTGTTTGCAAGTGATTCAGGGGCAGAGCCGCAATTTTCTGACCCTGTTCAATATTGCCAATATCTCGACAGCGACGTGGATCGCGCACTTCGTCTACTTCCACCCGAATTTCCAGATGGACCTGGTGGGCACGCCGGTGCGGTTGGTGCTGGCAGCGACAATGTTCTATCTGTTCAACACCTTTCCGGTAGCGGCGGTGATCTCATTGACCGAGCACAAGAGCCTGCGGCGGATCTGGAGGGAGCGCTATATCTGGAGCTTCAACTTTTATGTTGTGGGGACAGCGGCGGCGGGTTTGTTCAGCTTTGTGAACGCGTATCTCGACTGGGGATACTCGATGCTGGCCCTCTTTTTCTTTTATCTGCTCTACAAGGTGTACTCGATGCACCTGGCGCGGATTGACAAAGAAATTCAGCATTCCGAGCAAATGGCGGACTTGCACTTGAGGACGATTGAGGCACTGGCGCTGGCGATTGAATCCAAGGACGAGACGACGCATGAGCATTTGCAGCGGGTGCAGGTTTACGCCCTCGAATTGGGGCGTGAATTGGGGATGGGCAATGAAGAACTTGAGGCCTTGCGGGCAGCGGCGATCCTGCACGATATCGGCAAGCTGGCTGTGCCGGAGCACATCATTTCAAAGCCGGGCAAGCTGACCCCGGAAGAGTTCGAGAAGATGAAGATCCATCCCATTGTGGGGGCGGAGATTCTGGAGCGGGTGCAGTTTCCCTACGATGTCTCGCCCATTGTTCTGGCGCATCACGAGAAGTGGGATGGGAGCGGTTATCCGTATGGGGTAAAGGGACATGACATTCCAATGGGGGCGCGGATTCTCAGTGCGGTGGATTGTCTGGATGCACTGGCGAGCGACCGCCAGTACCGGCGCGCCCTGCCGCTGAACGAAGCCATGGCCGTGGTGGAGCGCGAGAGCGGGATCAGTTTCGATCCCCGCGTGGTGGAGGTGTTGAAGAAGCGCTACGTCGAAATGGAGGAGTTGGCCAAGGCCGCCATCCGGAGCATCCAGCCGCAGCCGAAGTTGAGCAAGCACCTGAAGATTGAGGCGGGCTTGGCGCCAGCGACCGGCTTTGAACAGGTGAAGAAGTCGATCCAGCCGATTACAAACGGGGACCCGGGTGATTTCATCCATTCCATTGCTTCGGCAAGGGAAGAAGTGCAGCAGTTGTTTGAGATTTCACAAGATATTGGACGTTCGCTGACGCTCGATGAAATGTTGAGCATTCTCTCCTTGCGCGTGAAGCGGATGGTGCCGTATGACTCGATGGCGGTCTATATCCGGCGTGGCGACAACCTGGTGCCGGAATATGTTTGCGGGGAGAACTTCCGGCTTTTCTCGTCCTTACAGATTCCATTGGGACAGGGCTTGAGTGGTTGGGTAGCCGAGAATAACAAGCCGATCGTGAACGGCAACCCGAGCGTGGAGCCGGGCTACCTGAATGATCCGGAGAAGTTCAGCACGCTGCGGAGCGCACTGGCGGTGCCGCTCGAAGGAAAACAGTCGATTGTGGGGGTGCTGGCGCTTTACCGGTCAGATCGGGATGCCTTCTCGCGCGACAACTTGCGCGTGATGCTGGCAATTGCCTCGAAGGTCGGCATGACGATTGACCACTTGTTGCGGCTGGAAGCAGCAGAGAGTACGGCGACAACCGATTTTCTGACGGAGCTTCCGAATGCGCGGAGCCTGTTTGTGCACCTGGATGCTGAATTGGCGCGCCGGGCGCGTACGAACGAATCCGTCACGGTGCTGGTAACAGATCTTGACGGGTTTAAGGCGGTGAACGACCGCTTTGGACACCTGGAGGGCAACCGCCTGCTCAAGGCAGTGGCAAACGCGTTGAAATTGAACTGCCGGGAGTATGACTATGTCGCACGGATGGGCGGCGATGAATTCGTGATGGTGTTGCCGGGTTTGAAGTCTGACGATTTGCTGGGCAGGGTAACGCGAATTTCCTCGATGATTACCGAAGTAGCGCGCGAAGTGATTGGCGAAGACATCATCGGCATCAGTATCGGCGCGGTGCACGCGCCAGCGGATGGAAGAGACGCAGAGACGCTATTGGGCGAAGCCGACCGTCGGATGTATCAGATGAAGGAAGAGCGCAAAGAAGCTGCTCGAACGAGGCAGTTAGCGAATTTGGGGCGCAAGGACTTCAGTTGGCGCGGGACCGCCGCAACGCCGCTGACCGGGCGCTAGGACTTGCGGGAAGGCGACTCTTCGATCGAAGTATCTTCAACAAGCTTTTCTACGGCAACGGAGAAGATGACGGGTTTGCCGAGGCGGTCGGATTGAAAGTAGATGCGCTGCGAGTTGGGAGAGAAGATGGGGGCGACGGATGCAGGGTCGCTCGACTTGTGTTCGCAGAGGGCGAGTTCGCGACGGGTGACCCGCAGCATGAGCAGGATGTAGGGCTGCGCTTTGGAGCCGGAAGCACCCACGAAAACGCTTGAGTCGGCGTTGCGGCCAAAGTGGACAAACTGACTGGTGGGGCCGACGAGGGAAACGGTTTTGGTGTCGAGGGAGTATTCGTGGAGAGAATTGGGTTTGCCGCGGCCCTGGTTGACGCGAAGAAAGAGAATGCTGCGGCCGTCGGGGTTCCAGATGGCCGGACCAAGATCCCCTTCGATAGGCAAGCGCGTGGGCTTGGCCCCCGATTGGGCCGCAACCAGATGCAGCGAACTGCCCGGACCCCGGAAGAAGATCTGGCCACCGGTGGAGAGGAAGGAATGCTGTGCTCCGGCTTCGAGCTCTGCAACGACTCGGGGGGCCACCCTGGTGCCCGCCGCAGTGGGGACCAAGGTGAGGCGATGGTTGTCGATCAGGGCAATAGAAGTCCCATTTTCGGCGAGCGAAAGGCCATGAGTGAAGGCCTCGGGAGAGGTGGCCTTGAAGACTTCACGAAGCCGGCCACCGGAAGTGGAGACGGCCAGGAGGCGGTCTCCATCGGCAAAGTAAAGGGTACGGTCATCGGGGGAGAGGGCAACCGATTTGGGATTGAGAGCTGAGGCGGATGTCAGAAAACGAGTCGCGCCACCTTTCAGGTCCAGCCGAAGGGCCTGGAGGCCTTGGGGCGTTTCGGTGGAATAGATAACGAAGGTGTTTCGGGCCGAGACAGCACGGTTGCCATAATGCGGCAAATAACTCGCATTGTCCGGGTCAGAGAGCGCGAGGATTTCCACCTCGGTGGAAGCATCGAGATATCTGCGGATCGGAGAAAACTGAGCCTGAGCAGATGCTGCGGCGGCCAGCGAAAAGGCAAATTGTCGGCGCGTCACACTCATCTAGAGTTTACGATGCCTCGCAGCCGGGTCAGGATACAAGGCTTCGTGATCTTAGTGAGCCGATTTCATGTGCTCTTTGAGAAGGTCCTGGCCCCAGTCGTTGCTGAGGTCGCGCCACATGGCATGGATGTGGTTGGCGTTGTTCTGGGTGCAATCGTACTCGATCAGGAATTCCGGGGTTGCCACGCGGTAGTAGTGAGGGCCACCTTTGGTGGTAACGCCAGCCCAGGCGAAGTAGGCTTGATTGGCGAGCCGGGCAAACTGAGCTTTGCGCACGGAAGCGAGTTCTTCGGGAAAGTTGTTGGCGTATTCCTCAACGATGGCCTTCAGCATTTCCTTCTGTTTGGCGTTGAGCTTGGAGGCGGCAAGGCCATTGGGCTGGCCCTTCAGCGCAGCGACGCGGTCCGCGGAGGTGAGGATATCGTCGGGTGCCTTTTCGTTGACGAGGGCAGACTTCATCTGGTCGGCGGTGAGAGCGGTCACCAGTTCCCGGCCGAGGTCTTCTTCGCGAGCAAGTGCGCGGAGACCCTTGCGGGGGCCTTCCCGCACTTCAGCCGGGTTGGAGCCGAAGAAGGTGGGGCTGACGGCGGCTTTGCCGTTGACAAAGGAAAAGTGGAGGCTGATGTGATGGCCTTCAAAGCGGAAGCCCCAGGTGCCTGTGGGGGAAGGGGTGCCAAAAATGGAAAGGAAGTATTTGTCGGAATTGCGGCGGCCCGTGGTGTCTTTTTCCATGATGCGAAGAACATCATCGAGGCTCATGATGGTGCTGGCCTTGATGGCCCCCTGCTGGGAAAGACCGGCAGCAAGCATGGCGTGAGCAAGGTGGCGCTGGGGGGCGTTCAGTTCGATGAAGGTGACGCCTTTACGGGGGCGGCCATAACGCTTGGCGACATCTTCGGCCGGGATGAAGTGGAAAAAGTAGCGTTCGTCATCCTCAAACTTGAAGGAGGCTTTGGCGCGCTGGTCATCGTCCAGTGAGGCGAGGAAGGCATTGGCGGCAGTAGAAAGCTGGTCCTGAACGGTGAGACGCATGTAGGCCGTGCCGAGCAACGTGGCGCAGAGGCAGGCTAGGGTGAGACGAAGAATCTTTAATCGCACGCCGCGAGTGTATCAAAATTGGGGCTAGAAGGGGAGGTCGCGACGCTTGTTGCTGTCGTTTTGCGCTGAAAGCATGGTGAGGGATTTCAGATAGGGATATGGATTCACCGGGGATCCAGAGAGACGAACTTCATAATGAAGGTGCGGAGAAGTAGCGCGTCCGGACTTGCCCGACCAGCCTATAATTTCTCCGCGAGCTACCATCTGGCCGGGCAGTACATTGAAGCGCGAGAGGTGCCCGTAATAGGTTTCAAGGCCATTGCCATGGTCGAGTACGACAAGCCGTCCATAGCCTGAGTTGGTGTCGGCAAACTTGATCTGGCCGCCGGCAGTAGACAGCACCGGGCTGCCGATGGGTACAGAGATGTCGATTCCGGAATGAAATGAGCCGTGGCCGCTGAAGGGATCGAGCCGCTGGCCGAAGAAACTGGTGAGCCGGCCTTGCACCGGCCAAAGGCTGGGGCGTTCTTCCAGCAAATTCCGGGGGCGGATGGGGCTATTGCTATTGAAGCGGTTGCGGTAAGTGGAAGCGAAGGTGGTGTTCCGGAGGAAGTTGTAGTCTTCGATGGATTCGTGAAGTGTGGGGCCGAGTTTGGCTTCGAGGCTCAGGGGTTCTTTGGCTTCGAGTTCCCGCTTGATTCCGTAGGCAATGGAAATTTCACTGGCAAGGACTTGCAGGGTGGCGAGTTGCTGCTTGCCGGCGTCGTGTTCTTTTTGGAGACTCAGATAGCGTTTGCGGACGGTATCAATTTCGGCGCGAAGGTCGTTGTAGTTGGTGACCTTCCACAGCATCCGCGCGTAGGAAGCGGCCATACCGACCAGGCTGATCGTGCCGAGAAGGGCGAGCGCGAGGACTCCGTAGAGGACGCTATAGGGCACGTGAACGCGCCGCAAGCGGCCGTGCAAGGAATGCGCGACAACTAGGATGAAGTAAGGCTGCTGCACCTGATAAACCAAGGGAAGCAGGCGACGCCCCTCCAGTAAAAACAACAAGAGACGAAACCCGCGAGCAATGTCACCCAGTCTTTGCCGGGTTTTGACTAAAGGGTTAGGCTAGCAACGGTTTGAGGGGGGTGTCAAGCGCGGGATGCAGGGCTGGGTGTCATTGGCAGGTGTCTCTCGCGGAGGGTGAGGGCAAGCTTCAACTCGGCAGGGAGGGACTCGATGAAGCACGGATCGAGACCGATGCCGAGGGGTGAAAGTCAACCGGAGTGGAATCCCCAAGTGAGTCGGACTGGTCCAGGCGCGCTAATTTAGGAGTGTGCAGGAAACGCTCCCGCTTCTGACGAAAACTCCCCACGCATGGGGCCGTGCGGCACTAGCCGACCCGATTGCGTTGCTGATCGATCATGCCTTTCTTGAAATGAAGGCTGCGCAGAACGCGATGGAGCTGATGACGCGTTGGCCGAATGATTGGACGCCGGGCTGGGTCGAGACGATGACGAGCGTGGCGCGGGATGAGGCGGCGCATCTGGCGCAGGTAACGCGGATGCTCATGCGTCGCGGGGGGCGCATGGAGCGTGGACATAAGAGCTTTTATGCGGCGGATTTGCGCAAGCTGGTACGGAGTGGGCGCACCGGGGAGACTCTCGATCGGTTATGCGTATCCGCACTCATTGAGGCACGGAGTTGCGAGCGCTTTATGGTGCTGGCTGAAGTGGCCGAGGATGCCGAGTTGGGCGCGTTCTACCGGGCCTTGTATCGGTCCGAGATGGGGCATTACAAGGTATTTCTGAAGCTGGCCTACAAGATGGGCGATAAAGAGGAAGTAACAGCGCGGTGGGAGCAGATGCTGGAGGCGGAGGCGCGAATTCTGGCGGCGCAACCGGAGGGAAGCCGGATTCATTCCGGTTGGGTGGAAGCGAGTGTACCGGCAACGGCGGCCGATTGAGCCCTTGCGGCCGTGGGTGGAGTGGTTGTGGCATTCGCGACGTAGCGAGGTGACGGCGGAACGGGAGATCGCGGTCCCGACAGGAGCGAATACGATAACGATCCGCCTCGACGGGGATCCGATTCGGATTCAGGGTCCGCTCGGCTGGGAGACCTTTCATGAGGGAGTGATGTGGGGGACTCTAACTGGCTATGCCGTGCGCGATACCGCGCGATTGGGCAGTGTGGTGGGCGTACAGTTCCGGCCAGGGCGAGCGGCAGCGTTTTTGGGCTGTCCGGCGGGGGAGTGGTTTGAGCGGGTACTGCCATTTGAATTTGCAGGAGAAATGGATTTTTTGCGAAACGCTATCGATCCGATTGCGGCCGTGGAAGAGCTCCTGTTGCGGTGTCGACCGAATGATTTTGATGTGGCAGTTGACTGGGCCGTAAGGGAGATCGTGAGGCGGCCGGAGTTGGTGCGAATTGAAGCGTTGCGCAGGGAGTGCGGATATAGCGTGCGGCGGTTTCAGGAAGGGTTTGTGGCGGCGGTAGGGATCGGGCCGAAGCGTTTCGCGCGGGTGAGGCGGCTAGGCAGGGCGCTCGCCGGGTTGGCCAAAGGAGATGCAGATCTGGCCGGGCTGGCACTCGATTGCGGGTACGCGGACCAGGCACATCTGACGCGCGAATTTCAAGTATTTGCGGGCATGACGCCGCGCCAGTACCGGCCAGTGCGGCCGGACTGGTTGCACCATGTCGCGATTGAAAGTGGGAAAAATCTTCAAGACAAATTCCCAAAGCGGTCGCTAGACTGACCGCATGAAGATTCTGGATGTGTTTGCGTACCTGCGGGTGGAGTCGAGCGTTGCTGCGATTGCCTTTTATGAAAAAGCCTTCGGGGCGACCGAGAAGTTCCGGCTATCGGAGCCCAGTGGCAGAGTGGGCCATGCTGAGGTCCTGTTTGGGACGACGGTGGTAATGCTGTCGGACGAATTCCCGGAATACGGCATTGTGGGGCCGAAGCAATTGGGCGGAACCAGTTTTGCGATTCACCTGCACGTGGAAGATGTCGATGCGGCGCATGCGCGGGCGCTGGCCGCGGGCGCCGAAGAAATCATGAAACCGCAGGATCAGTTCTATGGAGAGCGATCGTCGAAGGTGCGCGACCCCTTTGGGCACGAGTGGCTGCTGGGCAGCGAGATTGAGGTGGTGAGCCCGGAAGAGATGCAGCGGCGCTATACGGAGATGATGACGGTGGGTTCGGAATAAGGTCCAACGCCTCCTGAATTAAAAGTGGAACTTGATACGGCCGGTCAGGTCAAAGGGCCGGCCAGGGTAGACAAGGAAGTCGTTGATGGCGGCAACGAGGTAACGCTCTTTGTTGAAGAGGTTGTTGACGTTGACGGAGTAGTCGAAGCGGCGGGTCTTGTAGTAGACGGCGGCGTCCCAGATGGTGTAGCCCCCAAGGAAGTAATAGTTGAAGTTGTTGACGGGGGTGCGGGAGATGTAGCGGGGCCCGAGGGCGACGCTCCAGCCTCTGGAGAAGTCCTGTACGGCCCAGAGGCGGGCGGTGTGTTTGGGGACGAAGGAGGGGATGCGGCCGCGGAGGTTGCGGGTGACGCCATCGCCATCTTCCAGTTCGAAATCCCGGAACTGGGACTGGGTGAAGCCGTAGCTGGCGAGGATCTGGAGCTTGCGGGTGGCACGGCCGCGGAGGTCGGCCTCAAAGCCCTTGGCGCGGACGCGGCCGGCCTGGTCAAAGATGCCGTTGGCGCGGCTCACGGTGACGTTTTGCTTGTTGATCCAGAAGAGGCTGGTATTGAGGGTCATGCGGCCCTGGGCAAGGTCGAAGCGCTGGCCGACTTCATACTGGTCGCCGGTTTCGGGCTGGAGCTGGCGGCCGTCGTTGGAGAGCGAGGTTTGAGGACGGAAGCTGGTGCCGTAAGATGCATAGACGCCCATAAAGCGGGTGGCCTGGACGTTGAGCGCACCGCGCCAGGTGAAGGGTTCCTGTTCGACTTTGGTGATGGCTCCCTGGGTTTCGACGCCGTTCGAGACCGGGTTGCGGAAAGCGGTGCGACGGAAGTGATCGTAGCGGCCCGAGACGAGGGCCGTCACGCGTGAGTTGAAGCGCATGAAGTCCTGGAAGAAGAAGGCGTTGACGTTGTTGGTGAAGTGATCGAGGCGGCTGATGGGGAAGTTCGTCAGCCTGGTGGTGAAGGTTTCCTGCGGATTGAGCAGGCTGATGGGAGGCAGGGCGGTGCCGAGGGTGGCGCCGGAGCGGTCGGTTACGTTGGCGTAACGGAGGAAGTCGTAGCCGACCAGGACCTGGTGCTCGACGCTGCCGGTTTTGAAGATGGCGAGGACGTCGGACTGGTTCTGCACGGGTCTGCGGCGGTTGAAGAAGTAGAAGAATTCGCGGTCGACCAGGTTGGGTGAGCGGACGGGATTGACGGAAAGGGTTTCGGTGACGAGGTACTGGTCGTCGAAGTAGCGGTAGGTGAAGGCGTTGCGGAAGCGCAGGTTGTCGGAGAAGGTGTGGGTGTAGAACATCTGCGGGATGATGTCGCGGGTGGCCTGGAAGTCGGTTGGCGGGGTATAGCGAGTGCTGAACGGAACGTTGGGGATGGTGGTGACCCTGAAGATGTTCGGCTCGTTTGCGGGGCGCAGGAGCGGGATGCCGGCGTCACCATCGAACCTGTCCTCGTTGTAGGTGACGTAGAAGTTGAACTGGTCGCGACTGGTGGCGCGGTAGTGGAGCGCGGGGGTGACGTTGAAGCGGTTCCAGCCGGCATCGCGAAAGCCATCGGCCCGGTTGAAGCCGAGGTCGAGACGGTAAAGGAGGCGGTCGGATTTGACAGGGCCGGTGGCGCCAAATTCTGCGCCGAACAGGCCGAAGCGACCGCCGCGGATTACGGCTTCATAAGCGGGAGTGGAGACGGGCTTTTTGCGGACGAGATTGATCGTGCCGCCGGTGGCTTCCGTGCCGTAGAGCATGGAGGAGGGACCTTTGAGAACTTCGACGCTCTGGATCGAATTGAGCTGGGTGTTCATGCGATTGCCTTCGAGGCGCAGGCCATCGAGCAGGACCGAGGAACCGACCACGTTATCGAAACCGAAGCCGCGGAAGACGAAGTACTCGTACATGCCGTAGAGGGTGAAGGAATTGGTGTTGGGGACGTTCTTGAGTGCGTCGACGAGGTTGGTGACGCCTTGTTGTTCGATCACCTCGCCGCTGACCGTCTGGACGGTGACAGGGAGTTGGCGCAGGGGGACTTCGGTGCGGCTGGCAACCAGGCGATCGTTCTCGGCGAGAACGGTCACGTCGGAGTAAACCGTGGCCGGGGAAAGGGTGAGTTGGGTATCGAGGGTCTCGCCGGCCTTGAGATTCAGGGTGTCGGAATTGTTGCCTTCAAAACCGGCGCGGACGGCGCGCAGGGCGTAGGCGCCGGAGGGGAGAGGGGAGAACTTGAAGGCGCCGGTGGAGTCGGTGTTGGCGGCGGCGATACGCTTGCCGGTTGAGTCCTTGAGTTCAACGTAGACTTCAGAAATCGAGAGGCCTTGCGGGTCGACGATGCGGCCCGAGATGGAAGAAGCAGATTGCTGGGCTGATGCGATTGCGGAGAGCAGAAGGAGCAGCAGAGATGCGAGCCGTAGAAGCATAATCAGCCATTTTGGGCATAGATAAACCCTGGCTGACCAATAATTCCTGCCAGCGGGCAGAACTTTCCGATGAGCGGACGATTTGAACGGATGGATCTGTTGCTGGTGGAGGCTTTAAGCGTTGACGGTGTCGCGATCTGATGCGTAGGTTTTTTCGACGTAGTCGTTGAGCA
>CAZECF010000055.1:5812-33974 GCA_964510335.1 uncultured Bryobacter sp. | reverse complement strand
GCCCTCGCCGCCGAACTCACCGCCATTGGCGCTCCCTGGGCCTCCTTCCGCCTGGAAGACTACGCCGACCGCCCCCTCACTGGCATGCCCGATGAAGTCCTCGCCGACATGGAATCCTCCAGCGTGTCTATCTTTGCCGTCGTCGCCCAGCAAGGCGAACTCAAAAGCCGCATGCAAATGACCGACGTCGTCAACCGCCGCAAGATGCGTCACGCCCACATGGTCAATATCGAAAAGCGCATCATGCTCCAGGGCATGCGCGCGGACTTCCTCCAGGTCGACGCCCTCTCTGTCGAAGTGCGCAACATCGCCGCCGCTGCCACCAAAATCCGTGCCACCACCCCCAACGGCACCAACATCGTCGCCGATATGAATCCCAACTACAACTGGATCAAAACTTCCGGCATCATCTCCACCGCCAAGTGGGGCAACTTGCCCGGCGGCGAATGCTTCACCTCGCCCGGCGAGGTCAACGGCACCTTCGTCATCGACGGCGTGGTCGGTGACTATCTCTGCGCCAAGTACGGTGACCTTCGTGAGACGCCCCTCACGCTCAAGATCGAAGGCAACCGCCTCGTGTCCGCCGAAAGCATCAACCGCGAACTCCGCGATGAGTTCTGGGCCTACTGCCACACCGACGAAAATTCCGATCGCGTCGGCGAATTCGCCATCGGCACCAACCTCGCCTTGCACGACGTAATCGGCAACATCCTCCAGGACGAAAAAATTCCCGGCGTCCACATCGCCTTCGGCAATCCCTACGGAGCCCACACCGGCGCAGACTGGTACTCCGGCACCCACATCGACGTGGTCGGCCGCAACTTCAACATCTGGGCCGACGACCGCCAGATCATGCGCGACGGCCGCTTCCTCATCGAGCACTAATCATGCTCTCCAACCTCCGCGAGGACTTCAATCGACGCTGGACCCCGGCCAAATACCAGCACTTTCTCCACTCCATCGACTCGGCCATCGGCCGCCACGTCGACTTCCGCCACTCGGAAACCCCCTGCTTCTTCCCTCGCGAAATCCTCCAGGACATGTCTTGCGCCGGCCGTGACCTGCTGGCCCAACTCCGCTCCAGCAAGCCTTACCTCGAAGCCTCCGACCGCGAAATCCCGGCCCGCTTCAACGTGCCCAACGAGAGCTTCGAGCCCCTCTTCATCCAGGCTGACTTTGGCCTGGTCTACGAGCAGGGCATGCTCAAACCCAAGCTGGTCGAAATCCAGGGATTCGCCAGCCTCTATGCCTATCAGACCGAGATGGCCCGCCAGTACGTCCGCGCCTACTCCCTCAACCCGGAACTCAAACATCTCTTGAGCGACCTCGACCTGGACGCCTATCACAAGCTCCTCGGCGAGGCGATCCTCAACGGCCACTCCCCGGAAAACGTCGTCCTCCTCGAAATCGATCCCGACTCCCAAAAGACCGTCTGCGACTTCATCTGCACTGAACGCATCTACGGCGTCCGCCCCCTCTGCGTCACCAAAGTCATCCAGCGCGGCAACAAACTTTTCTACGATCGCGACGGCATCGAAACGCCCATCCATCGCATCTACAACCGCGTCATTTTCGACGAGCTCGAACGCAAACAGATTGAAGTTCCCTTCCGCTGGACCGACGACCTCCACGTGGAATGGGCCGGCCACCCCAACTGGTTCTACCGGCTCAGCAAGTTTTCCATTCCCTGGTTCAACCACCCCACCGTGCCCAGGAGCCACTTCCTCCACGAACTAACGGACTTACCCGGCAACCCGGAAGACTATGTACTGAAGCCGCTCTACAGCTTCGCCGGCCTCGGCGTCATCGTGGGGCCGACGGTCGAGCAGCTTGAAGCCATCCCGCCACGCGACCGTCGCAACTACATTCTGCAGGAGCGCGTGCGCTTCGCCCCAGTCATTGAAACGCCCCACGGCCCCACCATGGCCGAAATCCGCATCATGTACATCTGGCTGCCCAGCCTGCCCCATCCCCTGGCGGCCAACATGATTGTCCGCATGGGCCGCGGCAAGCAAATGGGCGTCGACCACAACAAGAACCTCGAATGGGTCGGCGCCTCCGCCGGCTTCTATTTGTAGACCACTCAGGCGGGTTCGGGCTATACTTTGCTCTCAGGTGAGTGCCCTTGCTCCCCCAAACTGAATCCTTCGAAGAGCTCTACAACCAACTCCGCCGCCTCGCTCGCGTCCATCTCAGCCGCGAGCGTCCCAGTCACACTCTTCAGCCCACCGCTTTGGTACACGAAGCTCTGCTCCGCATCCACCCCGACTCCCGGCCTACGCTGGACCCCCAACAGTTCTTCCGTGTCGCCAGCGTCATGATGCGCCGTATCCTGATTGACCACGCCCGCAAGCGTCGCAGCCGCCTGGACAACGAATTTGCCAGCTTCCACCCCACCCTGCAAGCACTTTCCACCGAGCAAATTCTTACACTCGACCTCGCCCTCGACGAGTTGGCCCTAGTCGACCAGCGGCAAGCTCAAATCCTTGAAATGCGCTTCTTCGGCGGGCTCGACATGGATGAGATCGCAGAAGCTCTCCAGATCTCCTCCCGAACGGTCAAGCGCGAATGGGCGTGCGCCAGAGCCTGGCTCCTGACCCGGCTCAATCCAATTTGACCCCTTTTCCGTCGCCGCCTCGCTATGCTCTTTGGCTAAGCATGATGCCAGATACGCCGCTCACTCCATCCCGCTGGCTCCAGATTAAGGCTCTCTTCGACGCCTGCCAGGACTTGCCCCTGGCCGAACGGTCTGCCTACCTTGCCGGCGTTGAGCCAGATCTGCGCCAACTCTTAGAAGCCATGCTTACCTGGGACGAGACAATCGTCGCAGGCTTTGACGATGCCCCGCCGCCAGCGACCCTGCCGGATCGCATCGGCCCCTACCAGGTCGTCAATTTCATCGCCTCATCCCATACCTCAATCGTCCTCAAAGCAATCCGCCAGGATGGCCAATTCGATCAGACGGTCGCCATTAAGCTGCTCCAACCCGTTGCCGCCACCCCTACTGCTTTGCTGCGCCTCCAATCCGAGCGCCGCATCCTGGCTACCCTCAATCACCCGTCCATTTGCCGACTACTCGATTCCGGTCAGCTTCCCTCCGGTCAGCACTACCTGGTCCTCGAATGGATCGAAGGCACCCCCTTTCTGGAGCACGCCAAAGACTTCAGCCTTCGCTCCAGGCTTGAGTTGTTTCTCGACATCTGCCGCGTTGTCGAAGCCGCGCACCGCCTCCTCGTCATCCATCGCGATCTCAAGCCGGCTCATATCCTCGTCACCGCAGACGGCCTGCTCAAGATTCTCGACTTCGGTATCGCCAAACTCCTGCCGGCGCTCAACGCCGAGGATTCCCGGCTCACCCAATCCGGCGAATCTCCTCTTACACCCGCTTACGCTGCTCCCGAACAGTGGCGGGGCGAACCGGCCAGCGCCGCCATGGATGTCTTCAGCCTCGGCATCCTCCTGTCGGAATTCCTTACCGGCCAGCACCCCTTCGGGCCCTCCCCTGCCCTTCCTCACGAGTGGGCCAATCGCATCACGACAGGCCAGCCGCAAGTCTCCCGCACCTTGCCCACCAGCCTCGGCGCCTTGGCCGCTAAAGCGGTAGCTCCCAGAACCCAGGATCGCTATTCCAGCGTGGAGGCATTGCGACTCGATATCGAGAACTACCTCGCGGGTCGCCCTGTTTCCGCCCGTCCGGCGAACCCTCTGATTTCCATGGGTCTATGGATGAGGCGCAACCGCAAGTACGTCATCGCGGCCGCTCTGCTCGTCGCTCTGGCCGGGCGCGAGGTGCAGCAGTATTGGCTTCGACGAAATGCCGAACTGGATCGTGCCGCCGCGGCCCAGGAATCGGCCCGCCAACTGGTGCTCCAAACCTTTGAAGCCCTCTCGGGCACCAGCGTTCCCAATAACATTCGCCGCCAGATCCTCTACTCCGCAATCCAGCAACTGGAATGGTGGGAAGCTGCTTCTCCCTCCGAATCGGAGCAAAGGGAAATTGCTACTCTTTACGGGCGCATTGCCGCAAATCTGGGCGAAGGCTTCGCGGATCACCTCGAAGATTATCCCCAGGCTGAGATCTGTGCCCGCCGCAATTTCAAGCTTTGGCAATCCCTTCCTTCCGCCACTGCGATGGAACGCATAAATGCTCGAATGCTCTTCGCCGACATCCTCTTCAGCCACTCCCGCTTCAGCGAGGCAAACGAACACTACCGGCACTGTGCCCTGGAACTACGAGCCCTTCCCGACGCGGATTCACTCCCCAATCAGTTGTCGCTAACAGTCATGGAATCCATGCAGGGGGACATCCTTCTGGCGGAAGGCAATGCTGCTGCGTCGCTCGCCATCCAGCAAGCCGTCCTCGCCAAACGCGAGCAACTACTCCCCTTGCTCGGCAAGACCGTCGACGGGCAACCAATGGAGTTTCCCTTAGGCAACGTTCACCTTTCCCTCGCCCAATCCTATGCAGCACTCCAGCAGCTCCCGCTTGCCGTCAGCCATGCCTCTCAGGCCGTTGACTACTTCCGGATCGTGGTCAAGCTTGCGCCTCACACTCGCGAACTGATCTCCGGCCTGCTCCTGCAAGGAGATCTACTGGCCCAAAGCCAGCAACGCGCTGACGCCCAAAAAGCCTGGCGGGAAGCAGAGTCTATCGCCGAGGTTCAGCTCGCAAAGGACCCCGCCAACATCCAGCGCCAGCGGCTGGTTCAGCAGATCCAGCAACGCCTCAAAGAATCCGGAAAACCGGCTCTGCCTTAGGCACAAACAAGCTGCCTTCCGTCAAACCTTCCGGCGCACACAAGCCCAGCAGGCGCTCCAGGTCCGCAGGCCGCCTGGTCCCTTTCAAGACCGCATCAAAGCCTTCCACGATGCGCGTAACCTGCTCTCCGCTCTCATGCACAAACTCCAAACGGTAATGGCGGATGCCTGCCCGCATCCACTCCTCAATATGCCCGACTCCGTGTTGCGCCTCGGCTCCAAAAACCGTGTTCCGGCAACCCACATCGGCCAACACCGGGTGCCGCCGTCCGTTCTCGTCTTCAAGCGCCACCTCATGCTTCTCACAAGGCCGCCCGCAATCCAGATACGAAGTTCCCTCTGAGAGAAAGCGGCAAAAAACGCAATGTTCCGTATGGAATACCGGCAAGTGCTGATAGACCACAACTTCCATTCGTCCAGCACCGCTTTCCTTTGCCACTGCAGTGATCTGCCGGGCATTCAGATCGTGTGTCGGTGTCAGCCGGTCCAGCCCCATGTCCAGCAAGGTCCGGGCCGTTAGCCGGTTCGCCGCATTCAGGCTGAAGTCTCCAGTCAACCCGCCGATGCCCATCTCGCGCAAGCGCTCCAGCAAGCCGGCCGAACGCACCAGCAGTTCACAGTTGAGCTTGGCCAGAAATTCAGCAATCTTGTCCTCGCCCGGCTTCAAAACCCGCGGACTCGCCACCCTCACCGGCACCCCGCTAGCCTTCACCCGCTCGAGCGACGGCCACAATCCATATAAGTCCAGATAGTCGAGTGTGATGCTGGCGGGCCGCGCCGCAATCGCCGCTGCCAGTTGCCGTTCGGCCCGCACCAGCACATGCAAGCAAGCCTCACCAGCAACTTGCTCCACTTCAACAGCCTCCTCGCGCCACGGCTGGACTGGAATCCGCTTGGGCTCGCCTGCCAACAAAACCAGCTTCTCCACTGCCTCCCGCCGCAGTTGGTTCAGCAGCGATACCGGCACAAAAGGATTACCCTCGATTTCCGCTTCCAGGTCCCTCAACTCGAAGGCAGTCCCACCCAAGCGCCCTAGTTGTTCCCGCAATGTTTCCGGCGTTAACCCTTGCCGTTGCGCTGCGGCCATAGCATCCTTCCCCGTCACTTCTACTCGCAGGTCTCCCCGCTGCCAAGCCATCCAAAGCGGCTCGCCCACCGCTGCCCGCACCCTCACCGACACGGCACGCCGGTATAGCGGTTGCCCCGCCTCGGTGTACTGCTTGGCAGCGCGGTCCAATGACGGGTCGCTCGAGCGCCAGACCAAATCTCCCCGGCGCACTCGCCCCCAGTCCACCTCGCGGTTGCCGAACTCGACCTCAACCAATCCTCTGCCAGCCTCGCGCACCGCATAGAGACGCCCGCCTTCTTCCTGCTCTTGCGGACTGCGCCAGTCTGCTGCATCAAATACAACGCCATCGCCGGGCTTGAGCGGCGAGATCGCGTGATTGCCCGTTACCGCAATCCGGACAGATTCGCCTTCCACCTTCTCAACCCGCCCCATCAGCACACCCCTGTGTCGCGGTCCTCTACCGCGCACCACTTCCTGATGATTCGTCCCGCTCAGGAAGTATGGCCCCATGCCGCGCGAGTACACTTGCTCCAGCTCCACCCGTTCCCGCTCATTCGGCACCAGCCCATCCACCGCTCGCCGGTAAGCTGCTGTGGTAAGGGCAACATACTCGGCGTCCTTATATCTGCCCTCAATCTTGAGGGAAGAAATACCGGATTCGGCTAATTTTGGAACCCACTCAAGCGTATACAGGTCGCCCGGACTAAGTAAATACCGTGCATCTCCCAGCGGCTTCGTCTCCCCGTCTACCACCAGCTCATAAGGCAGCCGGCAAGCCTGCGCGCATTGCCCGCGATTGGCCGATCTTCCACCCCAAGCCTCAGAACTGAAGCATTGCCCGCTGTAGGCAACGCACAGGGCTCCGTGCACGAAAACTTCAAGTTCACAATGGGTCTCTCTATGGATTCGAGCGATCTCATCGAGCGACAGTTCCCGGGCCAGATTAATCCGCGTCGCACCCAGCCTTTGGGCCAGCCGCACGCCGTCAGAGTTCGTAATGCTCATCTGGGTGCTGGCGTGAATCTCCAGCTCCGGCGCAATCTGATGCACCAGCGAGCAAAGCCCCACATCCTGCACGATGATTGCATCCGCCCCGGCTTCCGCGATCTTTTCGATCGTCCTGACGGCCGCAGCAAGCTCGCGGTCAAAGACCAGCGTGTTGAAGGTTACATAGCCTTTGACTCCACGCTGGTGGAGAACTCGCAGGGCCTCTGGCAACTCCTCAAGAGTAAATCCCACTTTCGCCCGCGCGGAGAAATGACTGAGTCCGAAATAGACACTGTCGGCCCCGGCTTCCACGGCCGCCTGTAACTGCGGCCAGTGCCCGGCCGGGCTCATGATCTCCGGCTTATTCAACGATCCCTTCAAAGAGCACACTGGTCAGGTACCGCTCCCCGGCGTCCGGCAACACCACGACAATCGTCTTGCCTGCGTGCTCCGGTTTATGCGCCATCCGGATGGCGCCAACTGCTGCCGCGCCGCAAGAAATTCCGCAGAGGATGCCTTCCTCCTTGGCCAGCCGCCGCGCCATATCGACTGCTTCTTCGTTCGTCACCTGCTCCACTTCATCCACCATGGACAGGTCCAGCGTACCGGGGATAAAGCCCGCACCAATGCCCTGGATCTTGTGCGGACCCGGCTTCGGAGCCTCTCCGTTCCGCGTCTGGGTGATGACGGGGCTGTGCGACGGTTCCACTGCAACACTCAGAATTTGCTTCTTCTGCTTGATAAAGCGGCTCACGCCGCTGATGGTGCCGCCAGTTCCCACCCCCGCCACAAAAATATCAACCGCGCCATCGGTATCTTCCCAGATCTCCGGTCCCGTCGTTTTGAAGTGGATCTCCGGATTCGCCGGATTTTGAAACTGTTGCAGCAGGACATATTTGTCCGGAGCTGAATTGCGGATACTTTCGGCTTCTTCGATTGCCCCCCGCATCCCGGAAGGTCCTGGCGTCAAAACCAGCTTGGCCCCAAAGGCCTTCAATACCTTCCGCCGCTCAATCGACATTGTCTCCGGCATCGTCAAGGTCACCGGAATCCCCCGCGCCGCAGCGACAAAGGCCAACGCGATACCGGTGTTGCCCGATGTCGGCTCCACGATTTCCTTGCCCGGCCCCAGCAGGCCCTTTTGCTCGGCATCCCAAATCATCGAGGACCCGATGCGGCACTTCACGCTATAGGCAGGATTGCGTCCCTCAATCTTGGCCAGCACGGTTGCGCCCGCCCCTTCTGTCACCCGGTTCAACTTCACCAGCGGTGTCCGCCCGATGGAAAGTGAGTTATCAGCGTAGATATTCATCTTTTTAAATCTCCCAGTTCGCGATGTATTGACTCTGACGCGCCTGCCAGTCCTCTGCTAACTGCTGAAAGGTTGTCTTGCCCAAAATGCTCTCAACGGCCTCATCCACGCGAGCCCACATCGATTCAAAACCTTCTGTCGCGGTTCTGCGCTCGCTGGCACCGTCTACGTGCCGGATAATTTCACCAACGCACAAATTCGACGCTGGCTTTGCCAGCATATACCCGCCGTCGGCACCGCGGCGCGACTCCACAAAGCCGCCCTGCTTCAGGTTGGAAAGTATCAGCTCCAAAAATTTTTGCGGTATCTTTTGCCGCTTCGCAATATCCGCGATGCGGATCGCCTCACCCTGCGGTTGCAACGATAAATCAAAAATTGCCTGCAGCGCGTACTCGGCCTTCACCGAGATCTTCATTGATGTGAATCACCCCTCAGGTTATAGACTAACTCGTATGCGGCGGCGTGACCTGATTTCCCTACTTCCCATGGCTTCGCTGGCGGCCTCGCCGGAAACGATCAAGTCTATTCAGACTCACAAATATCGCATGGACGGCCGTGAATATCTTTTTGTGGAGGTCACAACCGCTTCCGGCCTGACAGGACTTGGGGAAGCGTCCCTGCCCGCCCGCGTGGAGATCACCGAAGAAGCCGTGAAGTGGCTCGCGCCACGACTGATCGGCCGCGACCCGGCTGGCGTGGAGGCGCACTGGAACCGCCTCTATTATGAGGAGAACCGCTGGCGCGACGGCAGCGTTCTGATGACAGCGCTAAGCGCCATCGACATCGCCCTTTGGGACATCGAAGGCAAGCGGCTCAACGCTCCGGTGTGGCGGCTTCTGGGCGGCAACAACGTGAAGCCCATGCGAGTGTATTGGTCTCACTGGTCAAACAACCTCAAGCAGCGCAGCCCGGAAGCGCTCGCCACACTCGCGCAGCAAACCGTGGCCGATGGCTGGACTGCCGTCAAGTGGGTAATCCCGCGCGCTTCCACCGAACGCGAGCGGCTGAAACAGCTTGTTTCTGAAATCGAAGCGATCCGCAAAGCCGTTGGCATGTCACTCGATATCTGCCTTGAACTCTATGAAACCTACTCGCTGCGCTCGGCTCTGGATCTGGCTCGCGCCGTTGCGCCGCTGAAGGTAATGTTTATCGAAGAACCCGTTTGGCGTGAATCCAATCCGGCGCTCGGCCAACTTGCCGCACTGAGTCCTGTGCCGCTTGCGGGCGGCGAAGGCCTGCTCAATCGCTGGCAATTCCGCGAACTGCTCGAAGCCAAAGGCGCCATGATCATTCAGCCCGATATCATTCACTGCGGAGGCATTACGGAAATCCGCAAGATTGCCGCCCTTGGCGAGGTCTACGGCGTCGAAATCGCTCCGCACATGTGGTACGGCCCGGTGGCGCACATGGCCAGTGTTCAGTCTATGTCCGGGGTGCGCTCCTTCCTGATGAACGAATGGGACGGCAACAACATGCTCCGCCTGCACGAGCTCACCGCTGGCACGCTCCCCAAGGTCATCAAGGGCCATGTCACCCTGCCGGAGGGCCCCGGACTCGGGCTTCGCCTTGATTTTGCAGAGTGGCAGAAGCACTTCCCCTACAATTGATAGAAGTGCTCTCCGTCGACGAACAACTGGAATACCTGCGTAAAGGCTTCGCCGAAATCATTCGCGAAGAAGATTTGCGTTCCCGCCTTGAGGCTGCTCAAAAAGAAGGCCGCCCGCTTCGTGTCAAGGCCGGCTTTGACCCCACCGCCCCGGACCTCCACCTGGGCCACACCGTCCTCATTCGCAAGATGAAGCACTTTCAGGACCTTGGCCACACTGTCATTTTTTTGATCGGGGACATGACCGGCCTCATCGGTGACCCCACTGGCCGCAACGCCATGCGCCCGCCGATGACGCGCGAAGAACTCAACCGGAACGCCGAAACTTACAAAGCCCAGGTCTTCAAACTCCTCGATCCGGCCAGGACCGAACTGCGCTTTAACTCCGAATGGCTGGAAGATCTTCGCTATGAACATATCGTCCGCCTGACTTCGCACTACACGGTGGCCCGCCTGCTCGAGCGTGACGATTTCGCCAAGCGTTACTCCGGCAACATCCCCATTTCAGTCCACGAACTGCTCTATCCGCTGACACAAGCCTATGATTCTGTGGCTCTGCGTTGCGACGTGGAACTCGGCGGCACGGACCAGAAATTCAACTTGCTGGTCGGTCGCGCCATCCAGCAGGATTACGGGCAATTGCCTCAAATTGTGGCCACAGTGCCGATTCTGGAAGGCTTGGATGGCGTGGAGAAGATGTCAAAGTCCAAGGGCAATTATGTCGGGATCACCGAGCCGCCCACGGACATGTTCCGCAAGTTGATGAACATGCCCGATGCGCTGGTTCCCCGCTACTTTGAACTCCTTACCGACCTCCCTCTGGCCGAAATCGCCAAGCTCGATCCGCTTACGTCCAAAAAGGATCTTGCGACCCGCATCGTTACCGATTTTCATTCGGCGGAGGAAGCCCAGCGCGTGGCCGAAAGTTGGGGGAGCATTCCGCTGCCGGAAAACCATGCCGAGGCGACGGACCCGCGCATCAACCGGGTCCTCGTTGCCGCCGGACTGGCCTCCAGTGTCGGCGACGCGGATCGCCTCATCAAGTCCGGCGCTGTCAAGGCCGGCAATACCGTTACGCTGGAATCCATTTCCAACCCGGCTCAACGCATGGAACCCGGCGAGTTTGTGGTCCGCGTCGGCAAACGCTACCGCTGGATTCGTCTTGCTTAAGGAACACATATGGCCATCATTCGCCGCAACATTGACTGGAAACTGAAGTCGCGCATCCTCCGCCTCGGCCAGCGCACTTTTATCATTGCCCCCATTGCTCTCTCGCCAGTTGATGACGGGCCCAAAGCCTTTGACCCGGACCGGGTACTCGCCAAAGCGATTGAACTCGACAGCCTGGGCGCGGACGTGATCGACCTTGGTGCTGAGCCCACTCGCCCTGGCCTGAAGCCCCTTTCCGCAGAAGAAGAACTGGCCCGCCTGGTGCCGGTTCTCAAGCGACTGAAGCATAAAATCAGCGCCCCACTTTGCGTTTCCACCTATAAAGCCGCTGTCGCGGAAGAAGTGCTCAAGATGGGAGTCGAGATCATCAACGACCCTTCCGGTTTGACCTGGGAACCGATCCTTTCCAAGACCATCCTCCAGTACGATGCCGGCCTGATCCTGAACCATATGCGGGGCCGCCCGGATGCGTGGGGCAAGCTACCGCCCGCCAAAGATGTAGTCGGCACGGTGGCCAAGGACCTGGACGCGGCCGTCCATCGCGCACTGCGCGCTGGCGTAGAGAAGTACCGACTTGTGATTGACCCCGGGCTCAGCTTTGGCAAGCGCAAGGAACAAAATTACGAGATTCTGGGCCGGCTGGGCGTATTGGGTGGCATTGGCGTGCCCGTCATGGTTGGGCCAACCAAGAAATTGCTGGTGAATGCGGCGAACGAACGGGAGCTCCAGTTTGCCGGTGCCGCCGGGGTGACCGCCGCCATTCTGAATGGTGCCTATATGGTCCGGATCCACGACCTCGAAGCCATCAAGCCGGTGATTGCCGTCGCCGATGGCATCCTCAACCAGTGGCGGACTGATCGTTGATAAGCTAAAGCTCCATGAACCGTCGAGGACTCTTCTCCACGCTTGCCGCGCCCCTTCTCGCCGCGGCCCAGACGCCGAACCGGGACTACTCCGGCCAGCGCCCGATCCGCTACCCGGAACCGGACGTCATTGCACTTGACCCCAGCTTCGCCAAGATCAAAATCGGCAACACCACCATCCAACGCCACGCCACTGGTTTCCTCTGGGCGGAAGGCCCTGCCTGGCACGGTGGTGGCAAGTATCTGGTGTGGAGCGACATCCCGAATAACAAGCAGTACCGCTGGATTGAAGAGGATGGCCATGTGTCGGTCATTCACGAACCAGCGGGCTACTCTAACGGGAATACCTTCGATTACCAGGGCCGCCAGATATCCTGCGAGCATGGCAATCGTCGCGTTCTGCGTTATGAGATGAACGGCACCACAACCGTGCTGGCTGACAAGTTTGAAGGCAAGATTCTCAATGCCCCCAATGACGCCGTCGTCCACCCGGATGGCGGTATCTGGTTTACTGACCCCGGTTATGGCAGCCTTCTCAACTACGAGGGCAACAAAGGCGATCTCCTGCTGAAGGAAGCCGTCTATCGCATAGACCCCACCACATCGAAAATTGAGAAAGTAACTGACGACATCTCCAAGCCCAACGGACTCTGCTTCTCACCCGACTACAAGAAGCTCTATATTGCAGACACCGGTTCCACCCACTACCCCAACGTTCCGAAGAACATCAAGGTCTGGGACGTTGCCGATTCCAAGTCACTCCGCAACGGCAAGCAGTTCTGTTCAATGGAGCTTCCTGGCAAGGGCGCCGGCCTCGCCGACGGAATCCGCGCGGACAACTATGGCAACATCTACGCCGCTGCGGGCTGGGTGGGTGAAGGCTATGATGGCGTGCACATTTTCTCGCCACAAGGGCAGCGTATCGGCCAGATTCTCCTGCCGGAAATTTGCGCCAATATTTGCTTTGGCGGAACACGGCGCAACCGGCTCTTTATGTGCGGCAGTCAATCCCTCTACTCTGTTTACCTCGAAGCTCAGGGCGCTCACATTTGCTAAGCCTTATCGAACTATTAAGTAAATTCACTAACAATTAATAATTTGACGAGCCCTTGCGTCCGTCATTCAGCTGAAATATGATTCCACCGAATTGTAGTCTCCATGCGAGATTACAATCCTCAATTATTGAGGAATGTTAAGGGGGAATCTCTATGCAGCTCCGCTTGCTGCGCAGTTTGTTACTGCGCTCTCTCGTAACCCTGTCACTGCTCTCTACAGTGGCTTACTCTCAACAATCTTCTGGTTCGATCCGAGGTGTCGTACGGGATGCCCAAGGCGCTCTTGTCCCGGGCGCGAAAGTACTCCTCATCGATGTCGCCCAGGGGGACAACCGTGAGATCACTACCAATACAGACGGTGTTTTCTTCTTTAACCCGCTAAAGCCATCCCTTTACCGGCTTCAGGTGGAAGCCTCCGGCTTCAAGAAGTACGAAAGAAGCGAAATCCGCGTCTCGGCCAATGACCGTCTCGATCTGCCGGATATCCAGCTTGCTGTCGGTGCCATCTCCGACTCGATCACGGTTGAAGCTGGAGGCGTGATCCTGCAGACACGTGGCGCTGAAAAGGGCGGCGTGCTGACGGGAAATCAGGTGATCAACCTGGCGCTGAACGGCCGCTCCTTTCTCGACCTGACGCGTACCGTGCCGGGAGTCGTCCCCACGGGCGGCATCGGTGGCTCGGTCAATGGGAATCGCAACAACCAGAACAACCTCATGGTGGACGGCGTAACCAACATCGACACCGGCTCAAACGGCGGCCAACTTGCCACGATGAACATCGACCAGATTGCCGAGTTCAAGATGTTGACCAACTCGCAGCCCGCCGAGTACGGCCGCTCCTCTGGCGCGGCGATTTCGGTAGTTACCAAATCCGGCACGAGGGATCTGCATGGCACCGGTTACATATTTCATCGTCACGAAGGCCTGAACGCCAACAACTGGCGCAACAACATGGAAGGCCGCGCCCGGCAACTGTTCCGCGACAACACAGCCGGCTTCAATGTGGGTGGCCCTGCCTATATTCCGAAGATCAATCCCAATCGGGACAAGCTCTTCTTCTTCGTCGGTGTTGAGTGGCAAAACCGGCTTTCGCCCAATGGCTTGCGGTCCGTAACCGTACCGACAGCGAACCAGCGCAATGGCAACTTCCAGGGCACCACGCTCGGCGATGGCCGCCCGGTCTTTATCCGCGACCCGCAGAGCAGTGCGGCATGTAACCAGACCTCCGGCGGTGGCGGCTGCTTCCCGAACAACATCATTCCGCCGAGCCGGATCAACGCGGATGGGCAGAGGATTCTCAACTTCTACCCCACACCCAATGTACCGATCGACCCGCAGTTCAACTACCAGACGCAGGTCTCTGATACTTTCCCCCGTCGCGAACATATCTACCGCGGGGATTACAACATTTCCGATAAGTGGCGTTACTACTCCCGGTTCATGCACACCAAATCGGAACAGGACCGCGCCTATGGTCAATGGAATGCCGACTACAACATTCCCTTCGGACCCATGAATTTCGGCAACCCTGGCTGGTCCTGGGTGAACAATCTCACCACTACGGTGAATCCGACGCTAACCAATGAATTCATTTTCGGTTCGTCGAAGAATGTTCTCAACATCGACCCGGTGAACGATGCGTTTGACCGCTCCAAGCTGGGGCTTTCCTATCGCATGCCCTTCAGTGGCGATACGCTCGGCCTGGTGCAGAACTGGCGTTTCGGTGGAGTGCCCAATGCTCCATTTTCCAACTTCAACGGCACCCCATTCCGCAACTTCAACCACACCTACGACATCACCGATAACGTCACGAAGGTTCTCGGCCGTCACACCATCAAGGCCGGCATCTACCTGCATAAAAGCTTGAAGGACCAGACCGCATTCACTTCTGTCAATGGCGATGTGTGGTTTGACAACAACACGCAGAACCCCGGAAATACGAACTGGGCCTTCTCAAATGCTTTGCTCGGGAACTTTGACCGCCTGGCCCAATCAGACAAGGCACTCAACGGCCAGTACCGCTACTGGAATATCGAATGGTTCGTGCAGGACAACTGGCGCGTCAACAACAAGCTGACGCTGGACTTCGGCCTGCGCTTTTACCTCATCCGGCCCCAATACGATAGGGCGCTCCAAACTTCATCCTTCAACCCGGCGATATTCGACAATGCCGCGAGCGCAGTGTTAATTCAGCCAGCACGCATCAACGGCCAGAACGTGGGCATCAACCCGGTTAGTGGCGCAACCGTGCCGAACGCACTGGTTGGCTCCATCGTCAACACCGGCCGCGGCTTCGTCAACGGACTCTACGCTAACGGCATGGGCCTGTCGAGCGACCCTAACTATCCGCGAGGCCTACTCAATGATCGTGGTCTGCATTATGCTCCCCGGCTCGGCATTGCCTACCAGCTCAATGAAAAGACGGTCATCCGCACTGGCTTCGGGATCTTCTACGACCGCTTCCAGGGCAACCCGGTCTTCGACATGCTACCGAATACGCCGTCCACCACCCGGCCGACCTACTTCTTTGGCAGCCTCGATACGATCCAAAGCATGCAGGGCTCATTCTTTCCGAATAATGTCCGCGGCTTTGACATCAATGGCAACATCCCGACGACTTACCAGTGGAACTTTACCGTACAGCGTCAGTTGAGCCAGCGGGTGGCACTGGAAGTGGGCTATGTGGCCAATTCAGCCAGCAATACCCTCTCCACTTACAACTACAACAACATGCCGTTTGGTTCTGCCTGGCTCCGCCAGAATCAGGACCCGCGCACGGCTAACATGAACGCCACCAGTTTTGACGGCCGCACAGCGCTGCCAATCAATATGTACCGGCCATACGGCGGCCACGGCGACGCAGTCCTGACTGCCTTCGGCGCCTCCTCCAATTACAATTCCCTCCAGGTCAGCCTGAACAAGAATAGCGGCAAGGGCCTGAACTATGGATTTGCCTACACTTATTCGAAGGCACTGGGCGTGTCATCCGGAGATGGGGAACGGCTCCATCCGACCAATTACCGCCTGGCCAACTACAGCTATCTCGCCTTTGACGTGCCCCACATGCTCGTCTCGAACTCTGTCTACGACGTGCCCTCGCTCGGCAAGCTCGTCAAAGGGCTCGACAATCCCGTCGGCAAGACCATCTTCGGCGGCTGGCAGGTTTCCGGGCTGATTTCGATGATTGGCGGTATGCCCTCCAACATCGCCCTCAACTTCCAGGGCATCGGGGGCGAGTTAAATCGGGTCTACACGGGTTCTGAGTCTGTCGGCCCGCGGGTGGTCGTCAATAGCAACCCGATCATCCCGAGGGGCGACCGCTCGGATGTCCGCTACATTGACGCCGCTGCCTTTGCTGCGCCTTCCATTGGCAGCCAGGGCTTTGAGTCCGCACAACGCATCGTCCGGCTTCCGGGCGTCAACAATTGGGATATCTCGGTGTTCAAGAACGTTTCGATGGGCCGCGAAGGTCGATTCCTTCAACTCCGCTGTGAAATGTTTAACGCACCCAACCATGCCCAGTTCTCGGACTTCAACCGCACCGCAACCTTCAACCCAAACTCGGGCGCGATCACCAATCTGCCCACAGCTTTGGGCGGCGGCGGCGGTCGTTTCGGATTTGGCGCTATCACTGCGGCTCGCGATCCTCGCATCATCCAGCTTGCCGCCAAGATTTACTTCTAAAGCGCTTCCATCAAAACCAATCCCCGGGCCTTTCCTTGACAGGGAAGGCCCGGATTTTTATAAGCTGGCGTTATGCAGGATGACGAGTTGGTTTTGCTCGAAAGCTTCGCGCTACCCCACAATGCCCAGTTCGCCCAAGCTGCTTTGGAGTCAGCGGGGATTCCCTGCTTTCTCGACAATCTGCACATTGTTTCTACGAATTGGCTTTGGGCAAACATGGTTGGCGGAGTTCAACTCAAGGTGCATGCCTCCCAACTCGATGAGGCCAAATCGGTTCTGGCCTCCTTTGAATTTTTCTCTGATGAATCAGATGGCACGGTAGATTCCCAGTGGAACGAGGCGGGCTCCGATCCGGAGTCGGATACGGATAAGCCGGCAAAGTAACTGCCAAACCAATTCAGGGTTTGCGGATGCGGTGGTCGGTAAAGGTGAGATAGGGCACCGGAGTCGACTTCGGCATGTGGCAACTGGCGCAATCCGGCTGCCGGGGACATTCGGATTGCGATTTGGTTGCGTGACAGCCCTGGCAAGTTGGGTCGTAAGTAGTTGAAGCCGCGACGCTCTGGTGGGGGTTGTGGCAGGAGACGCAATCAAAGCCTTGCTTGCTCTTGGTGTAACACTGGCTCACGGTGAAGCCAACCGGCGCGAAGCGGATGCTTAAGGGGTCTTCGATCTCCGGTTCTGGCGAGGCATAGTCGCGAACAGGGGAACGGTGACAGGTGGCGCAGGCGGCGACGCTGCGGTCACGCCGGATGGTTTTCGCCGTTGGATGCTGACCTTGCTGGCCGTGGCAACTCTCGCAGTGCACTCCCGGCCGCTCGCCTGTCTTGTGGCAGCCGAAGCAACGTTCTGTGTTCCGTTCGCTTTGTACGATGCCCATGGCGTGCTCATAAGTGGCTGCAGGTTGCAGTGGGTGACCGGGCGTCAGGCTCAGGCGGCCCGGCGCGGCGTACCAACTCAGGCGCTGCTCGATCCAACGGCCTTCGTGCTGAAGCAGAGGAGTGCGGGCGTAGTGGCCAGCGCCAAAAAGCCAGGCAATCGGGAAGTAGCGCGATTCGCCCTCGCGATCGATTCGCACGCCCCTGGAGTCAAACGAGTATGTGGTTCCGCCACGCTCGCGCAGGGTTTTGCCGGCAAAGCCTTCCCCGTCGTAGAGCTTCAAAGTAAGCGCGTGCCGGCTTTGCTGCTGCTCGGCGATCCGATCGTTGTGACAAGGCGTGCAGGCCAGCGCTATTGCGGTTCCGAAAACAAATCCTGCTGCGCGGACAATTCCTGCGCGGCCAGGCGCTTGACCTCGGCGAAGGCGCGTGCTGCTTCCGGTTCTTTCCCAAGCCCTTTGTAGACGGTGCCCAGCAGATAGTGAGCTTCCCGGTAATTCGGGTCCGCCGCAATTGCCCGTTCGAGACAAGTTAGCGCCTCCGTGCTCTTCTTGGTCTGCCATACCAGCTTGGCCAGTTGATAGTTCGCTTTGGCATGCCGCGGCTTTTGCCTCAGGCTCGCCCGCAGTAACTGTTCGGCTTCCAGTTTATCTCCGCCGCTTTGCGCGAGAGCCGCCCCCAGCGTGAACTTTGCTTCAGCACTTTCGGGGTGCCGGGCCAACTCTGCCCGCCACTCGGCGATGGCTTCGGCCAGGTGCTTGTTGCGCCAATGGATCGCGCCCAAATGGAGACCGAGGGTTGGCAGGCCAGGGGCCAGCTTTCTGGACTTTTCAAATGCTTCGCGGGCCTCTTCGAGCCGGTCCTCGGCGATGAGCGCCTGCCCCACGGTTAACAGGACTTCGGCCGAATCCCCCCGTTCCAGCAGTGGAGCCAGGATCCGCTGCGCGTCTGCCGAGCGGCCGCTTTTCAAATAAGCCGTCGCCAGGCCCAGCTCCACCGTGACGTCGCCCGGACGCAGGGCCTCGAAGCCGGCAGCGGCTTCGGGGTATTTTTCCAGCTCCAGCAGCGCCAGGGCCCGCAATTGCATCGCCTGGCGGTGGCCGGGCTGAGCGATGAGGAATTTGTCGAACTCACTTGCGGCCTGCGCCCAATCACGCTCCTTGTAGTAAGCCAGGCCGAGGTTCAGCCGCAAGGGTGCCATGGTGGGGGCCAAGGTGAGGGCTTTGCGGTATTGCGTGATCGCCCCGGAGTAGTCCTCCTTGCGGGCGAGCAGCGCCCCCAGGTTGGCCAGCGCTTCCATGTGCTGCGGATTCGCCTTCAGGTGCGCACGCAGGGCAGATTCAGCTTCCGTGAGCCGGCCGGCCCGCAAAAACGCTGTGCCCTGTTCATACAGGTCAGCCTGGGCGAGCATAAGGCAAAACACCAGCGCCAGCATCAGCCGCTATTCTATCCAAACACTGATAAACATTGGCTGAAATGGTAAACTATTTGCTTGGCAAACGATACGGAAAACCCCCAAGGCCCGGGCGGCAACGGCCCCGGCGGTAACGACCCCGCCGCACAGCTTCCGCTTGGCGAAAACCCCAAGAATCACATCCCGATCAACATCGAAGACGAGATGCGGCGTTCCTATCTGGATTACGCCATGAGTGTCATCATCGGCCGCGCGCTGCCAGACGTCCGGGACGGGCTCAAGCCGGTGCACCGCCGCATTCTCTATTCGATGAGCGAGATGGGCCTGCAATGGAACCGGCCCACCCGCAAGTGCGCGCGCGTGTGCGGGGACGTTCTCGGCAAGTACCACCCGCACGGGGAAGGCGCTGTCTATGATGCGCTGGTCCGCATGGCCCAGCCCTTTTCGCTGCGCTATCCGCTGATTTTCGGCCAGGGCAATTTTGGTTCAGTCGACGGCGATCCGCCGGCCGCCATGCGCTATACCGAAGCAAAGCTGGCCAAGATTACCGCTTCCATGATGGAAGATATCGACAAGGAAACGGTCGATTTCAAGCCCAACTTCGATGACTCCGAAGTCGAACCCGAATTCCTTCCCACGGTTGTCCCCAATCTCCTCATCAATGGCTCCGGCGGCATCGCCGTCGGCATGGCCACCAACATCCCCCCGCATAACCTCACCGAGGTGATGAACGGGCTGCTGGCCCTGCTCGAAAATCCGAATATCAGCCTTGCCGAGATGATCCAGATCATCCCGGGCCCCGATTTCCCCACAGGCGGCATCATCCTCGGCCGGGCCGGTATTTACGATTGCTACTCGCGTGGCCGTGGCTCCGTGAAGATGCGCGCCAAGGCCTTTACCGAGAAGCTCGGCAAGGACCGCGAGAGCATTATCATCACGGAGATCCCCTACCAGGTCAACAAGGCGAAGCTCATTACCGACATCGCCGCCCTGGTCAACGAAAAGAAGATCGACGGCATCTCTGACGTCCGGGATGAAAGCGATCGCGACGGCATGCGCATCGTGCTCGAACTGAAGCGCGGCGAGCATCATGAGGTGATCCTCAACCAGCTCTACAAGCTGACCCAGATGCAGACCAACTTCGGCGCCATCATGCTGGCCATCGTCAACGGCCAGCCGCGCGAGCTGCAACTGATCGACATCCTGAAGCTCTTTATTGAGCACCGCAAAGAGGTTGTCCGCCGGCGCACCGACTTTTTGTTGCGCAAGGCCCGCGAGCGCGAGCACATCTTGCTCGGCTTCCAGAAGGCTCTCGACAACCTGGACCGCGTGATTGAGCTGATCCGCGCCGCCAAGAGCCCGCGCGAGGCCCGCGATTCCCTGATCGCCGAGTTTGAATTCACCGAGCGCCAGGCCCAGGCCATCATCGAACTCCAGCTCCAACGCCTGACGGGCATGGAGCAGCAGAAGATCATCGATGAACTGCTTGAAATCCAGCGCCGGATCGCCGAATACCTGGAGATCCTTTCGAGTGAAGCCCGGCTCAAGGCCGTGATCGCCGAAGAATTTCAGGCAGTGATCAAGGACTTTGGCGATGAGCGCCGCACGCAGATCGTTGAAGACTCGGGCGACATCAATATCGAAGACCTGGTTCAGGTGGAAGACATGGCCGTTACGGTCAGCCGTGGTGGCTACCTGAAGCGCACCTCCGTTGATACCTACCGGCGTCAGACACGGGGCGGCAAAGGCCGCATTGGCATGGGGACGCGCGCAGAAGACGTGGTGGAACACCTCATCATCGCTTCCACGCATGACTACCTGCTGATCTTTACGTCCAAAGGCCGTGTTTACTGGCTCAAGGTCTACAACATCCCGGATGCCACCACGATTTCCAAGGGCAAGAACATCAATGGCCTGATCAACCTGCAGCCGGATGAAGAAGTGAAGGCTTTCCTGCCGGTGCGCTACTTCACGGCCGACAAGTTTATCGTGATGGTGACCAAGTACGGTGTCATCAAGCGGACCGAACTCACCGAGTTTGACAACCCGATGGCGCGCGGCATCATTGCCTGCACGCTCGACGATACCGACGAGCTGATCTCGGCTAAAATCTCGAACGGCACCAACCAGATCTTCCTGGCTTCCCACGAAGGTATGGCGGTCCGTTTTGATGAAGGCGAAGTGCGCTCGATGGGCCGTCAGGCGCGCGGCGTCACGGCGATGAAGCTTGAGAAGGGAGACTACCTGATTGCTGCCGAGGTGGTGGATCAGGATGCGCTCATGCTGGCTATCTCCGAGAAGGGCATGGGCAAGCGTACCAAGCTCACCGACTATCGTCATTCCGGCCGGGCCGTCAAGGGCGTGATCAACATGAAGGTCACCAACAAGACAGGCAAGGTGGTGGCGACGCTGCCGGTGAAGGAAGAGTCCGACCTGATGATCATCACCAAAGAGGGTCAGATTATCCGTATCGAGTCCAATGCGATCCGGCAGTCCGGCCGGAGCGCGCAAGGCGTCAAACTGGTCAATCTGAGCGAAGGCGATATGGTGGCCAGCGCCGGCGTCATCCCGGAATCGGATGAAGCGCCAGCCGAGGCAGAACCTACACTCTTCAGCAAAGAATAGCGGCCAGAGACCATATAATGTGGTCATGGCATCGTTAGTCGTAATTCAAGGCACTGGGCCTCAGCTCGATCCTGCTTCGCTGCAAAGCAAGCAGGATCAGCTTTTTGCGATCTTCCGTCAGATGGAGCGCGTCCTGATTGCCTATTCCGGCGGCACGGACTCGGCCTATCTGGCTTGGGCGGCAAAGCATGCCCTTGGCGACAATGCCATTGCCATTACCGCCGATTCCCCCTCCATTCCGGAATCGCACAAGCGGGACGCGGTGCGCTTTGCTGAAGAGCAGGGTATTCGCCACGAGATGATTCCGACGAACGAGTTTGAGAACCCTGCCTACGTCGACAACAACCCCGACCGCTGCTTCCACTGCAAGGACGAACTCTTCCGCGTGATGGACCAGATCGCCACGGAACGCGGCTTTGAGCACATCGTCTATGGGGTGAATACGGATGACCTGGGGGATTACCGCCCTGGCCAGAATGCAGCCAAAATCCACCAGGTAAAGGCCCCCTTGGTGGAAGCGGACTTATCGAAGGCGGAGATTCGCGAATTGTCGCGGCAGGCCAATCTGGAGACCTGGGACCGCCCAGCAGCGGCTTGTTTATCCTCTCGTATACCCTACGGTACTAAGGTGACTCCCGAACGCATCAAGGTCGTTGAACAGGGGGAAGAGGCGGTGAAAGCACTGGGCTTCCGCCAGTTCCGGGTCCGGTACCATGATCAACTGGTACGCATCGAAATTGCCCCAGAGGAGATGGAAAAAGCCCTCAATCTAAGGTGTGCGGCTGAGTTGACCCGAATCTTCAAAGAGCTTGGTTTTCTATACGTTACGCTGGATTTGGAGGGCTACCGGCAGGGCTCTTTGAATGCTGTTTTGGCTCAAAAAATTCAGTAAATCCTGAGTGCCCAACTAAGGTGTTTCTTGGATTGGACCAGAACCGAAGTAACGTTACTCTCATCAATGTAGTGCTAATGCACTGCGCATTTGGAGAGGAGACAAAATACAATGAACAAGCTCAAGAATCTGGTCTGGAACCTTCGGATCATCAAAGACACCAAGGGCCAGGACCTTATCGAATACGCCCTGATGGCTGGTTTCGTGGCGGTCGCCGCCGGCGCCATCATGCCCAACGTGGCGTCCAGCATCAGCACCATCTTCAGCAAGGTTGCCACCACCATGTCAACCGCTGCCGAAGCCGGTTCCTAACAACCCTTCGGTTCCAACCGATACAACCGAAAAACCCCCGCTTCGGCGGGGGTTTTTCTATTTCTCAGCTTTGATTTTATCTTTTGCTTCCCGGTAGCCGATCGCCTCAGCAAGGCGCACCAGGGAGGGTTCAATCGCTACGGCTTCTCTTTCCGCGGCAGACCGGCTTTCTTCAGCGGTCCAGCGGCGGCGCTCCCGCGGCACTCCCCCCAGCCGGTACTTCCAGACCAGCAGAATCATCTGAATCCCCAGGACGAAGGCCTTCCAGAAGCTTCCCGTAACGCTGGACTCGCCCACCCGGCTCTTGTAGTTGACCGGGATCTCCACAAAGGGGATCCCGTGGGCTACAACCTCCATCAGGAGCTGCGGACCAAAGTGGGAGCCACCAATCGTCAGGTGAGGCCGGATGCGGCGCAGGGCGGCCGCGTCAAAGAGCCGCAGGGTGCAGCCCATGTCGGTGAGGATGGTGGTGTTGAAGAGGAGCTCAGTCATCTTGGCCACGGCCCAGTTGCCCCAGCGGAGGAAGAGCCCCATGTTGGCGCCAGCCCAGATGAATTCGCGGCTGGTACGGGTGCCGAAAACGACCGGCACGTCGTCCGAGTAGGCCAGCATCTTGATGAGGTCATTGGGATTGAAGGTCCCGTCCGGCTCAGAGAGCACGATCAGGTCGGCATCGCAATTGTCGATGCCGCATAAGAGAGCATTGCCATAGCCCTGTTTGTGCTCGAAAATTTCCCGGGCCCCGGTGCCGGCGACTTCTTCGCTGGTGCCGGGAGCGGCATTGTTGTTGACTACGATCACTTCGTCGGCCAGGCCGGTGGCGAAATAACCGAGCGTTGCCGCACGGATTGAATCCTTCTCGTTATAGGTGGGGAAGATGACTGCTACTTTTTTGCCTCGCCACATGGGGTTATTCCTTTTCCTTTTCAGCCACGATCATGAATTGCCCGGCCAGCGGGCGCCAGGGCAGCCGCAGATAGAGCCGGATGAGCCATTCCGCCACCGGAATCCTGGACTTCATGCTGAAGGGCGTAAAGCGGCCCTCAGCGCGCAGGATGCGGAAGCCGTTGGCCTTGAGAAAATCCTGGAAGCCATTGTCGGTGTAGGCTGTCCGGTGCGTGTAGTCGTCAAAGTAGCGGCGCGGTTCCAGGCGAAAGTTGGGCTGTACGACGATCAGGCGTCCGCCGGGCTGCAGAAGCCGCCAAACTTCGTGCAGGATGGCCGTTCCTTCTTCGAGCGTGAAGTGCTCAAAGAAGTTCGAGGCGAAAACGGTATCCAGGCTGCGGCTCGGAAGGGGTAGCGGGTCGAGTGCAGACTGAATCAGTGGGGCGACATCGGGGCCCCAGTGCTGGACCAGATCGGGGTTCATGTCGAGGGCCCATTTCTCCCGGGCCGCAATACACTTTGAGAACTCGCCGTAGCCGGCACCCAGTTCAAGCAGGCTTCCCCTGGCGTCGACCCAGGGTTGCAGGTAGTCGGCCAGCACACGCCAGACCCGCAAGCGGCGCGGGTCATGCTGGAAGCGGACCTCGTGATAATTCGCCAAAGTGGCTTCTACGCTCATTGTTGCCTCGCAATCTGGCGTGGCTGATACACATACAGCCCCGCGAGGTTCGGCCCGGGGGCCTGTTTGACCAGTTCATAGCGCCGCGCTACGGCTAGCATCTGCTCCGGCGTGAGGCGCGGAATCTCGGGATCGGGATCTCTTTTTCCTTCGAGATCCTCATACAGGACGATGGTGTCGAAAGCGCCCCGGTCAATGTCAGACAGCAGGGGCGCCTGGTCGATGCGGCCTGCTTCAACGAGCAGCCGGTAGATGAGCACTTCTACCTCCAGGCTGCGACCGGCGTGCACAAGCAGGTTGGAATCAGTAGAAAGCACCCTTCCCTGCCCTGTTACGTAAGGCTTTACTTTGTCCACTTGGGCCGCGAATTGCGACTCACGTTCCAACCGCTTGGCAATGGCCGAGACGCCGACGCGGGCATTCTGGACGAGGAAAATCGACAAGGGCAAAATGAGCAGGGTGACCCAGGTCCGGCTCCCGGATCGAGAAAGTTCAAAGAAGTGGAGCGAGGAGAGGCCGAGACAGGCACAGACGACGAGCAGGACACTCGACTCGATGAGATAGTTTGAATCCGCCCCTACCTTGGCGGAGGAAAACAGGAACCAGAGGCTGGCGAGGCCCAAATAGAGGAAAGGGGACCGGAGACCGTCCCGCCAGGCGGCGCTGGCGCCAGCGGCAACAACGACCAGCAGACCGGAAAGCACAATGCCGACGTATTCGAGCGGCAACTGAAGCTTATAGAGGGCAAAGGGGTTGAGATTGGCAAATAGCGTGTTGGCAAGGAACCGGCCGTCCAGCAGGAAGTTGAGCGCGAGTACGATGGCCAGCCCTGCGCCGCCCGCGATTGTGCCAAAGCGGAAGGCCCGGCGCGGAGACTGCTTCAGCAAGAGCAGGAAGATGATGGCAGGGGCGATGAGGGCGGTTTGTTTCGTAAGGAGGCCAGCCAGCGCGAGGAGTGCGGCCCGGTCCAGCGTTTCTGCGCCTTCCCGTTCAAAGCGGGCGAATTGGTGGAAGCTTGCCAGCGAAAGTGCGATAGCCAGCATATCGACCTGCCCCACCGTTCCCCAACCCAGGAGAATCTGAGTAGTGCCGGCCAACCCGATGGCGAGCCATTGGTAGTCCCGGCCAGCCCCGTAAAGCCGGACCAACCGGCCCGCCAGCCAGACTAAGGCCAAAAAGGCGAGGATGCTTACCAGACGGCCAGCTACGAAGACAGGCAAACCCACTTTGAGGAGGGCGCCAACGGCACCGTAGAAGACGGGCATATAGGCGCAGACCGTGTAGGGGTATTGCCTGAGGTCAAAATATAAGGCGCCGGTCTGAGAAAAATACCGGATCTGTGTGGCAACAATTCCTTCCGGTTGGGTAAATTCGCTAGCAGAAGAAAAAGCAACAAAGGCGTAAGCGGACGCTCCGAAGAGCGCCAAACCCAAAGAAATCAATACGATCCAAGGGGCGCGGATTTGCCTTAGTACTGGCATACGCCTATCCATCGGCAAATTTGGACAGCGTCTTTACCTTTTCCGTACCGGGACTAAACGGAGTCAAAAACTACCCTCGTACCATAGACCGGAATAGGGCTAGCCGGATAGTCTTCAGTCAGGAATCGTCCCTATCCTATGAACCAACTGCTTGGAATCTTCCAATCGGGCCAGTTCGTACAGTTTGCTTACCTGCAGGTGCTTGACCTGCTCAGTACAATCGCCTTTCTGCTGCATGGCGTAGGCGAAGCAAACCCATTTGTACGTTGGTCCATGGCGGCTACACCCCACCCGATCGGTGGATTGATGGCCGTAAAAGCACTCGCGCTTGTTCTTGCCTGTTATTGCGTGTTTTCACATCGCGAGCGTCTGCTCTCAAGAATGAATGTGTTTTACGCGGGCTTGATCGCCTGGAATCTGATTTGTCTCGTGCTCTCGGTTGAGCTTTAAAATCAGTACTTTCGCAGGACTGCGAGCACGCGTCCCTGGACGCTAACGATGTTTTGCGGGACGCGGATCGGCTCCATGGAAGAGTTTGCCGGCTGCAGGCGGATAATTTCTCCAGGCTCGCGATAGAAGCGCTTCAGGGTCGTTTCCATGCCATCGACCAGGGCCACTACGATGTCGCCGTCGCGAACACTGTTGACCTTTTCCACCAGCACATAGTCCCCGCTACAGATGTGATCTTCAATCATTGAATCGCCGCGGACCTGGAGGGCGTAGGTGCCTTCGTTGCCAACAAAGTCCTTGAAAGCAAGAGTTTCCGGGTTGGCGATGCTCTCCACCGGCGAACCGGCGGCGATGCGACCCAATAGCGGAACTTCCAGACCCAACGGAACCGGAACCGGACCAGTGTTATAGCTGCGGCGCTCGTCCAGATACTTGGGGGCAATTTCGAGTGACCGGCTCTGGTTGAAGCCTCGCTTCAAATAGCCTTTGGTTTCAAGCGAGTGGATGTGCTTGTGAACCGTGGCCAGCGAGGTCAACTTCATGCCGGACGCGATTTCTTCATAGCTGGGGGAGTAGCCATGCTTCTCGATGAAGCTCGCCAGGAAGTCCAGAAGGTCTTTTTGGCGGCGTGTAAGTGCCATGCTGCCATTCTAGGCGAAGAAAGTACGAATTTCAAGAAAAAGTTTCGCTTTTGATTCGCTCATTGCGGGGTGTAGCCTAGGAATGTACAGCTATGACACGTCGAACAGCAATCGCGGCCTTGTCCGCCACACCGGCTTTAGCCCAGACCTCAGCAACCGACCCGCTTGAAACCGCGCTTGCGCATAGTGCGCGCGGCGTAGAGAACCTGCTCAAGACCCAAGTCACAGACCCCTCCAGCCGTTGGTATGGCATGGTGCTGAATGGATACGGCATTCCGGTGCCAGCCTCGATGGCAGGCATGCTGGAAAGCTACGGGGCGGCGTTGATGCACCCCAAGTCGAAATACTACAGGAATACTGAGGTCTACAACCGGCTGAAGCTGGCAGTGACGCAACTGGCGAAGAACCTGAGCCCGGCGGGCTTCTATTCGAACCTGGATACGAATTTCAATTCCCCGCCCGATACGGCGTTTGGCGTACGAGGCGCGGCCACGGGCCTGCTGATTGCCAAGCAAACCGGCAACCAGGAGATATTCAACCTGATGCGGCCGGTAGTCAAGACGATGGCGGATGGGCTGACGGTGGGCGGCATTCACACGCCGAATCACCGCTGGGTGTTGTGTGCGGCGCTGGCCCAGGTGAATGAGTGCATTCCGGATGCGGCATACACCAAACGGATCGACCAGTGGCTGGCCGAAGGCATGGACATTGATGAAGACGGGCAGTACACGGAGCGCTCAACGGGTGGCTACAACGGGATTATCGACTCGGCGCTGATTGCCATTGGGGAAAAGCACAACCGCCCGGACCTGTTTGATTATGTGCGGGCGAATCTGAATTCGCTGCTCTATCTGATCAATCCGAATGGCGAGGTGGTAACCGACTTCTCGCGGCGCCAGGACCAGTTCACGATTGCCACGCCGGCGAGCTATTACTTCTCGCTGCATTATATGGCCTTGAAAGACAAGAATGGCGCTTGGGGAACGCTGGCCAACCGCTACCGGCCCAACAGCCTGGGGCTAGGCACAGCGATGGTAAACCCGGACTTTCTGAAGCCGATTCCGATGGGCGATCTGCCGTCGAATTACCGGAAGGATTTTACTCATAACAAGATCACCCGCATCCGGCGGGGGGATCACTCGGCGACGGTCTTTTACAACGGCTCTTCGCGGGTGATGAATGTGACCAAGGGCGAGGCGGTCATCACGACGGTGCGCTTCATCAGCGCCTTCTTTGGCAAGGCACAATTCAAGAGCGAGAATCACCGGCTGGAAAGCGGCAAGATCCACGTGAGCCAGAAGCTGGAAGGCCCTTATTATCAGCCCTTCACGCCGACCAAGTTGATTGACAGCGAGATGTGGGACTCGACACAGAAGTCGCGGCCGCGGACAGAGGTGAGTG
>CAZECF010000055.1:0-5802 GCA_964510335.1 uncultured Bryobacter sp. | reverse complement strand
ATACGAGCAGGGGGCGGTGTTTGAGGAGGCTGAGGGCGGCTACAATTTGCGGGTCTTCGCTAAGGGGACGGAACTGGTGCCGGTAACGATTGAAATTGCTTTCCGGCCGGGCGGCACGTTGACGGGAGTGAAGCCCGTGCCAAATGCGGAAGACTCCTATCTGATTGCGGGCCAGGAAGCGCAGTATCAGGTAGGCAAGGACGTGATCAAGGTGAGCCCGGGAATCGCGGATCACTGGTGGACCAAGAATATGCGCTACATCGAGCCGAAGCTGCCCGGGCCGACACTCTATCTGACGGGCTTTGCGCCGTTTGACCACACGATCCGGTTCCGCTTCGCCTAAGCTGCACAGGTCAGGCAGCCGTTATAGACTCACGGGTGCATGACACGAAGAATGTTTCTGGCGATGAGTGCGGCGGCGCAGAGTGGGCGGCCGCCGCGAGTGTTGCTACGGAGTTCCTGGCAGAGTGTGAACATTGGGGACATTGGCCATACGCCGGGGGCTCTGAGCCTGTTATGGAAGTATGCACCGGAGCTTGAAATTACGCTCTGGCCGGGCAACCTGGGGCACGGGGCGCGGGGGATGCTGGAGGCCGGTTATCCGAAGTTGAAGATTGTCGAAGGTGGAGTCGAGAGCGAAGCGGTGCGGCGAGCTTGGGCGGAGACGGACTTGTATCTGAGCGGTTCGGGCAGCGGGTTTCCAGCCAGTGCGCTGGCACTGGAGTTCAAGAAGGCGACAGGCAAGCCAGTTGGCGTGTTTGGCGTTTCGAGCGATCCGATTTCGGGCTTTGGGCCGGGTAGAGATCCCGAGGGCGGGACACTCGAAAGTTTGCGGCAGCGGGCGCTGGCGCAGCCGGAAGGCCATTTGACGGGAGACCTGCGGCGGATCATCGACGAGACTGCTTTCTTCTTCTGCCGGGATACGATTACGCGGGACTATCTGCTACGGCAGAAGGTGAAGTCGCCGATTGTGGAGTTTGGGCCGGATGCGCAGTTGGGGATGCACCTGCTGGATGACGAGAAGGGCATGGCCTGGTTGAAGGCAAAGGGGCTGGAGAAGGGGAAGTTTATCGCCGTGATTCCGCGGATGCGATACACGCCGTATTACCGGATTCGGAATACGCCGCCGACGGCGGAGGATAAGGCGAAAGATGCGATCAATGACCGGACGACCGAGGCCGATCATGCGAAGTTGCGGGAGATGATGATCGCTTATGTGAAGAGTACCGGCAACAAGGTGATGGTGTGCGCAGAGATGACCTATCAGGTTCCGATGGGGAAAGAAGTGCTGGTGGACCCGTTGCCGCCGGAGATCCAGAAGAACGTGGTGTGGCGGGATACTTACTGGCTGCCGGATGAGGCGGCATCGATTTACTCGCAAGCCCAGGCGGTGGTGAGCGTGGAATGCCATTCGCCGCTGATTGCCTTGAAGGTGGGAACACCGACGTTCTATGTGCGGCAGCCGACGGATACGTGCAAGGGGCAGATGTACCGGGACTTTGGCGCGGGCGACTGGTTCTTTGAAGTGGAGCAGACCAACGGCGGGCAACTGTGGCAGAGGCTGAATGCGATTGTGAAGAATCCGGCAGAGGCGGCGCGGCGGGTGAAGAAGATTCAGGAGACGGTAGAGACACGACAGCGGCGGATGGTGGAAGTGGTAAGAGCCACTGCCACGGCCGCCGCTGCACGCAGACCGGGTTAGCTGGATCAGCTTAGCTGATGGTGAAGCCCTTGCGGAGCTTGGGTTTGAGGTACTGATTGGCCTCATTGTTGTTGGTGAAGCGCATTTTGGCGGCATCCCATTCGAGCTTGCCTTCAACGCGAAGAGCAATCACGCCGAGGAGCATCCATTCGACGAAAGGTGCAGCGACGTTGAAGTTGGAGCAGGAGGCTTCGCCGCCTTTGCAGGCGCGAATCCAGTCGCGGTAGTGGCCGGGGGAGCGGGTGAGCAGGGGCTCGGGCATGCGGTAGTCGGCCATCTTGTCAGCCGGCAGGAGGCGCGTGGTTTCGCCGTAGGTGCCGGTGGTGAGCATGCCTTTGTCGCCAATGAAGAGGCTGCCGTTCATGCCGCCGGGGCGGAGATCAGAAGCAGACTTGAGTTCGCGGAATTTTTCGTATTCGAAGACGCGTCCGACCATGCCGTTGTAGACCGGTTCACGCTGGGGCTGTTGGCCCTGGCCTTGGGGACGAGGGCGAGTGGGGAGATCTCCGAGCCACTCCCCGGAGGGGACGCCATCGATCTTGGGGCTATCCTTCATGCCGTCATACCAGTAGACGCTGACGGGGCCCATATTGCCGCGGGCCGGGAAGTTGAACTTGGTGATGGACTGGCGGGGGAACTGGAAGCTGGAAACGCCTTCCTTCTTGATGCATTCGACGCTGGTGGGCGAGCCGAGCTTGAGGGCGAGGTTGGGGGCGCCGAGGATGTGGCAGGCCATGTCGCCGAGGGCGCCGCAGCCGAAATCAAAGAAGCCGCGCCAGTTGAAGGGCAAATAGAAGCCACCATAGGAGGACTTGAAGCCGGGGCCACCGTCCGTGAAGGGGCGGTTATCGGCAGCGCCGAGCCAGAGGTCCCAATCGAGCGTTGCGGGGACTGCCGTAGGGGCCGGAACATCGGTGGTGCCTTGCGGCCACCAGGGACGGTCGGTCCAGGCGTGGACTTCGTTGACCTGGCCGAGTTCGCCGGACCAGACGATTTCGGCGGTCTGGCGGGAACCTTCGTTCGAGTAGCCCTGGTTGCCCATCTGAGTGGCGACGCCGTACTTGTTGGCGGCGGCCATCATCTGGCGGGCTTCCCACACGGTGCGGGTGAGGGGCTTCTGGCAGTAGACATGCTTGCCGCGCTGCATGGCAGCAATGGCGGTGGTGGCGTGCATGTGGTCGGGAGTGGAGACGATGACCGCGTCGATATTGCGGCCCTGCTCGTCGAGCATCTTGCGGTAGTCCTTGTACTTGACGGCCTTGTCGTACATCTTGAAGGCACGTTCGGCGCGCTTTTCATCGACGTCGCAGAGGGCGACGATGTTTTCCGAAGCACAGCCCATGATGTCGGAGTGGCCTTTGCCACCGGAGCCGATGGCGGCGATATTGAGTTTTTCGTTCGGGGATTTGTAGCCGAGGAGTTTCAGCGACGCGGCACTGCCGAAGCCGGCAGCCGGTACCGCGCCGGCGAGGAGCGATCCGTAAAAGAAGTAACGACGGTTCATTTGTGACCATGGTAGCGCGTGGATTTGCAATTAGAAATGTAAGTCTCCCAGTCCAAGCGTGCGACCGGTCACTTGGGCAGCTTGTCCCGAATTTCGTCGAGCGAAACGAACAATGTTTGGGGTTCCTTGGCTGTGGCAGGCATTGCACAATGGTCAGCAGGAAGTCGAGACTTTACGTCACCGATCTCAACTTCTAACTCTCTGCGAATGCTTAAGGCAGCAGAACCTCGGGTGATTACACCCAAGACTTCGAACTTCCCATTGTTCTCCCGGACGATAGGACCGCCAGAACTCCCGCTGAAGGAGACCGCTTTGTCAATGATCAATTCAGAATTACCGCTCCCCTCGTCTTTTCTGATTTTCCCTTTGCTGAAGTAGGGCTGGACGAGTCCCAAGGAGTTTCCGATTACATAAACGTCTTCGCCTTGGAGCGGCAGGCGGCCTCCATCGATCTGAAAATCTTGGGAGACCTTATCCGCAACTCGCAAAAAAGCGATATCAAGCGATGGCAACCGGCCCACGCTCTGAACCTTGAAGGAAGTCCTGGCCGTCGAATTATAAAGGCTCAAGCTGTCCGGCAGGTATTGGGAAGCATCGTGGATCCCCAGTAGAGCTTTCAAACAGTGCTCTGCCGTGAGAAAAATGCTACCGCCGTTGGTTGACTTCAACCAGAAGAATGCGCTGCACCCGCGACCAATGGAAAGTTCCTTTAGGGGCAGACCTGAGTCTGAACACAAACCAGCGTTTGCTTGTTCCAATGGCACTGCATATGGCTCATTTGTTGGCGACAGCAACGCCGAGGCCAAGAGCAAAAATACTTTTTTGGGTAAATCCCTCTGGCCGTCAAGTGGCATCAGCTTGAGGTTAGAATTCAGAGTCTCTGTTCCGCTGAATTCGGGCGCTCCCAAACTGATTTTCGCGCGTGCTCGCTCTGAAACCGGTGGGTCGGACTTTTGGCCAGACAGGGCGCATGGTTGTAGATACATCAATGCACAAACAGAGCAGAAGAACGTCAGTTTTCTCTTGGTGGTTGCTTGCATTCGTCGTCTCCTCCGAGATCCGTATCGCTCAAATTCAGCTTCCTTGCTGCCTCCAGCGCCTTGCGAAGGATCATTTCCTCAAAACTTTTTGTCGTGGCATCATCAGGACTTCGCAAATAGGCGAGACACGCGCTGCGGTAGTTGGCGATAGCGCCAGCTTTTGCCTTTTCTGCATTCTCAGCAGCTTTCTTTCTTTCTTCGGCCGTTTGCGGCAGCGGCAATGACTCCTTGATGGAGGCAGTAATTTCCTTCTTGTTGGCCGTCAAGAAACTGCTCAATGCTTTTAAAACGGCGGCATTGTTTTTTTCTACTGTCTCGGCAACTTCGATCCGAACCTGGAGGGGAACAAAGGCAGTCGGAAGAGGCAGGGACAGGGCCTGGATAGCAAGTAAGGTATGTTCTCTCGATTCACCGCTTTCCGACGCAGCCTGTTGGCCCAATTCCTGCAACGCCAGGGCGCGACGCATGCGCTCTTGCTCCGTATCCAACATCAACTTCGCCTCGCCTAGTGCAGATCCGTATGGGATCAGGCTCGATCTGCCTCCATCGGTAGTTGTCCACTTCAAGTCAACCTCGTTATCTACTCCCTGGACAGCAGCCAACTGAGATGTAAAGACGGCAATCGGCTGGCCTCCACTGGTAAGGGTGACCGTGGAGGCATATCCCTTGTTCTTGTCCTGGCCGGACTTGGGCCCTTTTAGCAACTTGCCGGGTTGTACCCAAAGGCGAACGTTCTCCAATTGGAAGTAGCGAGGATCTTCCGACTGTCGGACCGCTACTTCATAGAGAAGCAGGGGATCCTTGACAACTATGCCATCGACCTTGAATGCCTCAAATTCCTTTATGTCGCTCAACTTGCCAGAAATATTACTAGTGACGGGAAGGCTGAAAGTATCCTGGAGCAAGCTATTGGGCTGATAGGCTTCTGCCGAAGCGTCATTTGGGCTAAAGTCGCCGACGAGGAAAATCAGGCAGCCGAATGCGGGGCTTCGTTCAATGCCAGCCGGCGTGGATCTATAAAGAAAAATCCCTCGTTCGGCGGAAACCGTGGTTAATTTAGGCTGAGCGGCATCCTTCAGGCGGCTCGCAGTTGAGTCCACGATCTTGTCGATGGCGAATGAGGCAATCATTCCCAAGATCGCGGGAAAAATTCGCGCCTCCGATGCCGGGGCGCTGGAAACACATCGGTCGCGCAAAAAGAGCCTGGAACCAGGCTCTGCCCCGAGTAATGGAACTTGTGGCAAGCAGGACAGACAAATAACGATGGCCAGCAGCAATTGGAGTTTCGGCAAATCAAGCGACCTCTAGTAAGAAGTAGCGTAGCCGGACCAGAAAAAGTGACAAACTTTGAAGCGCGTTAAGCTTTGGGGGCGAAGTAGCCGGGGCGGGCGCGGACGATGAGGTCCTTGCGGTCTTTGACGCGGATCTGGACGGGGTGCCACTGGCCGTCGGTCTTGATGGGCTCGGGACGGTAGAGGATGTTGTACTGGCTGCGGAGTTCGTTGGCGATGTTTTCGAAGCTCTGGGTGAGGTCGGCGGCCTTGAAGGGGAAGAAG
>CAZECF010000054.1:0-34176 GCA_964510335.1 uncultured Bryobacter sp. | reverse complement strand
CATTGAGAACTATTCGCGGCACTTTACCGGCAGACTGCCGGGAGAAGCGCCGCCGACACTGCTGGATTATCTGCCGCAGGATGCACTGCTCTTTGTGGATGAATCGCATGTGACGATGCCGCAGGTGAGCGGGATGTGGGGTGGAGATCGTTCGCGCAAGGAGAACCTGGTGAAGTTTGGCTTCCGGATGCCGAGTGCGCTGGATAACCGGCCACTGACCTTTGAGGAGTTTGAGAACCGGATCCATCAGGCGATTTATGTTTCGGCGACACCGGGCGGCTATGAGCTGACCAAGAGCGGGGGGGTGATCGTGGAGCAGATCATCCGGCCGACGGGGTTGGTGGATCCGGAACTGGACATCCGGCCGATCAAGGGGCAGGTGGATGATTTGCTCCATGAAATCCGGTTGCGGGTGGAGCGCAATGAGCGGGTACTGATTACAACGCTGACAAAGCGCATGTCGGAGGACCTGGCGGAGTATTACAAGGAAGCGGGTGTCAAGTGTGAGTATCTGCACTCGGAAGTCTCAACACTGGACCGGGTGAAGATCTTGCGGAACTTGCGAAAAGGTGAGTTTGATGCGTTGATCGGAGTGAATCTGTTACGGGAGGGGCTGGACTTACCAGAGGTGTCGCTGGTGGCGATTCTCGATGCGGACAAAGAAGGGTTTTTGCGTTCGACCGGTTCCTTGATCCAGACGATTGGGCGGGCGGCGCGCAATCTGAATGGGCGCGCAATCCTGTATGCCGATGTGATGACCGATTCAATGAAGCGGGCGATTGAAGAAACAAACCGGCGGCGAGAGATTCAGAAGGACTACAATGAGCGGAACGGAATTACGCCGCAATCCATCATCAAGCCGATTGATATGAATCTGGTCCATTTGGCTGAGGCCGACTATGTCACGATCCCGCTTGAAGAAGAGCCGACTGATGATGCTGAGGCGCTGGCCCCGGAAAAACGGGAGGAGTATTTGGCGGATCTGGAGCAGAAAATGCGTGAAGCGGCGCGAAATTTTGAGTTTGAGAAGGCAGCTCAATACCGCGACCGGTTGAAGGCACTGAGGAGCAAGTTCATTCATGACGGCACCACCCCGGACAGCACTAATCGTTGAGGGGTCAGTCAGTCAATCGTGGATTGCGCGGCTGCCCGGGCTGAGGTTGGGCCTGGGGCCAGTCATGGGGCTGTCCTTGCGCAATGCGAGCCGTGCCGTAAACCAGATTCGCGCGGGTAAACCCGTGGCTGAAATCAGCGAATTGCTGCGGGCGGAGCTGGTCCTGGTGTCAGTTCCGGAAGGCGAACTGGCGGGCTGGGTGGCGAGGCTGGGGCAGGTAGAGGGGCCTTGGAAGCAGGCGGCGGTGGTGGTGTGTTCCGGGCGGACAGACAGTGCGGCGCTGGATGAATTGAAGGCCCTGGGGGCCCATACGGGATCGCTATCGGTGATGGATGCGCTTGAGAACCGGCGCTATCTGTTTGAAGGAGACAATCTGGCCAGGCACCGGGTGAAACGCCTGGTGGAAGGGCCTGGGGAGGCGCGGCTTTTTGAGATCAAGCCAAAAAAGCGGGCCGTCTTTGAGGCCGGCCTGAGTTTTGCCTCGGGCATGACTTTCCCGATGGTGGCTGCGGCCGTGGATGCAATGCGTGCGGCGGGCCTGCATAGCAAATTCGCCGAGAATGTGGTGGAAAGTGCAGTTTTGGGTACAGTACGGGCATACATGCGGGCAGGCAAGCGCGGTTGGGGCGGGGCCGTGGCGCGAGCGGACCGGGAAGAGCTATCGCGGCAGTACAAGGCCCTGTTCGAAGTGGATGAGGAGTTAGCGGAAATGTTTCTCAAAATTGCAGTAGATTACCTGGCTGTATCCGTGGCCAAGCCACGAAAGGGCCCAAAGCGTTGAGGCAGTGTTTTCATGGGGCGGTCGTCCTGCCGGATCGAATTCAGCAAGGGGGCTACGTTGTTTGCGACGCGGGGCGGATTGTTGAGGTCACTCAGACGAAGCCGGCGGGGGTCGAGCTAGTTGCGGCGGAACTGATCGCGCCGGGCTATGTGGATCTGCACGTACATGGCGGCAATGGTGCCGATTACATGGACGGGAGCGCCGAGGCAGTCCGGATCGCCAATCGGGCGCATCTGCGGCATGGCACAACGACTATTTTCCCGACCACCACCACCGGGTCGACAGAGGAGTTGGCCGCGATGCTTGAAGCGTGCGCTGACGTGGCGCGAAGCTGGACGGCGGCGGACGGAGCGAGAATTGGCGGCGTGCATTATTACGGCCCCTACTTTGCCGAAGACAAGGTAGGCTGTCATGCGGCGAGTGGCCGCAGGGACCCGCAGGCTGAAGAGTATGCCGAGTTTCTGGCATCGGGAATTATCCGCGTGGCGACCTGTGCGGCAGAACTTGAAGGAGCGGAAGATTTCTACCGGGCAGCGGCCGCTGCTGGATGTCTGGTAACTTGCGGCCACTCCAACGCAACCTGGGCAGAGATGGAGCGGGCCTTCGCGGCCGGCATGCGCCATGTGGATCACTTCTGGTGTGCGATGAGTTCCGTTGCTTCCTTGCGGGCGAAATACGGTACGCCGATGCAGGCAAGTATGGAGCAATTTGTGCTAGCCGAGGCGGACATGAGTACCGAGGTGATCGCCGATGGCTGTCATCTGTCGCCGGAGCTGCTGCGATTTGCCTACCGGATGAAGGGTGCCAAGCGGCTGTGCCTGGTGACGGACGCCAACCGGGCGCTCGATCTGCCCATGGGGGAATACCGCTTTGGGAACGCGAAAACGGGATCGTGGTTTGAGAGTGATGGGGTGGTGGGTTTCGTGCGGGGGCAAGGGCTGGCCAGCAGCGTGAAGGGGATGGACCATATGGTGCGGGTCATGTCAGCCGCCTGCCAGGCACCAGCATGGGACGTGATCCGGATGGCCAGTCTCACGCCAGCGGAGCGAGCGGGAGTGGCAGCCGAGGTGGGCAGTATCAAAGTGGGCAAGCGAGCCGACCTCTTGCTGCTGAACGGCGAGATGGAGATTCGCTCGATCTATCTTGGCGGTGAGCGCGTAAACTAGGACCAATATGCCGGCTTGCCGCGGTTCCATCAGCGCCCTTCTTCTCTACGATGTAGCCGAAGAAGTCGATATGGCGCAATTGCGCAGCCTGATCGGGACGGCTGCGCCGCTGCGATCGCCGGAATTCCGGCAGCAGGCGCCTTCCTACGTGCGGTTTGAACAGGCCCCTGTCGTGGAGCCCTGTGATTCGTTCCGCCTCGCGACGGGGGAAGCCGTGGATGCCCGTTTGCGGCATTTTGTCTCAGGGGTGCTGTCGCTGCGCATCGACCTGTATTTTGATTGCGACTGGGACGACCTGATTGCTCTGTCGAACCGTTGGCTCGAAGCCGGAGAAGTAGAACAGCGGGGCCTCGAAATTGTGCGGCAGCGGGTAAACCGGATCCGTCCGTCGCTCAGGAAAGCCTATCCGGAGTGGCTGGATGAGGCCTATTACGTCGTCCATTTGCATGAAGTGCGCAACGAGGCGGGAGACGTGCTCAATGGTCCGGAATTGTTGAGCCAGCATGGGAACCAGTTGGCGCAAATCCTGCGCGGAGAAACGCAGAAGCTCAGCGAGAGCGAGCAGCGCGAAATTCTGGCTTCGAGCTTGTCGTATTTTCCTGACGATCTCCTGCTGGTGGGTTGGATGGGGGCGGTGGTTTACGATACGCCGCATGACGCAGGGCCAGTGCTGGATTTGCTGGAGTATGCGAACGTGCAGTTGCTGGAGTACCGGCGCTATGACGAGGTGCTGTCGGGTGTGTTGAAGCATGCATATTCGGAGCTGGACCGTCCGGGGGGCTTGTTGAGCAGCTGGCGGCGGGCGCGGGAAGCAAAGCGGATGAACCGGATGCGGCTGGAGGTGACCGAGCTTACCGAGCGGGCGGACACGGCGATCAAGTTCCTCAGCGACATGTTCTATGCGCGAGCCTACAAGCTGGCGGCGGCGAAGGTAGGGGCCAATGACTACCGCAATCTGGTGGATCAGAAGCTGAAAACGGCAGGGGAACTGTACCACTTCATGGTGAGCGAATTCCGCGAGGCGCGGAGTTTCCTGCTGGAGTTGATGATCGTCGTTATTCTTCTGATTGAACTCCTGCCAATTATCAAAAGGTTAAAGTAACGATTGATGAACTCTGCTTTGGTGGTCAGCTTTGATGCTGGCACAACCTCCGTCAAGACGCTGGTGTTTGACCAGCAAGCGCGTCCGGTAATCGCGACGACTGCAATTGGCTATGAATTGCGCACAACGTCGGATGGAGGCGTGGAGATCGAAGTGGCGGACCTCTTCCGGGCGTCGCTTGAGAGCCTGGATCAGGCGCACCGTTCGCTCGATCAATTGGGGCGAACTCCGAACGCGGTGTCGATGTGTACGTTCTGGCATTCGTTTTTGGGAGTAGACACTGCGGGGCGGCCATCGAGCCCGATTCTCCACCTGTTGGACACGCGCAGCCAGCCGGCGGCGGAGCAGTTGAAGCGGGAGTTGGAAGAGGCGGTCTTTCACAAGCGGGTCGGCACGGTGTTTCACCCCAGTTACTGGCCGGCGAAGATGTTGTGGTTGAAGCATTCGCGGCCAGAGTGGTTTGCCGGCGCGGCCCGCTGGATGAGCTTCGGCGAGTATCTGTTTGAAGAGTTTTTCGGGAAGGCTCATGCTGCCACTTCGATGCTTTCGGCCACGGGGCTATGGAATTCCAATGTGCAGCAATATGACGCGGAATTGGTGGAGCACCTGGGTTTGCGGGCAGAGCAACTGGCGGATCTGGAGCGGTTGGACGAACCGGCGATCGGTTTGAAGCCTGAGTATGCCGAGCGCTGGCCGCTCTTTGCGAAGATCCCCTGGTACCCGGCGATTGGCGATGGGGCGGCGAACAATATCGGTTGCGGCTGTGATGAACCAAGTGAGTTTGCCTTGATGGTGGGAACGACCGGGGCGATGCGAGCTGTGTTCGAGAAAGATCAGGTGGAGATTCCGGCAGGGCTGTGGTGCTACCGGCTCGATCCGCGGCGCTTTGTGCTGGGTGGAGCGCTGTCAAATGGCGGCAAGGTTTTTGAGTGGGTGATGGAACGCTTTCAGATGCCGGCGGATTGGGAGCAACAATTGGCGGCCATTGCGCCGGGATCTCATGGCTTGAACATCTTGCCGCTCTTTGCCGGGGAGCGAAGCACGAAGTGGCGGGCCGATGCTCGGGGAGCGATCACCGGTTTGAATCTGAACACGACGCCGGTGGAAATACTGGCGGCGTCGCTTGAGGCGGTAGCTTTGCGGTTCCGATTGCTGTACGACATCCTGGCGGATCGTTTGGGTGCGCCGGGTTGCGTGATTGCAACTGGAGAAGCGCTGCGGAAGTCGACCGTATGGACGCAGATGATGGCCGATGCGCTCGGGCGACCGGTGGTGGCCAGCATGGAAAAGGAAACGAGTGCTCGCGGGGCGGCGATGCTCGTGCTGGAGCGAATCGGGGCGGTGAAGCACTTGCGGGAAATCCCTTCAGCGACGGGTGATACCTTTGAGCCTCGGCCGGAGTTTGCCGATGCATATGCGCGGCAACTGGAAGCGCAGAAGCGGCTATACCGGCAGTTGTTCGAGACGGAGTAGAGCCTCGCGGTCTGAGAGAATAGCGGCAATGGCATATGAATTAAGCGAAGAGTTCCGCGCCCGCGCCGCGAAGGTGGAAGTGGTGCTGATGGATGTGGATGGGGTTCTGACGGACGGGCGGCTCTACAACATTCCGTTTCCGGATGGCAAGATTCTGGAGACGAAGGCGTTTGATTCCCAGGACGGCATTGCTTTGCAGTGGTTGAGCTGGTACGGGATTCAAACGGGAGTGATCTCGGGCCGCATCTCGCCGGCGACCGAAGAAAGAGCGCGGCAGGCCAAGATGAAGTATGTCTATCAAGGCCATATCGAAAAGATTCCGATCCTGGAAGAGATTCTGGCCGATGCGAAGGTGGACCCGGAGAAGGTGGCCTTTATTGGGGATGACTTTACGGATGTGGTGCTCTTCAATCGCGTGGGACTCAGCTTTGCGACGGCCAATGCGCGGGAAGAGGTGAAGCGTAGCGCGGCATATGTGACGCAAGCCAAAGGTGGCGAAGGCGCGGTGCGCGAAGTGTGCGAGATTCTGCTGCAGGCCAAAGGGATTTGGCCTGAGATTCTCAAGAAGTACGAAATCCATGGCTGAGACGAAGCTTGCACTGGTGATTCGGGTTCATCCGGGGCCGGGGGTTCTGCACCAGCTTACCGGGGTGATTGCGGCACTCGAAGGCAACATCATCTCGGTGGCGATTCTGGGCAGCCGCGAAGGCGGGGAAGAGCGAACTTTCTTTGAGATTGAGTTGCCGCGACCGGATTCTGAATTGCTGATTGCCCGGCTGGAGGAATTGCCAGTCGTGAAGGCAGTAGAACCAGTCCGGAGCATGGACAAAATCTACGGCAAGCGCATCATCATCATGGGCGGTGGCGCGCAAGTGGCACAAGTGGCAATTGGAGCCATTTCCGAGGCGGACCGGCATAATTTGCGGGGCGAGCATATCTCCGTCGATACCATTCCGCTGGTGGGTGAGCAACAGCTTGCTGATGCGGTGAGGGCCGTGGCGAGGCTGCCACGGGCCCGAGCGCTGGTGCTGGCAGGCAGCCTGATGGGTGGGGAGATCGAGATTGCCGTGCGAGAAGTGCGGGCGCAGGGGCTGCTGGTGGTGAGCCTGAATATGGCGGGCAGTGTGCCGGAGGCGGCGGATCTGGTGGTGTCTGACCCGGTACAGGCGGGCGTGATGACGGTGATGGCGGTGGCGGAAACTGCAAAATTCAACATCGCACGTCTCAAGCAAAGAGTGTTTTAAGCCGATACACGGATTTGAGCAGCATCACTACCCCTATCCCTGAATCGGTCAGCCGCGCCTATAGCGTGCTGGAAGTACGCCCGATGTGTACGCTCGAAGAGGTTCGCGCGGCCTATCTGGACCTGGTCAAGATCTGGCATCCGGACCGGCACCATCACGAGCCGGAGCGGCTGCGGCGCAAGGCCGAAGACAAGTTGAAAGAAATAGTGGAAGCTTGGGAAGTGATCCAGCGGCAGGGCGAGTTCGCCGAAGAAGTGAGCCTGATCGCCATGGACTTTGGCGAATTTTGGGGCTACATCGACGAGCAGGGAAAAACGGCGATTCACCCGGAATTCTCGAAGGCGCGATCCTTTGTGCGGGGGTTGGCGGCGGTGCAATCGGTGGAAAAGTGGGGTTTCATTGACAAGCACGGGCATTGGCGCATCAACCCGTTGTATGAAGACTGTGCGGATTTCTCCGAAGGGCTGGCCGCAGTGCGCTGGTACGGCCGCTGGGGCTTTATCGATTCCCAGGGAGCCTTTGCGATTCCGCCGAAGTTTCAGGAGGCACGCAGTTTTGCTGGCGGCTGGGCCGACGTGCGGCTGGGGGCGAGATGGGGAAAGGTGAATCCCGCCGGGGAATTGGTCTTTGATCCATCCCGAAGCGGGCACCACATTGCATAAAAAATCGGGCCAAGCTCAAAAGAGCCGGCCCGGAAACGGATTATCTCTAGTAATAATCAACCAACGGAGAAGGACAACCAACAAGAAAAATTGGGGAATCTAGTTGACGTTCGTACTGCCCTGGGTACGGAACTCATACTGTTGAATTTCGAGAGCGGCCTGGCCATCTTCGCAGCGAACAACGCGACCGCGGGCCACGAGCTTCAGATTTGTCGTGTTGTTCAGTTGTGCCGGCCAACTGATGGAAACTTCAACGCGCTTGCCGGGAATGAGGAAATGCTGAGAGGTGAAAAGCACACCTGAGCTGCTCATGTTGACGGTGCGTCCACTCCCGGCTTCATCCGCGCTCCGCTTGGAGAGGACCTTATACCGGACTTCCCGTTCAATGGGAAAACGATCTGAGGCCCGGCGATCACTCGCGTCTTTGATACCACGTCCACTGCTTTGCATTCCAAACACTTTCGTTTGCTCTCCTGACATTGTTAAGGATGAGGCATTTGGCGGAAATGCTCAATGAGCGAATGGGACTATTTTTGCGGGGTACTAAGGTACTAACCGCAATGCTATACACTGCAATCTAAGGTCGCAAATATGAAAACACTTCGCTTAACGTTCGCCTTTTCCCTGATGCTTTTGCCTTCGCTACTCCAGGCGGAGAAGAAGCCGGTTTTGCCGGCAGGTGCATCGACTGCCGGGCCCTACTCCCCGGGTATTCTTTCAAACGGCGTGCTCTATGTCGCCGGGCAGATTGGCCGCGATGCGAGCGGCAAAATTCCAGAGAACTTTGAAGCAGAAGTGAAGGCTACGCTCGACAACGTGGACCGGATTCTGAAAGAAGCTGGACTGACAGCAGCGAATGCCGTTGCTGTGCAGGTGTACCTCACCGATATGGAGCTGTTTGACCGGATGAACAAGGTCTACATGAGCTATTTTCCCGAGCCGCGTCCGGCGCGAACGACGGTTGGAGTGGCAAAGCTTGTCGGGCCTTCGCGGATTGAAATTACTGTGACGGCTGACGCCACGGCTGCTAAGAAGAAATAGCGGCGCGCTTCCGCTTCCACTCTTCGAGGCGCTCGCGAATTTTGGCCTCCACTCCTCTGTTGGTCGGAAAGTAAAACTGCGTGCCGGCTAAGGTTGGCGGTAAACATTCCATGCCCACCACGGCATCTGCTTGCTGGTGGGCATGTTGGTATCCCGTGCCGTAGCCCAGATCCTTCATGAGGCGGGTGGGAGCGTTTCGCAGTTGCGCGGGTACCGGTTCGGCCAGCCGGTCGCGGGCGGCGGTCTGTGCAGCCTTGAGAGCCTGGTAGGCGGCATCGCTTTTGGGTGCAACGGCGAGATAGATGGTGAGTTGCGCCAGGGCCAGGTCACCCTCGGGTTCCCCAAGAAAGTGTACGGTCTGCTGGCAGGCGATTGCTTGTTCGACGGCGCGCGGGTCGGCAAGGCCGATGTCTTCTATAGCCATCCGGACCAGGCGGCGGGCAAGAAAAAGACGGTCCTCCCCCGACTCGAGCATGCGGGCGAGCCAGTAGAGCGCGGCGTCCGGGTCTGAGGAGCGAACGCTCTTGTGAAGGGCACTAATGAGATTGTAGTGCTCTTCGCCGGACTTGTCGTAAAGCAGCATGCGGCGTTCGAGAACGCCTTCCAGGGCCTCTCTTGAGACTCTCCCCTCAATCGCGACAGAGGCAGCCATTTCAACCAGATTCAGGGCATTGCGGGCGTCGCCATTCACGAAGGCAGCGATCATGACAGACACTTCCTCGTCGGCCTCGACTGCCATTTCGCGGAAGCCACGATGAACCAGTTCGAGTAAGTCTTCTTCGGCGAGGCCGTGGAGGGTAAACACCTTGGCGCGGCTCAGCAAGGCACCGTTGACTTCAAAGCTGGGGTTTTCCGTGGTAGCCCCGATCAGGACGATGTCGCCGCGTTCCACATAGGGCAGAAAGGCATCCTGCTGAGCCTTGTTAAAGCGGTGGATTTCGTCTACAAAGACAACGGTGCGCCGCCCGTAGCGGAGATTTTTTTCCGCTTCCGCCATGACCGTTTTGATTTCCTTGATGCCACTCAGGACCGCGCTGAAAGGGATGAAGTCAGCCTTGGATTCCCGGGCCAGCAGGCGGGCAATCGTGGTCTTGCCAACGCCGGGTGGCCCCCACAGGATCATGCTCTTCAGCCGGTCTTTGTCGATCATGGTGCGCAGGGCGCGACCAGGGGCAAGCAGATGCCGCTGGCCAACGACGTCCTCAAGCCGCTCCGGACGCAGCCGTTCGGCAAGCGGCCTCGAAGCGAGGCCCAGGTCGGGGCTGGGTTCAGACGATTCGAAGAGGCTGCTCATGGCTGGGCTGCGCGCTGGCGGGCGGCTTCATAAAGAAACACCGTGGCGGCGGTGGCAGCGTTCAGGCTCTCGACTCCGATAGTGGGGATGCATACGCTTTGGCAGGACTTGCGGACGGCTTCACTGAGGCCGCGGCCTTCGCTGCCGATGGCAATTGCCGCAGCGGGGCGCCAGTTCACATCGTGGACCAGGGTGTCCCCTGAGCCAGAGGCACCATAAAGGGGTACCCCAATATCTTTGAGTTCCAGACGAAAAGTGGGCAGGCGGAAAATGCTGCCCGCTGAGGCGCGAATCAGCTTGGGGTTAGCGAAATCGACAGTGCCCCGCAAGGCGATGACTGCATTGGCACCAAAGGCTTCCGCGGAGCGCAAGATGGTGCCGGCGTTGCCGGGATCCTGAATGCTGTCCAGGACGACCAACAAGGGGGTGCCGGTGGACATGAGTTGCGCGTCCCAGACGGGCGGGCGAACGAGAGTGAGGATTCCCTGGGGTGTTTCCATGCCGGACAGATCGCGAAAGACAGCGTCGGGAAGCTCGATGATGCGCCCGGCGAGGTCGCCGATTCCGGCCAGACCCTGGGCGGTGCCGACGATGGCTTCGATTTCGACGCCGCTGGTAATCGCTTCTTCGAGCAAATGGAAGCCTTCCGCGACAAGCGCACCATCGTCGGTCGTCGTGCCCTTCTGGATGGCCCCGCGGATCTGTTTGAGGAGAGGGTTATGGAGACTGGTAATGCGCTCAGTGCGCGAAGGGGGCATAGCTCCAGTAGACTAAAAAACGATCCCGTTGAAGAAACTGCTGCTCACGTTGTTTGCGATCGTCATGCTGGTCTGGCTCATTGAAGTCGGACGAGTCGCGCTCGCGGTGCGGGATCAGGCGCGGCGGGATGAGGCGCGGCCAGCCGACGTGATCATTGTTTTGGGGGCAGCAGAATACAAGGGCAAGCCTTCACCGGTCTTTCGCAGCCGGCTCGATCACGCCTTTGACCTCTATCAGAAAAAGCTGGCACCGAAGGTCTTGACGACTGGCGGATCGGGCGGCGAGCGGGTGCATACGGAAGCAGAAGTGGGACGGCAGTACCTCGCAAGTCGGGGCATCCCGGTCGAGCAAATCTACATTGAGCGGGAGGGTGCCTCTACGGCGCAATCCGCGGCGGCTAGTGCGGAAGTATTGAAGCGCATGGGCTGGACGTCGTGCATCCTGGTCAGCGACGGCTATCACTTGTACCGGGCGAAGCGGATGATGCGGTCCCATGGCATAGAGTGCGCGGCCTCACCACGCCCGGCGCGGGAAATGTCGGCCTGGGAAGCGGGCTGGATCTACGTGCGCCAGGCCGTGGGCTATTCGCTCTTTGATATGGGTCTAAGGTTTTAGGGCGCGGGCCGTGATGCGGCGAAATTCAACCGGGCCATGGTCGCCCTGGATCATGATGGGGCCGAGCGGCGATTCGGCGCGATTCATGGCCGAGCGAGTGGGGCCGGGGCATTCGGCATTGCGGTGCACCGTCTGGCCGTTGTAAGTCACTTCGAGGAACCTGGCATTCTCTGTTTTTCGGCCATTTTGAAAGCGAGGTGCACGGAAGCGGATCTGGTAGCTTTGCCACTCGCCGGGTGCTTTGGCGGCATTGACGAGGGCGACGCTGCCGCCGACGGGCTTTTCATCAATCCAGCGGTGGTAGATAGAACCGCCGTCGGCGGTGGTGATTTGGGCCTTGCCGAAGCTGTCGAAGATCTGCACTTCATAAAGGCCCATCAGGTAGACGCCGGAGTTGGAACCTTTGGGGATCCGGAATTCCACCTCGAGGGCGACGTCACCAAATTCGCGAGTGGTGACAATGTTGTTGACGTGGCCGGCAGATCCGTTCGAGAGCAAGCCTTCTTTGACGGTCCATTGTTGAGGTTTGCCGTCCTGGGAAGTCCAGCCGTCAAGCGTCTTGCTGTTGAACAATTCCAAGTCATCCGCAGCCAGGGCGGGAACGGCGGCTAGCGCCAGAAACTCTCTTCGTTGCATACTCTCTATAGCCTATGACTGTACATGATTGGAACCAGATACCGCTCGAAGCAGTGACACCACATTTTCACCGGCGGGTAGTGCATACCGGCGGAATGACAATCGCCCGGCTGGAATTGAAGCAGGGCGGACACGTGGCCTTACACCACCACATCAACGAACAGGTATCGATGGTGCATTCGGGACGGATCGTTTTCCATATTGCCGGGCGCGAGATTCCACTGGGCCCGGGGGAAAGTTTGGAGATTCCGCCGAATCTGCCGCATTCGGTGGATGTGATCGAGGATTCGGTGGTGACGGATCTGTTTACGCCGCGCCGGGAAGACTGGATTACTGGCAACGACGACTATTTGAGGAAGTAATCCGCGGTTGGCCCTTGACGATGCTCAGTTGCGGGCAATCGAGCTGGCCATTGAACGGGTGAGGCTGGGGCGTCCAGAGTTGGCGAATGTCATCGGGCGGCGTGAACCAGATGACGCTGCCGCGCGGACGCCTGCTCTCTACCCAAAGCAGCCGCTTGCCGTCCCAGTGCAGGTGAGCCGAAGCGCTCAGTGGATGCTCGTGAAAAGCGTTGATGGCGTAGAGCCGCCAGGGCAAGTCGAAGCGCTCCGGGCTACGCAGCCAGTAATTGCCGCAGAACAGGTCGGGATAGCCATCCCCATCGATGTCGGCCTGAATCAGGCCGCCTTGCCAGCTTGCCGTGTAGAAGGAGTAGATCTCCTGATACGCCCACACGCCATCGCGAAGTTCATAAAAGCGCAGCGCCATGCCGTGCGGGATGATCAGGATGCCGCGGCGGCCAAAGATCTCAAGCGGATAGCATTCCCGGGTGACGACGTGTTTGTCGATGAGCCATTTCTGGTTGCCCTTGTTGTCGAGCGCTACAAGGGGGCCTTCCAGGCCGCCGCCTTGCACCCGGATGGTCTCTTTGGCGCCATCCCCATCGGCGTCGTAGCGGATCTCACAGTGGTCCGTAGCGGCGAAAGTCGAGAGTGCGGCAAAGAGCTGGAAGACGAAACGCATCAAACGGTATTCTACTCATTAGTCCATGGATGCACTTCGCCGGATCTTGCGTGATGAGGATGAGAGCGTTCCGCTTGATGAGGCGGCGCTGTGGCTGGCGCGTATCGAGTATCCGGATCTGCCGCTGGAGCCGTGGCTGGCGGAGTTGGATCATCACGCCGAACAAATCCGGCTTCGGGACAAGCATGGCTTTCGGTTGGCAGCAGCGGACTATTTGTTTGGGGAACTGGGGCTGGCTGGCAATGATGAGGACTATTACAACCCGCACAATTCCTGTTTGAACTACGTGCTGGAAAGCCGTCGCGGAATCCCGATCACTCTGTGCATCTTGTATTTGGAGCTGGGACGACGGTTGGGGGCAAGCGTGGTGGGCATTGCCGCTCCAGGGCACTTTATCGTGCGGGTAGAGGAAGACGGCGATGAGTATTACCTGGACATCTTCAATGGTGGCAGGATCCGGGATGACATGGAAGAAGTGGATGCGCGGTTTCTGGTGCCGGCGCAGAAGCGGATGATCCTGGTCCGGATGTTGAATAATCTGCGGCTGATTTATCTGCAACGGCAGGCTTGGTCAAAGGCTTACGAAGTATTGACTTTGTTGCTGGAGGCGGACCCGGTGGACGCGGATGCACTCCGCCAGAGAGCGGCTACCTTAGCGGCGACGCACCGGTATCAAGCGGCGGCGCAGGACCTGGATCGCTATCTTTCTCTGAGACCTTTTGACCCGGACAAAGAAGAGTTGACGCATCAGATCGCCCGGTTGCGGCGCATGCACGCCCACAAAAACTGAGCTATTTGGCGAAGAGCTGGCTCAAGTCGGCAAAGGACTTGAATTCAAGCGCATTGCCAGAGGGGTCCAGGAAAAACATGGTTGCCTGCTCACCCACCTGGCCTTCGAAGCGGATATAGGGTTCGATGACGAAAGCGGTGTTCGCTGCCTTGAGGCGTGCCGCAAGTTCCTTCCACTGACCGATTTCAAGAATGCAGCCGAAGTGGGGGACAGGAACAGCGTGGCTATCCACAGCGTTGTGGTGAAGTTCAGGTGCGTGACCGGGCTTCAGGTGGGCCACGATCTGGTGGCCGTAAAGGTCAAAGTCAATCCATTCGTCTGAGGAGCGGCCTTCGGGGCAGCCGAGCAGACCACCATAGAATTCGCGGGCAAGCGCGAGGTCGTGAACAGGGAAAGCAATATGAAAGGGCAGGACGTTGGCCATGGGTTTGATTGTAAATCGATATACTGCGCCTGTGATGACACGCAGGGCATTTGCGGCGCTACCGGTGCTGGCGGCAGCGGACACGGCTCCCCGTAAGGTGAGAGTGGGAATTGTGGGCGGACGCTTTGGGCTGACCTTTCAATTCCAGGACCATCCGGATTGTATTGTGGAGGCGGTGGCGGATCTGCGGCCGGAACGGCGGGCGGCTCTCGAGAAGACCTATCGCTGCACAAAGAGCTACGCGTCACTGGCAGAACTGGTGCGGGACCCGAAGGTAGAGGCCGTGTGTCTGTTTACTGACGGGCCATTGCATGTCGAACACGCCACGTTGGCCTTGAAGCACGGCAAGCATGTACTATCCGCTGTGCCGGCGGCCTGGGGATCGCTAGAGCAGTGTCATGCGCTGAAAGAAAGTGTGGAGCGATCCGGTTTGCGCTACATGATGGCCGAAACTTCCTGGTACCGGCAAGCGGCGATATCGGCACGAAAGCTTTACCGGGAAGGGAAATTCGGGGAGATTTATTACAGCGAGAGCGAATATCACCACGATGGGCTCGAAACCCTTTACTTTGAGGACGGCAAGAGAACGTGGCGGTACGGCGTGGCGCCGATGCACTACCCGACACATTGTGCGGCCTTTCTCACCTCGGTAACGGGGGAACGATTTACTGAGGTGAGTTGTCACGGGTGGGGCGACGATAGCCCGGTTCTGAAGGATAACGAGTACGGCAATCCTTTCTGGAATGAGACTGCGCTGCTCAAGACAAACCGGGGCAATGCGCACCGGTTGGCCGTGTGGTGGAAGGGGGCACATAAGGAGGCAGAGCGGGCGCAGTGGTTCGGGACAAAGATGAGCCTGGCGACGGCTGGCTGGAACCCCGCAACTGTGGTGCACCAGAAGGATGCCTTGGGCAAGGATGACGCCGGATTTGCGCATCGGGCGAATCGCGTGGAACCGTTTGTGGAAACGCAATGGTGGAAAACCGACTTGCTGCCCGAGCCGCTGCGGAAGCCGAGCGGACATGACGGTTCACACACTTTTTTGACCCATGAATTTGTGGATGCGCTCAGCCATGACCGGGCTCCGGTGATTGGTGTGAAGGAATCGCTGGCCATGACTGCACCGGGAATCGTGGCTCATCTTTCCGCTTTGCGGGGCGGCGAGTTGTTGAAAATTCCATCATTTGATTGAGTTCAGGGGGCAGGACTAACTTTTTTCCCATTACTTTTGTCCCGGCTCTCAAGTTTTCGTCACACCATTCCGATGAGTTGCTTTGAGGCGAATCGTCGAATGGCACTAGTGTTTGATCCCCAACAGCATGACAGTGAACTGGTTCACGCCCAATTTCAGCGACTATTGAATGAGCTGATCAAAGGCACCATCAACCGAAACACGTTTCAGCCCTGGGAGATTGAGCTGATGCTGGACATTCAGGCTGCGGACTTTGGCGATACGCCGCAGAAGGAACTGTTGAAGCGCTACCAGAAGGCCGTACAACGGGCATACGAGAAGGGTGCCAAGATGCCGATGAAGATGACGGAATATTTGGAGACGCTGAAATCCCGCCGGATTGCGAACGCGGCGGCGCGTGCGGATCTGTCTCGCCAGATGGCTGGCTAAACCGTTATTCTGTATCTATGAGTGAAGCTACCGAACGAACGGTATTTTGCGTGAAATTGCAGCAGGAGCTGCCGGGGTTGAAAGAAGTGCCATTTGATGGCCATCCGCTGGGACAGCGTATTTTTGAGAACGTTTCTCAAGACGCCTGGAAGCAATGGGTTGAGCACATGAAGATGCTTATGAACGAATACCGCCTGAACTTGGGGACCAGCGAGGCACAGCAATTTCTGCTGGACCAGATGGAGAAGTATTTCTTTGGCGAAGGCGCCGAAGCGCCGCCGGATTTTGTTGCGCCGACAAACGGCTAGTCTTTAGCGAAGTAGAGATTGACGGCCCGCTCGAGGTCGTCCCGACTGGCTTCTACGGCACGATGCTCGTAGCGGCTGATCGATACGAGCAGATTGCAAATGTCCATCGGGTAACAGGCGCGGAGGTATTCGCGGCCGTCCTGAAGGCAAAGATTGCGCAGGAATTCCGGTGAGTCTTCTGAGTATGGAATTTCTCGAGCGCGGAAGACGCGGTGGAAGATCTGGTCGAAAACATGTGGTTCGACGGGTTCAATCAGGATTTTGTTCTGGATGCGGCGCAGAAAGGCTTCGTCGGCCAAGTCTGAAGGGTCGAGGTTGGTGGAAAACACCACCATCATATCGAAGGGGATTTGGAACTTGACGCCGTATCGAAGCGACAGATAGTCTACGCGGCGATCCAGGGGAACAATCCAGCGGTTGAGCAGGTCACGCGGGCTGATGAGCTGGCGGCCGAAGTCATCAATAATGAAAATGCCATTGTTGGACTTCATTTGCAGCGGTGCGGCATAGATACCCGAGGCATCATCGAGGCGCAATTCGAGCATATTGGGGACGAGTTCGCCGCCGACTACGATGCAGGGACGTTTACAGAGAATCCATCGCGGGTCAATATCCGGGTCGTCCATTTCGATGCGCTGGTGTACGACGGGGTCGTAAAGCTGGATGACCTGATTGTCGACCTCCACCGCGTAGGGCATCAGAACGCCGTCCTGATAGACACGAAGCATACGCTCGGCGATGGAGGTTTTGCCATTGCCGGAAGGCCCATAGAGAAAAATGGAGTTTTGACTAATGAGGGCAGGGCCGAGCTGGTCGAGCAGCCGGTCGGGTACGACGAGGTCGCTGAAGGCCATGCGGAGCGTACGCCGGTCGACAAATACTTTTGCCGATTGCAAGCGGGTGGCCGCGACATAATCTTTGAGTGAGACGGGGGCGGCGCTGGCGTACTGGACGATGGCGAAGCGGTCACTGGCGAGCTGACGACCAGCCTGGCTGAGGACGAAGGAATAGTCGTTGCCGATCATGCCTTTGACTTCAATCAGTTGTTGGGCGCGCAAATGCTTGAAAACAATATCGATAATTGAGATAGAAAGCTTCAGGGTATGACTGAGACTGGTCAGCGAGCTGAAGCCTTCGAGCAAGAGCCGGCGGAGCACGAGGTCCGTCACAAAACTTTGCGAGAGGCCGAGATCTTCCAGTGTTTCGGGCACAGCAGGGGCGAAGCGGCTTAGGCTCGGGTTTGGCGCGCCAGAGGCAGTATTGCGGTTGGCGCTGGTGTTAAGGCTACTCAGACTGCTCGTAAAGCTTCCCATGGGCGAAGAATCGGCAGCCGGGGTGGGAAAGTTTATGCACGATCAGGACAAGCCCACCGTCATTCCCTATGGATGCGGCTGTTTCTGTTGAGCCTGGCATGGGTTTGTTTCGCGCAAGACTCTCCGTTTTCGGATCCGCAGAGTCTTGTCTGGCGGGCGGAAGCGCTGGAGGAGTCTGGCAAAGTAACCGAGGCGTGGATGCTCTACCAGCAGGCGGCGATGCTGGACCCGGGAAACCGGCTGGCGGCGGGTAAGGCGGCACAACTGCGGATGAAAGCGCTGGAGAATGCCAATTTACTGGGGAATGGACCGGCAGGGATTGACGCCGCCGAGCCAGACCCCGAACTTGAGATGACGGAAGAGGACCGGCGCGACATTGACCGGCTTGCGCCGCCGCCTGCCCTGAAGCCGAAGGCGACGCGCCTGACGTTGACTCTGAGCGGAGACGCGAAGACGATCTATACGAAAGTGCTGGAACATTTCGGGATCGATCTGATTTTTGATGGCGAGTACGATAACCCGACTGATCGGATCTTTAAGCTGGAGGATGCAGGATTTGAAGAGGCGATTTATGCTGCGAATCTGGTAACGGGTTCGTTTGTCAATCCGATTGCGCCGCATCTGGCCATGGTGGTGCGGGATACAGATCAGAAGCGGCGGGATCAGGAGCGGACGGTGGCGATAACATTGCCGATTCCAACGGCGATTTCCTCGCCGGAAGCGCAGGAGCTTGGGCGGGCGATCCAGCAGATCTTTGAGTTGCAGCGTGTGGCGATCGATACGGTGCGAGGTTCGCTCATGATTCGAGACCGCTGGTCCAAGGTGAAGTATGCCGAAATCATGCTGGGGCAGTTGCTGCGGCTTCGTGGTCAGGTGCTTCTTGATGTGGAGCTGATGGAAGTGAATGACCAGTCCAGTTTGAGCTTTGGTTTTGCGGTGCCGACTTCAAGCCAGCTGATTCCGCTGGTGAAGCGGCCGTGGCTAATTCCGGCGGTGGCGAGTGGCTTGCGGGGGGCATTGACCTTCGGCGGTGGGGCGACACTTTTCGGTTTGGGGATTACGGGGGCGGAGTTGTTTGCAAGCATGACGCACAGTCAGACGCAGAGCCTTTATCAGGCGCAAGTGCGTTCGCTCGACGGGCTGGCGGCCAATGTGCACATTGGCGACAAGTATCCGATCATTACGCAGACGACGGGATTTGGGGGATTCGGGAACAGCAACACGCAAGCGTTGCCGCCGAATGTTCAGTTTGAAGACTTGGGGCTGACGTTGAAGATCACGCCGCATTTGCACCTGGGAGGGGAAGTGAGTCTCGAAGTAGAGTCGGAATTCAAGGTGCTGACGGGGCAGACCAACAATGACATTCCGGTGATTGCGACGCGGAAGTACACGGGCACGGTACGGCTGAAGCCCGGGGAATGGGCAGTGGCATCCGGATTGATTACGATCAATGAGTCAGTGAACCGGTCCGGATTGGCTGGTATCGCACAACTGCCGGTGATCGGCGCGGCATTGAGCCGGAATGGCCGAGATCGGCGCATCGGGCAGACATTGCTGGTGATCCGGCCGCGGCTGATTGGGATCAGTCCGGCGGAAGAGCCGGCGCGGGAAATCTTTACTGGGCCGGAGGCGCGCTTTTTAGCACCCTTGAACTAGTCCTTACGAGTTTTGCGGCGGACGGGTTCTATTTCGCTGATGCGGGCGACTCGCATGAGGGCAGGGCCGGATTCTTCCTTGCGGCCTTGCTGGAGATGTTGTGACATTTCCGTGTTCATGGCAGCGATGAATTGTTCCATCTGCTTCTGCATGGCGGCCATTTTCTCGCGCATGTTGAGGATGATTTCGACGCCGGCGAGATTGACGCCCAGCTCGCGGGTGAGCTGGAGGATGACTTCAAGCCGTTCAACGTCTTCCTCCGTATATAGTCGAGTGTTGCCATCGCTGCGGCTGGGAAGGAGCAGGCCTTCGCGTTCATAGAGGCGCAAGGTTTGCGGGTGGATCTCATACATCTCGGCGACGGCTGAGATCATGTAAGCACCTTTGGATTTCGCCTTGGCCATTTACTTGTCTCCCGTTTGTTGCCAGAGTGAGGCGCGCGGGTCGGCTGCTTCTACTTGTGCCAGTTCACGAAGCAATTCGCGGGTGCGTTCGTTGTGGACATCGGGGGCCTGGATGAAGACCTCTACGATCTGATCGCCGCGGCTGCTTTTGCGCGAATTTTCAACGCCTTTTTCCCGCAATCGGAAGCGCTGGCCGTTCTGCGTGCCTTGGGGAATTTTGAGCAGGGCGCGGCCATCAATCGTAGGCACCTCGATTTTGGCACCGAGCCCAGCTTCGGAAACGGTAATGGGGACGCGGATCTCGATGTTGTCTCCTTCGCGCTTGAAGAAGGGATGAGGTTCGACACGGACAGTGATGTAAAGGTCTCCTGGTTGGCCGCCACGGATGCCGGCATTGCCCTTGCCGCCAACCCGCAGGCGGCTTCCAGTCTGGGTGCCGGCGGGGATTCGGACTTCGACCTGGTCGGGGCGCGAGACCACTCCCGCGCCGCGGCATTTGGGGCAAATGTTGTTGAGCTTGCCGGAGCCACTACAGCGGGGGCAAGTGAGTTTAAACTTCATCGCACCGGCCATTTGGGTAACCTGGCCAGTACCGTTGCATTCAAAGCAGGCACCACCGCCGCCCGCCGAGCCGGAGCCCCGGCATTCGTCACAAGCCTCGTTGCGCTGAATCGTGAGCCGGACCTGGGTGCCACGGATGGACTGCCAGAAAGTCACATTGAGCGCGTATTCAAGATCGCTGCCGTTGTCCGGACCGGCTTGGGATTCTCTTCCACCACCGAACATCTGACTGAAAAGATCTTTGAAGCTACCGCCAGAGGCCGCGCCTTTGGGGCCAGCCCCGGCAGCACCCTTGCGGGCGCTGGCCTGCTGGAAGTAGTCGGAAAAATCGAAGCCGCCGAAATCGAAACCCTGACCGCCATTGAAACCGCCCATATTTTCGCTGGCTTGAGCAGCCTGGTCGGAATAAAAGCCGTACTGGTCATAGATGGCTTTTTTCTTGGCATCACTTAAGACGTCATAGGCCTCCTGAAGCGACTTGAAACGATCTTCGGCAGCTTTGTCGCCAGGATTCAAATCAGGATGGAATTTGCGGGCAAGGCGACGGTACGCTTTGCGAATCTCGTCCTCGGAAACATCTCGTGAGATTCCCAATGTTTCGTAATAGTCGACCTTGCCCGGCATGCTTCCATTGCCTCTTTGTGGTTACTTCTTGTCGTCGACGTCGACAAATTCGGCGTCCACGACATTGTCTTTGGGCTTTTCCTCGGCTGGAGCATCCCCGGTGGGAGGGGGCTGCTGGCCGCCGCCTGCTTCCGTCTTGTACATCGCCTCGGCCAGCTTGTGGCTAGCCTGGGTGAGTTTGTCGGTAGCCGAGCGAATCTGTTCGGCCGAAGCAGATTCGTCTTTGAGAACGCGCTTCACTTCTTCGAGTTCGTTCTCGACGGCTTTGCGGTCCTCTTCGCTGACCTTGTCGCCATGGTCCTTGAGCATCTTTTCGATGTTGTAGGCCATGGAATCACCCTGGTTGCGCGCCTCGATGGCTTCTTTTCGCTTGCGATCGTCGGCAGCGTTGAGTTCGGCGTCCTTCGCCATCTTCTCGACTTCTTCCTTGCTCAAGCCCGAGCTGGAAGTAATGGTGATTTTTTGTTCGTTCTTGGTACCCTTGTCGGTGGCCGAGACGTTCAAAATACCGTTCGCGTCAATGTCGAAGGTCACTTCAATTTGAGGAACGCCGCGGGGTGCTGGAGGAATGCCAACCAACTGGAAGACTCCCAGCAAACGGTTGTCCTTGGCCATCGGGCGTTCGCCCTGATAGATCTTGATGTCGACCGAAGTCTGGCTATCGGCGGCGGTAGAGAAGGTTTCGCCCTTCTTGGTGGGAATTGTAGTGTTGCGCTCAATCAGCTTGGTGAAGACGCCGCCCAGGGTTTCAATCCCGAGGGAGAGGGGAGTGACGTCGAGGAGTAGAACGTCCTTGACTTCACCACCAAGCACGCCGCCCTGGACAGCGGCGCCGATGGCGACCACTTCATCCGGGTTCACGGTCATGTTCGGATCCTTGCCAAAGAAGTTCCGCACCATTTCCCGGACCTTGGGGATACGGGTGGAACCGCCGACGAGCACAACTTCGTCGATCTTCGACGGAGAAATGCCGGCATCAGAGATCGCCTGCTTGCAAGGCTCAATCGTGCGCTGGAGGATCGCCTCAATCATCTGCTCAAAGCGACCGCGGGTCAGCTTCTTTTCAAGGTGCTTGGGGCCTCCCGCATCCGCCGTAATGAAGGGAAGATTGAGGTCCACTTCAAGCTTGTTGGAGAGTTCGATCTTGGCGGTTTCGGCGGCGTCACGCAGACGCTGGAGGGCCATCTTGTCCTTGCCGAGGTCAATGCCATTTTCGTTCTTGAATTCTTCGATCAGCCACTGAACGATGCGGTCGTCGATGTTGTCACCACCCAGGTGGGTATCGCCATTGGTGGATTTGACTTCGACAACTCCGTCACCGACTTCGAGGATTGAGATGTCAAAGGTACCGCCACCGAAGTCATAGACGGCGATGGTTTCGTCCTTCTTCTTGTCGAGGCCGTAGGCGAGTGCGGCGGCAGTGGGTTCGTTGATGATGCGCTTCACGTCCAAACCGGCAATCTGACCGGCATCCTTGGTGGCCTGGCGCTGGGCATCGTTAAAGTAGGCGGGCACAGTGATGACCGCTTCGGTGACTTTTTCACCGAGATAAGCTTCCGCAGCTTCCTTGAGCTTTTTCAGGACCAGTGAGCTGATTTCGGGTGGGGCGTACTGCTTGCCCTGCACTTCGATGCGAGCATCGCCGTTGTCGCCACCGGACACCGAATAAGGCACCAACTTGGCCTCTTCACTCACTTCGCTGATCCGACGCCCCATAAAGCGTTTTGCAGAGTAAATGGTATTCTCGGGGTTGGTGACGGCTTGGCGTTTGGCCACTTGACCCACCAGTTTTTCACCGCTCTTTGTGAACCCAATAACGGAGGGCGTCGTGCGCGCACCTTCCTGGTTGGGGATCACGACGGGCGATCCGCCTTCCATTACCGAAACAACGGAATTCGTCGTTCCCAGGTCAATCCCAATGATTTTTCCCATACGTTTCAATCCTCCGGCTTCATTTAGCCTATTCGTAGTATTGAATATGAGTCTTGCCTTGTCAAGTCTCATGGCACAAAATGTGAGGCCCCAGCTCACTATTGCGGCTGCATCGGATTTGAGTCCGCTCGAGGAGCGTTTTCGTCAAAGTTTTCCGCAAGCAGATCTGACATTTACCTTTGCGTCTTCTGGAGTATTGGCAAGGCAGATTGAGAACGGTGCTCCCTTTGATTTGTTTCTATCCGCCAACGAGGAATTCATGCAGCAACTGGTGAAGAAGCGGAAAGTGGTGAAAGAAGAAGTGCAGATCTACGCAATTGGCCGGATTGGACTTTGGGCCAAGTCCGGGGCAATCCGAAAAATGCAGGATCTGGATCAGCCAGCGGTACGGGTAATTGCAATTGCCAATCCGGAACTGGCACCTTATGGGCGGGCGGCGATGGATGCGATTGTGAGGGCAGGGCTCCTGGATCGCATCAAGGACAAACTGGTGTACGGCCAGAATATCCGGCAGGCGATGCAGTTTGCGGAGACAGGCAATGCGGAATGTGGGATTTTGAGCTGGAGCATGATTCACGACAAGGGCGGGTACTTGATTTCTGAGGAATTGCATGCGCCGCTGCGTCAGGTGGCGGCGCCAATCCGGCAAAAGGGAAAATCGCCAAAGCCAGCCCAGGAGTTTATTGCCTTCCTGCAGTCGGCGGAGGGGCGGTCGATCTTTGCGCAGAATGGCTTTAACTTGTTGCCGCCACCGCCCAGCTTGAGGCGGAAATAGTCGTTACCGTTCTAGTCTTCGACCTGAAGTGCGGACCAGATGATCATCCCGAATAGAGCCACGACGAAGAGGGCTGTCAGGAGCGGCATCACCCACTTGAACCGTTTGGGGCGAGGTGTGCGGAGAGAGCCTCGCTCTTCGGATGGTTTTTCGGTTCGACTCGCGAAACGGCTGGCAATTTTCCTGGCGTCGCCAATGGTCTCGATCTGATCGACGCATCTGAGGATTGAGCCGGTAACGGTTTCAATCCCGACAGAGAAGCTGACGTGCAATTTGGTGCCGAATTCCGCATGGAGCGAACTGGTGCCCCGGCGAGAATTGGGCGAAACGCCATAAACCCAACCCATCACCTCTGTTAAGGCTATGGTGCGGCTGCGCCTTAAGGGGAAAGGGCGTTCGCGCCAGCTCACGTGATCTTCATCCACGTGCAATTCCGTCCGATTGAAGCCAACGGCTGCCGCGGCGTAAGCAAGCAAGGGGGCCGACCACAGTTGTGCCCAATATTCACCGCCAACGGCCGAGACAAAGACAAAGGTGATCGAAAAAATGATCCAGAATGCTCGCCAGCGCCATTGGGGAGTTTGCCAGGGAAACTCGCCCTTCAGATTCCGGGCGTCTTCGGTGAAGCGGGCAAGTGTGAACTCCACCTCAACATACTACTCATAACGGAGAGCGTCGATGGGGTTGAGCTGGCTGGCCCGGTTGGCTGGCAGCAGGCCAAAGACCAGCCCGACGGCAAAGGATACAAAGAAGGCGACGACGATGCTGGTGGTCGAAATCGCGACACCGAATTCAGGTACGAGCCACTGGGCGGCAAGTGGGCCGCTCACGCCCACGAGAATACCCAGCAGTCCGCCGCCGGTGGAAATCAATACGGCTTCCATGAGGAACTGGGAGAGGATTTCGCGCCGGGAAGCCCCCACTGCCATGCGGATGCCGATTTCCTTGGTGCGTTCCGTGACCGTGACGAGCATGATGTTCATGATGCCGATGCCGGAGATGACGAGAGCAATGGCGGCCACGAGGATGAGAACAAAGGTAAGGATCAGACTGATGTTTTTGGCCGTATCGAGAATGGCGCCGAGATTGTCGACGAAGTAGCGCGCGCCCTTGCGGTGACGCCCCTCGAGGATACGCTTGACCTCAACGGTGATAGCCTCGACATCTTCGGCGCGTTTGGCCTGGATGTACATGGGGTCGATGCGTTCCACCCGGTTGTAATAGCGAATGATCGTGATCGGCACGACCATGGCGCGCTCGGCCAATTCACTCAAGCCGAAGCTCTGGACGCGCTCGCGAAAAACGCCGATGACGGTGAACTGGTGATCCTTGACTTTGAGCTTTCGGCCAATGGCGGCCTGGCTTGAGCCATAAAGGAGTTCCGCCAGGGGTTCAGTCAGAAGAGTAACCTTTGAACGCTGGCGGACTTCTTCGCCATCGAAATAGCGGCCGGCCAACAGGATCAGGTTGCGTACCTTGGGGTAGAACTCGTCAACACCCAAGACACTGGTGTCCTGGGGCTTGCCGTCAACGACGAGGCTGCTGCTGGAGGACATTGTTGCGGTGACGGCAACGACACGATCCGCTAATTGGGTTCGTACCGCTTCGACGTCGGCGAGCTTGACGAAGTCGGCTTCGCTTTGCTCACTCTCGCGGCTGCCGGATTCAAAGTAGGCCCAGACAACATTGGAGCCGATGCCGCGAATCTGATCGAGGATGAACTCCGTGCTGGTAAGGGAAATTGTGACTACGAGGATGACGCTGGCATTGCCAATGACCAGGCCGAGGGCGGTGAGCAAAGTACGGATTCGATTTGCCTTGAGGGCTTCATAGCTGGAGCGGAGCACCTCGGCGATCTTCAAGGGTCAAGCTCCCTTGAGGCGGGCCAGCAGTTGGCGCGCTTCCATCTTGTGATCGTCTTCGGGCTTGACCGCGATTGCCAGGTACTGCTGCAATAACCGGCGTGCTTCTTCCGGCTTGCGCTTTTGCTCCACCAGCAGGCTGGCGCGCTCCCAGAGGTAGGTGGGGTGCTGGGGGTCGAGCTGTCGCGCTTTTTCAAAGGCTTGTTCGCTCTCCGACGTGCGGCCACGGCGGGCGAGGAACTTGGCCAGATCGACGGCGCGTCCCATTTGGCGAGGGGCCAATTCGATACAGCGGCGGAGTTGGAGCTCGGCAGTCTGGAAGTCTTTGCGTTCCTCGGCCAGCCGGGACAGCGCCCAGTGGCGTTCGACGGGGTCTACTGCGGCAATTTTATCAATGAGGGCTTCGGCCTTCTCGATGCCACCGCCGAGGAAACCAGGAGCCTGCAGATAATACTCGAAGAGATCGTTGAGGGCCTCGATGTTGCGCTCGTCAAGGGCCACGGCGCGCTCAAAATTCTGACGGGCCTTGGAGGCATAGCCTGGCGCGGTGACGAAAGAGGAGGACTCGGCCCGGCGGCCGTAGGTGCGGCCCAGCCAGTGCCAGTGTTCACTGCTGCGGGGCTGGGAAGCAGCGGCCTGCTCAAAGGATTCGGTGGCACGCTTGAGTTCGCCGAGCATGAAGTAGGCTCGGCCAATCAGATTCCATTCCGGGCCGGATCGAGGTGGGAGTTGCTGCAGGATTCGAATGCAGGCGGCATAGTTGGTTTGCTCAAAGGACTGGCGGGCCTGCTGAAATTGTTGGCTTTCGGCTGCGAACCCCGCGAGGCTGACCACTATCCCCATCAACAGATACCGCAACATAAATCCTCTCTTGTTAGTATATGCTAACTTGTGCGTCGCACTTTTCAAAAACGTCTGCCTTGCTACACTTGGGGTTCAACTCCTTGCCATGCGTAGATTCCTTTTTGCCGCCCTAGCGCTTGTGTTGCTCGTGTCCGCGCAGGACAAAAAGCAGAAGACGCCGGAAGTCGAACTCCAGAAAGTGCGCGTGCAGCGCATCAATGACCAGTTGCTTGAAGTGGATGGGAGCGTGCTCAATACCAGTACGCGAAATCTTTCCAAGGTGCAGGTCGTTTTTGAATTTTTTGCCCCCGGCAAGCAGAGCATCACGATTCAGCGAGGATCTCCTGAGCCGGATACGCTCTCGCCCGGAGACCTGGTGGAGTTTCACTTGCAATTGAAGGCACCGGCGCGTGCCGTACGTGTTGTGCTTGGGGTAGTCGATGGCAATGGCCGGGAATTGCGAGTGGGCAACCCGGGTCCGTATCCAGTCGAATAACCGAATCTATGATTGAAACCATTCAACCCGCGCAGTCGCTGGACGGCGCGATTCGCCTGCCTGGCGACAAGTCGATCTCTCATCGCTGGGCGATGATTAGCGCCATTGCCGAAGGCAAGACGACGATCCGTGGCTACGCCACGGGCGAGGACTGTCATTCCACGTTGGGTATTCTGCGGCGATTGGGAATCGAAGCAGTTGAGAACGGCGATGAAGTGAGCATCACGGGCAAGGGGCTGGATGGGCTGAGTGCTCCAGCCGGGTCGCTGGATGCGGGAAACTCCGGCTCGACGATCCGGATGATGAGCGGCATTCTGGCGGCACAGCCCTTTGTGTCTGTCCTGCACGGTGATGAGTCTTTGTCGAAGCGGCCAATGCAGCGGATCATGACGCCGCTCGAACAGATGGGTGCCCGGATTGTGGCGACCAACGGAAAATTTCCGCCGCTTGAGATTCATGGGGGAAAGCTTGCGGCAATTGATTTTGCGCCCCCCGTCGCGAGTGCCCAGGTAAAGACGTGCGTATTGTTTGCCGGGCTTTACTGTGATGGTGAAACGATTGTCCGGGAGCCGCTGCGTACGAGAGATCACACGGAGCTTGCTCTGAGGATGTTCGGCGCTGATTTGCGCAGCGTGAACAATGTCATTACGCTCAAGGGCCGGCCACGCCTGATGGCGCAGGATCTGACCGTGCCGGGAGACTTGAGTTCGTCTGCCTTCTTCTTGTCCGCAGCGCTGATGATTCCGAATTCGCGGCTGGTAATTGGTGGAGTGGGTTTGAACCCGACACGTACAGCATTGCTCGATTACCTGGTGAGCCTGGGAGCAGAAATCAAGGTGCTTGAGGTGAGTGAGCGGAATGGCGAATTGGTGGGGGATATTCTGGTTCGCGGTTCGGTGCAGCGTGCCGGCTTGATCAGTGGAGCTTTGACGGCTTCCCTGATTGACGAGATTCCGACTTTGGCCGTGCTGGGTGCCGCAACGGAAGGGCTTGAAGTGCGTGATGCCTCGGAGTTGAGGATCAAGGAAACCGACCGGATTGCTACGGTGGCTGAGAACTTTGCCCGGGCAGGAGTAGAGATTGAAGTCCGGGAGGACGGCTTTACCGTGCCGGGGCATCAGAAGTTCAAGGCAGCCCGTTTTGACAGTTTTGGGGATCACCGGATTGCGATGGCCTTTGCTGTGGCGGGGCTGGTTGCCGATGGCGTCTCCGAGATCGAGCGTGCGGAAGCCGCCAGCGTCAGTTTTCCCGAGTTTTACGAGACTTTACGCCGCATCACCAGTTAAGCCATGTCCGAGCCATTCGTCCACCTGACGCTCGCCGGCGTTGTTCATGATTTGAACAACGTCTTTGAGACGCTCTTTGAGGCGAACGACTTGTTGAAGGCCGACCCGAAGCATGCCCGGTTGAGTGCAACGATTCAGCGGGCGTTGAAGCACGGCGCAAGGATTGTGAAGAGTCTTGAGGAGCAAGGCGGACTCACGGATTTGAACCGCTGCCTGGAGCAGGTGGAGGCTTTGTTGCAGGACTACCTGATTTCCTCGCGCGGGCCTACGATTACGGTAGAGCGGTCGATGGAGGAAAACACTCATATTCGCGGGAATCGCGGAGCTTGGGAGAGAGTGCTGCTGAATCTGTTTCTCAATGCGGCCCGCATGATGCCGCAGGGAGGTACGATTTCAATCGCGGCCACTGCTTCAGCCGAAGGGCTGCGGATCGATGTATTGGATACGGGGCCAGGCATTCCGGTCAAATTGCTACCCGATCTATTTGAGCCGGGCTTCACCACAACGCCACGCCACAAAGGGTTGGGGCTGCATATTGTCCGCTCCATTGTTGAGGCGCAGGGCGGTACTGTCTCGGCGGCCAACCGGGAGGATCGCAGCGGGGCGGCTTTCCAGATCCTATTGCCCGCTTAGCTGGCGGTAAGTGGTGAGCTGGACCTGGGAAGCTTCAATGGCATGTCTGACGCGCGGATCGATGAGCGCGTTCAGTTCCTGCTGGCGGGTCTGCTTCAGGCGGGTGGTGGCGGCCAAAAGTTCCGGACCACATATTCCGGGGTGGCACATGAATTCCGTACTGCCCTCGGGCAGTTGCTCGATGAGTTGAACCAAGTCTTGCGCCTGATACAGTCCCGTCCAAACGAAGCCGGCGACGTGGTCGGTGGAGCGTGCGCCGTGGCTGGATAGAACGCACCCGAAATGGCGACGCAAGCGCTTCATGGCCAGGGAGGCGGTGCGGGTCGTCAAGCTCGCCCTGGTGCCATCCAGGGGCAGATCAAAGGGCCTCCTCACCCAGGGGATCTCGTACTGCTGGCTCAGGCGGGCGACCGCAGAGAGGACCGGCGGGAGCAAATGAGTGTGCTTATGGGTGTCGAGATGAGTCGGGCGGATTCCGGCGGCGAGAATTCTTTCCACCTGGTTGGAGAGTTCCGCGTAGATATTCCAGCGGCGGAAGGTGAGATCCCGGATGAGGGCGGGGATGGTTTCCGGAAGCATCCGGCCGGGTTGGCTGAGGCTGGGGCCTTGCACCATTTGCAGGTGCACTCCGACGTCGAGACTTGGGTTTTCCGCGGCGAGGCTGACTGCATCATCAAAGGCAGCGCCATTGGCCATCAAGGTTGTGGCGGTGAGAATGCCTTCCCGGTGGGCACGCACAATCCCCGCATTCACGTCTCGCGTGAAGCCGAAGTCGTCGGCGTTGACGATGAGATAACGCAACTTAGAAAAGCGCGAGCTTGATGCGAAGGAACTTCTTCGGGTTGGCGCGGAAGTCCTTCATCAAACCCTTCATTTCGACTGCGGTACCGTCGAGGTTCTCGTAGAGCGAGGAGTTGACAAGCAACTGGCCGAGGGTGCCTTCGCCACGATTGACGCGATCGAGGATTTTATCCACGCGGCCGATGGTGGCCGACAACTGATTGGCGAGCGTATCGTCCTTCAGAAGCTTGCCTGCGGTGCCCTTGCCGGCGTTTACTTCGGCGAGCATCTTGCGGAGTTCGGAGATGCTGTCGCGCGCCTCGGTGTAGATGGCATCGTCCTTCAGCAGCTTGCCGGCTGTTCCCTGGCCGGATTGGAGGTCCGCAATAACCTGATCCATACGGCTCATCGTTTTCCGAATGTCTGTATAAAGATCGTCGTCCTTCAACAGCCTGCCGATGGTGCCTTTGCCGGCATTCAAAGAAGCAGACAGAGATTCGACCTCGCGCGTAATGTGCAGAAAACGGTCGTAGAGTTCTTCGTCCACCAGCAGCTTGCCGATGGTGCCTTTGCCGGCTTCCACCTGCTCGACGATTCCTTCGGCTTTGATCAGGATGTTCTGGAGCACGGCAATGGTTTGGGAGGCCTGTTGCTGGATGTCATCGAGTTCGGGGGTCGAGCCGCTGGGGAGTTCTCCACCCTTGGCAATCGCCGTTGGGGCAACGCCCTGCTTGATGGCGATAAGTTTGGCGCCGAGCAGATTTTCAGCCCCTACGGTGACCGTGGAATCGTTCGGGATCGAGGGGAGCATTTTGTCGAAAATTTCGAGCGTAATGCGGATGACGCGATTGGGTTTGTTTTCGCCGGAAAGTTCGATTTCAGAAACTTTGCCGACCAGCATGCCGTTGAGCCGGACTTGGGCGTTCTTGAGCAGGCCGCTGCTGGTGTCGAGATAGGCGTAAACCTTCGAGCGCGATTCAAACATGCTCGTGGAGGTGGTGATGTAAAAGATCAGGGCGGTCAGCAAGAGGAAGGCGGAAATTGCCAACAAGCCAACGCGTAATTTAGCCCAACTGGTTTTCTTGGAAGTCATGCCGTCAGGTGCCCTCGTTCGTCCCCTGGCGCGCTATGCGGCGGGGGTTGCTGCAATACAAATTGTGACACATAGGGGTCGCGCGAGGCTTCGAGTTCCTTCTGGTTGCCGAGAAACACAATCTGTCCTTCATTCATCACGACGAAAGTAGTGTGCAGGTTGGCATACTCGCCAAAGGGAACGGCACGGACTACCTCCTGGCGGTTCTGGTCCCAATGATAGTTGGCCGCCATGGCACCGTCCTGGTAGCGGTGCGTAACCAGCACGGTGGTGGTTTTGTGCATCTCACGCTGTTTGAGGATGAGCGACATGATGGTGTAGGCAGTGATGGGATCGAGACCGGCGGTGGGGGAGTCGTAGAGTAACAGCTTGGGGTTGGAGACGTTGGCGCGCGCGATGCCAACACGCCGCCGCATGCCGCCGCTCAGTTCACTGGGAAATTTGTCGAGAGTGTGACCGAGTTCGACGAACTCGAGGGATTCCCGGACTCGTTCCGCGATTTCGGGTTCGGGGGCGAGAAGCCGTTTTTGATTGCGAAGCGGGTAAGCTACATTGTCTTCAACTGTTAAAGAATCGAAGAGGCCGCCTTCCTGGAAAAGGATGCCCACTTCGCTGCGCATTTCAAAGAGTTCTACCTCCCGCAGGTGGGTGATGTCATGACCCAGCAGCCGGATGATTCCTTCGTCAGGCTTGATCAGGGATATGGCAAGCTTCAGGAGCAAGGTTTTGCCGCTGCCGGCAGCGCCGAGCACGATTACGGTTTCGCCTGGCATAACGCGCAGGTTGATATGGTCGAGCACACGCTTTTCGTCAAAACTGAGGCCGACGTCGATGTACTCCAGTATCGGGTCAGCCATCAACTCATACTCACAAAAACCTGGGTGACGAGGACATCGATCAAGAAGACCCAGACGCTCGATATAACGACTGCTTTGGTGGTGGCAAGGCCGACACCTTGCGTGCCGCCGGAGGTGCGCATACCGTAAAAGCAGCCAACCAGGGCGATGACAATCGCGAAGAGAAAAGGCTTCACCAAGCCCTGCACCATGTCGTTCAAGGCCAGGACATCAATGGCGGAAGACCAGTACTGATTGGCCGTGTTGCCGATAATGGTGACCGCGATCAGGAGCCCGCCGAGCAGGCCTACGAAGTCGGCAATTGCAGTCAGCAGGGGCAGCATGAAGGCAGTGGCCACCAGGCGGGGAACGATCAGTTTTTGAATCGGGTCGGTGCCCAGGGCGCGCATGGCATCAATCTGTTCGGTCACCTTCATGGAGCCCAACTCCGAGGCCATAGCGGAAGCGTTTCGTCCGGCCACCAGCAACGCGGTCAGGACGGGACCCAGCTCACGAATGATGCTAATCGAGACGACCTGGCCTGTCTGCGAAGTAGCGCCGTAGGTAGCGAGCGCTCTGGACATCTGGAGGGTCATGACGATGCCGCTGAAGGCACCGATCAGCGCGACAATCGGGAGGCTGCCCACACCGATTGAGTCCATTTGCATGAGAATGTCTTTCCAGTAAATAGGACGCTTGGTGACATTCCGGATGCTGCGCGCAGCAAGATACAGAAAGTCCTGAAAGGTCTGTACTGGGCTTTTAAGGTAGTCGAGCAACCGGAGGCCCCTTTAAGGTTTGCTTAGCGATTTTGATGCTAACATACCGCTCGTGAACGGCTTAAGTGCAATTGAAGGCATCCGCTTGGGAAATGCCACCGATCTGGAAGGAATGACTGGTTGTACCGTGGTGGTTTGCGAAGCGGGGGCGACGGCGGGAGTGGATATTCGAGGGGGGGCCAGCGGCACTGCGGAAATTGGGGTGCTGGATCCGCTGCACATTACGCCGGTTATCCATGGGCTGGTATTGTCTGGCGGCAGCGCCTTTGGTCTTGAAGCATCGAGCGGTGTGAGGCGGTATCTGGAGCAGCACGGGATTGGCTTTGAAATGCGCAGTGCGCGCGTGCCGATCGTGCCTTCGGCCATCTTGTATGACCTGGGCCTTGGTGATGCCCATGCGCGGCCGGGGCGCGAGATGGGGGAAGCCGCGGCTGCGGCAGCTTTTGAGGCTAAACCGGGATCGCGGTTAGAGGATGGCAATGTTGGAGCGGGTACCGGAGCGACGGTGGGAAAGATGCTGGGGATGAACCGGGCGATGAAGGGTGGTTTGGGTTCGGCGGTGTGGCAGCTCTCCGGCCGCTTTGCGGGGATTCAGGTCGCGGCGCTGATTGCGGTAAACGCATTTGGCGATGTACTCGATGAGCAGGGCCGCATTCTGGCCGGGAGCAGAACGAGCGACAATGGGCGCGACTTTGCCAACACCGCGCGGCTAATGCTGGATGGAGCAGAGCCCCGGTTTGAAGGGGGGAACACGACGTTGGCTGTTGTGGCTACGAATGCCAGGTTGACGAAAGTGGAATGTACGAAGCTGGCGCAACTGGCGCAGGCCGGGATGATCCGGTCGATCCGGCCCGTGCATACGACGCGTGACGGCGATACGGTTTTTGCGATGGCAACAGGGCAACTGCCGCCGGTGGATTTGAATGCGCTGGGAGTTGCGGCAGCAGAGGTTGTGGCTGAGGCTGCACGCCGGGCGGTGCGGGCGGCAAAGACGCTGGGTGGAGTACCGGGCTTAGCTGGCTAAACTTTGCACGAGCTTGGCCGTTGTGACAAGCTGGCCGAGGTGGCGCTGGGAATGCTCGGCGATGTGGGCGAGTAATGTTCCGAGGGGGACGCGAATTTTTGCCCGGCCGATTTCGCGGATCTCTTTCAGTTCCTCTTCCGGTATAGCCATTACCCTTTGGCGCGCTTCCAGTAAGCGTTGTTCCAGCAGGACCAACAGACTGAGGAGAGGAAGCTCGTCAGACAGTTCCTGTTTGAGTATTGCCAGTTGGAGATCGGTGAGCTGCTTGCCCTCGGCATAAGTCAGGAGGCGGTCAATGCTTTCGGCGATGTGGCGAATATGGAAGCCAATGGGTGTGAGGCCGTGGGGTGATTGCCAGACCTCCAAATCGCTCAGCCCGGCGGTTCTGGCAATGACTTCCTCTTCTAGCTGGCGGAATGTGCACAGCAATAAATGTCGCAAGGGGTCGGTCTCAACTGGCTCTTCGCGGAGCCAAAATTCCCGGCTCATTTGATGACGGTGGCCGGGAAGTCCGCGGCCTTGGAAGCTTCACCGTTGCGCAAGTTTGATTGATTGAGAGTGCGGTCGGCGTTTAACGGAATATACATTCCGCCCGTGGCATCGAGGATGGAAAAGAGCTTGCGATTCATCTCGCGTGCGACCTGCAAATGTTCCGGGGAGTCGATGAGATTCCTGGTTTCGAGGGGGTCGTTTTGGAGGTCGTAAAGTTCATCGAGGTCCCACAAGCCCTGATAGCGGATGTACTTGTAGCGGTCGCCACGGATGGCATGCATGGTGGGTGTCTGGGGGAAGTTGCGCTCCCAGTAATACTCGTAAAGCAAGCCATCGCGCCATTCGGTTTTCTTGCCTTGGGCAAGTTCGAGGAAGCTGCGCCCTTGCATCGAGTCCGGCACTTTGACGCCGGCGGCGGTGAGACAGGTCGGGGCGATGTCGATGTTGGCGACAACTTCGTCGAGCTTCTTGCCCCGGCCGAAGAGTTCCGGGCACTGCAGGAGCATGGGTACGCGCATGGACTCCTCATAGGCAGTGCGCTTGTCGATAAGGCCATGCTCACCAAAGGCAAAGCCGTTGTCGCCCATATAGATGACGAGGGTTGAATCGAGTTCATTGCGAGAACGAACCCAATCCATGACGCGGCCGACGCTGTCATCCACCGCGCACAAGGTTTCGGCATAGCGCTGATAGTATTCCGCGATGTCGAGTTTGGAATGATAGGGATACTCCAC
>CAZECF010000053.1:34058-34439 GCA_964510335.1 uncultured Bryobacter sp. | reverse complement strand
GCACTCGAAACCGCCCCCCAGCCCCAGGATCGCTAGGGCTTTCGTACCTATGACCGACAATGACGAGCTGGCCAGAGACGAAGAAGAAGCTGCCGTCGCCCGCTCCAAAGAGTGGTTCCAGCACAACGAAGGCACCCCCCTTTGAAGACCTCGTCGCCGACCTCGGCTTCTCCATGAATGAGATCCGAAAGAGAAGCAAGGACCTTGGGGCTTAAGGCGCATTGTCATTCCCACAGCGTAGAGCGCACACTGGGTACTTAAGGTGACTGCGTTGCCATTGCAACATAACCAACCGTCAACGGCCGCGCCTTGTCAAAGTCGGCTCTCGTCGCTTTCCGGTCGGCAGCGCACAACAATTCGACGTTCTCATCTGGTCCAAAT
>CAZECF010000053.1:0-34048 GCA_964510335.1 uncultured Bryobacter sp. | reverse complement strand
GCAACCTCCGAATATTTGACACCTGCGAGACGGCCCCAAAATTCAACCCTCGCTCCTCAATTCCTCCAAATCCCCACGCCACTCCAGCCTCCCCCGCAACCGCCGGATCCCTTCCTGCCGCCTAAGCCGCACCAAAGTCCGCAGCCCTTCCTCGACCACCTCCCGCTTCGTCTTCAGGCCACTCACCCGCAATGCCTCGCGCATCAACTCGTCGTCAATAACGATGGTGGTTCTCATGAAAGCGCCTGCCTTCTAGCCAATATACCCACCACCACCAGCGGCAGCGCAATCGCCAGCACCACCGTGCTCCACTCAATCGACTCCCCCCTCATCACCACCAGGCAAACAATCAGCGCCGCCACCCCATAAACCGCCATTGCCAACCGCCCCGCGTGATCCAGCCGCCGCGGCCGCATCCGCTTCTTCAGCCCTTCGTCAAAGCCAGCCGACAACCTGGGCTCCGGCACACCCGCCGCCAATTGCCGCAGCAGCGCATCCATCTCGTCACGCTCAGGCATGGTCCACTCCTCGTTCCTTCAGCATCTCCTCAAGCAATCGCCGCGCCCGAAACAGATACGACTTCACACTATTTTCCGGCACGCCCAGCAACTCCGCAATCTCCGCCACACTCCGCCCCATCCAGTAATGCAGCCTCAAACTCGACTGGTACACCTCCGGCAGCTCGTCCATGCAGGCGTCCAGCACCATCGCCCGCCCCCGCACCTCCAACTCCTGCACCGGACTCGCCTGCGGTGACACCATCCCCGCCAGCGCCTCCTCCCCCAGATGCGGCGTCCGGTAGCGGACCCGCTCCTTCAAGTTCACCGCCAGATTAAACGTGATCCGGTACACCCACGAACTGAACCGGGCCTCTCCCCGGAAAGACCCCAGCGAATGGTGCACCCGTAAAAACACCTCTTGCGTCACCTCCTCGGCATCCTCCCGGAACGCAACTCCCAGGATGGACACGGCCAGCCGGAACACCGCCTCCCGGTGCCGCCGCACCAGCTCGCCAAACGCTTCCTCATCCCGGCCCGCCCGGCAGCGCCGCACCAGCTCTTCATCACTTTCCACGGCTTCCGGGCTGCCCCTTCCTGCCCGCCAGCACATGGTAAAGCATTAGCCCAACTCCCGACAGCGCCACCGGCAGCGGCAAGGGCCAACCGGGAAACCCAACCATACGCAAAGCCACCATCGTACCCACCCCCACCGTCAGCATCGGAATCCCGATATGCAGAAACAGATGCGGATGCGGCGGGCTCGACACGCGCGGCGATTCATAAAAAACTTCCGGCAACGGCAGCCCCTTCTCCATCGCCACCAGCCGCTCCCGGTGCAACATCTCCATGCGCCGGTGCCGCAAGTAAAGCCACCCAAAACACAACGCCGCCAACGCCGCAACAATCACCGCATCTGCCATCGAATGGTCCATCTGTCAGTCTCCTCAGCCTTTAAGACCGGGTCACTGAACCCACGGTTGCAAACTGTCAGCTTCCGGCCTAACCTCGCTTAAACCCAATCACCGCATCCAGCGGCGATTCCGCCAGCACAATTCCTGCAATGTCCACGAAACCCGCTTGCGCCAATATCTCCCGGTACTCGCTCAACTTCCGCTCTTTCCCTTCCGTAACCACCAGCATGTTCAGCGATTGCAGCAGCGCCCACAGCGGCTCCGTGCCATTCTCCCCCAGCATCTTCTCAGCCACCAGCACTGCCCCGCCCACGGGTAACGACTCGTAGATCTTCGCCAGCAACAAATCGATCTTCTCGCGTGTCCAGTCATGCAGAATCCGCCCCAGGCAATACAGGTCTGCTTCCGGCAACGGGTCTGCAAAAAAGTCTCCCCCCACGGCTTCAATCCGTTCGCTCAATCCCGCTTCAGCCACCACTTCCCGCGTCACGTTCAGCACGGTTGGCAAATCATAAACCGAGGCCCGCATCCCCGGATACTCCCGGCACGCAGCCATTGCCAGATGTCCCGTCGCCCCACCGACATCCACCAGATGCCGGAACCCGCTCAGGTCAAATGCCTTCACCACCTGTGGCGAACTCATCAGTCCGTAAGCATGCATCCCCATCACAAAGCGCCGCTTGTCTTCTTCCGTCGTGTAGTAGTGCGAGAACAATTCCCCTTGGCCCCCAAACACCTGCTCCCACCGGTGCGTCCCCTCTCGCACTGCATCTGGCATCTTCGCCCACAAATGCCACAAGGCCTTCTGCGAATACTCGATATAGCCCACCAGCGATTGCGGCGCGCCGTGCCGCAAGTAAACCGACGCTACCGGCGTGTTCACATACCCATTGCCCTGCCGGTCCAGCAGCTTCAAGGCCACGCAAGTGTTCAGCAATCTCTCCACCGCATCCGGATTCGCCGCCAGCAGGGTCGCCATTTGCGTCACCCCCAGCGCGCCTGCCTCCAGGTGGTCAAAGACCTTCAAGTCAACGGCGGTAAACATCGCCTGCGACCGGCGAAACGCCTCCACCAAAAACAATACGGGTTCAGGATTGGGTTCTAGGTTCATGGGGTTCTATTGCCAGCGGCTATACGCAAGCAATGCCCAGTATACGGCGGGCATCGAAAACAAGCTGGAATCCAGCCGGTCCAGCCACCCGCCATGACCGGCCAGCATCGTTCCCGAATCCTTCATCCCCGCACCACGCTTCAACGCACTTTCACACAAATCCCCGATTTGCCCCGCTACACAACCCACCGCCGCCAGCAGCCCCGCCTCCATCCAGCTCACGCCCGTTACAAATTTTGGCAAGTACAGGCACCCGAACAACACACTCGCCACGATTCCCCCAATCGCCCCTTCCACCGTCTTGCCCGGACTCACCCGCGGCGCCAGCTTCTTCTTGCCCAGGCTCCTGCCCACATAGTAGGCCGCGATGTCGCCCGCCCAATTCAATGCCACCGCAAAGAAGAGCCAGTGTGCGCTGCGTTCATACAATTCAATCCCGCATCGCCACGCGCCAAACACATAGAGCACGCCCAGCGCAAACGCTCCCGCACTGCCAAACGCCGTCTTGAAGTCCAGCACCCGCAAGCTCAGCCCCATCGCCAGCAGTGGCAGCAGTGCTACGGAAGACCACCCAATCCCCGGTAGGACCAACAGCGCGATACCCGCCACATAGCCAGGTAAAGGAAAGCTTTCGAGGCCCTGCCCCTCCACCATCCGCGCATATTCTCGAAAGCAGAATATCGCTAGCAAACACACGGCTGCCACAAAGAGCCAGTGCGGCGCAAAGAAGATGCTATAGATTCCAAAAGGAATCAGCCAGGCCGCCGTCAGGACGCGCTTCATCTCACCGCAGCGCCAACCGGCACTCCTTCAGTCTCTACCTGTACTTCTGTTACCCCACCAAAACGCCGCTCCCGCCGCTGAAATTCGTGTATCGCTTCAAGCAAATGCCGGCTGCGGAAATCCGGCCACAACACGCTTGAAACCACGAGCTCGCTGTAAGCAATCTGCCACAACAAAAAATTGCTGACTCGCATCTCTCCAGACGTTCGGATCAACAGGTCCGGGTCCGGCAATCCACTCGTCTCCAGATGACGACTCACCACGTCCTCATCAATATCTTCGACCGCAATTCCGCTGGCCACTATCGACTTCACCGCATCCACCAACTCCGCTCGGCCGCTATAGTTCAGCGCCAGATTCAACTGCAGCCCGGTATTGTTTTCTGTCGCCGTTATCACTTGACGCAATTCCCGCTGCACAGCGTCAGGCAATTCTTCAATCCGACCAATTGCGTTCAGCTTCACCCGGTTCCGCTGCAAAGTTGACAACTCTGATTTCAAATACAACCGCAGCAATTGCCACAACGCCTGTACTTCCATCGCCGGCCGCTTCCAGTTTTCCGTCGAGAACGCATAGAGCGTCAGTGCTTCTATCCCTGCCCGCGCACTCGCTTCCACGATTTCCCGAACACTGTCCACACCGGCCTTGTGCCCCGCGATGCGCGGCAAATGGCGCTGTTTGGCCCAACGCCCATTTCCGTCCATAATGACGGCGATGTGCTTTGGCAACCGCCCGGGGTCCAGGCTTTTGGCCAGGATCCATTCCTCAGACCCGTGCTTCAAGGTCTCGAAGAGTTCATTCATTGCAATTCACCATGGTACAACGAGCCCACTTCCTGCTTCGATGTATACAAAAGGCGGCACCAACGCCGCCAAACCCAAAAACGACCCGAACGGCAATTCATATGTCTGCGCATCTTTCTTGGCCAACGCAATAAACAATACTCCAAATACCGAACCTGCGAGGCTCCCGATGATCAGCGTCAGCAAAGCACCCTGCAGGCCATAAAACGCGCCCACCATCGCAATCATCTTCACATCCCCAAAACCCAGCCCCTCTCGCCCCCGGATCCGGTAATACAATTCACCAATTCCCCATAGCGCCACTGCCGGCCCCACCCCGCCAATCAGGCTCTCACCCAGGCTCAGATAAGACTCCTTCCAGTCCACCGGCAACAGGAAATGTCCCACAAACTTCGGCATCGGCAAAAAGAGACTCAACACAAACCCAAAGGTCATCCCTCCCACCGTCAACTCATCGGCCAGGATCCTCTCCTCCAGATCCATGAAGACCAACCCCACCAGCAACGCTACAAACACGCAGAGCTTTCCCGCCTCCGGTGTCAAACCCTGACGCCACACTGCAGCGACAAACAAGAACCCCGTTAATGCCTCCACCAGCGGATAGCGCCACGAAATCACCGTGCGGCACTTCCGGCATTTGCCACCCAGCAGCACCCAACTGAGAACCGGGAAATTGTCATACCAGGCCACCGGCGTTTCACACACCGGGCAAAACGACCGCGGATGCACCACGCTCAAATCCCGCGGCAACCGGTAAATGCAAACATTCAGAAAGCTGCCGATCAACATCCCCATCAAACCCGCCAGCAGCATTGCCTCAAACATGGCTCAACTCCGCGTAAGCCTTCAAGGAATTCGTCACCATGTGTTCCAGCGTAAACATTTGCTCGTAACGGCGTCGCGCATTCTCACTGAAGCGCAGCCCCAGGTTCCGGTCATCCCGCACCGCCGCAATCGCCCGCGCCACGGCCTTCTTTTCGTTCGGCACCAGCAACCCCGAAAACCCTTCATCCACCGCTTCCACCAATCCGCCCACCCGGCTTGCCACCACCGGCATTCCTGCCGCCATCGCCATCAGTGCCCCGGACCCCAGACCCTCACTCTGGCTCAAATACAGATACAGCAACCCACTCCGCAATGCATCCTGCATGGACTCGCTCAACTTCAACTCCACCTCCGCCAAATCGCAACTCTCCTGCATCAACCCGTTCAACTTTCCTGCATCCTCACTCTTCAATCCCGCCACATGCTTTCCATAAGAAGAAGCCGCAAAATCAGGCACACCGTCGTATACAACCCGGATCTTCTCCTCTGCGATTCCTGCCTTCTTCAATTCTCTTGCCACCGCCTTGGACGCAGCCAGATAACCAGCCGCCCGCAAATACTTCTTTCTCGAAGCCCAACCGGTCTTAACCGCAAACACCACCCGCCGCGCCACCAGAAAGGGCTTCCTGCTTCCCACCGCGGCCAGCGTGTGCGAATGCGCATCCTGCACATGCACTACATCCTGCCCCCCGCTGTAGGCCAGCATCGTAGCCAGTCCAATCTGACGTGGTTCAAAGTTTTCCTTTTGCGCCAATTCCCATAGCAGAGATCCATGCCGCAAGAGAAGCGTTACGGAATGCCCACGCTCGCGCAAGCCCTCAGCCAGATACAAGGTCTGCCACTGACCGCCGCGCATCTTCCAGCCCGAATCTGCCAGCAGAACCTTCATCGCCGTGGTGCCATATTCCTGGCCTTGGCGTACTTCAGAAACGTGTAAATGCCCGCCATATAAGCAATCGCCAGCCCTTCCATCCCATCCAGAAAGCCCCGCTGCACCACGTAGCTTTTGAAAAAGGTCCAACCCGGGTCAATCGCCAGGTGCCTCCACTTCACCGCCTTTTTCTGATCCACAATCTGCTCTGCCGCCAGCGTCGTATACCGGTCCATCGTCTTCAGGTGTTCGCTCAGTGACGAGCACGTATAGTGCAGCAAGTCCGACTTCAAATGCCCCACCGCTCCACTCACCACCACGCTTTCGTGCACGTATTCCCCGACCCACTTCGCCTTTCGCCGGTCAAACAGCCTTACCTTGCGGTCCGGATACCAGCCCGAATGCAAAATCCACTTACCCAGGTACTGCGCCATTCGCGGCATCGTATAGCTATCGTGTTGGGGCCCGATTTTCTTTAGCTGCCAGATCTCCCCTTCCAGCGTCTCGCTCAGCGCCTCATCCGCATCAATGCTCAACACCCAGTCGTGCTCGCAGGTCTGGCTCGCAAAGTTCTTCTGGTCGGCAAATCCCCGCCAGTGCGTCTCTACCACCCTCGCCCCATGATTCCGCGCCAACTCCACCGTCCGGTCATTTGACCCGCTATCAATCACCACAATCTCATCGCAGCACCGCAGGCTCTCAATCGCCCTCGCGATGTTGCGCTCCTCGTTGTACGTGATAATCGCCGCCGAGATCTTCATCGACATTTAATAGCCTAACGGAGCCACCATGAAACTCACCACAAAGATCAGTAACGCCAGCCCGGCAAACAACCTCCTGCGCCCATCGAGTGGCGTCAGATCAAAAATCTGCGGGTGCCGCCTGCCCAGAAAGTAGAGCGCCACGGCCCAGCCCCACCACGGGGGATAAAAATAACCCATCGGCACCAGCAACGCAATCGCCGCCAGGGAAACTTTCCGCGCCCAAGGCCCGGCCAGTGCATACACAATGTGGCCACCATCCAGTTGCCCGATCGGCAACAGGTTCAAGGCCGTCGCAAACACCCCCACCCAGGCCGCCCGTGCCATTGGGTGCAGATAGATGGCTTCCGGTGCGATGCCCGGAAAAAAGATTCCTTCGAAAAACTGCAGCACCAGTGGCGTGCCAAAAATCAAGTCCCCTTGCGCCGCAGCAGGCGAAACTTTGCTCAACCAAACGCCATAAAACAGAAAGGGCAGCAACACCACAAACCCGGCAATCGGCCCCGCAATGCCAACATCAAAGAGCACCGTGCGCGAGTAAATAATCGACCGGATTCGGATGAAGGCCCCGAATGTCCCGATGAAGGTCGGCACCGGCAAAAAGTAAGGCAAGGTCGCTTCCAGTTGGTAATACTGGCAGGCAAAATAGTGCCCCAGTTCATGCGCCAGCAGAATCACGATTAACGGCAAGGAAAAAGCCAATCCGGCCCAAAGCGCCCCGGGGTCCAGAAACGCGGCAAACATCGCCAAGCCATCTTCCTCAAAACGGAACGCTGGCAAATTGTTTACAAAATTGTAGGCCATGCGCGAACCCGCCGCACACGTCGTCCACACGCTCAAAAGCAAAAGCAGCAACGCGAGAAAATACCTCGGCCGTTGCTGCTCTTCGATGATCACTCGAATGCTGACTTAAAGACTCTGCAATTCCTTGCCCGGCTTGAAACGCACTGCCTTGCCCGGCGGGATTGCAACTTCATCGCCCGTCCGCGGGTTCCGGCCGATACCGGTTTTGCGTGGGCGCACGTTGAAGATCCCGAAGCCGCGCAATTCAATCCGCTCCCCGTGCCCCAAGGCCCGCTTCATGCTCTCGAATACCGTCTCAACGGCCATTTCTGCCTTCGTCTTGGTGATGCCGGTGCGGGTAACTACTTCGTTGATAATGTCCAGCTTGATCATGTTTCCCGATTCCTTGCGCCGGCGTTCTTCCGCGGCTAAATGATTACAAACAAGAACTTTACTTTACTCATTCCCCACCCCTCAAGTCAAGGCCCGCCCATTCCGCTATACTCGCTCGATATGTTGCGCCGCTCCCTTTTTGTTACTCCGCTCTGGTCGGCCTTCGCTCAAATGACCGCCCCCGGCACCACCCGCGACGAAGCCTTCTGGACCCTCCTTCGCAAACAATTTCCTCTCCGTGATGGCCTTGTCTATTTGAACGCTGCCAACGTTTGCCCGGCGTCTCTCCCCGTCCTCGACCGTCATCAACACTTCCTCCGTGACTTCCAAGCCGACCCCAGCTTCCAGAACCGCGCCAAGTTCGGCCCCCTGCGCGAAAAAGTCCGCACTCGCGCCGCCCAATTCTTCGGCGTCACGGCCGACGAACTTGCCTTCACCCGCAACACTTCGGAAGCCACCAACACCATCGTCCACGGCCTCAACCTCAAAGCCGGCGACGAAGTTGTCCTCGTCGAAGACAACCATCCCTCCAACCTCGACTCCTGGAAGAACCAATCCAAGCGCCTTGGCTTCTCGCTGAACATCATCCCCGCCACCCAACTCATTGAGTCGCCGCAAGCTCTCGCCGAAAAGGTCGAAGCCGCACTGACTCCCAAAACTCGCGTTCTCTCGCTTACCCACGTCACCAGTTCCACCGGCCTCGTCTATCCCGTGGCGCGCCTCTGCAAAACCGCGCGCGACCGCAATATCTGGTCTCACGTCGACGGAGCCCAAAGCGCCGGCATGCTGCCTTGCGACCTGCGCCAGATCGGCTGCGACTCCTACGCCACCAGCTCCCACAAATGGCTCATGGGGCCCCTCGAAGCCGGTGTGCTCTACGTCGCCAGCTTCCGCCAGAAAGAAGTCTGGCCCTCCATCGTGAGCGTCGGCTACTCGGAAGACGGTCGCGGCGGCGCACGCTTTCTGGAAGCCTACGGCCAGCGCGATGACGCTCGCCTCGTCGCCCTCGATGCAACCTTCGAATTCCTCCAGATGGTCGGCATGCCTGCTGTACAGGCCCGCGTCACCCAACTTACGTCGCGCCTCATGGACCAGATCGCCCAGAACCCCAAGGCGCAACTCCGCACCAACCGCACCGCCGGTCTCTTCTGCGGCGTCGTCAAGGTCGATCTCCCTTCCGTGGCGGACTTGCGCGTCCTCGACGCCAGGCTCTACCAATCCCAGGGCATGGCCTTTAGCGTCACCCCCGCGGGCCCCCAGCGCGGCATCCGCGTCTCGCCTCACATCTATAACTCGCTGGAGCAGATGGACGCTGTCGCGGCCGCCTTCCGTCAGGCATGACCACTCTCTCTGAACTCCTGCTTGCACCCGGCATCTTTTCCCTCGGCTCCGCGGCCATCCTCGGAGCCGCCCACGCCCTCACTCCCGGGCACGGCAAGACTGTCGTTGCCGCCTACCTCGCTGGCACCCGCGGCAATGCCTTCGATGCCCTCCGCCTCGGCACCATCGTCACCTTCACGCACACGGCCAGCGTCTTCATCCTCGGGCTGCTGGCCTACTACCTCAGTGAATCCATCGACCTCCACGCCTGGTATCCCTACCTCAACAAAGCCAGCGGCGTCCTCATTGCCGCCATCGGTGCCTGGCTCCTTTACCAACGCCTTCGCCCCCAAGCCGAAAACATTTCTGCCCAGTACCGTTTGGAAGACCACCCCCACGGTGTCTCCCTCAAAGCCCTCGGCGTTTCCGGCGGCATCGTGCCCTGTCCGGAAGCCCTCTCCCTTCTCCTTCTTTCTCTCTCTCGCGGCCAGTCCCTCTACGGTCTCGTCCTGCTCGTCAGCTTCTCCATCGGCCTCGCTGCCATCCTCATCGGCCTCGGCCTCGCCGCCGTTTTCATCCTCCCCTCGGTAAAACGCTTCGAAGGCGCAACCCGCGTCATCCCCATCATGAGCGCCCTCCTCCTCATCATCCTCGGCATCACCCTCCTGCTATGAAGTCCATCGTGATCACGGGCGCTTCCACCGGCATCGGTTACGCCGCCGTCAGCGAGGCTATCTCCCGTGGCTTCAAGGTCTTCGGCTCAGTCCGCACGACCTCCGACGCCAACCGTCTCACCGCCGCCTTCCCAAATCATTTCACCCCCCTTGTGTTTGATGTCACCGATGCCGCTGCCATTACACAAGCCGCTCTTCAAGTTGCGGAAGTGCTCGGCCCCCGCACCCTCACTGCCCTCGTCAACAATGCCGGCATCGCCGTAAGCGGCCCCTTGCTCCACCTCCCGCTCGACCAGTTGCGGCACCAGTTTGAGGTCAACCTCTTCAGCGTCCTCGCCATCACCCAGGCCTTCGCTCCCCTGCTCGGCGCAGACCGCACCCGCACCGGCCCACCTGGCCGCATCCTCAACCTCAGCAGTGTCGCCGGACGCAATGGCGCACCCTTCGTCGGTGCTTACGCCGCCTCCAAACACGCCCTCGAAGGCTTTTCCGAAAGTCTGCGCCGCGAGCTCCTGCTCCACGGCATCGACGTCATCCTCATCGCCCCCGGTGCCATCAAAACTCCCATCTGGTCCAAAGCCGACCTCTCTCCCTACCAGCAAACTCCCTACGCCGAATCGATCGCGCTCGGCTTCGACGCCATGATGCAACTCGCCGCCAAAGGCTTTCCCGTTGAACGCTGCGCCCGCCTCATCCTCCATGCAATCGAGACCAGGAACCCCAAAACTCGCTACGCCCTCGTCCCCCAACCCTGGCTCAATCACTGGCCGGTTCGCCTGCTTCCCAAACGTTGGCTCGACCGCATCATTGCCTCACGACTCAAACTCATCCGCCAATGATTTATCTTGAAAGGGCATCGCGCATGATTACTCGTCGCTCCATACTCGCTGCCGCCCCCGCTCTCCTGCTGGGTAAGGCCAAACCCAAATCGCCGAACATCATCTGGTTCATGCCCGATCAGTGGCGTGGCCAGGCGCTCGGTTCCATGGGCGACGAGAACGCACGCACCCCCCACCTCGACGCCTTGGCCAAAGACGGCCTCCAGTTTCGCAACACCGTCGCCAACACTCCCGTCTGCTGTCCGGCCCGCGCGCTTCTCCTGACGGGTCAGTACTGCCACCAGAACGGCATGGTCGCCAACGACCTGCGCCTCAACGAAAATTCCAACACCGTCGCCAAGCTGCTCCGTGGCGCTGGCTACCGTACTGCCTTTATCGGCAAGTGGCACCTCGACGGCGGTCCGCGCCTGCCCGGCTTCGTCCCTCCCGGCGAACGCCGTCTCGGCTTTGACTACTGGGCCGCCAACCAATGCAGCCACGATCATTTCAACGCGCAGTACTTCCGCGACGACGCAACGCCCATCCCCCTCGGCAAGTTTGAATCAGAAGGCTGGACCGATCTCGCTCTCGAATTTCTCAACCAGGAAAAGTCCTCCACCAAACCCTTCTTCCTCATGGTCGCCCCCGGTCCTCCGCATGATCCTTACGGTGCTCCCCCCGAGTACATGCGCCAATTCGACCCCGCCAAAATTCGCGTCCGCGCCAACTACGAAGAATTCGAAAAAGGCCCCACCCGCAAGGACCTCGCCGCCTACTATGCAGCCTGCACTTCGATCGACGATCAGATCGGACGCCTCCGCAAAGCGCTAGCCCAGAGCCCTCGCGGCGAAGACACCGCCCTCTTCTTCTTCTCCGACCACGGCGACATGCTCGGCTCCCACGGCCTTCGTCTCAAACGCAAGCCGCATGAGGAATCCATTCGCGTCCCCGGTATCATCCACTATCCCGCTGTCATGAAGCAGGGCCGCTCGCTCAAGGGCCTCTTCTCGCACATCGACATTCCGGCCACCACTCTCGGGCTTTGCGGCGTCAAGCCCCCCGACACTTTTCAGGGCATGGATCTCTCCAGGACCGTGGTCGGCAAGAGCTCCAAGACCCGCAAGGATGCCTTCTTCCAGATCTTTGGCCCCTACGCGGGCGACGGCACCACGGCCGGCTGGCGCGGCATCCGTACGGAGCGCTACATGTACGCCCGTTACATCGACAGGCCCTGGGTTCTCTTCGATCTTGAGAAAGATCCCTATCAACGCACCAACCTCCTCGGCAATCAACTGGCCGAAACCTTCGTGCTGCCGCAGCTTGAGGCCCGCCTCAACCAGTACATGCAGTCGACCGGCGACTCCTGGTCTAACAACTGGTCCGCCCCGGTTGAAGATGCCGGCCGCCTCTACAACAAACGCATGTATCGATCAGTGCAGGAATATCTCGACGATCAGGCATAGAATCTCACTATGGCTTTTTCCCGTCGTCAATTCTTGCAGAGCTGTTTAGCGTCCACCGGCCTCGGCTATGCTCAACAAGCGAAACGGCCCAACATTCTCTTCTTCATTGCCGACGACTGGTCCTACCGCCATGCTTCCTACTTCGGCACCAAGTGGATCAATACCCCCCACTTCGATCGCGTCGCCCGCGAGGGCGTAGTCTTCACCAATGCCTTTACGTCCAACCCCAAGTGCACGCCCTCCCGCTCCACCATCCTGACCGGCCGCAACTCCTGGCAGTGCAAGGAAGCCGTCAACCACTTCAGCGTCTTCCCTCCTGACTTTCCTGTCTACCCATCCATCCTCGCTGAGGCCGGCTATCAGGTCGGGCTCACCGGCAAAGGCTGGGGACCCGGCGAGTACAAAATCACTGGCTGGAAAGACAACCCCGCCGGGCCTGCCTATAACGCCAAGACATACACGCCTCCCTACAAGGGCATGTCTAACAACGATTACGCTGCCAACTTCGCTGACTTCCTCTCGCAGCGCCCCGCTGCGAAGCCCTTCTGCTTCTGGCTCGGCCCCACCGAACCCCACCGCATCTATGAAGAAGGCTCCGGCCTTCGCGCCGGCAAGCGCCTGGCCGACGTACAGGTTCCCGGCTACTGGCCCGATAACAACCTCATCAAGTCCGACCTCCTCGACTACGCGCTCGAAGTGGAATCAAACGACCAGCACCTCGGCCGCGCCCTGGCATCCTTGGAACGCATCGGCGAACTCGACAATACTCTCATCGTCGTCACCTCTGACCACGGCATGCCTTTCCCCCGCGTCAAGGCCCAGATTTACGAAGAAGGCTTCCACATTCCGCTGGCCGTCCGCTACGGCAAAAACATCCAGCCCGGCCGCGTCATCGACGACATCATCAACACCCGCGACTTCGCTCCCACCTTCCTCGAACTCGCCGGCCTCAAGCCTCCTGCCTCCGTCACCGGCAAGAGCTTCCTCGACATCCTCCAAAGCAACAAGTCCGGCACGGTTGATGCCTCACGCGACGCGATGATCATAGCCAAGGAGCGCCACGACATCGGCCGCCCCAATGACGCCGGTTACCCGGTCCGCGCCATCCGCACTAAAAAGTGGCTCTACATCCGCAACTACCATCCCGATGTCTGGCCGGCTGGAATGCCCGAAACCGGCTACCGCGATGTGGACGACAGCCCCACCAAAGCCTTCCTGCTTTCCCGCTTCGACGACTACTACAAGCTCAATTTCGGCAAGCGCCCCATCGAAGAGCTCTACGACATCACGGTGGATCCGGACTGCATCAACAACCTCGCTCGCAACGTCGATCACTTCCTGACCATGCGTGGCCTCCGTGACCGGATGGAAAAGACCTTGCGCGAAGAAGGCGACCCCCGCTTCAACGGCCGCGCCGACTTCTTCGACACGATTCAATACACCGGCCCCCGCAACCACGCCTACGAGAACTGGCTCCGCAATCAGTAGGGTTTGGACTTCTTCAGAAAGTCCATCAACAGCAGGCCCCGCTGCGAATTCGGTTCACTGCGCATCCCCGCCCGCGCATGCACTTCTGCTACCTCGTAGTTTCCTTTGCGTGCATGGTAGAGGGCGAGGTTCAAGTTATTCTGCGAATCGCTCGGGTCGATTTTGCGGGCCTTCTCCAGATAGGGCAACGCCTCTTCATCGCGCTTCAGTTGCAGGTAGATCGCACCCAGATTGCTTGACACATCGAAATTGTCTGGATCAGATATCTCCGCCTCCTTCAAGTAAGCGATGGCTGCCTCCCAGTCGCGCTTCTCATGCGCCTTCTGCGCTGTCTGCAAGGCTTTGCGCGCTTTCTTCGGAGTCTTGTGCCGAATTCGACTGGCAGCCACAATCCCCCCACCCCTCTGCCCCATCCTTACCTCCATGTTCGTCTCGTGAGCGGTATGAATCTCGCGGCTATACCGCGTATCCCCACCAGCCCCCACCACCCGAAACTCAAAGAATCCAATCGGTAGTGGCGGGAACATGAAACTGCCATCCACGGCAAGGTTCTTCTCCGCGATTACTTTCATGCCTGCCATGTCCACAATTTGTACCCGCCAGAGCATCAATTCACTGCGGTCATCGTGAAAGATCTTGCCTTGCACCGGCTGGCTCAGGTCTGACATGGCCAATAGCATGAGTAACAGGGTTGTCATGCCCCTTATACGATCCAATTGCCACATTGCTTAAAACAATGTGACAGTCCGGCTCAGCGCCGTGCCGCTCCGCCGTCTCTCCTATAATGAAGGCTCACTCTATTAAAACGAGGAGTCCCCCTTGCGTTCGTATTGCCTTTGCGCTTGGGCCGTCTTGGCCTTTCTGCCGCTCGCTCCAGCCCAATCTGTGCCGGGCTACACCAACTTTTCCAGCTTGGAGCAGCGTCTCACTTCGCTCGCACGTCAGAACTCCGGCTTCATCCAACTGAGTTCCATCGGCAACTCCGCGGGTAACCGCAAGATCCACTTATTGACCATCGCCGCCCCCGGCAAAGTGAAGCCCGAATTGCGCCCGGCGATCTTCGTTGCCGCCAACATTGTTGGTTTCCACAACGCTGGAACTCAGGCCGCTCTGGCCTTCGTCGAATCGCTGGTTACAAAGAAGAATGACTCTGCTGTCAAAGCTCTACTTGAATCCCGCACCTTCTACATCGCGCCTGCCCTCAATCCTGATGCCCACGACGGCCTCTTCCTGACGCCAAAGTTCCGCCGCAGCCTGAACTCTGCCACCCTCGACCGCGACCTCGACGGCCTCACCGGCGAAGACGGCTTCAATGACCTCAACAGCGATGGCAAGATCACCATGCTCCGCATCCCCGATCCGGCTGGCGAATGGCTTGCCGACTCAAAGGACCCTCGCTTGCTCCGTAAGGCGGACCCGCTCAAAGGCGAGAAGGGTCAGTTCAAACTCGTCACCGAAGGCTTCGACGACGACAAGGACGGCCACTACAACGAAGACCAGCCCGGCGGCTATCGCCCCGACCTGAACTTCGCCCATGCCTGGAACGACGCCAATTCCGAAACCGGCCCCTGGCCCAGCGCCCAGCCCGAGGCAAGGGCAGTCATGGAATTCTGCATCAACCACCGCAACATCGCGATGGCCTTTGTCTTTGGCCCCGCCAACAATCTGCTCACTCTCCCCACTGCTGACCCCCGCGCTGGCAATGGCCCCCAGCGCCTCCCCATCTCACGCAATTTCGCCAGTGCCACCGGTCTTGACGCCACCAAGCAATACACCGTCGATGAAGCCTACGAACTGATCAAGGACACCCCCTTTGTTCGCGCCCAGGGTGGCGTGACCAAAGAAGATGTCGCCGGTTTCCTCGGCACCGGCCCCATCCTGTTCCCCGATGGCGAAGACCTGAAATTCTTCCGGGCCTTCGCTGAAGAGTACAAGAAGATCCTCGAAAAAGCGGGCCTCGACAACAAGCGCACCTCCAGCCAAAGCTCGGACGGTGGCCTTCAAAAGTGGCTCTACTATCACTACTCCACCTTTCCGATTGAGCTCGACGTCTGGGGCATCCCCAAGGCCGCCAGCACTGCCAACGGCTCCGACCCCGACGCCGATACTATCGCCTACATTGACTCCACAGCCAAAGACGGCTTCGTCAATTGGACTCCCGTTACCCTCCCCGACGGCACCAAAGCGGAAGTCGGTGGTGTCGATCCCTTCCTCGCCATCGCTCCGCCGGAGGCAGAACTGAACAAGGCCACCGCCGCACACTCGGAAGCCCTCCTCTTCATGGCTGGCAAGCTGGCTGAAGTCGCCATCCAGGATGTCAAGGTCAAAGCGCTCGGCTCCGGTGTCTATGAACTCACCGCCACCGCCATCAATAATGGCTTCCTGCCCACCGCCACTCGCGTGCAGGTTCGGACCAAGAGCTTCCTTCCTGCCCGCCTCACCGTCACCCTGCCCACTGGTGCCAAGTTCATTCAGGGGAATAACCGGGTTTCCGTAGAACGCCTCGCTGGCTCCAGCGGCACCGTCCAGGGCACCTGGTTGATCGATGCCAGTCCCGGCGCACGCATCACCGTCAGTATCCTCTCGCCCAATGCAGGCAATGATTCCCGCGAGGTGGTGCTGCAATAATGTTCCGCTTTGTACTTGCCTCCCTGCTCAGCCTCACGCTGCTGGCTCAGGACCTCACGCTCAAGCCGAAGGTCGCTCCTCCCGACCCGCGTTGGGACCGCCTCTACCCGAACGCCGACATCATGACCATGATGCGTGGCTACGCCGCCGCCTATCCCGACTTCGTCAAGCTCGAATCGCTCGGCAAGACGAGTGCCGGTGGCGACACCTGGCTGCTCACCATCACCAACCCCAAGACCGGCGCGGCCGACACCAAGCCCGCTGTCTACCTCGACGGCGCAACGCACGCCAACGAAATTCAGGGCACTGAAGTTTGTATGTACACCGTGAACTTCGTGCTCAAGAACTACGGCAAGCTGCCGCGGGTCACTGAGTTGTTGGACCGCTCCACGCTCTATGTGGTCCCCATGATGAATGTGGACAGCCGCGAGCGCTGGTTCACGCAGCCTGCCACTCCAAGCTTCCCGCGTACGCTCCCCGTTCCCGTGGACGATGACCGCGACGGCCTCTTCGATGAAGACGGCTATGACGACCTCAACGGCGACGGCGAGATCACCATGATGCGCAAAAAGGTTCCACTTGGGCAGGGCCGCTACAAGCTCGACCCGAAGGACCCCCGCCTGCTCGTCCCGGTGGGTCCCGGTGAACTCGGCGACTATCTCATGCTCGGCTCCGAAGGTCTCGACAACGACGGCGACGGCCTGGTCAACGAAGACACTTACGGCTATGTCGATCCCAATCGCGCCTGGGGCGAAGGCTGGATGCCGCGCTATATCCAGTCCGGCTCAAGTCAGTACCCGCTGCAATACCCCGAGCAGCGCAACATCGCCCAGTGGCTCCGCACCCACAACAACATCAACGCTGTCTTCAGCTTCCACAATTTCGGCCGCTATATTCTTCGCGGCCCGGGTGCTCGCCCCCAGCGCGCGATGAACCAATACGACCTCCGCGCCCACGACTTCCTCGGCAAGGAAGGTGAGCAGATCCTCCCCGGCTACAAGTACGGCAATAGCTTCGAGCTTCTCTACGACAGCTACGGAGACACCACCGACCATACCTATGGCCGCCATGGCGCAATCAGCTTCGTCGTGGAACTGAACGGCACCCAGCAGGACTTCAACAACGACAAGCGGGTCTCTCCGGAAGAAACCATGAAGTTCAACGACGAACTCACCCAGGGCCGCATGTTCGTCGACTGGAAGCCCTACAAGCACCCGCAATATGGCGACATCGAGATCGGTGGCTACAAGCACGATACCGGCCGGCCGCCGGAAGGCTTCCTGAACGTGGAAGAATGCCACCGCAACGCCATGTTCATCCTCTTCAGCGGCTACCATCTTCCCTTGCTCAAGATGCAGACTCCGGAAGTCACCAAGGTGAAGGACGGCCTTTACCGGGTTCATGTGCCCATCCTCAATGAGCGTGGCATCCCTTCCGTGCTCTCGATCGTCGAACGCAACAAGCTCCACCGCCAGGACTTCGCTACTGTCTCGGGTGGCAAAGTGCTCTCGAGCGGCATCGTACGCGACCCCTTCCTCAACAAGGTTCAACTCCAGGCCCAGCGCCCCGAACGGCTGGTTGTCGATGGCGGAGTGGGCGCATTCTCAACCACCACCTTGATGTTCCTGGTCGAAGCTCGACCGGGCAATCTCACCTTCACCTACGACAGCGTCAAGGCCGGCAAGATCACAGGCACAATCACGCTCCCATGATCCGGCTCCTGATTGCTTCGCTGCTCTTCGCCCAGGCACCAGACCCGAAGTGGGATCGCCTCTATCCCAACGCGGAAGTCCTCGCCATGCTGCGCGCCTACGCCGCCGCTTACCCGGACTTCGTCAAGCTTGAATCCCTCGGCAAGACCAGCGCAGGTGGGGATACCTGGCTGCTCTCGGTCACCAATTCGAAGACCGGCGCAGCCCACACCAAACCGGCCGTTTACATCGACGGCGCCACCCATGCCAATGAGATCCAGGGCACCGAGACCTGCCTCTACACCATCGACTTCGTGCTCAAGAACTACGGCAAACTGCCCCGCGTGACCGAGTTCCTGGACCGCGCCACCCTCTACGCAATCCCGATGATGAACGTCGATAGCCGCGAGCGCTGGTTCAGCCAGCCCTCGACACCCAACTTCCCGCGAACGTTGCCCGTCGCCATCGACGATGACCGCGATGGCCTCTTCGACGAAGACGGCTTCGACGACCTGGATGGCGACGGCGAGATCACGATGATGCGTAAGAAGGTCCCAATGGGGCAGGGAACGCACCGGCTCCACCCGAAGGACCCGCGCCTGCTTGTGCCCGTTGGTCCGGGGGAACTGGGCGACTATCTCAGCTTGGGCTTCGAGGGGCTCGATAACGATGGCGACGGCCTCGTCAACGAAGACCCTTACGGCTATGTCGATCCCAACCGCATCTGGGGCGACAACTACCAGCCCCGCTATGTCCAGCCCGGCTCCAGCGAGTATCCGCTGCAATACCCGGAAGCCCGCAATATCGCTACCTGGATGGGCGGCCATCTCAACGTCAATGTCGTGATGAGTTACCACAACTTCGGCAAGCTGATTCTCCGCATGCCGGGTACCCGCGTACAGGCCCCCATGCCACCAGGCGACCTTCGAGTTCACGACTTCCTCGGCAAAGAGGGCGAGAAGCTCCTGCCGGGTTACCGCTATGTCTGGGTCGCCCCCACGCTGGGTGATAGCTACGCTTCTTCCGCCGACCATTCCTATGGGCGCGTGGGAGCCTTCAGCGTCGGCATTGAACTCAACGCGCCACAGCAGGACTTCAACAACGACAAACAGGTCAGCCCGGATGAGGTCATGAAGTTCAACGATGAGCTGACGCAAGGGCGTATGTTCGTGGATTGGAAGCCTTACCAGCATCCCCAATACGGTGCTATCGAGATTGGCGGCTACAAGCACGACACGGGCCGCGCCCCGGAGGGCTTCCTGAGCGTTGAGGAATACCACCGCAACGCGATGTACGTCCTCCTGCATGGCTACCACTTGCCGAAGTTGAAAGTAGTCAACCCCACGGTGGAGGCGATCCGCCCTGGCCTTTACCGGGTCCATGTCCCGGTCCTCAACGAGCGCATGATCCCCACCACAATGGGTATTGTTGCCCGAAATAAAATCCACCGCGAAGATCTGGCGACGCTGACCGGCGGCAAGGTCTTGTCCAGCGGTATCGTGACAGACCCCTACCTGAACAAAGTCCAGCTGCAGACGCAGCGCCCGGAACGCCTCCTCGTGCCCGGTGGCATTGATGGCGTCTCCACTCGAACGCTGATCTTCCTGGTGGAAGCCCGCCCCGGCAAGCTGACCTTCCGTTATGACAGCATCAAGGCTGGACAAATCCAACAAGAGATTGAGATCCCATGAGCACTGCTGAACACAAAGAATTTGCCAAGTCCCTCGGGCCCATTGGCATTTGCCTCGTCACCGTCAGCGATACCCGCACGGTTGAGACAGACCTGAACGGCAAATACCTCCAGGCGGAGATTGCCGCTCTCGGACATCGCCTCGACGGCTACCGCATTATCAAGGACGAGCCCGACCAGGTGGCTGCCGTGCTGGATGATTTCGCCTCTACCGAATGCCGCCTCATTCTATTCAATGGCGGCACCGGCATCTCTCCCCGCGACACCACTTTTGATGTCCTGAGCCGCAAGATCGAGAAGCTGCTGCCCGGCTTCGGCGAACTCTTCCGGATGCTGAGCTACAGCGAAGTCGGCGCGGCGGCGATGCTCTCCCGCGCCACCGCAGGCACTTACCGGGGCAAGGTAGTGCTTTCCACCCCGGGTTCCACCAATGCCGTTCAGGTTGCGTGGGAAAAATTGATCAAGCCGGAACTCGAACACCTTGCGTGGGAAGTGGGACGCAAGTAATATAGACCCATGACCAAATTGGGCAAAGTTTCCTCCCTTCTTCTCGCTGGGATGCTGGTAATGGTGCCAGCTTTCTCGCAAAGCGAAGAGGACCTCGATAAAGCAATGAAGACCGTCGGCAAGACCATGGGCGATCTTCGCAAGGCCAACGAAGCCAATGACGCAGCAGCCCTCAAGGCCGGTGGCAAGGTCCTCGTTGAGCAGCTTACGCTGTCCGGGAAGTTTTTCGCCTCTCACAAAATGGCCGATGCGGTTGAGATGAACAACAAGTCTCTCGACGCCGCGAAGGCTCTCGCTGGCGGAACCGGCGGCTTCCCTGCTGTGGGAGCAACCTGCAAGGGCTGCCACGACATGTACCGGGAAAAGCTGGCGGATGGTTCTTACAAGTTCAAAGCCACTCACTAAGAGTTGGCAAGCATCTTAACTGGCGGGCTCGATGATTGCACTCATCGAGCCCTTTGAATTTTCCATCCTGTAGTCAGGGCCGTAAGCATGAATCTGGTCGCGAGCGAACTCCGCCATCGCCAGTTCGGTCGTCATCAGGATCGTTCGCCCTTTTTCATCGACTTCCGAGGCATGATCCAGAGCCTGCTGGAAGCTGAAGAAGAAAAGTTTCTGCAGCATCTCAATCACGTAATCGTAAGTGTGCGCATCGTCATCGAGCAGCACCACATGGTACATCGGTTCTTCCGCACCGATCGATTCGCGCTCCAACTCTGGGGTAATTGATGCTCCAGCCATCCACGTAACAGCTTCGCACGAATACTTCGCCTTTAGCGATGCGTGCGATGCTTTTCCTCCTCAAGGTGGGGCGTATGATTGAAGCCGGCCAACCGCCAAGTCCCATTGACAGAACGCAATACCGTAAACGATGCGTTGAGAAGCGATCCGGCCAGCTCCAGCGCTTTCCGCTCCGGTGATTCCAGCAGCTTTGCTGTCACGATGCCAATCGGAGTTGCTGAACTGACCAGCGCCATGCGACCCTCTCCAGAAAAACCTGCAAAACTCTTGTGAATCCTCTCCTGAAAGCCCATCCAGGTTTCGGTTTTAACCGGGAAGCGGCCTTCCACCCAGGCCTTGACGACGGCATAGTCACTGGGCCGCCAGCTGCGGTGCACCGGGTTTTCCGGGTCTTGCGCGGCGGCGGTTAAAGCCTCGTATTCGAGCCGGAACACATCATCTACCAGCGTCAACTGCGGGGCAATCTCTAAATAAACTGCGTCGAGATCAAACTCATTCCATTGCTCGTCTACCTCTGCACCGGCCACTATTGCCGCTGCAGTTTCTCTTTGTCGCCGCAATCCCCCGCTCACCACGCGGTCAAATTGAATATCCCGGTCGCGGAAGTACTTTCCTAGCCGCGATGCCTGGAAATGACCCAGTTCCGAAAGGCGGTCATAGTCATTGCGGAGCCCGGCTTGGCCGTGCCGGATCAGATAGATTTCCCCCATAGCTCCATGCTAGAGGATTACTGCTGTGAAACCACCTGATTGTTGGGCTGCAGCCAGGGCTGGTCGTTCACCATCAAGGAGCCTTCATGGCGGTAAAAGTCAATCGGCGATACAGGCAGCTTTCGCGTATCAATCTTGCTGGTGTCAAATCGCTGCTGTACAGGCTTCGGTGCCCCCACCATGTAGCCAAGCAAAAACATAACCGGAGCGAAGAAGGCAAAAAGATAGAGCAGGCGGCTGAGTGGCATCATTCTTTGGGAATGGTGCCGGCTGAAGCCGATTCTTCTCGCAAAAGTTGCAGGGCTTGCGCGGCGGGAACCGGACGGGAGAACAGATAACCCTGGCCGTACTCGCATCCCATTGATTTGAGCTGTTCCAATTGCTGTGCTGTCTCGACCCCTTCGGCGACGACCTCCATCTCAAGGCTCCGGGCGATGCCCACCATGGAGCGAACCAACTCGCTGGAGGCTTCGTCGGCAGGAAGGTTCTTCAGGAAAGACTTGTCGATCTTCAGCGCATCAAAGCGCAGATTGTTCAGGTACTGCAGTGAAGAGTACCCGGTCCCAAAATCGTCGAGATTCAGATCCACGCCAAGCGACCTGAGCCGCTGAAAAGTACTCTGCGTGTTTCTGGTATCGGCGATGAAAACGGATTCGGTGATCTCCAGTTGCAGGGCCTGGGGCGCGAGGCCTGTCTGGTCGAGGACGCGCTGGACCCGCTCGGCGAATTTGCCATCCCTGATTTGATAGGCCGAAACGTTTACGCTGACCTCTAATTCCGGGCGCTCCGGAAACATTTTCCGCCAGCCTGCCATCGTGCTGCAGGCCTCTTCAAGGACCCACTGGCCGATCGGTAGAATCAGTCCGCTATTTTCCGCGATCGGGATAAAGGTATCCGGTGGCACCATTCCGCGCACCGGGTGCTTCCAGCGCAGCAATGCTTCAAAGCCCGAAATCCGGCGGGTGGACAAATCAATCTTTGCTTGATAGTAGACCTCCAATTCTTTGCGATCCAGGGCCATTCTCAGGTCGCCCTCAAGTTCCATCTCATGGATTGCGACACTGCGCAAGGTGTCATCAAACTCCACTACCTGACCCCGACCGGCGAGCCGCGCCTGCCCGAGGGCCGTACTGGCATCAAAGAGAAGTTGCTCGCCGGCCAATGTGTCGGCGCGCGCCACGGCGAAACCGATGTTGGCACTCGTATAGAGCTTGCGGTCATGGACATCGAGCGGCTTCTCAATTACGGCAATGAGCAACTTGGCGAGTGATTCGGCATAGTCGCCGCTCTGCTCGCTATGGATCAGGACGGCGAAGAGTTCGCCTTCGAGCCGCGCCAGTCGCGGCGGGTGTAGCAGTCCTTCCGGATCGAATTGGCTGAGGGTGGTTTTCAGCCGGATTGCGATTTCCTCAATCAGCTTTTCGCCCGGCCCGGCTCCCAGGCTTTCGTGTACCAGTTTGAAACGGTCGAGACTCACCAACAGCAAAGTTGCACCCGTGGCACTGTCTTCGAGCCAGTGAAGGAGTGTGTGCCGGTTGCCAAGGGCGGTCAAGGAATCATAAGCCTTGGTGAGGGTGACATCGATGATGGCACCGGTCAAGTGCCGGCCACCGGATGAAATCGAGCCACGAAGCAGGATCCACCGGCAACTCCCATCCGTTTGGCGCAATCGATATTCGGTCTCAAAGCGGGCCCCCTTGTCGACTTGAGCCAGGTCCCGTTGAATCCGCTCGGCGTCTTTGCCGGGTATCCGCGCCAACCATTCTTTGCCGGTCTTGCCGGTCCACTCCTCCAGGCCTGAAATTTGCTTCCAGCGTTGGTCGACGAATAGCTCGTCTGATTCGAGATTCCACTCAAACGGACCTTCATTGGTGCTGCTCGCACCCGACGTCAACCTTCTGTCGGAGCGTAGCCGGGCTAGCTGAGCTTCCACGCGGGCCAGGGTGACCGGAAAATCGATCGGCTTGGTGACATAGTCATTGGCGCCGATCGAGAGGGCCTCAACAACGCGGTGGCTATCGTGGAGAGCCGTCACCATGATCACCGGCAGTTCAGAAGGCGACTGGGTAGCCCGCAGCAACTTCAGCAAGTCGATACCACTCATGCCGGGCATCATGTTGTCGAGCAGAACCAGGTCGATGCGTGTTTTTTCCAGAGCTTCGAGTGCTTCCTGCGCACTGGCGGCACACTCGACCGCAAAACCCGCTTTGCGGAGACGCCGGGATAGCAGGTCGCGGTTGGGCTCTTCATCGTCCACTACGAGAAGCTTTCCCGTTGCAGTCTGTATCACGCCACCACACTTTCTGCCTTGAGCAGGCTTTGCACTTTCGCCATGAAAGTATTGAGGGCCAGGGGCTTTGTTTCAAACTCGTCGCAGCCGCAGGCGAGGGCACGAGCCCGGTCCTCGGCCCGCGCGTGGGCCGTCCAGGCCAGGATCGGAATTGCCGCCGTGCGATTGTCCTGTTTCAGATGCCGGGCCAATTCCCAGCCGTCCCAATCGGGCAAGCCGAGATCCAATACGATGAGGTCAAAATCAAGGCTCGACAAGAGCTTGCAGCATTCCTCACCGTTGGCTGCTTCCAGGACACAGTGGCCTTGTTTGACAAGGCGGCGGAATAACAAATCCCGGCTCAACTCGTTGTCTTCGACGATGAGAATGCTTGCCATTTCTTACGTCAGATGGGCTTATCGGCGAAGGAATGCGGCGCTTGAAAAGAAATCTGCTCCGGCGAGTTTCAGTTTGAAACAAAAAGTTTGGCAGCGGAATTGCATTCCTGTCGTGCATGTACGGAATGGTCAATCAGGCGCTGGAAAACATGGTCTGCGGCGCACATGGTGAAGAGGTTTGGGAGCAGATCAAGGCCAGAGCAGGTGTAGACGTGGATCTCTATCTCTCCAACAAAACCTACCCCGATGAAATGACGTACCAATTGGTGGGGGTCGCGAGTGAGATTCTGGCAACACCGGCACAGGAACTGCTTGTCGCTTTCGGTATTCACTGGGTTGTGGAAACGGCGGCAAAGAGTTACGGCCCGATGATGCAGGCCGCGGGAGGCAATCTACGCGATTTTCTGCTGTATTTGCCGAACTTTCATACGCGGGTGAACCTGATGTTTCCGCAACTGCAGCCACCGCGCTTTGTGTGTACGGATGTAGGACAGAATTCACTTCTGCTGCATTACCATTCCGACCGTCGCGGACTTGCTCCGTTTGTGACCGGTTTGATTCAGGGGTTGGGTCAGTACTTTCAGACGCCGGTAGAAATCAGGCAAGAGACCGAGTGGTCGGAGGCGGGCGGGCACGACAGTTTTTCCGTCCGTTGGACTGCTTGATCGACCGGCTTTTTCCTTTTCACTTTGTACTCAACCGATCTTTGCTGGTAGATCGGCTTGGTTCCAAAGTGGCTCTGCTCGAACCCGGTTTGAAGCCGGGCGACCGATTCTTTGATCATTACCGGATTGAGCGGCCCTATGTCGAAGTGAGCTTCGAGAGCCTCAGCCGGGCAGAATCCTCGCTTTTTCTGATTGCCGGACCGCAAGACCGTTACCGGCTGCGTGGCCAGCTTCTATTTGACGCCGGGCAAGACGAGATTTTGCTGCTGGTATCGCCCTGGACAATGGATCTGGAGGAACTGAGCCGCCTCGGGCTTGCTTTGAACGACTTTCCTTTGCACGACGCGACGGCGGACGTGCTGCAGCTATTACAGGTGCAGCAGCAATCCGTGGCGGATCTGGAGAAGCTGAACAGCCGGCTGGCCAGGCAGCGGCAGGAGTTGAAACGGCTGGCGCTGTTTGCCTCCCACACGGACCGGGCCGCCATCATGGCCGACGCTGAAGACCGGATTGAATGGGTGAATCAGGCCTTTACTGACCTTACGGGGTATACGCTGGCCGAGATTCGCGGCAAGCAGCCGGCGGACTTCCTTTGTGGGCCGGAAACGGATCTGGCAACGCTGGATGCTGTACTGCGGGCCCGGGATGAGGGGAACCCGTTTCGCTGCGAGATATTGAACTACAAGAAGCAGGGGCAACCGTATTGGGCTTCCCTTGAAGTCTATCCGGCTGAGGGCAAAAGCGGGTATCTGGCGATTCAGCAGGACATCACGCATCAGCGTCACGCGGCGCTCTATGATTCGATCGAGCTGGACTTGACGAAGATGCTGGCTGAGACGCGGGATCCGGAGGAGGCGGTCAGCCAGTTTCTGGGGGTGCTTTGCAGCCGACTTGGTTACGAAAGCGGCCAAATGTGGAAGCAGAATTCCGGCGAAGGCCTGGCTGCGGTGACCTGGAAGAATCAGGAAGCGGCGTGGTCAAGTACCGGATTGGCATTTCCGGTATTGGCTGGCGGGCAGATGACGGCGGTGATCGAAGTCTCGGGGCGAGTGGGCGGCGAAGCGGATTCGTCGATGATCGAGCTGGTAACGCGACTGGGCCGGCAGTTGGGACATTACCTGAAGCAGGCGGAATCGGAAGCGCGGCAAGCCGAGTTGCTATCGGTGCTACAGGCTACGTTTGAGGCGACGGAGGATGGCATTCTGGTGACGGACCGGGCCGGCGGATTCGTCAACTTCAACCAGCGGTTTCTGGACCTCTGGTGGATTGCCGCGGAGGAGGCGTCGCGGGAGCGGATCCGCGAGTTGGCGGCCGAGCAGTTGGCGGATGCGGAAAGCTTTCTGGCGCGGGAGGAAGCGCTTTGCGCCAATCTGGAGGAGTCTGGCTGGGAGTCGATTGTCTTCCGGGATGGTCGAGTGTACGAACGGTATTCTCAGCCGCAACGGTTAGAGGGGCAGGTTGTCGGCCGGGTTTGGAGCTATCGCGACGTGACGGAGCAGCGGCAATCCGAGCACGCGTTGCGCGAAAGCGAAGAGCGCTACCGGGTGGTTGCTGATACGGCGTCGGAGGGCATTATTACGGTGGATGAGAGCGACCTGGTGCTCTACGCGAATGCCGCCGCGTGCCGGATTTTTGGTTATCCCAGGCAGTCTGTGCTTGGACGCAAGCTGACTGAGTTTATTCCGGCGGGCATTGACCATTCCGTATGTTCGCTGGAGTCTTATGAGGTAAGCGGGCAACATGCCGGGGGTTTGCTGCTACCGCTTGAGGTGTCGGTGGGCGAATCCTATGTTGGCACGCATGCCCAGCTCACCATCATCTTCCGCGACATCAGCCAGCGGAAGCGGGTGGCGGCGCAACTGGAAGAAGCCAAGGAGCAAGCCGAGGCGGCGAACCGGGCCAAGAGCGAATTCCTGGCCAACATGAGCCACGAGCTACGGACGCCGCTGAACGCCATTCTCGGCTATTCCGAGATGCTGGTTGAGGAGGCCACCGAGAATGGGCATGGCGAGTATTTGTCTGATCTGGAGCGGGTGCTCAAGGCGGGGCGGCATTTGCTTTCAATCATCAATGACATTCTGGACCTGTCGAAGATCGAAGCGGGCAAGATGGAGATCCATCCGGACTGGGTGGACCTGGATTCACTGATTGAGGATTGCCTGGCGACGGTGGCGCCGCTGGCGGCAAAGAATGGCAACCAACTGGTGCTGAGCCGGGCTGAGCTGGTGGGCCAGTTCTGGACGGATCCGACGCGGCTGCGGCAGAGCCTGTTCAACCTGTTGAGCAATGCGTGCAAGTTCACGACCGCAGGGAAGGTGGAATTATCGGTGTTGCGGACGGTGGATGAGGGCGAGCCGTGGCTGCACTTTGCTGTCGCGGATACGGGGCGGGGAATCAGCCTTGAAGATCAAGAGCGGCTCTTTCAGGCCTTCACGCAAGTGAACTGGTCGACGAGCAAGAGCGAGGGCGGCACCGGGCTGGGACTGGCGATTACGCGTCGGCTTTGCGAGGCGATGGGAGGGCGCGTCGGGCTGGTGAGTGTGCCGGGCGAGGGCTCGACGTTTACCATTTCGCTGCCCTGCCGGAGGGCCGGAGATGGACTAGATTGAGGACATGAAGACTGCAACAGGGCCGGTACTTGTCCGGCATGAAGGCGAAGCGCCACGGGAGCGGAGTACGTGCGGCTGGCGGGACCGGCTGATTAGCCGGGAGGATGAAGGCAGCGGCGTTGCGGCCTGGGCGCATGCGGTGGACATCGATGGGGCCAAGCTGCACTATCACAAGGTGGGCACGGAGCTTTACTATGTTCTCGAAGGCGAAGGAAGCGTGTGGCTGGACGGGGTGGAGCATGCGGTGCGGAAGGGTTCGCTGGTGCATATTCCGCCGGGCGTAGTGCACGGGGCCGTAGGGAAGATGAGGGTGTTGGTGGTGGGGGTTCCTGACATTTCGGATGCGGACCTTTATTTTCCGGATGAGAATAATCCAGCGGGCGGGGCACCAAGCTAGGAGCATGGCTCTTTATCGAACGCGCAGCGCGGCGGTTTACGGGATTGAGGCGCACCTCATCGAGGTGGAAGTGGATATGGCGCAGGCGGGGAGTGCGCGGGACTTCATTACGGTCGGCATGCCGGATACGGCGATCCGCGAGAGCCGGGAGCGGATCAAAAGTGCGTTGCTGAATTCGGGCTTTGGTTTTCCGGGCAAGGCCGTGACGATCAATCTGGCTCCGGCGAATGTGCGCAAGGAAGGCGCGGGCTTTGATTTGCCGATGGCGATGGGGATTCTGGGGGCGATGGGCGTTTGCCCCAAGACGGAGAATCACCTCATTGTGGGGGAGCTGAGCCTGGACGGAATGATCCGGCCGGTGCGGGGGGCGCTTTCGATGGCGGTGTGCGCCAAGCGGCTGGGCATTGCCAATGTGGTGTTGCCGGTGGAAAACGCGGCGGAGGCGGCCGTGGTGGAAGGGGTAAACGTATATGGCGTGCGGCATCTGGGCGAGGCGGTGAGTTTGTTGACGCAGCCGGACCGGATGGCACCGACGCAGCCGGTGGCGGACACGGACGCCGAGCAGCTTGCGGCGGGGCTCGATTTTGCCGAGGTGCGGGGGCAGACGCTGGCCAAGCGGGCCTTAGAGGTAGCGGCGGCGGGCGGGCATAATCTGCTGATGATCGGGCCACCGGGATCGGGCAAGACGATGCTGGCGCGGCGGCTACCGGGCATCTTGCCGCCGCTCAGTTTTGCCGAAGCGCTGGAGACGACGCAGGTGCACAGCGTAGCGGGAGTGCTACCGAGGGGGGAGGGCTTGCTGCGGGAGAGACCGTTCCGGGCGCCGCATCATTCGGTGAGCGATGCGGGGCTGGTGGGGGGAGGCAGCGGGGTGCCGCGGCCGGGTGAGATTTCGCTGGCGCACAACGGGGTGTTGTTTCTCGATGAGCTGCTCGAGTTCAACCGGAATGTGCTGGAGCAGTTGCGGCAGCCGCTCGAAGAGGGGGCGGTATCGCTAGCGCGGACGAATATGAGCTTGAGCTTTCCGGCGAAGGTGATGCTGCTGGGGGCGATGAACCCCTGTCCGTGTGGATATTATGGCGACCGGACGAAGGAGTGCCGGTGTACGGGAGCGCAGATCCAGCGGTATCTGGGGAAGATTTCGGGTCCACTGCTGGACCGGATCGACATTCACGTGGAGGTGCCGGCGGTGCCGTATCAGGACCTGCGGGGGCAGGGCGACGGGGTGAGTTCTGCCGAGATGCGGGAGCGGGTGCTGGGGGCGAGGGCGCGGCAGCAGGAGCGGGGGCATTTGAATGCGCAGATGCCAACGGGCAAGGTGCGGGAGTTCTGCCAGTTGGACGCCGCGGCAGAGCGGACGCTGGAGATGGCGGTGCGACGGCTGAGCCTGTCGGCGCGATCGCATGACCGGCTGCTGAAGGTGGCAAGGACGATTGCGGACCTGGGCGGGGCGGCGGGCGTGGGGGCAAAGCAGATTGCGGAAGCGGTGCAATACCGGAGCCTCGACCGGGAGTATTGGGCGGCTTAGGCTTTGGCGGGGAGCATGGTCTTCCAGGCGGATTCGTCGTGGCCGACGGCCAGGAGATTGCCGGAGCGGACCAGGGGCAGGCGGAGGAGCCGGGGCTCGGTTTCGATGCGGGCGAGGAGTTGGGTATCGGACTGGCGGAGGTAGGCCAGGCCGGCGTCTTTATATTCTTTGGACTCGGTATCGAGCAGGCCGGCGAAGCCCCCGAATTTATCGGTGAAGCGGCGGATTTCGCCCGGTGACATGGGCTTCTGTTTGAGGTCGACGAAGTGGATCTGGAAGCGGCGCTCTTTGAAGAAGCGTTCGGCGGCGCGGGTGGCGGCCGAATTTTTGACGCCAAATATCTGTACGCTGGGGCCCATCTCTCATACAATACCGGGCATGCGTATGGTTTGGATGGCATTGTTTGTGCCGCTCCTGTGGGGCGGAGAGCGGGACGAGCGGATTGCGGCCGCGATGCGGCAGGTGGTGGCGGCGGGGGAAGTGCCGGGGGCGGTGACGCTGATTGCGACGCGGGAGGGCATTGAGCACGTGGGCGCGGTGGGGCACGCGGAGGCGGACAAGCGGCGGAAGTTGAAGGCGGATTCGATCTTCTGGATTGCGTCGATGACGAAGCCGCTGGTGGGCGTGTCGATTCTGATGCTGGAGGACGAGGGCAAGCTGAAGATCGAGGATGAGCTGGCGAAGTATTTGCCGGAATTTGCGGGGTCGAAGGTGACTTTGCAACAGATGATGACGCACACCTCGGGGATGGGCGAGGCGACGCCGGAGGAGCTGAAGCGGGCGGTGAGCCTGGCGGACTTGGTGCCGGCGTATGCGGCCAAGCCGGCGCGGTTTGCGCCGGGGGAAAAGTGGCAGTATTGCCAGGCCGGGATCAACATGCTGGGGCGGGTGATTGAGGTGGTAAGCGGGCGGACGCTGCCGGACTTTTTCGCGGAGCGTTTGTTGCGGCCCTTGGGGATGAAGGACACGACGTTTTATCCGACGGCGGGGCAGATGTCGAGGGTGGTGACGCCGGCGCGGCTGGAAGGGGATGGGCTGGTGGACGGGGCCAACCCGGTGCTGCAGGGCAAAGCGGCGACGGACCGGCAGCGCTATCCGGCGGCGAATGGGGGCCTGTATTCGACGGCGCCGGATTACGCGAAATTTGCGCAGATGTTGTTGCGGGGCGGGGAGCTGGGCGGTCGCCGCTATCTGTCGCCGGCGGCGTTTGCGAAGTTGCGGGCGAACCATACGGGCGAGAAGAAGGCAGGCTTTATTCCGGGGTCGGCGTGGGGGCTGACGGTGGGGATTGTGACGGAGCCGCAGGGACAGACGGCGATGTTGAGCCGGGGGAGCTTCGGGCACGGCGGGGCGCACGGGACGCAGGCGTGGATCGATACAGAGGCGAATGTGGCGCTGATCCTGATGGTGCAGCGGGCGAATTTTCCGAATGCGGATGCTTCGCCGGCGCGGCTGGCTTTTCAGACGGAGGCGATGAAAGGGCGATGAAAGTTGCGAAAACGTGGCTTGTAAGCGATTGGGAGGATTGGGCTTAGGTCGAAATTGGGTTTGATCCTGATTTTTTGTGTTTTGGGGTGTTTTTGGGGGTCCGCGCCGGGCAAGGGGCAGGGTGGACACACGTCGGGCGCAGCCCCTTGCGGGAGGGTAAAGGCGGGCAGGATTTCAAAGAGCCAGCGCGGGATGGGGGCCGCGTGCCAGGGATAGAGTAAGGGAGCGGGAGACGGGGAATGGGGGAGCGGGCGGGGAGTGGTTGAGAACAGGGGAGAAATAAAGTTGGGCGTTGCGTGAAGAGGAAAGTTAGGGGGGGAGTTACAGAGCAGTGCTATCTCCCCTTGTTTCTGAAATCCCGATCGCTGGGGAATTCATTGAGCAGGCCATCGGTGGTGGAGGCGGACAGGCGGACACCGGTTCGAAATACCCATATTCCGGCTTCTTCTTGCAGCCTCCCCGTTCCGCGCGCGGGGCGAATGGTGATCTGGTCTCCGTGGCTTTCCAAGTCCAGGGAATCTCCCGGGCTCAGATGCAGTTTGTCCCGCAGGCGCTTGGGAATGGCTGCACGGCCGGCCTTGTCCATAATCCGTTTTGCGGTCAAAATGGAATTTTAGACTGGGTTGAGGCAAAGGTGAAAGCCACCTTGCAGGAGGGGAACTGCGCTTTTTGGAAATCAGGATCATCTCGCGCTGAACTTATGGAGGAATGGATGAAAAGACTGACGCTTCGGATCGCCCCAGAAAAACACGCCCGGTTGCGGCAACTGGCTGCCTCCCAAGGCATCAGCATGAATCATCTTGTGGATGAGCTGGCCACAATTGCCCTGGCGCAACACGATGCGGAGATCCGATTCCGGATGCGCGCCGAGTCTGGCTCTGCGGAAAAGGGTCTGGCGCTGTTGGCGAAGCTGGATGAGCACTATGCCCACGAGTAGCGTTGCGTTAGGGGAGGCGCTGGAAGGGCTCCGCGCGGGCAAGATTACGGTTGCGCAGGTTCGGAGATTGCTGGGTATCGCGTCACGCTACGAAATGGACGGCTTTCTCAAGTCACATGACATCTTGCTGCCGCTTAGCGTTGAAAGTTTGGAACAGGATGCGGAAACGGCAATCCGAGGCAGTCTGTTGGAGAGCGGGAGTGAAGGCCCGCCAGAACCTTAAAGCTCTTTTGATGACACGTTGGCCGGCTTCTTCGGCTTGGGCTTCGTCCCCGGGACGGGTGTTTTCCACGCCCCCGGCCTGGCCTGAAGGCGTGCTTCGGCATCCATTTCCACCAGCACTTCGGCCAGCGTACGCAGTGTCATGTTGGCACTGCCGTTGAGCAACTGCGTTAGCCAGGCGCGGGACTTGCCCATCCGCCGGGCCAATTCTGCTTTCGTGAGACCCTGCTCTTCCATCAGGCGGCTCACCAGTTCGGTCGCCTCCAGCACCAACGACTGCACTGCGATTTCCTTCCGCAACTCTTCTGGCCATTGTAGGCGGGAGTCCAAGTGTTCCATCAATCTGATGTTAACTTTAAACTTAACAATTGTCCAAGTCTCAGTGCCCGCTGTTCTGAGCTTTCACCCGCATGCTTTGGCTAACGGCGCGGTAAGATTATGAGAAAAATATGATTATTCCGCACACCAAAATGAGGAAAAGGTATGAGGACCTGAGAGGCTTGAAAAGAATGGCCGATCAGTTGAATGCGGCGCGCGAAACCAAAGTAGGAGATCTGGCTGCCGATTTTGCGGCAAGCGTAAAGGACTTTGCAGCCTATGACAATCCAGAGCCATTCTTTGAAAAAGCAAGGCGGCCGCTTAAGGATCCACTCAACATCGAGAGTCTCAATCGCACGGAATATTTTGCTGCTGTTTTGCAAGCGCAGAATGGCGGATGCGTCGAGGATTGTCCAGAGCTTGGGTTCCGGTATGCGGACCGTGAGCTTGTAGCTAGCCGAACGACAGATGAAGCATCTTACTCTAACGGGAATACGTCACGAGCTTTCGTAAGGCTCGACCTCTTGCTCTTTGAGGACTTGCCAATCCTAGCTGAATTGAAGCTTGCAAGAGACAGTTCAGCGTATTATGCCCTGGTGCAAGTTCTGACTTCTGCGGCCGAATTCGCAACGCCGACCCAAAAGAACCGCCTGGTTAAGTACCACCTGAAAGATTGGGAAAGATGCGCCGACGAAAGGTTTGATCTGTATCTTATTTTTTTGCAATTCAATCGCAGAAGCAAGGTGAGGTGCGAAGTTCTCGAACACACAAACGAACTCGCTGCAAAGCTTTTGACCTGTCCTCAAGTGAATACACATATCCGGCGGATTGTTGCACTGGATGCAGATTGGCCCGACCGTAAATCTCTCAGATTTAGAAAGCTGTTTGCCCATTCCTCATGAGCTTAGATGCGGAGATCAAGGCCTGGCAAATCCGTTGGGCGATCGCAAACGGAATCCCTGTGGGACCACCTTCCGGCAACAAGTTAAGCCCGGCAACTGGTTACGTGCATGAACTTGAACAAAATCTCTTCCTGCCCTTGTCTGATCGCACCAGGCTGCAACTAATACAAGGAAAAGGTAGCGAGCTTGATTCCCCGAATGGACAGAGTGGCAATATGTATGCAGTCTATTCGTCTTCGGCTATTTGTCTGAACCACTTCCAGTTCTGGTCGAATCTTCTGGATGAGGCAACCGACGAGCGTGACCCTCGGCCAATAGCGCCTTTACTCTCCGCATTGGGGCATCCTGGCCTTGCTGCAAGCAGCATCGATTTCGAGGTTCCCTGCATTGTGAATCCCAATTTTAAAACGCCGCCACATCTCGATGTTCAGATCAGTCTGAACGAACCATTGCTGAAGAAGATTGGGATTGAGGCGAAATTCTGTGAACCGTATGGAGAGAGGAGATTGTCTGGGCTTCCTCCGATTTATTTAAGGCAAAGAGAGCTTTGGAAGAATTGGCCGAATGTCTTGAACTTTGCGGAAAAGATCAGTGGTGATGACAATATTCACTGCCACTTCCATGCTGCGCAGATCCTCAAGCACCTGCTTGGAATGAGAATGCAGCACGGAATGAATTTCATACTGGCATATCTTTGGTTCGACGTTCCGGGCCATGTCGAGGCAATTCGCCATCGCAGCGAAGTGGACGCTTTCGCTTCCATATTGAAATCGGATGGGGTGCCGTTTGCCGCAATGACGTATCAAGAGCTATGGGTTGCACTTTCCATTTGTGCTACGAGTAC
>CAZECF010000052.1:0-34598 GCA_964510335.1 uncultured Bryobacter sp. | reverse complement strand
TCTTCTCCCACTTCATGGCCCTCCGCGCCCAGGCCCTCGAAGCCAATCTCATGCAACAATCCCTCGCCAACCTCGCGGATGAAGCCGCCTACAAGCGCTGGCAATCCGCCGCCCGCTACGTCCGCACTCACTCCAACGCCGCCAACCGTGCCCTCGCCACCTTCCGCGAATTCCAGCTCGACCGCTACCAGGCCGCCCTCGTCCAGGCCGCCATCGTTAACGAACTCAAGTCTGAAGCCACAGTCCCGGTCTCAGCCCCCATCGCAAAACTCCTCGACCCCAAAGAGACCACCCATTCCTCCAGCCGTCTCGGCAGGATCGTCGTCCACACCGAACGCGTCCGCAACACCGCCCAGCTACAGAACGAAGCCAATCTCTAATGAACACCTTACGCATGGGCCAAGCTCACCCCAACGTCCTCCGCTGGCAGCAACTCCTCCATCAGGCCGGCCTCCTTCAGACGACCCCAGACGGCATCTTCGGACCCGCCACTCGTGCGGCCACTCTCTGCTTCCAGCAGCAACATGGCCTCCATCCCGACGGCATTGTCGGCCCGCGCACCTGGGCCGCCGCCCAAATTACACCGAGACCCGGCTTCCGGCCATTACTCACCAACACCCAGCGTCACGCCATCTTCGGCAATTTTGAATTCGTCTCGCAACCCCTTCCCGGCAACCCGGAAAACATCGCAATCCTCGGCACCTGGCAACGCGAGAACATCGTCGAGGTCACCCTTCCCCAACTCATCGGGGTCCAGGGCGCACCCCGCGACGGTCGCATCTGGTTCCACAAACACGGAGCAGAGCAACTGCAATCTCTCTGGCAATGCTGGGAAGATGCCGGGCTCCTCCACCTCGTCCAGACCTGGGGCGGCAGCTTCGTACCCCGCTTCGTCCGCGGCAGCCGGAAAATTCTCTCCAACCACTCCTTCGGCACCGCCTTCGACATCAACATGGCCCACAACGGACTCGGCAAAATCCCCGCTCCCCCCGGCACCTTGGGCAGCGTACAGGAACTCGTCCCCCTCGCGCATGAGCACGGCTTCTATTGGGGCGGCCACTTCTCGCGCCCCGACGGCATGCACTTTGAACTCGCCGTCATCCTCTAAGGGAGACGACTCCCCGGCAACGTCCCCGGCTTCCAGTCCTCCGCCCCAATCCCGTTCAGGTCATACACAACCTTCCCCGCCCTCAGCGTCATCTCCGTCGTCAACCGTTGATTTCCCATCACGCGCTGACGACGGTTATCCAGATACCCGAACTTCCCCTTCTCAATCTTCAACACCGCCACATCGGCCTCAGCACCCACACTCAAGGTCCCCAATTCCGGGCGTCGAATCGCCTTCGCCGCCTCCACCGTCGACATCCGGATCACATCGCCAAGCGGCACTCCATGGATCAGAAACTTCGACATCACATTGTTCATGTCCTTCATCCCTTCCATCCAGCTGCGCAAGTGCAGATCGGTCGAGATCACATCCGGCAACAGCTTCTCGGCAATCGCTGCCTTGGCCACTGTCCAGAAAAAGCTGCCATTCCCATGCCCCAGGTCCAGAATAATTCCGCGCTTGCGTGCTTGCTCCAACACCGGATTCATCTTCCCATCCGGCAATTGCTCATAGCGCAGCCCCGAATAAAGATGCGTGTAAATGTCCCCCGGCCGCAACTTCTCCATCAGCAAGGTTTCAATCGGACGCGCCTCCCGGTGATGCGTCCCAAAGTCCACCATCACCGGAATCCCCGCCAACTCCCCGGCCTTCACCGCCCGCTCCACGGCAATCCAGTCCGGCGCCCCGTAATGCGCCGTCTTCACTCCCACCACAATTTCCTTGTGCTTCTTGGCAATCGCCGCCAGCGCCTCCGGGTCCATTCCCGCAGTGTCCTGCTCATACTTCGTCCCCGACATACCCCGGTTTGCAATGTTCACAAACGCCAGCACCCGCGTCTTCGACCGGTCGATGATCCTCTGCCGGAAATCTTCAAAATTCTCCCACCCGCTCGTACCCGCATCCACAATCGTGGTCACGCCCGTCCGCGGCGCTACGGCATCCGGCACAAAAGAGGTCTCCCCGGCCAGCTCCTTCTCGATCCCCGTATTCGCGTACACATGCGCGTGAATGTCGATCAGCCCCGGCGTCACATAAAGCCCCGTCGCATCCACCACCTTGCACTCCGCCGCCTCCACGATGCGCGCCGCTACCTTCGCAATCTTGCCATCTGCAATAGCCACATCCATGCGGCCATCCCGCTGGTTGGCCGGGTCCACCACGTGACCATTGCGGATCACCATTTCGTATTCACAAGCGGCACTAGCCACGCCAGCGCAAAGCAGCACAAACAAACTAAATCGCATCAGCGCTAGCATAACTAAGATGTCAGAGCCTACACCAGCCGACTTCACCCAAACGGTAGTGGGCTCCGCCACCACCAGCCGCTCCCGCCTCGCCTCCAACTCCAATTCAGAGTCCATCGAAGGCCGCTTCCCACCCGGCACCCTCCTCAACGGTCGCTACCGCATCATCGCCCTCCTCGGCAAAGGCGGCATGGGCGAAGTTTACCGGGCCACGGATCTCACTCTCGGCCAGTCTGTCGCCCTCAAATTCCTGCCCGCCCTCGCCGGCTCGGACCCCCGCTGGCTCGAACGCTTCCACTCAGAAGTTCGTATCGCCCGCCAGGTCTCCCACCCCAATGTCTGTCGCGTTTATGACATCGGCGAAGCCGAAGACCTGCCCTTCCTCTCCATGGAGTACGTCGACGGCGAAGACCTCACTTCCCTCATCCGCCGCATCGGCCGCTTGCCCTCCGACAAGGCCGTCGAGATCGCCCGCAAAATCTGCGCCGGCCTAGCCGCTGCCCATGCCAAAGGCATCATCCACCGCGACCTCAAGCCTCACAACATCATGCTCGACCGCCACGGTGAAGTCCTCATCTGTGACTTCGGGCTCGCCGCCGTCGCTAGCGAACTCCACACCACTGAAATTCGCCAGGGCACTCCCGCCTACATGGCGCCCGAACAACTCAAGGGCACTGAGGTCAGCACCGCCAGCGATATCTATTCCCTCGGCCTCGTCCTCTACGAAATCTTCACCGGCAAACGCGCCTACTCCGCCACCAGCATCAACGCCCTTCTCAATCAGCAGGAGGCCATGTCGCTCACCAGCATGAGCTCTCATGCCGGTGACATCGACCCCGCAGTTGAAGCCATCATCCGCCGCTGCCTCAATCCGGATTCCGCCCTTCGCCCGGCCAACGCCCTCTCCGTCGCCGCCGCCCTTCCCGGTGGCGATGCCTTGGCCGCCGCCCTCGCCGCTGGCCAGACCCCCAGCCCGGAAATGGTTGCCGCCAGCCGCTCCGCCGGTCTACCCACCCGCTACAGTATTCCCCTCCTCGCCTTCTGCCTGATCTTTCTGCTCGCCCTTCCTTTTATCCGCGGCCGCGTCGAAACTCTCAATTATTCCCCCATCGACATCCCGCGCGCCGCCCTCGAAACGCGTGCCCGCGACTTCGCTGCCCAGTTCGGATATCCCGCCAAACCCATTGACTGGCACAGCGAATTCGAGGCCCGCGGTGCCATGGTTCGCTGGCTCGCCGACCGGCCCGGCCGCGATTGGTCCACCTACTTTGCCCGCGAATCTCCCCTGGCCTTCCTCTACCGCCAAAGCCCCGTCCAACTGCCTCCCATGCCCGACGGCCTCATCGAATGGAACAAGCCCCCCCTCGAACAATCCAATTCCCTTCGCCTTCAACTCGATTCCGGCGGCCGAATCATCTACTTTGAAGCAGTTCCCCCGCAAAGCCCGAACGCCTCCCCCTTCAGCTTTGAATCCTCTGCCCTCTTCGCCGCGATCAGGCTGGACCAGAATCTGTTCCGTGCCACCACCCCCTTCCGCACGCCCCTCACGGCACACGATGAACTTTTCGCCTTTGAAGGGCCGCACCCCAGCATCCCCAATGCCAGCCTCAAACTGCAATACGCCCTCCACAAGGGCCGCCTCACCAGCCTCTATTTCTTCTACCCCTGGTCCACCGCCATCACCGACTCAATCAAGGCCCAAACCAGCGCCGACTACTTCAACAACTACTTCAGCATCATCGCCCTGGCAACCTTCTTGTTCTTTTCCATCACCTTGAGCCGCCGCAACTGGCTCGCCAACCGCGCCGACCGCCGCGGCGCTCAGCGTCTCTTCATTTTCCGCTTTGCGACCGGCTTAGCCTCCTGGCTCCTCGTGGCTCACTTTGTCCCCGATGGCATCATGATCAATTTTGTTTCTCTTTGGCTGGCGCTTTCGCTGCTATCGGCCCTGATTCTCTGGGTCCTCTACATCGCTCTTGAGCCAGCCCTCCGCCAACGCTGGCCCCAATCCATCGTCACCTGGAATCGCGTCCTCTCCGGCCGCATTCTTGACACCCAGGTCGGCGCACACTCCCTCATGGGCGTCGCCATGGGCATCAGCATCGTCATCGCCTTCATGCTCAAGTCCTGGTTCAACTTTGAACGCATCGGCCGCATCGGCGCCACCTGGGTTTCCGTCGACAGTCCGGGCCGCTGGCTCTCCCTCATACTTGACCTGGCCAATGGCGCCATGGTCACCGGCTTCATCACCTTCTTTGTCATCTTCGGCCTCCGCACCCTGCTCCGTCGTGACGTCTTCACCATGCTGGGCGGCACCATCTTTCTGTGCCTCATCAACAGCGACCTTTGGCAGTCCACCAATCCGCTCCTCGATATCGGCGTCTACGCCCTCATCTCCTTCGCCATCATTCTCGGCCTCATGCGCTTCGGCATGCTCACCACCCTGGTCGCCGTCTTTGTCGCCAACACTCTCGGCCGCACCACGCTCACTACCGACCTCAGCGCCTGGTTCATGCCCTACTCCATCACCACCCTGCTCTTTCTCGCCGCCTTGGCTGTCTTCTCCTTCTGGCTCTCCCTCGGCGGCCAATCCCTCGTCGGAGAAGATCCCAAATGATTCCCGCATTCAACCGCATCATCGACCTCGAACAGCCCCGCTTCCCGGGCATGCCCATCCATCCTTCCCATAAGCCCGGCTACTTCTACGCCCTCCACCGCCGCCACTCGGACGCAACCGGCATGGCCCGCACCAGCGCCTCCGGCATGCTGACGATGATGGAACACACCGGCACCCACATCGATGCCCTCTCCCACCAGGCCGCCCACGGCTGCCTCCACGGCGGTTTGCCCGCCGCAGAGGTCGAATCTCCCGCCGGCTTCTCCAGCCACGGCGTCGAAGAAATTCCCCCGCTCGTCCGCCGCGCCGTCTTCGCGGACCTCGCACCACTTGAACCGGAGGCCCAGTTCACTGCCGACGATCTCGAACGCGCCCTCGGGCCCACCCGCCCCAACCCCGGCGACATTCTCCTCGTCCGTACCGGCTTTGCCCGCCTCTGGCACGATGAAGCGGCTTACCTCAAGGCCGCCGGTGCTCACAAGTCCGCCACCCTCTGGGCCGCCGATCATCAGGTCGCCGCCGTCGGCGCGGACAACATGGCCTGGGATGTCCCCGGCATCGTCGACCCCGAAACCGGCGTCACCCTCTTTGCTCACTTCTTCCTGCTCCCCCAAAAGGGCATCTACATCATCGAGAACCTCAACCTTGAAGAACTCGCTGGCACCGGCGTCCGCGAATGTCTCTTCGTCTGCCTGCCGCTAAAGCTCAACGGCGCAACCGGTTCTCCCGTCCGCCCCATTGCATTACTCTAGTCCCCATGCAACGCCGCCATTTCCTCTCCACTCTCGCTACCCCGCTCGTGGCGAGCCAGTCTCCCGCTCGCCCCAATCTCGTCCTCATCCTCGCCGACGACATGGGCTTCTCCGACCTCGGCTGCTATGGCGGCGAAATTCCGACTCCCCATCTTGACTCTCTCGCCAAAGGCGGCATCCGCTTTACGCACTTCTATAACAACGCCCGTTGCTGCCCCACCCGCTCCTCGCTGCTGACAGGCCTTTATGCCCACCAGACCTCAGTCGGCTTCATGGTCGACGCCGGACGCGATCTCCCCGGCTACCGCGGCGACATGACCCGCAGTTCCCCCACCATCGCCGAAGCCCTGCGTCAACGCGGATACCACACCGCCATGTCCGGCAAGTGGCACGTCACCCCCATTACCCGGTCAAAAGACAACTGGCCTCGCCAGCGAGGCTTTGACCGCTTCTTCGGCACCATCCACGGCGCCGGCAGCTTCTACGCCCCGGCTACCCTCACCGAGGAGAACGAATCCATCGAGCCCGGCAAGGACTTCTACTACACCGATGCCATCGCCAACAAAAGCGTCGAATACATCAAGTCCGCCGCCAAAGGCGACAAGCCCTTCTTTCTCTACACCGCCTTCACCGCTCCGCATTGGCCCCTCCACGCCTTCGCCGATGACATCGCCCGCTATCGTAAGCTCTATGAAAAGGGTTGGGACCAGTTGCGTCTCGACCGCCATCGCCGCCAGGTCGAAATGGGCATCATCGACCCCAAGTGGTCGCTCTCCCCTCGCGGCGAACGCATCCCCGCCTGGAAGGACGCCCCCAACAAGACCTGGCAAATCGAGCGCATGGCCACCTACGCCGCCATGATGGATCGCATGGACCAAGGCATTGGCCGCATGCTTGCCGCCTTGAAAGAAACCAACACCTTCGACAACACCCTCGTCTGCTTCCTCTCCGATAACGGCGGCTGCGCTGAAGAGTTGGGCACCCAGATGCGCGCCCGGCACGTTCCTCTCACCACCCGCTCCGGCACCTCCGTCCGCCCCGGCAACGATCCCGCCATCATGCCGGGTCCCGAGGACACCTACCAAAGCTATGGCCTCGGCTGGGCAAATGCTTCCAATACTCCCTTCCGCCTCTACAAACACTGGGTCCATGAAGGCGGTATCTCCACACCCTTCATCGCTCAGTTCCCGGGCCGCATCACCAATCCCGGCGGCATCACTCACCAGCCCGGTCATATCATCGACGTGATGTCCACCTTTACCGCGGCGGTCGGCAAGCCTTTGCGGCTCGAAGGCCAAAGCTTGCTTCCGGTTTTCCGAGGCAGAGACACCCTCTCCCGCCGGACCCTGTACTGGGAGCACGAAGGCAACCGCGCCATCCGTCAGGGTCGCCACAAACTCGTCTCCCGCCATCCCGGAGGCTGGGAGCTTTACGATCTCGCCGCCGACCGCACCGAATCGAGTGACCTCGCCTCCGCGCAACCCGCGCTCGTCAAATCACTGTCCGCCAACTACCAGAACTGGGCCAATCGCGTCGGAGTCGAGCCGTGGGACAAAGTTCTGGCCACGCCCAAAATCCCCCTCCTGTTAGACTGAAATTTACCTAAGATGTTCCGCTTTGAAACCGCCGGCGAGAGCCACGGCGAGTGCCTGGTTGCCACGATCACCGGCCTCCCCGCGGGCGTTCCCATATCCCTGGACAAAATTAATCGTGAATTGTGGCGTCGCCAGCAAGGCTTCGGCCGTGGCGGCCGCATGAAGATTGAAACCGACCGGGCCCACATCGTTTCCGGTGTCCGCCATTCCAAAACCATCGGCGCACCCATCGCCATCATCCTCGATAACCGCGACTGGAAGAACTGGACCGAATCCATGCCCGTCGAAGACTTTGAAGGGTCTTCGGAAAAGTTCAAGGAAGTCAAACGCCCTCGCCCCGGCCACGCCGATCTGATCGGCTGCATCAAGTACGATTTTGACGACGCCCGCTACGTGCTTGAACGCGCCAGTGCCCGTGAAACCACCGCCCGCGTTGCCGTCGGCGCAATCGCCAAAGCCTACCTCGCCGAATTCGGCATTGAGGTCCTCAGCCATGTCGTTGGCGTCGGCAGCGAGACCATGTCCCACGAGGCAACCTGGGATGAGATTCAGGCGCTCAGCCTCAAGGACGAAGTCCTCCTCGGCTGCGTCGACTCGGAAACCGAACTCCGCTTCAAGGCCGTCGTCGATGAGGCCTACCGCACCGGCGACACCGTCGGAGGCATCTTTGAAGTCCGCGCCCATGGCGTACCCATTGGCTTGGGCTCCCACATCACCTGGGATTCCCGCCTCGACGGCAAACTCGCTCAAGCCATCGTTTCCATGCAGGCCGTCAAGGGCGTCGAAGTGGGCTACTCGCTTGCAGGCGCGCAAAGCTTCGGCTCCAAAGTTCAGGACACCATCCACTACAACAAAGAGGATCGCGCCTTCTTCCGCGGCGCCAATCGCGCCGGCGGTCTCGAAGGCGGCATCACCAATGGCCAGGACATCATCGTCCGGGGTCACCTGAAGCCCATCTCCACGCTCCGCCGTCCACTCGAAAGCGTCGACCTTCCCACCCGCGACAGCGCCCTCGCTGCTTACGAGCGCTCCGACGTCGCCGTCATCCCCGCCGCGGGAGTAATCGGTGAAGCCATGGTCTCTCTGGTTCTGGCGCAAGCCATGCTCGAAAAGTTCGGCGGCGACTCCTTGCGGGAAGCCAGACGCAATTTCGATAATTATCAACAGCAGGTCCGCGATTTCTAAATGGTCTACAAGATTGTGAAATACGGTGACCCGGTCCTTGAAGAGAAGGCCGCGCCCGTCCCCTCCTCTGAATTTGGCACGCCCGCCCTCAAGCAGCTCGTGGCGGATATGTTTGAAACCATGTATGCCGCCAAAGGCGTCGGCCTCGCCGCTCCGCAAATTGGCATCAGCAGGCGCCTTACCGTAATTGACCCTTCGGCCGGCGAAAATCCGGAAGAGCGCGTGGTCCTCATCAATCCGGAGATCCTCGCCAAAGAAGGCAAGGTCCATGAGGAAGAGGGCTGCCTTTCCATCCCCGGTTTCCGCGAAAACGTCCAACGAGCCGCCCGCATTCGCGTCCGTGCCTTCGACGAAGACGGCAACACCATCGAAGTCGAGGGAGAAGACCTCCTCAGCCGCGCCATCCAGCACGAGAATGATCACCTCGACGGCATCCTCTTCATCCATCGCATCAGTCCCCTCAAGCGCGATCTCATCCGCCGCAAGATCCGCAAGCTCCAGAAGGCTGGCGAGTGGGATTAAGAACCGTCTTTCTCGGTACTCCTGCCTTCGCTGTTCCCAGTCTTGAAGCCATGCTCGCCGCAGGCCACCAGGTTTTGGCGGTCTACACGCAGCCTGACCGTCCCAAGGGCCGCGGCCAATCTCTCGCGCAAAGCCCCGTCAAGGAAGCCGCCCTTCGTCACGGCCTCCGTATCGAACAACCCGAACGCATCCGCCGCCCCGAATCCGTCGAACAACTCCGCTCCCTCGACCTCGACATCATGGTCGTCGTCGGCTACGGACAATTGATTCCCCAGAGCATCATCGACCTTCCCAGCTTCGGCATCGTCAACGTACACGGCTCTCTGCTCCCCAAATACCGCGGCGCGGCACCCATCCAGTGGGCCATCGCCAACGGCGAAACGCTCACCGGCGTCACCACCATGCGCATCGACGCTGGCCTCGACACCGGTGACATGCTGCTCAAAGCAGAAACTCCGATTGGCCCCAACGAGACCGCCGTCGAACTCGGCGAACGCCTCTCGCAGCTTGGAGCCAGCATCCTCGTCGACACGCTGGCAAACCCCGGCATGGCGGGCACCCGGCAAAACAATGCCGAAGCTACCCTTGCGCCCATCCTGAGCAAACTGGATTCCGTGATCGACTTCACCTGGCCCGCTCAAAAGATCCACAACCGCGCTCGTGGCTTTTACCCCTGGCCCGGCGTCGCCACCACCTTCCGCGACCAGCCCCTCCGGCTATGGCAAACTCGCGTTCACAACGAATTCAAAAATTCTCAACCCGGCCAGATCGTCTCTGCAAAGGGACCACTCCTTGTTGCCTGCAGCGACGGCTCCATTCTGGAGCTGCTCGAAGTCCAGCAGGAAGGCCGCAAACGTCTCTCCGGAGTTGACTTCCGCAATGGTCTACGCATCAATGAAAATGAAACCCTCGGATCCTGATATGAGCAACGAACTTCCCCTCGGCTACCAATACAGCACCGTCTACGCGGGAATCCGCAAAGTAGCCAAAGATGACCTCGCCCTGATTGTGTCGGAAACTCCGGCGAATGCCGCCGCCGTCTTCACGCAAAACCTGGTTGTGGCCGCGCCCGTTGTCCTTTCCCGCGCGAACCTCAAAACTTCCCGGGGCAAAGTGAAAGCTCTGCTGATCAACGCAGGCAACGCCAATTGCGCCACCCGCACCGGAATGCGCGTCGCCGAAACTACGGTCAAGGCAACTGCCAAACTGGCCGGCTGCCAGCCCGTTGAAGTGCTACCCTCTTCCACCGGAGTCATCGGCGTCGAACTCGACCCCAAAAAAATCACCACCGCGCTGCCTGCTCTCTTCGCCGGCCTTTCCAGCGAACGCTTCGGCGATGTCTCCCGCGCCATCATGACCACCGACCTGGTGCCCAAAACCGCGCAAGCCAATCTCCAGCTCGCTAAAGGAAAAATTCGCATCGCCGGCATGACCAAAGGTTCCGGCATGATCCACCCGAATATGGCGACAACGCTCGGCTACATCCTGACCGACGCCGCCATCCCGGCCAAAGACCTCAAGATGATTCTGGCCCGCGCGACAGACTTGAGCTTCAACCGCCTCACCGTCGATGGCGATACTTCCACCAACGACACCCTCGTCCTGCTCGCCAATGGGGCCAGCAAGGTCAAGCCCAGCGCCGCCGAACTGGTTGAAATTGCCGAAGCCATCAACACGGTGGCCAAGAGCCTCGCCGCTCAGATTGCTCGCGACGGAGAAGGCGCCCGCAAGCTCGTCCGCGTGCTCGTCTCCGGGGCCCGCTCGGAAGACGACGCCAACCGCATCGGCCGCGCCATTGCCAATTCGCCGCTCGTCAAGACGGCCATTGCCGGTTCCGACGCCAACTGGGGCCGCATCCTCTGCGCCGCCGGTTATTCCGGCGCGTCTTTCGACCCCACGCAAGTCGATATCTACCTGCAAGGCAAACGCGTCTGTAAGTCCGGCCTGGCAGCTCCCTTTGATGAACCCAAGCTGAAGGCCCGGCTCGATGAAAAGGATGTCGTGATCGACCTGCGCATCGCCGGCGAAGGTACCGGCACGGCCGAGTTCTGGACTTGCGATCTCACCGAAGGCTATATCGAGATCAATGGCAGCTATCGCACGTAGAGCCTTGTTGGCCCTCTTTTTCGCGCCCGCTGAAGCTGAATTGCGTTCGGTGCTCGCCAGCATGGCTGCGGATTTGAGTGAGGGCAATGTTTCCGGTTTCCTCAGCGCTTTCAGCAAGAGCTTCCCCGCCCGCGACGAACTGCGGCTCGAACTGATCGGTCTGACCGCGGCTTATGATCTCAACTCAAGCGTTCAGATTCAGTCAGCCGACGACACTTCGCTCAAAGCCGACTGGTATCTCGCCGGCCGCGCCCGCAGCGACAATGCCATCGCCTTCCAGCGCCGCGAAGTCTTGAGCATCACCTTCCGCCAGGAAGGCAAGTCCTGGCGCATCGTGGAACTCACGCCGATCAATATCTTTCAAACCCCGCGCTAGCGCGCAAACTTTACCCGGCCCCATTTCTCGGGAACGTGCATATTGATGACACCCTGCGGACTCCAAACCCAATTGTCCTCCTTGGTGCCCTTCCGCTTCGCGTATCTTCCCTCCACCACGTCGAGCAGCCATTCCACGCGAGAGAAGTTCACCCGCCACTCCTCGCCCGCCTCCGGCTTCACGGCTGGCCGCGGCCCCCGGTTGAAGGCGCTCCAGGGCATCGCAATTTCCAGTGTCCAGCCCTGATCCCGGTCGCGCGGATCGTTGAGGGTCCCCCGCAAGTGTACTGCTGTCTTCAGGCCAGGCATCTCCCAGCCATCATCCGCCTTGCCGCCATCCTTGTAAGGCTTGGCCAGATAAAGGTCCCAACCCGTATTGAGGGCGTTCATTTCAAATTCAAAATAGTGCAAACCGTCCCCGTCCGGGTCGATAAAAACTTCAAAGTCATGCTCATGGAAGATCACCATGTCGTGCTTGTCGTAGGTGGCCCAGAGGTCGGGCTCTTCCATCTCGGCGGCAATGTAAAAATACTGGTCATCCCAAAGCATCTTGGCGCGGGTCTGGAAGCGTGGCTTCGGCTTGGCACTCCCCTCGATGTCGATGAAATAGGGCGTCCAGGGAGCGAGCCGCCAGGCGGATTCTGTCATCTTCCCATCTATTATCAAGGGCTTAGGAGCCTTCCGGCAGACGTAGGACTGAATGTCGTCAGCCAGCAGAGAAGTCGCAACGGCCACCGTTGCCAGAAAAATTCTCCAAATCACTCTCTGATCCTACCAACCGCCCTAAAGCAACTAAGGGAAAACACCGATTTCATTCCCAGAGCAGGAACTCTATGGTGGTTATAAGCCTTACTGTTTGAGTCCTGTCCGACGAAACCATGACCTGTCTTTATTGCGGCAAAAAACTGGGCTTTTTCTCGCGCTACAAGGACACTCCGTTCTGTAGCGAAGAGCACTTGCGTACCCACCAGGACGAGTTGGAACGAGCTCTGATTGAGCGACTCGGTTCCAAGGCTAAGGCGCCTGTCAAGTCCCTGAATGACCTTGTCAATCCTCCCGAGCCCCCTCCCACGCGCTCACTGCTGGGGCTGGAGGCAGCAACGAGGATGCCTGCTCCAACAGCGGCTGCGCCCCCCGCACCAGAACCACCTCCTCCGCCGCCACCGCCGCCTGCTCCGAAGCCGCCATCCGAGCCGGCTCCGCTGAACGAAGAATACATTTTCGATTACCCCAACGCCGCCCCGGCACTCGAAGTCTCGCGCCCGTTGATTCCCCCGGCCAGCTTCGCCATCATCGTACAGGCCGACTGCTGCACGCCAAACCTGCAGGACCTGTCTCGCGGACTGAGCTTCCCGCGAGATGAAGAAGAATTCACCATTGCGCCCGAGGGGCTCTTTGCTTCGAGCGCGCTCCCGGAGCCGGAACTTCCGCCTGCCGAGGACGAACCCTTCGAGACGTCGCCAGACCTTCGGCTCCCGAACACCTCCGGCCCATCGGCCGCCTTTGAATACGTTCTGGATAGCGATGTCCTGCCGCTGGAATATGAGGCAACCAGCACATCGCTACACCATACCGCCCTTGGCCAGCGTGAAGAAATTACGCCACGCCCCCGCTTCCGCTTCCCCTATGCGGCCAGCCAGGTGAGCTCCAGCTGGCAGCTTCTGCCGAATGCCGAAGAGATATTTTCCTTTACCAGTTCCGAAGAGTGGGCCCCGATTCTTCCCGAGTCAGGTGCCGTTCCCAACCTTTCAGCCGGAGTAGTTTCGCAAGTACCGGAGATCGCTGCTTCCGTCGAGGTGCCGCTGACAATCAGCGCGTTGATGCGCTTCGATCTGGACGGTGCTGACACTGAGGAGTTTGGGGACACGCTCCTGGTTCACGCCCGGGCGCTGGCCGGCAACTCGCCGCTTGCTACAGATTGCACATCGGGAGACTGGCAGCCGCAAATTCATTTGCCCGCCGCGGCCACTCGAAAAGACTTCCGCCCCAGTTGGCGTGCCAGCCGTTCCAACGGCTACGTTCCGCCCGTGTCCTTCCCTTCCCTCTTCCAATTGAGTCCGGCGATGCCGCCGCGCCCGGAAAGCAAGGTGAGCTAAATCATGGCGAACGCTGCCCGCGCCCCCAAAATTATCGAGATGCCGCTGAAGCGGAACGGGGAAGTACTGGAATCCTTCGTCCCCGCCAGCCTGCCGAGTGAATCCCCGGCCGCGATTGCGGCGCGCAAGCTGGAAGCTCTGGCCCACTTTCACCTCGCTCTCGAAGAGTACGAAGAAGCGCTCGACGCCTTCTGCCGCCTGTTGAAACTCGTCCCCACCCGACCGGAACTACTGGTGCAGACCGTCGCTTGCATGGAACGGCTGGAACGCTGGCAACAGGGTGCGGAACTCTTGCAACCCGAGGTGGAACTGCATCCCGACTGGACCGAGGCAGCCCTTGCGCTCGGTATCTGCCGGCTCCACCTCAACCAGCCTGAGGAAGCGCTCAATGTCTTCAAGGGGGTAGAGTCCCGCTCCCCCGGTAACCAGGTCGCAAAGGAAGGCATTCGCGCCGCGCAGGCCTTGCTCGGCCCTCCGCCGGAGCCGTCACGGCCGCCCGATTGGGAAGGGCAACTCCACGATCTCGCCACCGCACGCGATTGGGACCGCCTGATCAAAACTTGCGAGCCTTGGGTTGCCGAAGGAGAACCTGCCGCTCACTTCTATACGGCCTACGCACTCGAACAGATGGGAAATGTTGATTTTGCTCGCGCTGACTACGAGCGATGCCTTGAGGCTTCACCCAATCACCGCGAAGCGCGATACAACCTGGCCAGCCTGCTGATCCGCCAGGAGCACTACGCAGCCGCAGCGGAGCACCTGGCCTACCTGACCAGCATCGACTCCGACAACTCCAACGCCTGGTGGAATTACCTCCTGGCAGCCGAGTTTTCCTCCCGGAATGAAGAAGCGATTGCCGCCGCGCAGCACCTGATCCGGCTCGACGGCTTTACCCCGGAACTTCGCTTCCGGCTCGGCCTGAACTGCCTCGAAGCGGGTCGGGCCGATGAAGCCGCCCGCCACTTCAATGCCTGCTGCGAAGAGAACGAATACTGGACCGAAGCCCGACTCAACCTCGGATTGGCCATGCAGCGGCTTGGCAACTTTGATCAGGCCCGCGCCATCTTCGAGAATGCTCTGCGCGAGCAGCCTGCCAGCCGCGAGGCAGCCGAAGCGCTGATCGGGCTGGAGATCGAAGAAGACCGGCTCGACGAAGCTGTCTCCACCTTCGAGACCCTCCAGAACCGCGGCTTCCCGCTTGCTCCGATCAGCATCCGGATTGCTCGTGCCTTTGAGGGCAAAGATCAGGTTCCTGCCGCGCTTCACTACTATGAGCGCGCACTGCGCGCCGAGCCCGGCTCCGGCGAGGCCTTCCTGAATCTGGCAGACCTCTTTGAGCGCACGGGGCAAGTCGAAAGAGCGATCCAATGCCGGCAGATGGCAGTTCGGCTATCGCCATCTCTCGCGAGGTTCTATTTCGAATGAGCGATATGACAAACTCCAGCCTTTCCGGTATTCTTCAAGACGCGCTGGGGCAGGATAACTGCCGCCAGGTGCTCCTTGTCAGCCGCGTCGGGACAGTTGTCGCGGGAGCGGCCAGGGATTCTCAGGCCCTTTCCCCTTCGATTGGCCCGATCGTCGCGTCCACCTTTGCCACCGGCTCCGAACTCGGGCGGCTGCTGGGTGCCGGCGAGCATAGCTTCCACTTTCAGCGGGGACGCCGTCAAGACCTGGTACTTTGCCAAATGCCCTCGAGCGGCATGATTCTCGCGGCAGCATTTCCGGTGCAGGTGAGCGAAGAAACCGCCTTGGCCTTTGCTTCAGAAGTGATTGAGCAAATCGAAACCCTGACCCCCACCACCCACGTTTACTCAGACCCGCCAGAACTGACCTCAGACCTTCGCGACGAAGCGACTGCGCTGATCGATCAGCTCTTCGCTCCGGCTGCCTGAGCGGGCTTTCTGCGATAAAGTAAAGAGTCCTCATGGCTCAGCTACGCGACCAACTCCGCGGCGTATTCGGGTTCCCGATCACGCCCTTCAAACAAGACCTCTCCCTCGATCTCGCCGCTCTGGAAAAGAACGTCGATGAGATGACGCAGCATCCTTATTGCGCGATTGTGGCCGCTGGCGGCACGGGCGAGATTTACTCGATGACGCCGGAAGAGGCCGAAGCCGTGGTTGCCACTTCAGTCAAGGCCACGGAAGGCCGTATGCCTGTGGTGGCCGGGGTCGGCTACAACTCGGTAATGGGATCTGACATGGCCCGCCGGATGGAGAAGGCAGGCGCCGACGCGCTGCTGGTGATGCCGCCCTACTACATCAACGCGCCCGAGGCAGGCTGGATTGACTATTACAAGACCATCGCCAACGCGACCGGCTTGCCGCTAGCGCTTTACTCACGGGACTGGGCGGCCTTTACGCCGGATCAGGTGGCCCGGCTGGCTGAGGCCGTGCCGAGCCTGGAGATCTGGAAAGATGGCCAGGGCAACATCCGGGCCTACCAGCGCATCATGGCCAAACTGGGTGACCGGCTGGCCTGGGTTGGCGGCCTGGGTGACGATTGCGCGGGTGGCTATTGGTCCATTGGCGTGCAGGCCTATACGAGTTCGATTTCCAACATCAGCCCCAAGATCTCGCTCGCCATTGCGGCGGCAGGACAGGCGCAGGACTTCACCAAGCTCAACGAGATCCTGATCCAGTATGTGCATCCTCTCTACGCACTACGCGACAAGATGCGCGGCTACGAAGTGACCGTGATGAAGGAAATGATGGAGATGATGGGGATTCCCGCCGGCCCGGCACGTCCGCCGCTCTGTGCGGTACGGGAAGATCACAAGGCCGAGTTGGCCAAGCTGGTTGAACTCTACCAGTCCGCTTAATTTTTCAATCCGGTTTCGGTGCCGGGTCGTAGTGCAGGGGGAAAGGAGTTTTCTCTCAACCCCATGCGCAACATTCAATCCGTAATTGCCTCCGGGCTCGCGCTTATTTTGGGCCTCGCGCCATTGAGTGCCGCCAACCACCGCGAGGCGCCTGTTACGGCCCTCGATCACAAGGCTGACATCACCGACTTTTTCGCCTTTGTCAGCTACAACTCAAGTCAGACCTCCGGCCAACGGCCGTCCAAGGTCACCTTCATCCTCTGCGTCGATCCTCTGCTCGAACCAGCCAACGGTCCGAACTACTTCCCCTTCGACCCGGGTGTGTTGTACGAGATCAAGATCGACAACAACCACGACGCGGTCGAAGACCTCATCTTTCAGTTTCAGTTCGACATCGAGCAGCGCCTGCCGAGCCTGTTCACCACAATGGCTGGAGCGGGCGAAGGCATCGCAACGCCAGCCAATTCCCCCGCGCCGGTGCCGCCGGGTGCCCTGATTGTGCCGCCGCAGATTCGCGATTTTGACAGCCCCGGCCTGGGCCAGCGTCAACCCTACCGGGTGACGATGATCAAGAACAACAACGCGACGACCTTCACCAATACAGGCGGCACACCGCTTTATGCCGTGCCGGCCAATGCCGGTCCGCGAACCATTGACTATCCGGCGCTCTTCAAGGCGGGGACATACAAGCTTCCGAATGGGATCAACGTGTTTGCGGGAACTGTGGACGACCCCTTCTTTATTGATCTTGGTGCTGCCTTCGATACCTTGAATCTGCGTACGCTCGGTTCGGGTATCCCGGCAGTGCTTACCGATGATGAAGATCGGGCCGCACAGAACTTCGCCTCAGACACGGTTTCCGGCTATGCCGTGAACGCGATCGCGATCGAGGTACCGATTGAAATGCTGACCTCGACCGGACGCGTGGAAGCAGCTACGGCTCCGGCGGCAACCATTGGGGCCTGGGGCACCACGAGCCGCCCGCGTCTCACCGTGCGGCGGTCACCGAATCCGCTGGTGGGCCTGGGGGACTTGCGCCAGGTGCAGCGGATGGGCCAGCCCCTGTTCAATGAGCTGCTGGTCGGCACGGGCTTCAAGGACAAGTTCTCGATGTCGCAGCCGAAGGACGATGCCGAATTTGCCAGCTTTGCGCTGGACCCGGTACTGGCCCGCATCGTGAATGCCGCTACTGGAGGGGTTGTGGAGATCCCGGCAGCGCCGCGTCTGGACCTGGTGCCGCTGGTGACCTACGCTCCGCCGATTGCGGCACCGGGCACCCCGGGCGGGCCGATTGCGGACTTGCTGCGGCTCAACACGGGTGTTCCGGCAACACCGCCGGCCATGGCCAATCGGCTTGGGTTGCTGGCCGGGGATGCGGCGGGCTATCCGAATGGTCGAAGGTTGATGGACGACGTCACCGACATTGCGCTGCGCGCGGTGGTGGGTGGTGTGTTGGCGGAGGGCTTCAACAAGTTCCCCAACAACAAGCTCGGGGACGGCGTGAACGTCAATGATGCGACGCTGCGCACCGAGTTTCCCTATCTCGCGGACTGCCCTTCGGGCCGGGATCGCCGGCACATCGATCCGGGTGAGACCGGGGGCGGACCGATTCGCTAGGAGCCTATGATGCGGCTCCTTCTCCTGCTGACGCTGGGCGTGTTTCTACACGCCCAGCCGCCAGCCGACTTCGACCAGCGCAAGGCTCAGGCCCGGGCTGCCATCGAAGCCGGCAAGGCTCAAACTGCGCTCGATCTGGCAAGCCCGCTGGTGGTGAAGGCTCCCGACGACTATGAGCTCGGGCTGACGCTCGCCAAAGCCTACCGGCTCCTTGGAAAACTGGCGGAAGCAGAGAAACAAACCCAATGGCTACTCGATCTGCGGCCCGAGTTTCTGGGGGGGCTTTGGGAGGCGGCACTGTTGCGCGAGGCCTTTCAAGATCTGGTGGGAGCCACGGATCTGCTGAGCCAGGTGTACCGGGCGACTCCGGCATCGAAGCGCAGCACTCGCATTGCAGTTCTGGAAGACCTTGCGCGGGTCTTCCGCAAACAGCAGCTCGCGGCAGATGCCGCTCTCATCAAGACAGAAATTTTAAGACTCAAGGAACTGGAAAAACAAGATGCGCCCTCTGCTACTTTTCTCTATCGCAATTCAACTGGCGGCTCACGACCTCTATCTGATGCCGAAAACCTTTAACCCGGATCCCGGCGCTCCGCTCTTGTTGTCAGCGCATACGGGGGACAGCTTCCCTGCCTCGGAGCAGCCGATTGACCCGGCGAGGATTGTATCGCTGACGGCCACCGAGTGGCGCATGCTGGGCAAAGCCACGTACGCGCCGGTCACGGTTCGACCGGGGGGCCAATACTTTGCGATCCATTCGAAGCCGCGCCTGATCGAGATGGAGGCGGACAAGTTCCGGGCCTATTTGAAAGAGGAAGGGTTGAACCAGGTGCTGCAGAACTTTGCAGCGCCCAAGGGCCGCGAACTGTATTCAAAGTACGCCAAGACCTATGTTGTTGCTGGTGAGCCAAAGGGCGAGTACAGCAAGGCTTTGGGGCTCAAGATTGAAATCGTGCCGCTGGCGGATCCGGCGCAGGCGCAGCCGGGAGCGAAGCTGCCGGTGCAAGTGCTATTTGAGGGCAAGCCGCTCGAGGGAGTACAGATCGAAATTGCCAGCAAGGGGCACAAGATCGCGGGGAGGACGGACGGCCAGGGCCGGCTGGATATTGAGATCGAGGAGTGCGGGCCGACGCGGCTGCATGCAGTGCATATGGTGCCGGTGAAGGAGGCGAGCCACGACTGGGAGTCCTACTGGGCGAGCTTTACGTTCGCCGTGCCCGAGGCGAAGCGATAGGCATGACCAGCGCCAGCAGCGCATTGACGGAGTTGCCGGCTTCAATGGCGTGCCGCAGCGGCAGGTTGCCGTTTACTTTGTAGTGGTTGCGACGGCCGATGCGTTCGGCTTCGACGTAGCCACCTTCAATCAAGTCGGCCAGAATGCGCTGCGCGGCGCGCTCGGTGATCCCTACCTTAACGGCGACTTCTCGCAGGGTGAGATCGGGAGCAGCGGCAATCGACAGCAGCACATGGCTGTGGTTTGTGAGAAAGGTCCAGTCGGCGGCCACGCATTCATCGTAAGTTTTTTGAATGGCGTATTGCAAGACACGACATAAATGTCGTATATTATAAGTCGTGACTCACTCTTCTCCATACAACTCCTCTGCACTGCTTGAACCCACGGTCTCCACGGCCATCACTGTCGCACGCGGCAATGGCATTGGGCCCGAAATCATGGATGCCACACTCCGAGTTCTCAAAGCTGCCGGGGCGCAGCTTGAGATCGATGAGATTGAAATTGGACAGTCTGTTTATGAGCGCGGCTTCAGCGCGGGAATTGAGCCGCAATCCTGGGATTCGCTGCGGCGCACGGGAGTTTTTCTGAAGTCTCCGATCACCACGCCGCAGGGCGGAGGTTTCAAGAGCCTGAATGTGACGATCCGGAAGACGCTGGGGCTCTATGCGAATGTGCGGCCGGTGGAGGCATATCATCCCTTTGTGGCGACGCCGCATCCGGGGATGGATGTGGTGATCATTCGCGAGAACGAAGAAGATCTTTACGCGGGGATTGAGCACCGCCAGACCGATGAGGTGTACCAGTGCCTGAAGCTGGTGACGCGGCCGGGCTGCGAGAAGATCGTGCGGTATGCGTTTGAGTACGCAGAGCGGCATGGGCGGAAGAAGGTGACCTGCTTCACGAAGGACAACATCATGAAGCTGACGGATGGCCTCTTCCACAAAGTCTTTGACGAGATTGCGAAGGAATATCCGGGGATTGCGACCGAGCACATGATCATCGATATTGGCGCGGCGAAGCTGGCGAGCGAGCCTTCGCGGTTTGACGTGATCGTGACGCTCAATCTTTATGGCGACATCATCTCGGACATTGCGGCGGAGATTGCCGGATCGGTGGGACTAGCCGGGTCAGCGAATATCGGGGATTCGATTGCGATGTTTGAGGCGATACACGGGTCTGCGCCGGACATTGCGGGGCGGGATCTGGCGAATCCGACCGGACTCCTGCAGGCAGCGGTGCTGATGCTGGTGCATATCGGGCAGACGGAAGCGGCAGCGAAGGTGCGCAATGCGCTGCTGCTGACGCTCGAAGACGGAATTCACACGGCGGACATCTATACACCGGGCGTGAGCCGGGAAGCGGTAGGCACCACGGAGTTTGCCGATGCCGTGATTGCGCGGTTGGGCAAGGTGCCGGCGACGCTGAAGGCGGCCGAGTTTCAGCCGGCCGCTCCGCGTGCGAAACAGGCGTGGGTGAGGCAGCCCGCGGCGAAGAAAGAGATTGTGGGCGTGGACGTCTTCCTGCATGCGGCGGGGGAAAGTGCGAACGAACTGGCAGGCAAGCTGCAGACGGTGAATCGTGACCGGTTGACGTTGAAGATGATCACGAACCGGGGGGTGAAGGTGTGGCCGGCCGGCTTTGCCGAGACCTTCTGCACGGATCACTGGCGCTGCCGGTTTGAATCGGGCGGGGCAGCCGTGACCCACCGCGATGTCGCCGAGTTGCTGCTGGCACTGTGCGATACGGGGCTGGACGTGATCAAGACGGAGAACTTGTGCACGTTCGATGGCGAGCCGGGCTATTCGCTGGGCCAGGGCCAATAGCCTTAATTCTGATGCCTCCCTTTATTTGTCAGTTATCCGGATGATTCACGCCCTGCGGGGGCCGTTCAGCGAGCCATTCCAAGCACGGCCTGGACAGCTCCCGCACAGTTGTGGATTGGGTCATCGTCACGCATATCGAGGATGTTGAGGTATGCATCCATCCTGAAAACATTGCCTTCGCGGCGATGCAAGGCATATCGGATTCCATCGGTGACGATCAGCCTGTCACAACCGTCTCGTCCGGATTTCAACGTCCACGTAGTTCCATTGCACGGCAGCAGTCTGTTGCGACCAGCCGAGGGACAACAAGAATGGAATAACGAGATAGCAGACAGTCTCTTGTTCAGACGGGCGACCTGCCGGGCGCTTGGTCTCGTTCGAGTACCAAGCGGCGATGCGCTGAAGCGACGCGAGGGTCGCCATCAGCCGATCAACGTATTCGCTGGGAAGGCCCTCGATGAACAGGCGCTTTCCTAGTTCAGCTGCATCCAGTGGTGTACCGGCCTGCGGCAAGACTGCCAATTCCCGAACGAGGTCTGCTTCGGTGACCTGAATCTCCGGCACCCAATTCCTGACCTGCTCAACATTCACGGCAGCGAAAGTGCCCACCTGGCCGCCGAGGGTTTTGGGTTCGAATCTTTTGGTGGTTTTCGGAAACCAGCGGACGCGACGGGAATGTTGAAGCTACCAGCCATCCACATCGGCAAAGGTATCGCGGCATTCAGCCGCAGCGGGCTTCTATACAAAATCTGCGAAGGCTGTTGCGGAGAGCCCCGAGATCTGCATAGAGTTCTTCCTCGAAAGCCCCTCTGCTCCCAGGCCCGGCAATCATAACGTCGTACTTTATGCAGATATCGGCGTAGAGACGTTCTGTGTCGCCAGCTCCCACTTGCCATAGCTTCTTGAGCAGCCAGAGCCTGAGCAGGCGATCCGGATGGAAGTGCGCGAGCAGTCAGCCTGGACCAGTTGCCTTAGTGAAGGCTGAGAGTTTAATCCACGAGCAGAAAAGTGCGGATGCCGGTGTTGCCGCCGCCGAGGGCGGTGATGGCGTTTCCTTCCGAGCCGATGACCATGATTGGCGGATTGCTTCGATCCCCCTTGACACCTTGGGCGAGCGATTGCCAGTGGCGGCGGGAGGGCATCAGCTTCAGGACACTCCACGAGTCATTGCCGAGTGTGCTGACAATGATTTCGCCTTTTGCCGAGATGCCGAATCCGGTTTGGTGCTGATCTGCTGGCAGTTCCAAATCCCTGACCTCCGTAAATGATCCATCTTGCGAGATGGCGAATAGCTGGCGGGAGTGGTTGGTGTACCAGATGATTTCATTCCCGATCTCGGCAAAAACGGAAGCAGGCTGGGCCATCGAAATCGGATCTTCTACCGAGCTGTGCGGCACGGAAGAGAGCAAGAGCTTTCCCGATTTATCGAAGTGACGAAAGAGGGAGGCGTCTTTGTTTACGGCTTCTGCGAGCGAGGTCCCTGGCTTTGCACCGGGCGGAAGGGGACTGGTTTCATAACCCGCTACCCAAAAGGCACCGTTGGCAGTAGCAGTCATCCGCATCGGCTGAAAGGGGCTGGTCTGGACCAGGTTGACGGATTTGTCGGTCGGATGAATGAAGGCGATGTAGGCTCCACTTTTCCCGGCGAAGTCCACCATGCTTCCACATACCGCCAGAGTGCCGTCGGCGCTGCGGGTGAAGTCCCGGACTGTCAGATGTTTTTTGCCGTCAATTTGAAACCAGTGGTCTTGAATCCGGATTCCCTCTTTGTCAAACACGCTGAGGCGAACCGCAGAGCCGAAAGAAGCGTCGGTGACAAGCAGTGCACCGCCTTGCCACTTCGGGATGGGCTTTCCGGAAAAGTCGTAATCAACAGCAATCCGGCTGGTTTCCATGAGGCCGGTGCTTGCCGACAGTAGCGAGACTGTGGCTAGCAACAAGGTGAATTGCAGAAGCATTGTTCACTTTATACATGCGTCGACGCTCGGAGGCAATCCCTAGCCTTTGGCGAAGGGGCTGCGGGCGAGGGCGTAGTCCATTGCTTCTTTGGGGACTTCGTATTTTGAGAGGGCCTTGTTGCCGAGATAGCCGAGGTCTTTGATGCCGATGGGGCTGGTGTAGAAGGCGTCGACGGTGAGCTTGCGGGTCCAGTCGAAGAAGCGGGCGCCGGCGGCGAGGGGGTGCTCGCGCTTGACCGTGTAATTGGTGAATTCGCGGTACACGGCAGCCTTCTGATACACGAGCTCTTCGCTGCGGCGTTCGTCTTCATAGCGTTCGGCGGCGACCAGCAGGTCGAGCATGGCTGTCTGGTTGGCGGGCGTTGAGGCGGTGAAGCTCTGCCCGTAGCGCTGCCGCATTTCGGCATCGAGCCAGGCGAGACCGCCGTGGAAGATCGTGGCGAGCGTTTCGTTCTGCTTCGATAGGGTATCGATGAATTCCGGGGCACCGGCGTCTTTGGCGCTGCCGGAAACGCCATCCGCGGGGACGATCAGTTCCGCGAGACGGCCCAGGGTGGCGAACTCGGAAGCGGTAAATTCCTTGGCCTTGTAAGTGCCGGTTTTGGCCTTCTCGGTGCCAGTCTCATTGTGGACATGCTGGGCTGCTTCCAACTCCAGCGTGCCGGAGGCGGTGAGGGCCAGGGCGATGCCGCGGAGGATGGCGCGCCGGTCGAGGGTTTCTTCAATCTGCACGAAGTTAGACATTGCCTTTTTTCATCTCCTCAGCCAGATAGTCGCAGCCCCGCCAGGCGAGGGCGTTGATGGTCAGTGTGGGGTTCTTGTCAGGGTTGGAGACAAAGGTGGCCCCGTCCATGACAAAGAGGTTCTTCATTTCGTGGGCCTGGCAGTAGCCATTGAGCACGGAGTTTTTGGCCGTGGTGCCCATGCGCGCGCCGCCGACCTCATGAATGATGGTGCCGGGAATGGAGATGCCGTTGGCTTCGCGCTGCGCGGCGCTGAGCCCCGAGACGCGGCCGCCCATGGCGGTGATGATCTCGGCGAAGGTTTTCTCCATGTGGCGGGCCTGCTTCCATTCATAGTCGGTCCACTTGAAGTGGAAGCGGAGGACGGGGATGCCCCATTTGTCGACGACGCTCGGGTCGAGCTCACAGTAAGAGTGGATGTTGGGGATCATTTCCCCGCGGCCAGCGAAGCCGATGGAGGCGCCGTAGCCTTCCCGAATCTTTGACTTCATGTCAGCACCGTAGCCGAGGCGTTTGGCAGCACCGTGGTAGCTGCCGACGCCGGGGAGACTGTAGCCGCCGCCGATTTCGATGTGGTAGCCACGGGGGAAGTCGAGTTTGTTGTGCTGGTCCCAGAGCCACCAGGGCATGAAGAGATGCGCGCCGCCGTTGCCGTCGGTGTTGTAGTGGGGCATGCCTTCGAGAGCGGGTACATAGCCGGAGAGGCCGAAGCCGACCGTATCCATGAGGTAACGACCGAGGAGGCCGGAACCGTTGGCGAGGCCGTTGGGGAATTCTTTGGTTTTGGAGTTGAGCAGGATGCGCGTGGATTCGCAGGCGCTGGCAGCCACGACGACAGCTTTGGCGCGGATGGTTTTTTCCGTGCGGGTGCGCTTGTCGATGTAGAGAACGCCGGTGGCTTTGCCGTTGCCGTCGGTGAGGACTTCACGGGCCATGGCGAGATCGAAGACCTTGAGGCGGCCGGTTTTCATGGCCGGGAAGACTTGCACCTGGGCGGAGCTGTAAGCGGAAGCAGTCTGACAGCCGCGGCCACACTGGCCGCAGAAATGGCAAGCGGGACGGCCGTTGGTGGGTTTGTGGATGACGGCGCGGCGGTTGGCGATGCAGGTGATGTTGAGCTGGTCGCAGGCGTTCTTGACGAGGACCTCGTGGACGCGCGGCGGCGGGGCCGGCTGGAATTTGCCGTCGGGGCAGGAGGGGACGTTTTCCTGAGTGCCGCAGACACCGATGAACTCTTCGGCCTTGTCGTAATAGGGGGAGATGTCCTGGTAGGAGACGGGCCAATTGAAGCCGAGTCCGTCTTTGTCATAAGGCTTGAAATCGTATTCGGCGAAGCGGAAGGACATGCGGCCGTAGTGGTTGGTGCGGCCGCCCATGATGCGGGAGCGGAACCATTTGAACTGGCTGCCTTCGCCTACGGTGTAAGGTTCGCCTTCCAGTTCCCAACCGCCACTGGTGGTGGAGAAGAAGCCGAAGGGTTTGCCCTTGCCGAAATAGGATTTGCCGCCTTCTTCCGCGCCGCGGTGATCGTATTCATAGGGCATCTTGTGCTCCAGGAATTCCGTGAAGGGGTTGAGCACGGGGCCGGCTTCAAGGAGAGCGACCTTGAGGCCTTTGGCGGTGAGTACGTGGACGGCGGTACCACCACCGGCACCGGAGCCGACCACTACGACGTCATAGACTTCCTGGCTGCGCGGGTTCTGCTGCATAGACTTATAATTCCATCACAATTCTGACTTCGGCGGCCAAATCGAATAATCTAACGGACAAGTGCTAGTTTTATTCGCAAGTCTCTTCCTGGTTCCCTCGACGCACGAGATTCCGACGCCGGGCGTGGTGCAGATGCCGCTGGCTGGTTCGGGGCATATTCACTTGCGGTGGAAGAGTCTGCGTTCGTCGGGAGTGTGGACGCCGCCGACAATCCGGTTGCCGTTTGCGGGCACGTATTGGGTGAGTGCGGCGACGAAGTCGGTGGTGAAGAGTTATCCGGCGAAGGAGTTTGCGCAGTTGCTGGCTGGCAATGGTTTGAGCATGGTGGAGGAGTACCGGGCGAAGTATAAGCAGTCGGCGCAGGTGGGGCGGGTGGTGACCAGTGATTATGCGAAGACGATGCTGACGGTGGGACCGCCGGAACCGATACAGCCGGTGGTGTTGAATTTGCCGATTGAGTTTGTGTTGCTGTATCCGCAACTGGTGCAGTTGAATTTTCGCGGGCAGCCGATTGATGGGGTGCAGGTGAACTTGAATGGCAAGGCGCTGGGGCGGACGAATGGGGCGGGGCAAATTCCGCTGCCGAATTTGAATTCCGCGACACGGCTGACGGCAACGGTGGCGCGAGTGTATCCGGATACGACGACGGCGCCGTGGGAGTTCTTCAATGCGTCGTTGACACTGCCGCCGTTAAGCCAGCGTCAGGCCGCCGTCAACAATGGTCAATTGGCCGGTTACGAATTTGGTGGCCGTGAGGAAGTAGAGAACAGCGTCGGCGATCTCGTCGCCGGTGCCGAAGCGACCGGCGGGGGTGCGGGCCTTGAGAGCTTGCAGGGGAGCGGTCTCCGCTTCTTCAAAGGGGATGGCACCGGGGGCGACACTGTTGACGCTGATCTTTGGGGCCCATGCGCGCGCCAGCGCCCGCGTGAGATGGATAACGCCGGCCTTTGAGGCGCAATAGTGCGCGTAATCCGGCCAAGCCTCGATGCCGCCGATGGAAGAGATGTTGACGATGCGGCCGCCTTCGCGCTGCATCATGGAGCGGGCGGCCTGTTGGGCGCAGAAGAAGTAAGCCTTGAGGTTGGTGGAGTGGATGAAGTCCCAGTCGGCTTCGGTGACGAGCAGGGGGTTGATCTTGGTGAAGCGGGCGGCGTTGTTGACGAGGCAATCGAGTTCGCCGACTTCCTGGAAGAGTTTTTCGATTTCGCTGACTTTGGACAGGTCGGCCTGGAAGATGGGTGCGCCGCCGCAGAGGGCGCTGACTTCTTCGGCTTCGGCGCGGGAGTTGCCGTAGTGGATGCGGAGTTGGGCGCCTTCGGCGGCCAGACGGATCGCGATGGCGCGGCCGATGCGGCGGGCGGCTCCGGTGACGAGGATCTTTTTACCAGCGAGGGATTCAAATGCCATAAGCCAGAGGTAGCACGTTAAGGCTGGCGAGTTTCGCGCATACGCAGCATTTCGAGGGCGCGGACGATTTCAATGTCGCCGGGCTTGAGTTCTCTCGCCTGGCGGAGGCGGAGTTCGGCGGCTGCCAGATCGCCACTGCGGGCGAGGACGAGGCCGAGATTCTTTTTGAGGCCGGCTTCGGCGCGGCAATTGCCGCAGAGCTCGATGGCTTCTTCGAGACGTTCAACGGCGCGGGGCCAATCGTGGGAAGCGGCAGCGCTTAAGCCGAAATTGCCGAGGCTTTCGGCCTGTTCGGCGACCTGGCGGGCGGCGGTGATGGCGGTGAGGCGGGCGCGGTACCTGGCGGCGAGTTCCTTGTCGGTGGACTGGAGTTGGCGGGAGAGGGCGTAGAGGGCTTCGTGGTGTTCCGGGTTTTGGGTGAGGAGTTTTTCCCAGGCGGCGATGGCTTCGGGGCGCTTGTGCAATTGGACGCAGACCTGGCCCATGAGGAAGAGGCCATCCTGGTGGTTGGGTTCGGCCTTCAGGAGATCTTGTAAGAGCTCGTAAGACCTGTCGGGCGCGCCGAGGTTCTTGTGGGTGAAGGCGAGGAGGTAGCGAGCGTGGGAGCGGGCGGGGTCGAGGGTGAGGGCCTGGTTGAGAGTTTGCTGGGCGGCGTCGAGGTCTTTGAGATCGAAGAGGGAGCGGCCGAGGTTGTATTGAGCGGCGGCGTTGGCGGGATCAAGGCGAACGGCTTCAGCGAAGCTTTCGCGGGCTCCGGCGAGATCGAACTGGTCAGCCCGGGCGATGCCGAGATTGACGTGGGCTTCCGCGGAGGCAGGTTCAAGTTCAACGACTTTGGCGAGGAGGACGATGGCTTCCTTCCAGCGATTCATGCGGCCGGAGACCATGGCGAGGGCGCTAAGGACTCTGGCGTTGCCGGGGAGGAGGCGGGCGGCTTGGGTGAGGTCCTGGTGGGCATCGGGGAAGCGTTGTTGGGCGGCGCGCATGAGGCCGAGGTTGAGCCAGGCGAAGCCGGAAGTGGGATCGAGTTCGGTGCTCTTGCGGAACTGTTGTTCGGCTTCCGCGATGCGGTTGAGACGGCCGAGCAGGACGCCGTAATCGGAATGGAGGCCGGCACCGGCGCCGGGCAAGGCGATGGCTTCCTGAAAGCGGGCCTCGGCTTGAGTGAGGCGACCGGCTTCGAGTTCGATGAGGGCCTGACGGTGGGAGGCGGTGAGGACGGCGTTGTCAGTGGCCTCAAGTTTTTTTGCTTGAACGAGCTTGAGTTCGGCGGCGGCGAGATCGGGCAGCTTGAGCTGGCGATAGACCTGGGCGAGCTGGAAGCGGACGTCGGTAGAGTCAGGCTGGAGGCTGCGGGCGCGTTCGAGGGCGGTGCGGGCGTCGTCGAACTTGTTGAGCTTGGCGAGGATGAAGCCGAGCTGGTAGTGGGCATCGCCGTGTTGGGGGTTGAGGCGGACGGCTTCGCGGAGGGGAGCTTCGGCGTCAGCGAGGCGGTCGAGTCCCCGGAGGGCGACGCCTTTGAGGTAGGTGGCTTCAAAGGCTTCAGGGCCGCGGTAGGCTTCAATTTCGAGGAGGCCTTTGTCGAAGTCTTTTTGGGCGACGTGGGCTTTAGCGAGGGAGAGGCGGGCTTCCTGATTGCGGGGATTGAGGCGGAGGGCAGCGGCGTAGGAAGTTGCGGCGTCAGAGAAGCGTCCGGTGGCGGCGAGGGCGCGACCAAGGCCGGTGTGGATGGGCTCGAGGTTGGGATTGAGGCGGCGGGCTTTTTCGAGGATCGCAATGGCCTTGGGGAAGTCGCCGGTTTCGGTATAGACGTAGCCCAAGGCGAGGTGATGCCCCATTTCGAGGGGTTCAAGGGTGAGGGCCCGTTCGAGAACTTTTGCGGCGGGGGCGAATTGCTCCCGGAGGATGAGGACGCGCGCGAGGTTGCGCAAGGCGGAGGAGTGGTTTGGTGCCTTGGCCAGAACGGCGCGGAAGGTGCGCTCGGCAGCGGGGAGGTCATTGCGGGCGACAAGGGCTTCGCCAGCGGTGACTTCACACTGCAATTGTGCGGCTGGTGACGGCAAAGCGCGGCATTCGCTTTGAGCAAATGCCGCGCCTGCTACAACCAATAACAAAACCAACATTAGAAGACGAATCTAGCACCTAGCTGCAACTGGCGGGGCTGATTTGCCGTGCCGGTTACGCGACCGAAGAGCTGTTGATTCGACAGGTTGGCATTGGGGGAAGCATAAACGGGATGGTTGAACATATTGAAACCTTCAATACGCAACTCAAGCCGACGGCCTTCCCCAAGGAAGCCGAGACCGATTTCACGGAACAAGGAGAGGTCGAAGTTCTCCCAACCGTCGGAACGCATCCGGTAGCGACCGGAATTGCCGAAGGTAAAGGGTGCGGGGGCGGAGACGGCTGAGGTATCAAACCAGCGACCCGTGGTGGGGTTGTCCAGCCTGGGGTTGCCGTTGAAGTTCAAGCGCAGATAGTTCGAGTTGCCAGTGTTGGCCAAATCGCCATTGATCTGCAGGTTGTAAGGCTGGCCGGAGCTCAGACGGATGATGCCGTTGACGCGCCAGCCTCCGAGGATGTAGTCCGCGGCACTGTTAGTGGAGAAGCGCTTGCCTTTGCCGAAGGGCATGTCATAGACGAAGTTCATGGTGGCGACTTGCGTCAAATCGAAGCCGGAGACGCTGCGGTCGTTGTTGAACTTGTAGGGATCCTGAACGGAGCAACCTTCAACACCGTACCAGCCGGAGCAGGCGATATCGATCGACTTCGAGTAGGTGTAGTTGACCATGTAAGCGAAGCCATTGCGGAAGCGCTTGTCAAGGAGGATCTGCAAGCCGTTGTAGTTGCCACGGCCCCAGCTCCGGTCATAGTAAGTGGGCCGGATGTAGGGGAAGGGGGCGCGTTCGCGGAAGTTGCCGGGACCCGGCGTGGTGGCTACGTTGTAGAAACCACCGATGTCGAGGCGGCGTGAGCCGGAGCCGACGTAGTTGACCGTGAGAACGGTATCGTTGGCGATCTGGTGCTGGACACCAAAGTTCCACTGCATGGAGTAGGGGTTCTGGAAGTTGGGGTCCATGTACCACTGCACCTGCTCAAAGGGCGTTGCCTGTGGCAGCGCGCCGGAGGGGAAGGGATTGATGCCACGGAAAGTGGGAGTGGGATTGGCGGCCGTCGGGTTGTTGAGGTTCTCTTGCAACTGTTCGCCGACGCTGGGCCACTGGGCAGAGTAGTTCTGCGCAGTTTGGACGACAGCGGCATAGTTGTCAAAGAACATACCGAAGGAGGAACGGATGGCAGTGCGGTTGCCGAGGCGGTAAGCAAAGCCAAAGCGGGGCTGAATGTTGTCATTCGTATTGTGATAGAGCTTGCCGCGGGGATCGACCCAGACATTGGCCGGCAGACGCCCACCGGGAACGCAAGGCGCTTTGCCCAACTCTTCGCAAGAGCCCGGCTGCTTCTGGATGATGTACTGGCCGGTTTGCAGATTGTAGCCACCGGTGAAGATATTGTCGTTGCCTTCCTGGCCAAGTGGCGGAATGAAGGTTTTGTCGTAGCGGAGACCGATGTTGATGGTGAGGTTCTGGTTGACCTTCCACTGGTCCTGCACAAAGAAGCCCATATGGCCACCGCGGCGGACGGTAGTGGAACGGTTGCGGAAGCCTGCGGCATCCGGAACGTCCAGCAAGAAGCTGGCAAGCTGGTTGCCGGTACCACCGGGACTCTGCGGATTGGCAGTTTGAAGCGGGCGGTAGGTGGCGCTGGCGTTGCGTGGGGAACCGAGGAAGTCCATGTTGTTCCACTCGCCACCCATCTTGATCTGGTGGCCGCCTTTGATTTTGGTTAGCGAAGCTTTGTACTGCCAAACGTCAGAAGGACGGTTGAAGGAAACGGACTCGGCACCGCCGACCCAGCCATCGATATTGAGCGCGGGCATGAGGGTTTGACCGTCGAGGAAGTTACAGCAGAAGACCGGGTTGTAGCCGACGTCCTGGGCAAAGCTGCCAGGCAGGCTGCGGAAGCGGTTGCCGCTGTTGTCTTCGTTCTGCAAGCGTCCGAACTGGGCCTGCAATACGGTGGTGGGGCTGAAGGTGTGGACCCAGCTTGTACCGATATTGTAAGCGTCAAAGTTCCGGAAGCTGGCGAGCGCGGGGCGGCCGCCGGAGGCTGTCTGGTCGAGCAGGGAATGGCTCATGCGGAAGAAGACGTTGTCCTTGGCGCTGACCACACGGTCAATGCGGAAAGAGTATTCTTCCTGGTTCTGGCTGAAGGGCGAGGGGTCGAGGGCATTGCGGTCCGCCGTGATGGGTGCGCCACCGACGGGGAAGGTCGCCCGGGCATAGGCGAGCATGCCGGGTTGGATGCGGCTGGCCGGGATGATGTTGCCCGCGAAGGGATCGCGGACAAAGCCCGTGCCGTTGGGGTTGGCGCGCGTGGTGAAGGGATCAAAGATCTGGTTGGGGATATCGCTTAGATTTCCGCCGAGTTGGGCTGCGGTGGGGACGCGGAACAAAGCATTGTTCGCGCGACGGAAGCGCCATCCCTGATAGGCACCGTGGAAAAAGGTGTTGTTGCGGCCATCAAGAATTTTGGGGATGCGAACAGGACCGCCCACGGCAAAACCGAACTGATTTTGACGGAAGGGGGTGACTGCCGGCAGGAATGTGTTGCGCGCATCAAAAGCGTCATTGCGAACATATTCCCAAGCCGAGCCATGAAGCTGATTGGTGCCGTTCTGGGTGGCGACGTTGACGACGCCTCCGAGCACGCCGCCGAATTCGGCCTGGTCGTTATGCGACTGAACCTTGAATTCCGCGATGGCGTCGACGATGGGGTTGACGGCGGGCGTGGAGAGCATCAGGCCCTGGTTGGTGATGCCGTCCAGCGTCCAGAAGTTGGAACGGTTGGTCTGCCCGTTGATGGCGGGGAAGATGAAGGCACCAATGCCAGGGTGGGCGAAGCCGGAGCCCGTGTTTTGGGAAACGCTGACGGGGGCGACGCCGGGAGTCAAGGAAAGTAGCTGTGTGAAGTTGCGGCCGTTCAGCGGAAGATCGACAACCTGTTGGCGGGCCACGACGGCACCGACTTCAGAAGTGGAGGCCTGGACTTCAGCGCCGATTGCTTCGACGTTGATCGATTGGTCAACCGAGCCGATTTCCATGACGACGTCGAGGGTTGCGGTCTGGTTGACGGCGAGGTTGAACTGACTGAGACGGTTGGTCCGAAAGCCAGCCTTCGATACTTCGAGGGTGTACTGGCCAGGGATGATGTTGAGAAAGGTGTAAAGACCAGATTGATTGCTTTCGCCGCGAGCTTCGACTGCGGTGTTGACGTTACGCAGGGTGAGGGTCGCGCCGGGGATGACACTGCCGGAAGAATCGCGGAGCGTACCGTTAATGTTCGCTGACGATGCCTGGGCAAAAGCTGATACGGTGAGTGCGGCACATAGGCTGGCCGCGGCCAAGAGTTTCCAAATCATAGGGGACAAAGCCTCCAAAGCGACGGGGATTTATTCAGGAAAACTTCATACAACGTTAACCTTGAGTAGGGGCTAATATATATCAACTAGTGAGCGGTGGCAATGGGGATTCATTTTTTTCTTTTAATATTTCTGGCGCAGACACCGGAAGGTGCCGTGGAAAGATCGTTTGCTGAGTTGGCGCGGACGGTTGATCCGCTAGCGCGCCGTACGCTCGCGACGGCCTTTTTGAATCAATATCCGGATTCGTGGCTATTGCCGCAAGCGTATGAGGCGGCGGCGCGGGCAAGTTTTGAATTGAACGACTATCCGACGGGGGTTTTCTATGCGCGGCAGTCGCTGCGGATCTATCCGGAGAATCCACTGCTGACGGGGACGCTGGCGGCGGTGTTGCGAAATCGGGGTGATCTGGCAGGAGCGAGGCAGCAGGCACGAGACACGCTGAGGTACCTTGAGATCTTTCAGGCGCCGGCTGGAGTGAAGGCGAGAGATTGGCAACAAGTACGGGCGCGGTTGCTTGATACGGTTGAGCAGGTGCTGGGGCATCCTTTGCCGCCGCCGGTGGCAAAGCCAGCGGTGCCGCGGAAGGCCGATTATGCCGGGAGTGCTTCGTGCCAGCCCTGTCACAAGGCAGAGACGCTGGCCTGGAAGGAGACGGGGATGGCCCGGATGCTACAAGCGGCCAATTCCGACACCATCATTGGAGACTTTGCGACGCTCGGGCAGTTTCAGGATGGGGCCTTCAACCCGGCGCGCGGGCTGCTGGACAAGGGCCGTCACTTTATTGAGTTGCTCAGGCCAAATGGCATGTTTGCGCGGTATGCGATTGATGCGGTGGTCGGGTCGAAGTGGCAGCAGGCGTATGCGACGCGGGCACCGAATGGGGAGTTGCACGTGCTGCCGGTGCAGTACAACCGGCTGAATCAGCAATGGGTCAATTATTGGCGCATCATCGATCCGCCGGGTTCGGAGCGGGCACGGATCGCGGCCTTTCACCAGTTTCGGGATCTGACGGCATATCAGCCCAACTGCGCGCCTTGCCATACGTCGCAATGGACGGCGAAGGCGTCGCTGGAGCCGGGCATCAATTGCGAGATGTGCCATGGGCCTTCGGCGGCGCATGCCAAGGGGGCAACCGCAGAATTCAGCTTTAAGCGGGCGACGGTAGAAGAATCCGTGGCGGTGTGTGCGCAGTGTCATGCGCAATCGGCGCAGCGAACACCGCAGGGTTTTCCGCCGGTATATTTGCGGCGGCCTTATTCCGAGTTTGACCGGAAGGCATTTTACCGGGATGGCCGCTTCCGGGAGACGACCTTTCTGGTGGAGGCCTTTGAGCGGACGGCCTGCTACCGGGAAGGCAAGGCGAGTTGTGTGAGTTGTCATGACCCGCATCCGAAGGCCGGAGCCGTGAATGAGAAGAGTTTGCGATACCCGGCGGATTCTGACCAGATGTGTTTGCAGTGTCACCCGGCGAGCTTTGGCGAGAAGGGGCACACGCGGCATGAGAATACGCGGTGCGCGGATTGCCACATGCCGAAGATCATGAATGCGCTGTTGTTTAAGGCGGGTACGCATCAGATTGACGACATCCCGCGGGCGGATCCGCTGCTGCGCTTCGGGCGGGAGGAGAGCCCGAATGCGTGTCTGAGCTGCCATAGCGCAAAGAGCAATGAGTGGGTAAAGAAGGAGCTTGCGGCATGGCATTAAGCTTGCTAAATGTCTTGCGCTCTGATAGAAATTGCGGTGTGATCCGCTGGTTGATTCTCCTTCTCGGTTCGGCGGCCCTGGCCGCTCCCCAAACCGCCCACGACATCCTTGCCCGCAATTGTTTGACTTGTCACGCCGATGCCAAGATGGGTGGCCTGGACTTGCGCGACCGGGCTGCGGTGATTGCGAGCGGAGTGATTGCGCCCGGAAAACCTGAGGCAAGCAAGCTGATTGAGGCGGTGGAGCGCAAGGGGAGTGTAGTGATGCCGCCGGGAAAGAAGGCACTGCCCGCGGAAGAAGTTGCCGTGCTGCGCGAGTGGATTCGCGGTGGGGCGGCCTGGGCCGATGCGCCGCTGGTATCGAAATCGACGTGGTGGTCTTTCCAGCCGGTACAGCGGCCGCCGGTTCCGGCCAAGACGGCGAACCCGATTGATGCCTTTGTGCAGGCCAAGTACAAAGAGCAAGGGGTTAAGGCGGTAGCGAAGGCGTCGAAGCGGGA
>CAZECF010000051.1:20996-34606 GCA_964510335.1 uncultured Bryobacter sp. | reverse complement strand
ACAAAGGTACCCATAAAGATCATAATCACAGGCTCAATCAGGCTTAGCACGGCCTGGAGCTTATTCTGCACATCTTCTTCGTAAAACTCCGCCACGCTGCCCAACATGGCCGGCAGCGCACCGGTGGACTCGCCGACCTCCATCATGTCGACGGCCAGTTCGGGAAAGATGCCCGTTTTCGCCAGGGAATTGGACAAGGGCTGCCCCTCGCGCACCAACTGGCTGGCCGTGGCCAGCGCTTTGCGGATCAGAACACTCGAAACCGATTCGCCGGCGGTATGAATTGCCTGCAGGAGCGGAATTCCCCCCAGTAGCAAAGTGCTCAGGACGCGTGACAGTTGTGCCACCTGAAACTTCGTCCAGATCTCGCCAAACATCGGGAAGCCCATCTTGAGGCGGTCCAGGGTTTCTTGCGCTGCCGGCGTCCGCGACCAGAAATAGATTCCGATACCCGCCGCCAGGATGCTCAAGAAACCCATCAGCACATAGGTACTTGCCGTGGTGCTGATGGCGATCAGGATCTTGGTTGGCGTGGGCAATTCTGCGTTCAATGTGCTGTAGAGCTCGGAGAACTTTGGCACCACAAAGGTGATGAGAAACACAATCAGGGCCAGGACTAGCGAAAAGAGCAGCGCCGGGTAAATCAGCGACGTGATCAGTTTCTTTTTCACACTCAGCGCGAGCTTCTGGTAGTTGATGTAGCGCTCCATCACTTCGGCCAGGCTCCCCGCCTTCTCTCCGGCCATGATTGTCGTGATGTACATCGGGGGGAAGAGGTTCTGGCTCTGGAAGGCGCTCGACAAAAGCGCCCCGGTTCTGACTTCATCCCGTACGGCCGACATCGGCCCGCGCAGCTTGTCATCCGTCAGCCGCTCGGCCAGCAGATCCAGAGCCTTCAGGATCGGCAGGCCCGCCTTGATCAGGGTCACAAACTGCTGGTTGAGGATCAGGAACTTTTCCATGTCCAGCTTGCCGCCGCGCGCGAGCACCCCGCCGGCGCCCTTGGTGGTTACCGAATAGACGAGATAGCCGTCCCGGGCGTAGCGATCGCGCAATTCCGCCTCGTTGCGCGCCACTGCCGAAACCTGGTGAACTTGTCCGCGACTATCGGCGTACTTCAGGACATACTCTGCCATTGCTATTCAGTATGACGGCGCGCTGCCGTCAAGCGTGCAATCAGGCCACTGCCATTGCGTATCGCCTTTCCCCTGGGGAGCGCTTCCATTCGAGGCCTTTGAGCAAGGGGCGCTCGTCTCCGCAACGGCAAACGCGCGTATCCACCTCTGATTGCCAGGGTGTCCGCAACCGCAAGACCGGCGTTCGCAAGCCAAACCAACTGGTGACAATCAATTCATTGTGCTTTTCTTCGAGTTCGGCACGGCCACATTGAAAATGCAGACCCTGATGCATCCCACATTCCGCGGCGATCAACTCGCCGTCGAGGCCGAGCCACTGTTCAAAGACCGGCACTCCCAGGCTACGCCAGATCATGTCCCGCTCGCCCGGAAAGAGGGCGCCCTCTTCGGCTCCCTGCAGCACCACCACGGCTTCAGATAGCCGCGGCAAGGCCATCGCCCGGGCCTCCACTGCCGCAATGATTCGCCGCAATGCGCCAGGTGTTGCCGCCAGCATCCGCGTTTCGCTCAGATGCATCCGGCCCAGCCAGCCTTCTTCGATGAATTGCACTCCCGGCGGGGTCCGCAGTTTTCGCCCGATCAGCACACCCTGCTCTGTCCGGAAAGGCAAGCGCAACATCGCTCTGGCGTCGGCTGCTTTCGGGTTCAGGAACTTCCCCCGCGCATCGAGCAAGTCCCGCATTCCCAGTGTCGGCAAATCGTTGAGGCTTTGTGCGGAAAGCAGCATTTCGGCCCGGTCCCGCCGGGAATAGTATGGGGTTGCCAGTGCTGCATTGACCAGCCTTCGGAATTTTTCTTCTGCCGTCAACTCCTCAACCGGGTTGACCTTTGCCAGTCTCCGCGTCCACCACGCGCTGCCATCCAGACGCAGCACCACCTTCATGTAAGGCTAAAGTGCGCCCAAGCGCTTCAAATTCTCAGAAGATTTTCAATTTGCCGGAAAGGCAATCGTATCGGTCGCAACCATCGGGGCAATCTCTGTTCCAATCCGACGCGCACCCTTGTATGATTTCTTGTAATACGGCGCATCGAGTGAGGAGATCTTGATGGACGACCTGCGGTTGGGCGAATGGATGAACTGGTTGTCGCCCATATAGATACCCACATGCCAACCTGAACGACCCCGGAAGAATACCAGATCTCCCCGCTTCAGATCCGCTCTATCCACTTCCTCACCCACCTCAAACTGCTCTTGCGCCCGCCGTGGCAATTGCCGCCCACAACTGCTCGCGTATACATGCTGAACAAAGCCGCTGCAATCGAATCCTACATTCGGGTTGGTTCCGCCCCGCACATACCGCAACCCGGTAAAGACTTTAGCTGTTGAGAGGGCCTGCTCGGCGCAATTCAAGCAGAGTGGCCCATCATGAAGCGAACAGCTTTGCAGTTCGGTTTGAACCGGCTCTGTGGCAAAATTCATCGGCTTGCGGGCCGCCATCGTCGTGGTACGCCGTTTCCTGGAGGCAACAGTTTTCCGGACAACCGTCTTTCTGACCATGGGCCGCTTTGCTACCGTACGCTTCTTGACGACGCGCTTTACGGCGACCGGCCGCTTGGCCGCTGTCTTCTTGTGGGTCACCGCTAGTACCAAATTTGGTAACAGAAGGGCCCACAACACCATCAGTGCTGTAAGAGTATTAGGACGCAAGTCCTAGATTATATCTCATTCCCCGCTTCGCAGGCCCGGACCGGGGGCGTAGCTATTGGGACGCGTCAACCCGGTGGCCATCGCCAATTGTGTCAATCCGGCGACATTGCTCACGTTGAGCTTCTTCATCATCGCCTTGCGATAAGACCGGATGGTTTGCACACTCAAATCGAGCATGACGGCAATTTCTTTACTTGTTTTGCCCTCGGCCACCAGTCGCAATACCTGCACCTCACGAGGAGACAAGTCCGCCAGCGGCAAGGCCTGGGTGTCCTCATCGAGGCGGCCCTTCTGAATGCGATCAAGCAACCGGTCTGACACACGTGGGCTCAAATAAGTTCCCCCGTTGGCAATGGTCCGCAAGGCCGTAATCACGTCGCTATCGGATGCGCGCTTCAGCACAAAGCCCCGTGCCCCGGCCTTTACCGCGCTTACTACCGAATGCTCGTCGTCGTACATGGACAACATCATGACGCGCGTATCGGGATTGTGCCGCACCATCTCCATCGTTGCCTCAATGCCGCTCATGCCTTGCAGGTTGATATCCATCAGGACGACGTCGGGCCGCAGTTTCCGCACCATGTGAACGGCCTCAACACCGCTGTCCGTTTCGCCGATTACTTCCAGATCCGTAGCCGTCTTCAGGATCGCTTTGATCCCGTCGCGCATAATCTTATGATCATCAACGATTAACACCCGAATTCGCATGGCAGATCTTGATTGTAGTCCTTGGCGCGACTTCGGGGAGGCTCAATTTTCCCGATTCCGCCAGACGCCGTTCATAATCCCCCAAAACCCGGCCACCTTCAAGTTTTAATTCACCTTTATCTACCCGCACCGCCTGCGGCTCAATCGATTCCACAATTCGAAACGCCGCCATCTGTGCTTCGAGTGGCCAAGCCGGAACCCCCACCACTTCCACTCGTAAATCGCTCCGGTGCCGCGCCAATTGCGACAATCCCGCTGCGAGGCCACGCTTGGCTACCGCCGCTGCTCCCAGGCCAGCCTGCGCATCGCGAAAGCGCTCCAACAGATCATCGAGCGTCGCCATCAACCGCGCCCGTTCGCCTTCTTCGACACCTTCCAGTACCGACAATTCCAGGGCAATTGCCGTCAAGATCTGGCCGGCATCATCATGCAACAGGCGCGCGAAGTGCTGCGTTAGCTCTTCATGCCTCCGCAGCAGCTCCGCGAATCCCGCCTGTTCAGACATTTACTTCTTGCGCGCCAGTACCTTCTTCACCGCCGCCACGACATCCTTGGCCAGCAGTCCGTACTTCTCGACTACTGCTTCCGGTGTGCCGCTTTCGGCATAGGTGTTATCGACACCGACGAACTCCATAATGCAAGGCGTCGTTTCGGCTGCCACCTGCGCCACGCGCGTGCCAATGCCGGTGTCCTTCAGATGTTCTTCGGCCACCACGATTGCGCCGCACTCTTTGGCCGCGCGTTCGATCGCTGCCCGGTCAATCGGCTTGATGCTGTAGAGATCTACCACGCGTGCCGAGATGCCTTCTGCGTCCAGCAACTCTGCCGCTTTGATGGCCTCGCCCACCAGCAGTCCGTTGGCGAGAATGGCCACGTCTGTGCCAGACAGCAATTCGTAGCTGCCGCCAATGTGGAACTCCGTGCCGGGATCGTAAATGTGGGGAACCTTGACGCGTCCTGCCCGCACGAAGACGGGGCCAATGTGTGTGGCTGCGAGGTGGATCGCGGCGTTCATCGACACATCATCGGCCGGTGACAGCACCGTAAAGCCCGCCAGATTGCAAGCGAGGCTCAAGTCCTCAATCGACATTTGCGAGGGGCCATCTTCGCCAATCGAGATGCCGCTATGCGTACCGACGACCTTCAAATTGACATTGGGGTAAGCCGCCGTCACGCGCAATTGTTCAAAGCCCTTGTTCATGACAAAAGCCGAGAAGCTCGACACGAAGGCAATTTTGCCCGCTGCCGACAAGCCGGCGCCGACGGCTACCATGTTGGCTTCGGCGATGCCGCACTGGAAGAAGCGTTCTGGAAATTCCTTGGCAAAAAAGTGCGTGTTGGTGGATTTCGACAAATCCGCGTCGCACACCACTACATTGGGGTTCGCACGGCCCAGGTCTGCCAGGGCCTTGCCGAAGGCCTCGCGCGTTGCCGCACCCAGCTTCAGTTCATATTTCTTTGATACGGCCATTATGCAAGCTCCTTCAACGCCTGTTCGCATTCATCTTTGGAAGGCGCCGTTCCGTGCCACTTGGGATTGTTTTCCATGAACGACACGCCTTTGCCCTTCACCGTGTTTGCCAGCAATACGGTCGGCTGCCCTTTGACCGCTTCCGCAGCGGCAAATGCCTTCTGGACTGCTTCAATGTCATGGCCGTCGATGTCGATTACATTCCAGCCAAAGCTCTTCCACTTGTCGACCAGCGGGGCTAGCGGCATGATGTCCTTGACAAATCCATCGAGCTGAATCTTGTTGTAATCGACGATGCAAACCAGGTTGTCGACCTTGTGGAAGCTGGCAAACATGGCTGCTTCCCATACCTGGCCTTCCTGGATTTCGCCATCGCCGAGCATCACGTAAGTCCGGCTTGGCCGGTTATCGAGCCGTGCCGCCAGCGCCATGCCGAGCCCGATGCTCAGCCCCTGGCCGAGTGAGCCGGTTGATGCTTCGAGGGCCGGGATGAAGCGCACATCCGGATGCCCCTGATAGATCGAGCCCAACTGCCGGAAAGTATTCAAATCTTCCACCGGCGTATAGCCGCATTCGGCCATCGTGGAATACAGTACCGGACAGGCGTGGCCCTTGCCCAGAATGAAGTGGTCGCGGTCTTTCCACTTGGGGTTGGCTGGGTCGTGGCGCATCGTGTCAAAGAACAGGGTGACAACGACTTCTACGGCGGAGAGGCTTCCGCCCGGGTGACCGCTCTTGGCTGCCGTGATCATTTCGATGATGTGTCGCCGCACACGCTTCGAAATGAAGGCCAGCTCCGCGGGGTTACTGGTTTTCGTCATGAGAATCTTCCAATTCTAGCGAACGCTGGCAAGCAATAGGGTGCAGTCATCAAACAACACCGCCCCGGAGTGTTTTTGAATTGCCCCCTCCATTTCTGCCAGCGCTGCTTCAGAAAGCAGCTCCCCCGTCGCGGCAAAGATCCCCCGCAGTCTTTCCTCACTGAACTCTTCCCTCACCTCACTCTGAGCCTCCACGGCTCCATCGCTATAGATCAGAAGCCGGTCCCCTGCCTCAAGCCGCACTCGCCCTGTTTCCGCATGCCAGTCTCGAAATGCTCCCAACACCAGCGCAGTCGCACCCAACTCTCTCACCTCACCAGAAGCCTTCCGCAGCAAAGCCGGCGGGTGTCCGCAATTCACATAGCGGAACTCTCCCGTGCTCTCCTCGAATTCCCCATAAAACGCTGTCGCGTAACTCTCCGGCGGCGTGGAGCCATAAAACTGCCGATTCACCGCCCGCAGCACTTCTTCCGGCTGCATCTCCCGCGGTACATGGCTTCGAAACAGGCCCTGCAAATTGGCCATCAGGATCGCCGCCGCTATCCCCTTGCCGCTGACATCAGCCAACACAAAGCCAGTCTGTCCGCGCCCCCTCGCGAAGAAGTCGTAATAATCTCCCGACACCTCCCGAGCCGGCAGAAAGCGGCAAGCGAAGTCGAGCCCTCCCCCAGCACCTTTATGACGGGGCAACAATTGCTCCTGCACGCGCCGCGCCCCTGCCATCTCTCCCTTGTCCTTCTTTCCCGACACACACAGCTTTGCCACAATCCCCAGCAGCCGCTCATTGCTCCATGGCTTTTCCACAAAGTCGCTCGCCCCGCGTTGCATCGCCTCTACCGCCAGGCGAATCTCTCCCCACGCCGTCATGGCCACCAGCGCCGCCCTCACTGGCATGCCGGCCAGCCTTTCGATCAAGGCCAGGCCCTCTTCTCCGCTGGTTGTGTCCCGCGTGTAATTCATGTCCAGCAGAATCACGTCGGCATCGCTCTCCCTCGCTGTCACCGCCAACTCTTCCGGACTGCCGAAACTTTCAACCAGGTAGCCCTCTCCCTTCAGCAGCAACCGCAAGGCTTCGCGCACTTCCAACTGGTCGTCGCACACCAGAACCCGCCCGGAATTTTGCCTGAGATCCATTTCCTCACCCTTACGCTCAGCACGTCTGTTGCCAACTAAAATCCCTGATTTTCAACCGGCTCCGAGTCCAAACTGTCCGTTTCCGGGATATTTCCTCTCATAACCGGACAGTAATTTGCCAACCCAGAAACTAAGGTGACTTTACTAAGCCAGAACCTGCCCTGATCTACTAAGGCTTCGCCCCAATTGTTTCTTGGCCCCCTTTTGCTGCACAGTCAGTTCATGCAGCAACGAAGTCTGATTCTCCTGTTGGCCGTCGCGCTCAGTCTGCCCCTGAACGCTGCGTCCTTCGTTTCCGGTACCTGGTATCACATCATTACGAACTTCAATGCCGACGCCACCAACGGTTCTTCCGGCGGCTCCGGCTCAAATACTTATGTGGATCCGGGTGCGAGTCCCTGGTCCTTCAGTCTCCTCGAGGCAGGCACGCTTGAAATCGTCGATGCTCAAAACCCGGGGGATACCCTCCGCGTCGAAAATATCCTCATGGATAACTCCCGCGCCTCACTCGGCGTCACTCCCCAGGGCAGCCCCTTCAATCCCGGCGTAAGTTGTGGTCTCGAACCGCTTAGTTGTCTCGCCGACAATAGCTTTGCCCAGGCAACCATTGCCCTGACGGCGAACACGAATTACAACCTGCAATTCATTGCGATCGACAGTCCTTTGTTCTCCTCTTCGGCCTTCTTCCGCATCACCGGAAGCTTTGCCGATGAAAACGACCCGCCGCCCCCGCCGCCGGTTGATCCTCCTCCTCCGCCCGTAGCCCCCCCGCCCCCAGCCGACCCGGACCCCAGTGCTATCCCCGAACCCACCACCTAGGCCACCCTCGGTTCTGCTCTTGCCGCGCTGGCCTGGTTTCGGAATCGCAAACGCTAGTCTCCTCCGTCTGGCGTTTTTCTCCTCGCGGCGCTGTTTACCAGGCAGCGCCGCGTTACTCTGAAACCAGATGCAGATCCGCGTCCTCTTTTTCGGCCTCCTCAAGGACTTCGCAGACTCCCCTGAGCAAACCGTTGACCTTCCCGAAGGTTCAACCGTCGAATCGCTCTTTGCCCATTTCGTTTCGCGCTATCCGCAGCTTGAGGGCCTTGCCGATTCGATTGCCCTCGCCCGAAACCACAGTTTTGCCCAACCCGGCGAAGTCCTGACCGATGGCGACGAAATCGCCTTCCTTCCTCCGGTCAGCGGCGGCACTGCCTACACTCACCGCACTGTCACCCCCGAGGGCCACATCTTCGCCCTCACGCGGGAAACGATTGACACGCAATCCCTCTCGCGCGAAATCCTCCAGGGCATCGACGGGGCCATTTGCACCTTTGAAGGCGTCGTCCGCAATAATTCGAGCGGCCGCGCTACGCGCTTCCTCGATTACGAATGCTACGAAGCCATGGCCATCAAGCTCATGGAAGAGATCGGCGTCGAGATCGCCAGCTCTCATGCCATTTCCCGGCTTGCTATGGTGCACCGGCTTGGCCGCATGGAAATCGGCGAAGCGAGCGTCGTCATCATCGCCGCCGCCCCCCATCGCCGTCCCAGCTTTGACGCGGCTCTGGATGGCATCAACCGGCTCAAAAAAACCGTTCCCATCTGGAAGAAAGAATACTTCGTTGATGGCGAGGTCTGGGTGGATGGCGCCTGGGATGATTCCGTGATTCGCGCGAAATCCTGAATCCGAGCCTGCCCTTTCCCGCGTCTGCTAAGTTTGAAGTCTCGCGTCCTGCCCATGACCCGCCGTAGCCTTTTTTTCGCGCCGATCCTCGCCGCAGCGCAGGAAACTGTCATCCGCGTTGACGTGAAGCTGATCCGCGTGCTTGCCAGCGTCCGCGACCAGTTTGGCCAGCTCCAGGGCGGCCTCAGCAAGGAAGACTTCCAGATCTTTGATGAAGGCATCGAACAGGAAATCGCCATTTTCGAGCGGTACACCTCCCAGCCCCTCAGCGTTGTTGCGCTGCTGGACGTCAGCGCCAGCGTCGCCAAAGACCTCAAGTATGAGGTGGAAGCTTCGCTCCGCTTTGCACGCTCACTTTTCGCTGAAGGCAACCCCGCCGACCAGCTCGCCCTGATCAGCTTCAATCACAACGTGGACCTCATTGCCGGTTTCACGCGCCGCGTCGAGCGCCTGGAGAAAGCCGTCAAGAATCTTAAAACCGGCTCTGGCACCGCCATCTATGACGCTGTCATCCTGGCCGGCGAAGAACTTGAAGGCCGCGAAGGCCGCAAGGTGATCGTCGTTGTTTCTGACGGGGGCGACACGGCCAGCATCAGCAAATTCAATGCCGCCAATATAGCCGCCCAGCGCGCGCAGGCTGCCGTTTATCCCATCCTTGTGACGCCCATCACCAACGACCCGGGGCGCAATGTTGGCGGTGAAAACGCCATGCAACTGCTGGCCGAGCGCAGTGGCGGGCGTGTTCTGCAACCGGCCAGCTATGAGAAGCTCTCGCTCGCGTTCGACGAAATTCTTCGCGACCTGCGGACCCAATATCTGCTCGCCTACTACCCGAAGAACCTCACGGGCAAACGCAACCGGTTTCACAAATTGGAAGTCAAAGTTGGCCGCCCCGGATTGCGGGTGGCTGCCCGCACTGGCTACTATGAAGATACCCTCTGATGGCCAAAGCCAAGACCAAAGCGCCGCTGGAAACACTTGCTGAGACCACATACCTCCGCCAGCTTGCGAAGTCGAAAGTACCCATTGGGGTCAAGATGCACAATGGCCGCGTCATTTCGGGCACTCTAGAAATCTTCGACGCCCACGTTCTCCGTGTGACCCGTCCGGCCGAAGCCAGTATCCAGATCAGCAAAGACGAAATCAAGTACCTCTGGGAAGAAGCTCCAACCCAAGCATGAATCACTACGCCGAGACAGCCGCCCGCATTGCCCGAGAAGCTGCCGTCATCATTGAAGACCTCCGCCGACAGAAGATCGGATACGAACTCAAGGGCGAGGCAGACCTGGTTACTATCGCTGACAAGTCGAGCGAACTCCACATCGTCTCGGAACTCAAGGCGGCCTTCCCCGATCACGCCATCGTTGCCGAAGAGGGCAACAATACGCAGTCTGAATCCGGCTATTGCTGGTATGTCGATCCTCTCGATGGCTCCACCAACTTCGCGCACGGCTTCCCCATCTACAACGTCACCCTTGCGCTTGAGAAGGACAATCAGCTCATCGCCGGTGTTGTCTATGACCCCACCCGCAACGAGATGTTCAGCGCCGAAAAATCAGCGGGCGCTTACCTGAACGGGGAACGCATCAACGTTTCCACTGCGCCCACGATGGAGACCAGTCTTTATGCCACCGGCTTCCCCAGCCGCCAGCGCCATCAAAACGTTAACATCCATTTCTATTACCAGGTCGCGATGATATCGCACGGCGTTCGCCGCGGTGGTTCAGCCGCGATTGACCTTGCTTATGTCGCCTGTGGCCGCCTTGACGCCTTCTGGGAATTCGGCCTGAACCCCTGGGATATGGCTGCTGGACGTCTCCTGCTGGAAGAAGCCGGCGGCATCGCCACCGACATGCACGGCGCACCGCACCACATCATCACCAGCCAGCACCTGCTCGCTACCAACTCCCACGTCCACGCCCAAACGCTGGCACTTTTCGACGATATCTTCGCCGACCGCAGCCCCTACCGAATCCCGGAAATCTCCAAGTACCCGCGTTGAGCCGGAATGCCAGGGCCCTCACGGAGGGCAGGGAATCGAGGTTTCCCGGTGCGAGCTAAGCCCGCACATTCACCAGATCTTTGACTTCACTCGATACCACTCCGTGCTTCAGTGCTGCCTGAAAGCCGCGCTGCAACTCCCGGATTACGCTTGCGGCTGCCCGCTCTCCCTCGCGTTCCCCTTGCGAGAGCTCATTGAGGCAATACTCACACGCCAACAGCACTTTCTCGTCGGCCACGGTCCGCACCGGGATCGCCCCTTGCGCCACGCCATAAACAGCCACTTGGGCGGCCAGCAAATCTTCGACCTGCCCACCGTCAATCCCTGCCAGGGCCTGATCGCACAATTGGACCAGCAGTTCCAATTGCTTCATCTAGAGCCTTCCCACCATCGAGGCCAGAATTTGCCCTGCCGCATTCCCGTCTCCCAATAAACTGGACTCGGGCTGCTTGCCCAAGTCCACCGCCGCACTGGCCGCCAAGTTGACGGCCACCACGCGGTCTCGCACTACGCTGCTTGAGGAGACGACTCCCGCTACCCCACCCCGCAACAAATTCCCTATCTGTGCCAGTTTGCTGGCCTGAAAGATCCCCAGCAAGCCGCGTTGGTCGCTGAGTTCGCTCAATGAGCGGTCAATCACCTGAATCGCCCCGAGAGAGGCTTTGAAGTCCCCGATCCCGATTCCCTCCAGATAGTCAGGGCGACCGTCGACTTGCCGTGCCTGCTTCACGACTGCGGCAAAGGCTTCCAGATCTTCGGCCCTGGCCAGCTTTCCCCTTTCGTTTACAGACGCAAAGGCCAGACTGCGGGCCTGCCCCAGTAAGCCTTCGAGCGCCTTCAGGCCCGTTTCTTTGGTGCGCGCCTCGGTCACGCTATCGCTAGCCCGCCGGACTTCTTCTGCCACTTCAGCCGGCTTCACGCTGGCCGCCGGCTCTACGGGGCGCGCTCCCACCCCGCTGGTGCGCACTCCGTGCGCCAGCCTCTCCAGATTCTGCCCAAACTCTCTCATATTGCTCTGCGTGCTCGCCGATGGCGCGGCGGGCGGTTGAATGGACGGCGCCATTTCACACTCTCTCCTCCAGCCAGCCACACAACCGCGGCGCGCTGGATTCTCGTTTCTGTCGCTGTGCTTATCGGCTTCATCGAGAACTTCTTGAATCTATCTTCCCGGCTCACTCGCCAAAATTTGCCGTGCCCGTTCCCCCTTCACTACCCCATCCCCACCGTAATTTTCGTAGTGCCAGAAAAACTGCTTCCGCACCGCCTCGCTATCAAACTTAACCTCGCCCCGCTTCTCCATCCCCTCCAGCTCCCGCAACATCGCATCCGTCGCCAGATGCACGCCAAAGGCGCTCAACACCAGTTTCCCCCCGTGGCGCCCCCACCAGGCCCGGTTCAGCTTCAGGGCACGCAACACCGGGTATGCAAAGTCCACGCGCCGGTCCCCGTTCCAGCCCAGCTTTTCCCGCAGTGCCTTTAAATCCGCCTCAGCAGGCTTCAGCCCATACTTTTCGGCATAGCCTTCACAAATCGCCTCAAAAATCACCCCCGGCACTTGCCGCTCCACTTCCTTGCCGAACACCATCGTCCCGGCTTGCAACCCACCAGCCAAAAGCAAAAGGAGCGGCACGCATCGCATGTCCGCTCCATCGGCTTTTCCGTTGAACTTGCTTAGTGCCTAAACTTCATACCCCTTGCGGTACTTCCGGGTAATCAGAGCATTGGCTTCCGCGTCATTGACAAACTTCGGCCCTTCGGCGAGCGTCAGCTTACGGCCCACGCGGTAGCTGATATTCGCCAGATGCCCGTAATTGGCGCTCACCACGGCCGTATCCAGCCCGTCGGTCAGCGTCTTCGGGTTCCGCGTCCGTACGGCTTCGAGGAAGTTCTTCATGTGCAGTGATGTAGAATCGCCGCCGGGTTGGCCGCGCTCGGCGCGCAGATCCAGCACCAGCTCATTGCTTTCACCCTTGAAGGCCTGGAAGCCTTCATCGTTCATGGCGGCCCAGCCCTCAGTGCCATACCAGAGGTTGCCCACCATGATGCTCAGCGGTTCGCCACCCTTGGGTGCTGTGGCTACCGGGGCCGGTTCGCCCGGACGCGGACGCCGCGGCGGGGGCTTCATGCCTTCAGCGCTGGTCAGCAAGCCGCGCACTTCAAAGTTGATTTCCTTGCCGCCAAAATCAAAATTCGTCGTCAGCGTATTCGGCGTCTCCTGGTCATCGTCGTAGGCGTATTTACCGCCATAGGAATAAGCAGACTTCGGATAGCCCGGATCGCCCATGCCCCAACGCGCCACGCCGATCTGGTGAACGCCCTGGTTGCCAATATCGCCGTTGCCGGTATCCCAGAACCAGTGCCAGTTGTAGCGGAAGCGCAACTCGTTATAAGCCCGCATTGGGGCCGGACCCAGAAACAGATCCCAGTTCAGCCCTGGCGGCGTCGGCTCGTCGGCCTTTTTACCGATCGAAGCCCGCCGCTTATAGCAAAGCCCCTTGCCTTGATAAATGTTCCCGATCAGCCCGCCCCGGAGCGCCTCAATCGCCTTGATCTTGAAAGGCGTGCTGCGGTGCTGCGAACCCACCTGCATCATCCGCTTGGTTTGCCTGGCCACCTCGATCATCTTCAAACCCTCGTAGATGTTGTAACAGGCCGGCTTTTCGCCATATACATCCTTGCCCGCCTTCATCGCCCAGATCGCGCTTAGCGCGTGCCAGTGGTTCGGCGTCGCAATTGACACGGCCTCAATCTTGGGGTCGGCAAAGGTTTCGCGCATGTCTTCAAACTCGCGCGCCTTTTCCCGGCTGTTGCGTGTCAGTGTGGCCTGGGCGCGCTCCCGCGCTGCCTGGTTCACATCACACAAGCCCACCACGGCCACTTCATCCAGCCGCGAATAGATGTTGAGGTGCGCACTGCCGCGCCCGCCCAGCCCTACAATGGCCAGGTTTACCTTGTCATTGGCACCCATCACTTGCATCGCGGAAGCAGCCGCGGCTGCCCCCATAAAAAATCGCCGGGACTTTG
>CAZECF010000051.1:14868-20986 GCA_964510335.1 uncultured Bryobacter sp. | reverse complement strand
TAAGATATCAAAAGCCATGCCGCAATCCGAGTCCGAACTCCGCCTCCAACTCGCCGCCGTCTATCGACTGATCCACCACTTCGGCTGGGACGAACTCATCTGGACCCACTCCACTGTGCGCCTCCCCGGCTCTGAAGATCAGTTCCTGATCAATCCCTACGGTTACCGCTTTGATGAGGTGAAGGCTTCCAACCTTGTCAAGGTGGACGCTGAAGGCAATATAATCGGGGACGCGGCCCAGGAAATCAATCCCGCCGGCTTTGTGATCCATTCCGCGATCCACCGCATGCGACCCGACGTCCGCTGTATCATTCACACCCACACTGTTGCGGGTATGGCCGTTGCAGCTCTCGATTGCGGCTTACTGCCCATCTCGATGTATGCGCTCGGCTATCACAAGCAGGTTGCTTATCACGACTTTGAAGGCCCCTCGCTCGATCTCGATGAGCGCGCCCGCCTCGGTGCCAACCTTGGCAGGCACAACGTCCTCATTCTCCGCAACCACGGCTTGCTCGTCTGCGGCGAAACGGTAGCGCAGGCCTTCGTTCGTATGTATCGGCTGGAGCGCGCCTGTCAGGTGCAGCTTGCCGCTCAGGCCACCGGAGCCAAACTTGTCATTCCTCCCCCGGAAATCTGCGGCATCTCTGCCGAGCGCAGCGATGCCTTCCTGTCAACGAAAGGGGGCGACGGTTATAGCCGTCGCCCCAATCCAGAATTCGATGCTCTCTTGCGTCTGCTGGACGCCCGCGATGCGTCCTACCGCGACTGACGACGACGCCAGGCCACCACGGCCAGCCCCAGTCCCGCCACGGCCAGGGTCCCTGGTTCCGGCACGTCGCTCACGTTGTCAATCGTGAAGGTGATTGCGTCGCCTTCCGGTTGCAAGGGATCTCCCGCCACGGCAATCAGGTTCTGCGTCACCAGGCCCGTGCCCCCAGTAAAGAGCGACCAGTTGATCACTCCCGGAAATTCATCAGTGCCCAGAAAACCGGATGAGCCTGTCAAATTCAATTCCACTGTCTCGAAAATATTAACGGTTGAAACTCTCAGATTTTCTGTTAGTTCCGTCAGAGTCTTCTCCACCAGGATCTCACCGCCGAAGTCGTTCGGAATGTCGATCGTTCCCCCGGCAAAGTCCCCGACGTCATAAGTGAACAAGCCAAAGCTGACCACAAATCGGCCAAAATTCGGGTCACCAGGCGCCTGATCCGGCCCCACCCCGGTGACTTCCAGGCTCCCCGAAACTGGAGTCCCCTGGGGTATCTCGCCAAAAATGCCTGAAGCTCCGCTCACCGTACCGTTAAAAGTAAAAGTTGCCGCAAAGCTGGCCGTGGCAAACAGTGAACCCAAAACTAAAGTTGTTAGAAGTTTTCGCATTACTCAAAAATACTAGCACTACCTCCGCAGTACAGATAGTACCTAAGGTCTATTTTTTATAGATCTAGGGCTTCAACGGAGTCATTCATACCGCAAAATGGGGACTTGTAACGAAATTGAAACAAAGGTACACTGTACTTCAGTACAGCATTTTCACCTTCGGAAGGGAGACACATCGATGCTTTCTGTCACTGTCTTGCTCTGCTTCCTGCAGTTGCCTGCGGGCACGCCGCGCACCGGTCATGATTCACCAGTCGTACACCGTTCTGATGTTCCGGTCGTGGCCATTGACCCCGAGCCAACGGCGCTCACACCAGCGCAGCAAAAGGCAATGCTCCGCCGCTTTGAAAGCCGTTTCAACAAGTTGGTGGAAGCGGTGGAAGAGTTCTCGCTTGCTTACAACGAGTCCAAAGGCCAGGCATGGCCCGCCGCCAAAGCTGAAGCGTTGCGCAAAGCCATGGCCGAGCTGCAGAAAGCCGACCCGAACCTGAAGCCGGCCAAGAACTGAAAATTGCTAAAGTGCGCTGGTGCCTTGCGTTCCATAACGGACATATGAGACATACTTCGTCTATTGGTACCAGTACTGCTAAGTGATTGATCTCAAATGATGTTGTAACGAATTTCCCACTAGCAAAACAAGACGAAGTCTCTATACTGTATACAGAAGGTGTGATTTAACACACTCTTAATGAAACAAATGTCCCCCTCGTCCCTTACCCCCCTCCGCAAACCAGTACAGCTAGCCCGGGTGCTGCTGGCTGACGTAAACCCGGCTGCCAGATTGACGCTGCAAACAGTACTTGAAGCCGGTGGATACAACGTTGATTCCGCGGCATCGGCTGCGGAAGCCATGCAAAAGCTGGATACGCAGGAATATTCCCTTGTCTTGACCGGCCGCGACATGGAAGCGCCGGATTCGGGCTGGCGTCTGGTTGAACATGCCAAAACGATGGATTACCGTCCGGCCACTGCCTATTTTGATACGGAAACGGATCAGGAGCCGGGTGCAAACCTGGACCGCAAGCCGGTGCTGGTGGCGCCGGAAGACATTCCGGGATTGCTCGGGACAGTGGCGGATCTGATTAGCCGCCGGGCGACGCGGCAGGTGAGCCGGGATATGCGCCTGGCGGGCTAGGGCCTGTCTGCTAGGGTTGCGAGGATTTGCCGATGGCTTCGAGGGCGAAAGTGGCTTCGTTTGAGCCGACGCCTTCCACCAGATGAATTGTGCCCAAGAGACTTTCCAGGCTGCGGCTGACGCCGTAGCTTTTCATGACCCAAAGTTTTGATTCCTTTGCGGTCAGGACACGTTCGAGTCTACTTTTGGCTAGCGCTGAGTCCTTTTCGGCGCGTCCAAAGCCGATAACGGATCCTGTGAGCACCAGCAGGTCTGGCTGGCCCTGATCGCGGCGGGCGACCCCTTCACAATGAGCGAGGCCGGAACCGGTGGCCCGCTGGGCCTGGACGAGGACCCGGGTGGCTGTGGGGAACTTTCCATTCATGACGTCCAGCAATGCGGGTGCGCCGTCAAGGGAACTGACAAAGCAAGTAACCGAGAGGATTTCTCCGGCAAGATCGTTCAGGGATTCGGCAAGAAGTGGTTCAACGGCGTTGACGTCTCCGGATTCGCCGAGGGGCTTGACCCTGACCTTGCCTTCGAGGAAGTCGACACCGCTGGGATTGGCAGGTTTGCGATCTTCGGCCATGGCCTCGATCTGGATCTGTGCGCCTTCAAGGGGAAGAGCACCAATTTGAAGGGTGGTCAGGGCGGGCAGGGGTTGTCTCCATTTGGAGAACAGTTCGCTGACAACGGAGGAGACGCGGCGGGCATCACCGCGACCGGCGACGAAGGCGCGAAGTTTCACGAAGGTGGCGCCGTGGGCTTGTTTGCGGAGGTTGTTGAGTGCGTCTTCAGCCTGCTGGCTCAAGAGGCCCTTGGTAGAGAGAGGGCTGGTGAAGAAGACGAGGCGGGAGCTATCCGCGCGGACGGCTGGGGGCGGATCCGGTAGGACTTCCAGCGTTTGGGTGACGGGTTCTTCGTCTTTTTTGCCCTTTTTCTTTTTCTGGGCAGGGGCGTTGGTGGCGAGGAAAGCGATCAGAAGCGCTAGCGTAAACAGCTTCAACTTTTCACTCCGAGGCCGAGTACATTGCGGGCATAGGCAATGCTCTGTTCCATGTGGGCTTTTTGCTGGTAGTTGAGAGCGGCCTGATAGGGCGGGGGGGTCGGGCGGCCAGCCACATCTTCCTGCACGACATGTTTCTCGTAAGGACGTCCGCGCTTGGCAATCGCCGCGAAGCGGGCATACTCCCAGGCGCGGGCCTTGGGGTACCAGCGCTGCCACCAGGCTTCCTCGTGCACGGGAATCACTTCCGGGGGGCGGCCGGTAATGGGCTTGATGTAAATGTGGACGCTGGGGTCAAGCAGTTGGCGAGCGCGGGCGATGATTTGGGGGAAGTTGATGGTGCCATCGCCCAGGGGAACCCATTGCACCGCGATGCCCTGCGGGTGTTCGTAAACGACCGAGTCGCGCAGGTGCATGGTCATGACATAGGGAGCCAGTGTTTCCAGCGTTAACAAAGGATCTTCGACGGTGAAGACGGGATTGCCGGTATCGAGGTAGGTGCCGACGAAGTCTTTGCCGGCCGTTTCGATGATTTCTTTGTGTTCCCAAGCCTGGAAGTCCTTGTGGACTTCGATGGCGACCTTGAGGCCAGCGTCGAGGACTTCAGAACGGACAGCACGAAGGACCTTGATGGCAAGTTCCATATTGGCTTCCGTGGTGGCCAGGGGAAGTTCGCGGCGAAAGCTGCCGCAGACTCCACGAACGAGTGGGGAGCCAGTGGCTTTGGCGCGGGCAATGTTGCGGCGGAACTGGGTGAGGTTGGCTTCCCAGAGGTCGGGGGTTTTCGGCAGGATACCGCTGCCGCCTGTTTCGAGCCGGAGGTTAAATTCCTTAGCCCAAGTACGGAGTTCGGCCCAGTGAGCGGGGTCTTGGGCGCGAGGGTCAAGACTGTCCTGGAGAAAGAGCGCATCGAGCTTCCAGGCGGCGGCTTGTTCAAAGTGCTGACGGTCTGTCATGCGAAGACCGCGAAGGCAATAAGTGTTGTAGCCGATACCGATTTTTGTGGGGAGAGCGGCGTTAAGACTGAGAGCGCCGAGGCCGCCCAAAAATGACCGTCGTTTCATCATTCTATTGTGACTCCGTTCGCAGGCTGCTGCGCGACCGGGAGTAGCCAAAATAAATGGCGAGTCCGATGGCGAGCCAGATGAAGAAGGTGAGCCAGGTCTGCAAGGGGAGGCCGAGCATCAGGAAGAGGCAGAAGCCGATGGAGACCCAGGGGACAAAGGGCACGAAGGGGACACGGAAGCCACGGGGGAGATCGGGCTGGCGCTTGCGCAGAATCAGGACGCCGGCCGAGACGCTGGCGAAGGCGGCGAGTGTGCCGATGTTGGCGAGTTCGGCAAAGGTGGCGATGTCCCAGAGGCCGGCGGGGATGCCCACGACCAGACCGGCGATCCAGGTGCTGATATGTGGGGTGCGGTATTTGGGGTGGACACGGGAGAAAGCTTCCGGCAGGAGTTTGTCGCGCGACATGGCGAACCAGATGCGGGCCTGGCCGTACTGGAAGACCAGCAGTGAGCCCCACATGCCGACGAGCGCGCCGAGGCTCACAAAAATGCGGAGCCGGTCGTAGCCGATGTCCTTGAGGGCGCGGGCGACGGGTTCATTGTTGCCGAGGGTGGTGTAGGGAACGATGCCCGTGAGAACGAGCGAGACGGCACCATAGAGCAGGGTACAGACTACCAGAGTGAGGATGATGCCCCAGGGGAGATCGCGTTTGGGATTTTCGCACTCTTCGGCAGCGGTGGACACGGAATCGAAACCGATGTAAGCGAAGAAGACGATGGCCGCGCCGGAGATGACGCCCGACATGCCGTTGGGAGTGAAGGGGTGCCAGTTTTCGGGTTTGATGGCGGAGGCGGCACCAAAGACAAAGGCCAGAATGGCGAGGGTCTTGATGATGACCATGGTGTTGGTGGCGCGGGCGGTTTCGCGGACGCCGCGGACCAGCAGCCAGGTGAGGATGACCATGATGATGAGGGCGGGGATGTTGAAATAAGCGCCTGTGGTGCCGCCGCCGACAAAGGCGGGTCCAGACCATTCCGGGGGGAGACGCACGCCGAAGAGATTGTCGAGGACGTCATTGAAATAGCCGGAAAAGCCGACGGCGACGCTCATGTTGGAGACGGCGTATTCGAGGATGAGGTCCCAGCCGAGAATCCAGGCAAAGATTTCACCCAGCGTTGCGTAGGCGTAAGTATAAGTGCTGCCGGCGATGGGAATCATCGAAGCGAGTTCGGCATAGCAGAGGGCGGCGAAGGCGCAGGCAAAAGCAACCAGCAGAAAGCTGAGGGCAACACCAGGACCGGCACCGGAGCGGCCGATGGTGGAAATGGCATCGGGGCCGAAGCGGATGATGTCGAGCACGGGTGCGTGGAGGACGCTGGGATACTGCATGGTGACGCCGGCAGCAGCCGTGCCGGTGAGGGTAAAAATTCCGGAGCCGATGACGGCCCCAACGCCCATAGCGACAAGGCTCCAAAGGCCTAGAGTCTTGGCGAGTTTGTGTTTGGAATTTTCGCTATCGCGGAGGAGATCCGCGATGGGCTTGCAGCGAAGCAACTGGTTCATCGCTGTATTCTAAACCATCGCGAACAAAACGAAGGGCCAGCGGTGAGGAG
>CAZECF010000051.1:0-14858 GCA_964510335.1 uncultured Bryobacter sp. | reverse complement strand
AACCAGAAATTTATGAACTAGTACAGAGGTACTATTTGCGTTTGGAGACGCCCTTGCTGGCTTTGCGGATTTTACGCTTCAGGGATCCGCGATCCTGTCCTTGGGTGCGGCCCTTATAGGCAGGGGCTTCTTTGCGGGCTTTGCGCTTGAGGGCTTTGCGTTCGGCTTTGTCGGTTACGTGGCGGGTATTCATCGATTTTTAAATTTCCAAACTTTCAGAATAGCGCAAAGAGCCGGGCCTTGCCAAGCATCAGACCTGCCAGCAGGATCAGCGCAAAAAAGACGGAACCGGATGAGGGGGGCTCGGGGATCTCAGAAATTGCCTGGATCTGGTAAATGGTGCCGCCACTCCAGTCAGCTAGAAACAAAGAATCCTGCGTCGAATACACTCCTAAGGCCCTGCCAAGGACGCCCGGGGAAACGAAGTGAAAATGGGCTTGGAAATCGGAAGGGACAAACACAACCGGGTTCTGATTGTTTGTTCCATCGGGGCCAGTGCCACCACTGAAGCCCACAAAGATACCGTCATGAAAGAGCGCGGGGAACAGGGCGGGAGCAAAGGCGAATTCAGTAGGGCCTTCGGAGCGGGCACCCGGAACCTCTCCCGCCGGAATTGGCTGGAAATTCATGAGGCTTTGTGTTACCCCGTCGCAGGCACCGGTGAAGGTCTCAACGAGGCTACCGGTGCGATAGGCAGGGTAGCAATGGGGGTAGCCGAAATTCAAAACTTCAACTCCGAGTTGGGAAAGAACGATACGGTTCAATTCATCAGATTGAGGCGGTTCGGTGAAATTCGTCAGATTATTCTCATCAATCGCATTGTCGGCAAAGTAAAGATCGCCGGTGGTGGGGTGAAATGCCATTCCATAAACATTGCGAACTCCCGTCGCGACTTGACGTAAGTTCGAAGCGACAGGAACGGCACCAGCCTCGTTGATCGTGATCATATAAATCGAATCTCCGTCCAAATCGATTGGATTCAGGCCGAGACCGCTGACTGTGACCGGGGACACCGAGGCCTGATTGTTAAACTCGGCACCAACGTTGAAAACGAGATCGACGGAGCCGGGCATACCGGGAGTCGGGCGGACGGCAATGCCCGGCGTGGGGTGCCCATGACCGGAAGGGTACTGAAACTGGAGACTGCCCACTGCGTTTAGTGGATCGGTAGGGGATGCTCCTTGAGCGAGTACGGTGATTGCAGTGGACCCAAACTCAGCTACGTAGTAGTGGCTTTCGCCCTGACGAAGCTGGAGGGCCGGCCCACCGCCTGCATTGGAATACAGAACTGTAGGGGCACCGTCAGCTATGCCAGCGTTATTTAAATCCGTGAAGCGCACGACCTGGCTTGTGCCATAGCCCGGAGAAATGAGCGCCAGCAAAGAACCATCTTTGGCCTGAATCACACTGCTTGGCAGCGGTAAATTCGTGGCAAATTGGGTTACGCGGAATTGAGTAGAATCTACGACCGTAGTGTTCAGAATCGAAGACGCCATAGCGCTTAGGGGCAATAGAGATGCAAACAGGAGCCAAAACATTAGGTAGAGGCTAGCAACAGGCAATTATGGTGTCAATGGTGGATGGGGCTAAGGCTACTTAGTCGAGCTGCTCAATGCCGGCGTATTTTTCCACGAGCTTCTTGAGGCCGTGGGCGGCAAAGTGAATAACGAGTTTGGCGTCATCACCGTCCCCTTCGCGGCGCAGGACGGTACCCTTGCCGTAGCGGGCGTGGCGGACGGTGGAGCCGGCGCGGAGACCGCTGGATTTCTTTGCCTGAGCGGCGGCGGGCCGGAAGGTGTTGAGCTGAGGCTTCAGTGGGGCGGCTGGCTTGGGAAGGGGTTTGGCCGAAGGAGCCGGCTTGGCTGATTCTTCCCAGGGAGGGGTGTCGTCCTGGAACAGGGAGGCGGTTTGAGGCTTCGGCGGAGGGGGCGGCGGTGGAGCCGGCGGAGGAGCCGGTTTAGGCGCAGGGGGACGGGCTGGTTTGGCGGTAGCGGCGGAATTGCCCGCACCAAAAAAGGAATTGATGCTGTCGGCGACGGTGGAAGGGCGGGAGCCGTAGCTGTACTTCTTGACCGTTTCGCGGGCTTCCCATTGTTCCCCGCGCAGGTCTACCTGCGGCGTCACGAAGAGGCGACTGAGGCGCTCTGTGTAGGGCTCGGGAATCTCGCGGATGAAGCGGGAAGTAAGGGCTGGTTCGGGCATACCGCCGCCATACTTGCGGCGCATGCGCGCCCAGGAAAGGTAAAGATTTTGACGGGCGCGGGTCATGCCGACGTAGCAAAGGCGGCGTTCTTCTTCCATCTGGTTGTCGTCTGTAAGGGCACGCGAATGGGGAAAGAGGCCTTCTTCCATCCCGGAGAGAAAGACGACGGGAAATTCGAGGCCCTTGGCGTTGTGGATGGTGAGCAGAGAGATCTGAGCCTGTTCGTTGACCTGGTCGGCGTCGGAGACGAGGGCGGCGTGGTCGAGGAAATCGCCGATCGATTCACCGCGTTCGCTGGCTTCAGCGGCGGCATTAATGAGTTCGAGAAGGTTGGCAATACGACCTTCATTTTCTGGCGCGGGATTTTCTTCGAGCGACTTGATGTAGCCGGTCCGGGCGAGCAGAGAGCGCAAAACATCTTCGACTGATTTTGTTTCGAGGTCTTCTCGCAGCTCGAGGATCATCTGACGGAAGGCATTGAGGGCTGCCTCGGCACGGGAGCCGAGCGAATGTTGGTCGATGAGTTCGCCAGTGGCTTGCCAGAGAGATTTCTGATCGGGGCGGGCATAGACTTCAACCTGGTCGAGGGTCGTTTTGCCGATGCCGCGAGCGGGAGTGTTGACGACGCGGAGGAAGGCGATGGAATCCCCGGGGTTGACGAGTAGCTTGAGGTAGCTGAGGGCGTCTTTGATTTCGGCGCGCTGGTAGAAGCTGAGGCCACCAACGACGGTGTATTTGCGGCCGTAGCGGCGAAGGGCCTCTTCAATCTGGCGAGATTGGGAATTGGTGCGGTAGAGAACGGCAGCGTGGGTCTTGGGGTCGCGGTCCAGCACTTTGTCGATACGGTCGGCAATCCAGAGAGCTTCATTTTCGCCGTCCATGGCTTCGTAGAGACCGATTTTGGGGCCTGAGGGGGCTTCCGTCCAGAGGTTTTTGCCTTTGCGTTGGGTGTTGTTGGCGACGACGGCGCTGGCGGCTTCGATGATGTTTTTGGTGGAGCGGTAGTTCTGTTCGAGGCGGACAATTTTGGCGTTGGCGTAGTCACGCTCGAAGTCCAAAATGTTTCGGATGTCGGCACCGCGCCAGGAATAAATCGACTGGTCTTCATCCCCGACGGCGACAACGTTGCCGTGGGAGGCACTGAGCAGGCGCATGAGTTCATACTGGCTGCGATTGGTGTCCTGGTATTCGTCGACCATGACGAAGGCGTAGCGGCGGTTGTAGAGGTCGCGGAGTTCGGGGCTGTGTTGGAGCAGGCGGACGGATTCCAGCAACAGGTCGTCGAAATCGACGGCGTTGGCCTGGCGGAGACGGCCTTCGTATTGCTCGAAGACAACGGCCATGCGGGAGGCCTTGGGATCTTTGGCGTTTTTGGCGAGGTCGGAGGGTGTCTCGTGGTGGCTCTTGGCGTGGCTGATGCGCGAGAGCATGGCGCGAGGCTGCATGAACTTGTCGTCAAGCCCGAGGCCCTTGTAGATCTGCTTGATGAGGGCCATCTGATCGTCATCGTCGTAGATATTGAACTGGCGGGTGAAGCCGGGGCGGATATCAGCCAGGCGGTCTCCGTCAAGGCGAAGCAGCCGGACGCAGAAGGAGTGGAAGGTGGAAACGAAGGGAGCCTCGTAGGCGCGTCCGGTAGAGGCGAGAAGCTGCTCGACGCGTTCCTTCATTTCGCGGGCGGCCTTATTGGTAAAAGTGACGGCAAGGACAGCGTAGCCCGGGACTCCATGGGCGTGAACGAGGTTGGCCATGCGATGCGTGATGACGCGAGTTTTGCCCGAACCAGCACCTGCGAGGATGAGCAAGGCGCCTTCGCCATGGGCGGCGGCTTCGCGTTGGGAGGGGTTGAGTCCTTCGAGAAAGTCCATTGTTATCAGCGAGTTACCTTAATATTTCATTCTATCACGGCAAGGATTTCTATTTGGCATATAGATCAGTGAATAAGAAAAAGTGCACGAACGAGGGTATAGCATACCCGCAAACGAGTGTGAGAATACCCGCAAGAGCGGGGTTGAGTACCATAATGAGTACTAGTACAAAGAACATATGCCTCGTGCCAAAACCTCCCCTGTTGTTGTGACGAAACCGGATATTGAGAAAGAACTCAATCGGCTGCATCGCCGCCGATTGGCTTTGAACAACCTGATCCGTTCCGTAGAAGAGTATCTGCTGGTAGCAGATCAGCGCGACACGTTGTTACACGATGTCCCGCGGAAACAGAATCTTCGCGTGGTGCAGACGAAGCTGGTGCGTGAGCTGATGGCTTAATGCAGGCGGCCGAGACGTTCTAAGGGCCAATAGACAAAGACCGCCTTGCCGTAGATGTAAGACTTCGGCACTGTCCCCCAGGAGCGAGAGTCGTTTGACGCGCTGCGGTGATCCCCCATAACGTAGTATTCGCCTGGCTTGACAAAAGTTGGAGGAGCGCTGATGCGGTCCCGGAAGATTTCCGGGACATAAGTTTCATCCGTGCGGAGGCCATTCAGCAGCAGCGCACCTTCACGAACCTCAACCGTGTCGCCGGGCAGGCCAATCACGCGCTTGATGTAGGACTTGGAGGTATCTCCCGGATATAGGAAGACGACCATGTCGCCGCGCTCCACATCTTCAATCCCGAAACGGTAGGTAAACTTGTTAATGAAGATCCTCTCCTGATCACTCAAGGCCGGCATCATTGAAGTGCCTTCCACCTTAACGGGCTGATAGAGGAAGAGAATGATGGCGACGGCAATGAGCACGCTCAACACAAGATCGCGCAAGAAGAATCCGACCCCCATAGGTGGGGTCTGCGGTGCGGTTTCTTTGGCCTCTCCGGTTTGGTTGGTCATCCCTGCGCTTAATGAGCAAGACGTAATCGAACAGACTTTGTTGCGTCTGCCTTCTGGCATTTTCTCTCAAGTTGTGGTGGCCGACAACGGGTCCACCGACAATACAGCGAAAATTGCCCGGGAAGCGGGCGCGACGGTGGTGTCGATTGCAGAAAAGGGATATGGCGCGGCGTGCCTGGCGGTGTTGGACCATGCGCCTGACGAGGCCATCCTGGTATTCCTGCAGGCGGATGGGAGTGAAGATGCGGCGGAGGCTTCGCTATTGCTTGAACCGCTCTATGCCGGGGATGCGGATCTGGTGATTGGATCGCGAGTAATGGGTTATGCGTCGACGGGGGCGTTGCGGCCGCACCAACGGTTTGGGAACTGGCTGTCGGTTACGATCCTGAATCTTGTATATGGCCAGCATGCGACAGACCTGGGACCCTTCCGGGCGATCCGGGCCGGGTGTTTGCGGGCGTTGGGGATGAGGGACCGGAATTTCGGCTGGACGGTGGAGATGCAGATCCGGGCGGCGCAGTTGGGCCTGCGAGTTGTGGAAGTGCCGGTGCGGTATGGGCACCGTCTGGCGGGCGAAGAAAAGGTCAGCGGGAACTGGCGGGCCAGCCTGCGGGCGGGCACGAAGATCTTGTGGGTGCTCTTGCGGTCGATTTTGCGAGCGGATTGATCCAGATTGGCTGCTGGCGGCGCTTGGGCGAGTGTGCGCACCATGACGCTACTGAGCTTGCTGACACTTTCCTGCTTTCGATCAGATCCAGTGGAGATCGATTTTGGGGATGGGAAGATCGAATTGCCGAAGAAATTCCAGCATCGGTCGGGCTATACGGAACGGGACCCGGATAGCGTCCGGCACCATTTTCAACTCGTGAACGACACGCACTGGAGTGGGCAAACATCGTATGCCGAGGAACTGGTGGTATCGATATTTTCGCCGAGGCTGGGGCCAAAGGAGTTCGGCGAGAAATTGGCGGCACGGCGATATGATGCCCTTTCGACGATAGAGCCATACTCGGTAGAAAAAGAGAGCGGTCTTGAGTGGCAATTCTCGACGGTGGTGTATGGGCGGCATCCGGTAAAAGAAGCGGCAATCCTGGTGCGGCTGATCGATCCGGCGCGGCGCGTGATGTTGGGCTGGTATGGGTATCAAAAGCGATTTCCCAAAGCCAAGGCCATGGAGCAGCTCCGGGCAATTCATGCGAGCTTGCAGGTGGAGGAGTCGCTGGCGTCGAGGTTTGAGGATTATGAAAAGTGGGCGGGAAATGAATGGATGGAAGCTTATTTCGCCAATCAGCCGTTGCTGCTTGAGGCATTGAGGACGATTGGTTTGGCTTTGCCCAATCAGGCCAATATCTGGACTGTGAGTACCTGGGAGCGCAAGGGGCGGTATCTGGCGGCGATCGATGGCGAGAAGCCGAGCTATCTCCATCTGGTGGATCTCGAGGCTGCGGACGGGTGCGCGAAGGCAAGCGAGATTGCCCCGGGATTGCGGTATTCGTTTGGGCAGCAGTTTGAGGGCGGGAAAGTGCCGGAATGCTTTGGGCTGAAGAAGTGGAATCTTTGGGAGAAGCAGGGGGGAGCCGGGAATCCCATTCTGAAGTGGATGGAGGGGCCGGCGAAACGCTAATCTGGGGGTATTCGCACGATTGCTCCCGCTTACGCTTGGCCGCACTTGTTGGGCCTGGATGCTGCCCTGGTGGCCGTGGCCTGGCAGTTGCTGATGGTTCGGCAGTTGGGTCCACTGCCTGCGCACTATACCCCGGCGTTGGGCCTGACGGTGTGGACCATTTATCTGGCCGACCGGCTGCTCGATACGCGGCGGCCGGAGGGGCGCAATGAGCCCTTGCGCCACCGGTTTTCGCGGCGCGCACGGATGCTGCTCGGGCTGCTGATTGTGTTCAATCTTGCAGTGCTGACACAGTTGGGGCCGTTGCCGGTGCTGGAGGCCTTGCCCTTGATCGGTGCGGTGGGATTGTACTTTCTGACGGTGCATTTCTTGCGGGCTGGCCAGCGGTGGCCGAAGGAACTGGTGGTGGCCACGTTGTTTGCGCTGGGAGTGTCGCTGCCCCTTTATCCTTTTCCCTTCACGCTGGACTTCCTGTTTCTCTGCTTCTGGAACTGTACGGCGATCGAGTATTGGGAGCGGGGCAAGGAAGGGCTGCATCCGGCGAGTGCCTGGCTAGCGGAACGACTGGGAAGCGCTGCGGTGGTGGCGGGCCTGGTTTGTCTCGGGTGCGCGCCGGTCTTCAACATGACGGTGCAGTTGACGCTGGCTGCAACGTTTGGGCTCTGCGCGTTGCTGGTCTGGATGCGCCGCTGGCTTTCGCCTTTGGCACTGAGGGTGGCGGCCGATCTGGTGTTGTTGACGCCATTGCTGGTGATATGAATTGCGATGGGCTGGCACCGTACTATCGATGGCTGGAATATCTGAGCTTTGGGCCACTGCTCTGGCGGACGCGCTGCGAGTTGCTGGAAGAACTGGCCAACTGTAGAGAGGTTCTGCTGGCCGGGGATGGGGATGGCCGATTTCTGGCGGAGCTGTTGAAGCGGAATCCGGAAGCGCGGGTACATAGCGTAGATGTGTCGGCGGAAATGGTGCGGCTGGCGCGAGTGCGCGCAGGACAACGGCACGTTGATTTTGAGGTGGCGGATTTGCGGAAGATTCGTTTGGAGCCAGCCCGCTATGACGCAGTGGTGGCCCACTTTCTCTTCGATTGTTTTTCGGAGGGGGAACTATTGGAACTGGTTCAGAAGTTGCGGGCGGCGGCGCGAGCCGATGCCGTGTGGGTGGTTAGCGAATTTCGTGTACCCGAGGCGGGATGGCAGCGGAGAGCGGGAAAGGTTTTGGTGTGGGGGCTGTATGTTGCCTTTGGCTGGATGACGGGACTCAAAGTCAGGCGGCTGCCGGACTATGAGTCAGCCCTGCGCGAGGCAGGACTCGAAAAGAAGCGGGAAGTGCTGCGGCTGGGAGGACTGCTGGTTTCGGCAATTTGGCGATAGGCAGAGGGCTCACCTGGCCGCTACCCAGCCGAGACTCCGGTGATGAAGCCAGCGAGCAGGCGTTGGATTTCGGTCGGTGGCAGGTTGTAGCGGGAATTGGTATCTGGCAGGCCCATGTTGCCGCTGATGACGAAGGCACGCAGGCCTGCTTTGGCCAGACGCCTGGCCTGGGCGATGCTGAGTCCGCCGACTACCTGAACCGGGACGGCTTTGCCAATACGCTCAAAGACAGCGCGTGCCACATCCCCGAGATAGTCGTCTTCGATGAGTTTCGGGTTGGCGCGGCGCGCGTCGGATTGGAGGTGGATCCCAACCGCATCGACGCCAGCATCCACCATGCGAAGCGCTACCTCGCCTGCCTGAGCAGCGGGGCCCTGGTGGGGAAGCAGGATGTCGGCAAAGGCGAGCCGCGGCAAGCCCGGGTTTGAGCGCCGGAACTCATCGCGCACGGCACAAACGGACTTTGCCGTATCAACGCCAGCGAGAGCGAGGAAATCAATGATGTTGCCGCCGCCGGCATAGACGCTGCGGGCCTCACCCCCACCGCCGTCCAAAGTCTTCATGTCGGCCAGCAGCAGAGCGTCGGGGAAGCGTTTGCGGAAGGCGGGCACGACGTTGGCAACGCCCTGGGTCTTGAGTAGCGGTGTTCCCATTTCGACGATGTCGATGCCCGCTGCCAGCGCCGCAGTCGCGATCGAGAGGCCCAGGTCCAGGGTGCCCACATCCACGGAAATCTGAAACGACAGACGGGACTTTAAGCGGTCCACAACGCGGGCCGAAGCCGGGTGTGGAAGCTGCCCCCATGCCTCGGCAAGTGCCCCGGCGGTGAAGCCGCAGCCGAGCTTGGCAGCGGAGTTGAGGAAAGATCGCCGGTTGGGTTTTCCGGAGCTATGGGACAGCTTCGCGTAATCCATTTGGGTAGTACGCTATCAGGAAATTTCCGGGGACGCTACCGTGGCAGACTTGTCCCAATCGATCAGCTTCAATTCCGGAATGATGAAGGCGTAAGAACAGGCACCGAAGACGGCCATGGCGGCAACGGCAAGGAAGGCGAGATCAAAGTTGCCGGTCCGGTTCACGATTTCCCCCGTCACCCAGCCGGCCGCAACGCCGGCAAAATTACCGAAGCAATTCTGGAAGCCGGTCCACTTGGAAGCGGCATTGGGGCCGGCCATGGTTTGCGTCACAGCCCAATGATTGGAGCTGGCAAAACCAAAGGCAAAACAGGCAGCCAGGAAGAGGCCCATCGAGACGTTGTCATTGGTGGCAATGCCGGCCGGGTAGAGCGTAGTGGCTGCCAGCAGGCCGGAAATGACAAAGCCTTTGCGGACCAAAGTTGTCGATTTGCCTTCGCTGATCAGCTTGTCGGAGAGCCAGCCGCCGATGGTGGCCGAGATAGCGATCATGGCGAAGGGCAGGGCACCGAGAACAGCCATTTTCTCTGTCGAGAAGCCGCGTTGTTTCTCCAGGTAGTAAGGGAACCAGTTGACCATGAAATACCAGGCGTAATTGATGGCGAAGAGGCCAAAGAAAGTGCCCCACACGGCGCGGTTGGAGAGCAGTTGCCAGGCGGAGGGTTCGGGGAGTTGTACCGGTTTGGGCGTACCCGCGGCAGGTTTCTTGGGAGCGGACTTGAGCCAGAAGGGCAACCAGATCAGTGCGCCGAAGCCGAGGATCAGGAAGAGGCTTCGCCAGCCATAGCTGGCGACAATCAGGCCGCCAACCAAAGTGCCCAGCGCCGGACCCAGCTTGGAGCCGGCGTCGATGAAGCCGTTTGCCTTGCCGCGCTGGTTCTCGGGAAAATCCTTGGCAATGATCTTGGAAAAGGCCGGGTAGGCGATGGATTCGCCCATGCCGAGGAGGAGCCGGAAGGCAAAGAGCGTGGTGAAAGTAGTGGTCAGCCCGGTAAAGGCAGTCGCCAGGGACCAGACGAGAAAGCCAATTGCAAAAACGCGATGCACATCGTAGCGTTGAACCAGCCAGCCGGCGGGCACCTGGAAAAGAGCGTAGGTCCAGAAGAAGGCTGACGACAGTTGACCCATCATGGCCGGAGTGAGGTTGAGTTCATCCGTGATCGTGGCGGCTGAGACGCTCAGATTACCGCGGTCAATGTAGTTGATGAAGACGGCAATGATGAGAAGAATGAGCAGTTTCCATTGCATGGGCTGCTGGGAGGCCGCAGGGTTGGACATGGGCGATATTCTTTCACACAACCAGGAGTTGTGGAGGAAGATCATCAAATCTTATGATTAGCCGAATTTATTCGCAACGCATCTTGCATTTGCCAGACTTTTCGAGTACGCTACCAAATATGACGATCTTTTCCGGCAACCTCCGCAACCAGCGCCCTGCCGGGATAGTTGTTATTCGGGCCGTTGTCATTATCATTGGCATTCTCCTAGTAGGAGTAGGGGTCGTACAAGTACCCTACCCTCCCGCTTGAGCGGCCTCCGGAATCATAAAATCGAGGCCACTGGCGGGAACCGAAAAGACCCTACCAGTGGCCTTTCTCTTTCAAAGAGTAATTTGGCAGTTTAGAGGAGTTCGAAATTTAGTATGGCTTCCACCTTAAATTCCCCCGCCGGCACCGGCGAGTTGATGAGCGGATCGCAGATTCTGCTCGCTTGCCTGGTGCGTGAAGGCGTTGATTTGATCTTCGGGTATCCCGGCGGCGTAACGCTACCGTTTTATGACGCATTGTATGGGCACGAAATCCAACACGTGCTTGTGCGCCATGAACAGAATGCGGCCTTTGCGGCGCAGGGCTATTCACGGGCGACGGGCAAGGTCGGGGTCTGTTGCGCCACTTCCGGGCCAGGAGCCATGAACCTGGTAACGGGCCTGGTGGACGCCATGATGGACTCGATTCCGGTAATTGCCATCACGGGACAAGTGACATCGAAGCTGATCGGCACCGACGCGTTTCAGGAAGCCGATACCTTTGGCATTACGCGCCCGGCGACAAAGCACAACTTCATGGTGAAGCATGTGAGCGAATTGCCGCGCATCATCCACGAGGCTTTCTACATCGCCACGACGGGCCGGCCGGGTCCGGTATTGGTGGATATCCCGAAGGATGTCTTCCAGGCTTCGGCACAATATCAACCGGTAGATTCTATTCATCTGCCGGGGTACAAGCTCTATACGGAAGGCCACACAGGACAGATCCGGCGTGCAGCGCAGATGATCTGGGAAGCGGAAAGGCCGATGGTTTATGCCGGCGGCGGCATCATCCATTCGCATGCACACAATGAGTTGAAGGAACTGGTGGAACTGGTGGATTTGCCCTGCGTGAATACGCTGATGGGGCTGGGGGCACTGCCGGGCAATCACCGCAACTTCATCTCGATGCCGGGAATGCATGGTTCTTATGCGGCCAACATGGGTATGTACAACACCGATTTGATCATTGCGCTGGGTGTGCGCTTTGATGACCGGGTTACGGGGCGGTTGGCGGCTTTTGCTCCGCACGCCAAGGTCATCCATGTTGACATCGACCCGAGCGAGATCTCCAAGATCCGCAATGCGGAATTGCCGATTGTGGGCGATGCCAAGAAGGTGTTGACGAAGTTGAACCGCGTGATGCGGGAGTTGGAGCCTGAGATGCGGGCGCAGAACGCCAACCAGCGCGCCGAGTGGTGGAATACCATTCGCGGCTGGATGGAAGAACATCCGCTGAAGCCGCAATTTAGCGTGGACGAGATCAAACCGCAACACCTGATGGCTGAGATTGACCGGATCTCGGGGGGGGAAGCGATTGTTACGACGGACGTAGGCCAGCACCAGATGTGGGCGGCGCAGTTGATCCGTTACAACCACCCGCGGCTCTGGATCAATTCCGGTGGCCTGGGCACGATGGGTTTTGGCTTGCCTTCAGCGATTGGCGCGCAATTTGCCTGCCCGGACAAGCTGGTCTTTGCGATTGCCGGAGACGGCGGCTTCCAGATGTCGATCCCGGAATTCGCGACAATTGCCAATCACAAACTGCCCATCAAGATCATTGTGATGAATAATGGCTACCTGGGAATGGTGCGGCAGTGGCAGGAATTGTTCTACAACAACCGGCTGAGCGAAGTGACGCTGGACAGCTTCCCGGAAGCATCCATGCTGGCTGGTGCTTATGGATTCAAGGGACGGACCATCGACAAGCCGGAAGAATTGCGTGAAGCACTTGAAGAGGCAGTGCGCGAGCCGGGGCCGTATTTCCTGAATGTCAAGGTAACGCCGTTTGAGAACGTGTATCCGATGGTTCCAGCAGGCGGGGCCATCAACGAAATGGTGCTCGGCCAGCCCGAGCCGGTGGAAGTGGGGAGCTAGGACAAGCGATATGCTGCAAACGATTTCTTTGTTGGTGGAGAATAAGCCCGGGGCGCTGATGCGCGTCGTGGGCGTGCTGGCTGCGAGAAACTTCAATGTGGAGAGCCTGACGGTGGCTCCTTCGATGGACGACACGCTGTCGCGGATGACGATTGTGGTGGATGTCGAGCACAAGGTACGAGCCCAGGTTGTCAAGCAATTGAACAAACTGGTGAACGTGCTGCAGGCACAGGATTTGACCGAGGAGCGCAGTGTGGCGCGCGAAATGGTGCTGCTGCGTGTCAGGGCTGAGATGTCGAACCGGACAGCGATTCTGAAAGAAGCAGAAATCTTTCAGGCGCGCGTGGTGGATTCAAGTCTCGAAGGCTTCGCCATCGAGTGCACGGGGGATCCTGAAAAGCTGGATGAGTTTATTGATTTAATGCGCAGCTACGGGGAGATTGAAGTCACCCGCAGCGGTTTGGTTGCCGTATCGCTAGAACCGAAAAAGCTGCGCCTGGCCTCGCCCATCCCGGTGGGGGCGGCCGAAGAAGAAGAAGAACAGGAAAGGGTACTGAGCAACTAAATGCCAAACCGCTATTACGAAAAAGACGGCAATCTGGGCCTATTGAAAGACAAGACAATTGGGATTGTCGGCTACGGCAGCCAGGGTCATGCGCACTCGCTGAACCTGCGCGATTCCGGCCTGAATGTCGTGGTCGGCCTTTATGAAGGATCGAAGTCCTGGGCCAAGGCCGAAGCCGCTGGCTTGAAGGTGATGACGGTCGCCGATGCCACCAAGGCGAGCGACTTTCTGATGATCCTGGTGAGCGATCACATTCAGGCTGATCTCTACGAGAAGGAAATCAAGCCGAATCTGACTCCGGGCAAGACCCTGATGTTTGCCCACGGCTTCAACATCCACTTTGGCTTCATCAAGGCTCCGGAAGGTGTTGACATCACGATGGTGGCACCGAAGGCCCCTGGCCATCGCGTGCGGGAACTGTACACAGAAGGCGTGGGCGTACCGGCCCTGGTGGCGATCCATCAGAACGCTTCTGGTCAGGCCCTTGAAAACTCGCTGGCTTATGCACTCGGGTTGGGCTGCCTGAAGGCGGGCGTCATTGAAACGACGTTCAAGGAAGAGACCGAGAGCGACTTGTTCGGTGAACAGGTTGTGTTGTGTGGCGGCGTAAGCGAGCTGATCAATGCCGGTTTCGAAACGCTGGTGGATGCCGGGTATGCACCGGAAATTGCGTATTTCGAATGTCTGCATGAACTGAAGCTGATCGTCGATCTCATCTATGAGGGCGGCCTGGGCTACATGCGCTATTCGATCTCCGACACGGCGGAGTATGGCGATTACGTCACCGGCCCGCGGATCGTCACGGATGAGACCCGCGCCGAGATGAAGAAGGTGCTGGCCGAGATCCAGGACGGGACCTTTGCCCGCAACTGGATGGCTGAGAACAAAGCCGGCCGCGGCAAGTTCCTGGCCATGCGCAAAGCTGGTGCAGACACCCGCATTGAGGTAGTCGGCAAGGAATTGCGCGAAATGATGACCTTCCTCAAGAAGAAGAAAGAGGTTGGCATACCTCAGGAGTAGTTATGAAGATCCTTACTTTTGATACGACTCTGCGCGACGGGACCCAAGGGGAGAACGTCAGCTACAGTGTGGACGATAAGCTCGCCATTGCGATGAAGCTGGATGAGCTGGGTATTGACTACATTGAAGGCGGTTGGCCGGGGTCGAATCCGAAGGATAAGGAATTCTTTGCGCGCGCCAAGGGCCTGAAGCTGCATCATTCGCGGCTGACGGCCTTTGGGGCGACGCGGCTGGCGCGCAATCCGGTGGAAAAGGATGTTAGCGTCAACGCGTTGGTTGAAAGCGAAACCCCGGTGGTGGCGATCTTCGGCAAGAGCTGGGATCTGCATGTTACGCGGGCGTTGGGAATCACCGAGGATGAGAATCTGAAGCTCATCTCTGAGACAGTGGCCTATCTGAAGAAGCATGGCCGCGAAGTGGTCTACGACGCCGAACATTTTTTTGATGGTTACAAGGCAAAGCCGGATTATGCGTTGAAGACGCTTGCGGCAGCAGCGGATGCCGGCGCGGATGTGCTGGTGTTGTGCGATTCCAATGGCGGCACTTTAACGAATGAAGTGGCGGCGATTGTGAAGGTAGTTCGCGAAGGCTTCAAGGGCCAGATTGGAATTCATTGCCACAACGATTCGGATGTCGCCGTGGCCAATACTCTGGCGGCCGTCGCAGAGGGGGCCACCCATGTTCAGGGCTGCATGAATGGCTATGGGGAGCGCTGTGGTAACGCGAATCTGTCGAGTGTGATCGCGAATCTGGAACTCAAGCTGGGGCACACTACGATTGGCCTCGAGAAGCTGCAAAATCTGACCTCGGTTTGCCGTTATATTGCCGAGCTGGCGAATCTGCCGCTGGCCAATGGCCAGGCTTATGTAGGCAAGAGTGCCTTCGCGCACAAGGGCGGCGTGCACGTGGCGGCGATTCTCAAGGATTC
>CAZECF010000050.1:25755-34929 GCA_964510335.1 uncultured Bryobacter sp. | reverse complement strand
CCCAAAAGAGCCGCCACCGCCAGAATCAAAACGTACTTCACGACGTCTTCCGCGCCCGCTTGATCGTGCAGCCAAATGCCTTCGTCTCTGCATTGGCCACCGGCTTGCCCGCCAGTGTCGCGTCCAGCGCATCCCGCAAACCCTGCTTCGTGATCCGGGCCGCGTTCCGCGCGTCATCAATGTAGCCGTGGTAAACCCGCTTGCCGGCCTTGTCAAACACAAACGCCTCCGGCGTCACCGAGGCATTCAACTTCTCGGCCACGTTTTCATCCTTGTAAACCACAAAGGGAAAACCGGAAGACTTACGATGTTCCTCTACAACATTCGCCGGCTCCGTCGAATTCGCATTCACAAAGAAGAACTGCACGCCCTTGGCGCTATAGTCCTTATAAACAGCGCTCATCCGGTCGTTGTAATCATTGGAAATCGGGCACTGCGTGGAAATGAACATCACCACGGTCACATCCTTGCCCGTCGGAATCGTAACGGAACTGCCCTTCAGATCGCGCACAAGCATTTGCTCGCCCGCCATCAAGCTCGCAACACAGGGAATCGCGGCAATCGCCGCTCTTCGGGTAAGCATCATCTGCCTCCTAGTTTTTCTTGGGTTCGAGTTTGAGGTTGATAACGGCCTCGCGACGATTGTCGTAGACCGATAAGATCTTCACAGAGCTATTGGCAAAATCTGTCGCTTCAGCATGAATCTCATAGTCTGTCCCAATCGACAAACCCTGAAAGCTGTAAGCGCCATCTGCCTTCGTAATAAAGCTGCGGATCGACAACGTCTTGGTGTCCTTCAGCTTCACCACTGCCCCGTTCACCAGCTTGTCCTCGGGGTCTTTTACGGACCCGCGCAACAGCCGCGTTCCATCATCCTTCTTGGGCTTGTCGCCCTTGAACAATGGCGGATTCTTGGGAGTAGGAGCCGGATTCTGCTGCGCCATCAGCCAGGTGGATCCCCCCAATAGCATCGCCATCGAAAAGAGCCCAAGGAATCTGCGGGTATGATTCATGTCAGTTTTCCTATCTGGCGCGGTCCAGCACAAAATTCTGCTCGACTCGCTCCTCACCTTCTATTTTGACGCGTTTCACTTCAGTTCGGTAACCACGAACTGCGATCTCAAGCTCATACTCCATCTCCCCGGCCGGCACGCGAAACGAAAATTCACCCCGTGTGTTGGTCTGAAACCGCTGCGGCTTATTCTTCTTTGAAGCCGTTACAGGCCTCATCCGCACGTCCACGCCGCCAAAAGCATGTCCCGTTTCTCGAAACACACTCCCGGCAATCACCGCATAAGAAGACTGTCCCCAAAGACCACTACACAAAAAAACCAGCCAGCCGCGCCGGCTAATTCCAGTCGTCTTCCTCATCCTCTTCTTCCTCGAGTTCCCCCTCGAAGTCGTCTTCCTTCTCTTCCTCTTCTTCTTCTTCGTCCTCGTCGTCGAAGTCGTCGTCCTCTTCGTCAAGATCCTCAGCGTCGCCCAGAGCAACCAGCTCCAGCGGCTTCAAACTCGCCACACGCAGATTCACTCCACACTCCGTGCAATCAAACAGATCGCCCTCGTCGAGATCTTCTTCTTCTACATCAACATCAGCCGCACAGGCCGGACAAGTAATCATAAAGCCTCCCAAAATGGCAACGATTCGTAGGATGCCACAAAATTCTCCGCAATGGCACGGCCGCGATTCACTTCTCTTCCGGCATCACCTCACGGAGCCATTCCACCATCTTTTTCTTATACTCCATCCAGCGCGCTTCTTTCTCCCATCCGCCCACCCCATGCCCCGCTCCTTCCACCGTCAACACCTCGCACTTGGCCCCCGCCGCCAGCATCGCCGAACACATCCGCGGGCTATGCGCAAACGGCACCTGCTTATCCTGGGTCCCATGCAAAAACAAAAACGGCGGCATGTCCTTCTTAATAAAACTCATCGCCGACGCTGCCTTCAAATCCGTTCCCGCCAGCCACGACGTCGCCCCTTCGCTCAATTGCCCGAACGTATCGCGGTGAAATTCCCAATCACTCACCCCATAAAAATTCACCACCGCCCGCGGTCGCACTTTCCCCTTCGCCGTTGCCCCGTAATACGCCACAATCGTTCCACCCGCCGATTCCCCCATCACCGCAATCCGCTTCGGGTCCACGCGATACTGCTTCGCATTCTTCACCACAAACTCATAAGCATTGCGCAAGTCCACAATCGGGGCCGGAAACGCATGCTGCGGCGCCAGCCGGTAATCAATGGAAAACCACGCAAAGCCCCCCTTCGACAAAGGCTCAAACAGCGGCGGTACATAAGTCTGCTTGTCCCCCCGCACAAAGCCGCCCCCGTGCACAATGATCACCGCCGGGTGCGGCCCCGGCCCCTCCGGAATCGCCGCATCCAGCTTGAGCGACACCCCGCTCACCTGCGAGTACTCGATGTCCTTCAGGACCTCAGCTCCCTCCAGCACCGCCAACGCCGCCACCAGCGCACAAAACATTCAGGGGCACCTCCTCAGGTGCCCCTTAGCTTATCGAAACTACTGGCCGCCTGCCGAACTCGCCGCCGGGTTCGCCGGAGCCTTCTGCGGCGGTTGCGCCTTCGGCAGCGGCTTCCTGGGCAGCATTTCCGCCCGGTTCGCCGCATGATACGCAAAGCTCGCCAGAATCGCCGCCATCTGCATCAGGTCCCCCTTCGGCACCCGGTCCATCGTGTCCAGATTCGAGTGATGCGTCCGCGCCATGTAATCCAGCGGGTCCTGAATGAACTGGAATCCCGGCACGCCCACCGCGTCAAAGGCCTGATGATCCGTGCCGCCCGTATTCCGGTTCGTCACCGTCGTTGCGCCCAAGTCCGCAAACGGCTCCAGCCACTTGGCAAAAACGCCGCGCACCATATCGTTGCCCTGCGTATAAATACCGCGCACCTTGCCCGATCCATTGTCGATATTGAAATACGCCGAAATCTTGGCGTGCTCCGGCTTCAACTTCATGTCCGCCGGGTCCGCCAGATGCTGCTTCACATAAGCCCGCGATCCGTGCAAGCCCTGCTCCTCGGCACTCCAAAGCCCCAGCCTCACCCCGCGCTGCGTCTTCAGATTCAGCGCCTTCAAAATCCGCGCCGCCTCCATCATCACCGCCACGCCGGTTGCATTGTCGGTCGCCCCGGTCGCGCCCTGCCAGCTATCCAGGTGCCCGCCCAATAAAACATATTCGTCCTTGCGTGTCGTACCCGGCAACTCCGCCACCACGTTAAACGCCTTCGTGTCATAGAACTCCGCCGCCGTATCAAACTCCAGCTCCACCTTTACCTTCTTGTCCAGCAGCCGGATCACACGGTTGTAATTCTCCGCCGCAATCGCCACCGTCGGCGGCGGCACCGGCTTGTCCTTCTGATAAGGTCCTGCCGAGCTGCCAAACACTGCTCCGCCATCCCCGGCATAGCTCGTCTTCACCACTACCGCCACGCCCTCGTCCTTCAGAAACTGGTTGAGCTTGTCCCGGAAAGCCATCATCTGTTCCCGCGTCATCGGCGCGCCCTGCGCTGGCCTGCCGCCCCCGGCCCCCGGTTCCGGAGCCTGGCTCAACTTGGCCAGATCCTCTTCGTTATAGCGCCGCCCATACGGCTTCTCCGGCAATTCCAGCGTCCGCGGCGCATCCGTCAGCACCATCTTGCCGCGCAGCTTCCCCTTCCACTTTTCTAAGTCCGCCGGCGTCCGCAACACCGCATGAATCGCCTCGCCCCGCACTGGTCCCCCCGTCCCCGGCGTCCAGGCCAGCGGAAAGCCGATCAGCTCGGAATAAGCCGGCTCCACCATATGCCCGGCAAACTTGGAATGCTGCCAGCCCCGGCCAAATTCGAATTCTTCAAAGCGCACATCCGGAATCCCGTGCTCCGTCAAACGCTTCTTGATGTAATCGGCCGCCTTCTGATAACCCGGCGAACCCGTCACCCGGGGTCCATTCACATCGCAAAGGTAGAACATCGTGTCCATGATTTGCGAATTGCTGAAGGCCTCATTCTTGATCTGGTGAATCACATTGAGGTCGATGTTTTCCATGCTTTGGGCAGCCAGTTGAAAGCCGCCAGGCATAACAAAGGGGAGAGCGGATAGGCTAAGAAAGTTTCTTCTGCGCATAGGGTTAAAGCGAGTGTAACAATGTAGAGGATTCCTTTGAAAATCACCATCTCCAAGGAAAACTACCTCAAGGCCATCGCGGAAGCTGAAAGCGAAGGCGAAGTAGTCATTGCCGCCACCCTCGCCCGCTGGCTCAAGGTGAGTGCTCCGGCTGTCACCATGGCCCTCCGCCGCCTCAAGCGCGACAAGCTCATCGTCTCCCGCCCCCAGGGTGTCATCTCGCTCACCCCGGCCGGTCAGGAAATCGCCCATCGCCTCATCCGCCGCCACAATCTCATCGAACGCATGCTCACCGACGTCTTCGGCATGGAATGGTACCTCGTCCATGAAGAAGCCGAGCAGCTCGAACACGCCGTCAGTGCCGCCTTCGAAAAAAAGCTCATCGAAAAACTCGGCGATGCCGACTCCTGCCCCCACGGCAACCGCCTCGGCCTCGATTCCCCGGCCGATCGCCGTAAGCAAGGCCTCCTGCCCCTCAATGAAGTCCCGCCCGGCACGGAAGCCGAAATCCGCTCCGCCTTCGAACGCGACCGCGAACTCCTCGAATACCTCAACTCCCTAGGCATCCGCCCCGGAGCAACTGTCCGCATCCTCACAGCCAATGCCGACTCCACCCTCACTCTCGAAGTCGCCGGCCGCCCGGTCCCCCTCGGGCTAGCCGCCGCCTCGCGTGTCTGGGCCGCCCCGCTTTAAAACAAAGACGATCCATTTCATTCCGCAATGTCGCGTACTAGGTATGCGTAACCTCGCTCTGCTCATCGCCCTGATCGCCACCGCGTCAGATTCCACTTCCATCACCGGCCGCTGGACTTCCGGCCGACTCTCTACCATCCAGTATCGCGACGCTTACACCGGGGTTGCCCGCGCACCCGCGGGCAACCACTTCGCTTACGAATTTCACCCCAACGGCACCTACACCTTCACCGGCCTGATGCAGACCACCCTCTATAACTGCACCACCAGCCTTTTCTCTGAAGAATCCGGCCGCTACACCCTTTCGGGCTCTAATCTTTCTCTGCAGCCAGCAAAGAACCCTTACCGCATGCGCAACTCCTGCGCCCCCTCAAGCAACCGCGAGGCCCCCGGCAAGCTTACCCCTCGCACCTTTACCGTCCACCGCAACAACTCCACCCTCGAACTCCTGGCTGAATCCGAATCGGCCCCCGCCGTCTTCCGTCTCAACACCGGCAACATGCAAGCCACCCTTAGCAACCAGTGACACAATGATGGGGTCATGACCCGACGCTCTCTGCTCTCCACCCTCGGAGCGGCTGCCGCCTCTTCCGCCGCCCCCTCACGCCCCAACATCCTCTTCCTCTTCGCCGACGACCAGCGCGCCGACCTCATCCACGCCCACGGCAACCCCCACATCCAGACCCCCAACCTCGACCGCCTCGTCCGCAACTCCATGTCCTTCCGCCAGAACTATGTCTTCGGCGGCAATTCCGGTGCCGTCTGCATGCCCTCGCGCGCCATGCTCATGTCCGGCAAAACCTGGCTCCAGATCGACAGTGCCACCCTCAAGGGCGAAACCACCTTTCCCGAAATCCTCGGCCGCAATGGCTACTCCACCTGCGGCGTCGGCAAGTGGCACAACGGCCAGGCTTCCTTCGCCCGGTCCTTTCAGCAAGGCCGCAACGTTTTCTTCGGTGGCATGAGCGACCACACCAAAGTCCCTGTCCGCGACATGCCTTCCCCCGGCAACTTCACCCCGCAGCACCCCGGTGAAAAATTCTCCTCCGAGCTCTTCGCTGACTCGACGATCGACTTCCTGCGCTCGCAAAAAGGCAAAGGCCCCTTCCTCTCCTACACGGCCTTCACCGCCCCCCACGACCCCCGCCAGCCCCTCTCCCCCTTCAAGGAACATTACGAAAAGCGCCTGCCCCCGCTGCCCGCCAACTTCCAGCCCCAGCTCGGCTTCGACAACGGCATGATGCGCAAGATCCGCGACGAAGACCTCGCCGCCTGGCCGAGAAATGAAGGGGTCATCCGCGACCAGCTTGCCGAATACTATGCGCTCATGTCCCACCTCGACGCCCAGGTCGGCCGCATCCTCAAGACGCTCGACGAAACCGGCCAAACCCGCAACACCATCATTGTCTACTCCGCCGACAACGGCCTGGCGCTAGGCTCCCACGGCCTGATGGGCAAGCAAAACCTCTACGAACACTCCATGCGTACGCCGCTGCTGATCTCCGGCCCCGGGCTCCCGCGCAATAAGTCGACCCGCGCCTTCACCTACCTCTACGACCTCGCGCCCACGCTCCTCGACCTGGCCGGCCTCGACATTCCCAAGGGGCTCGAAGGCAAATCCCTCAAGCCCGTCCTCGAAGGCCGCCAGACCCAAGTCCGCGACACAGTCTTTCTGCCCTTCCTCGACATCCAAAGATCCATACGTGACGACAGATATAAGTTGATCGGCTACCCCAAAATCAGCCACCTGCAACTATTCGATTTGCAGAACGACCCCCACGAGCTCCGCAATTTAATCGACGACCCCTCGCTCCAACCCAGAGTCGCCCAGCTCCGTCAAAAACTGGCGGAATGGCAAACCCGCCTCGGCGACAAGGTCGAAATGCCCCTCACCAACACCAATCCCCCCAAAGTCGACCTCTCCGGCCAGCCCCGCCAACCCGACCAATGGCAACCCCAATGGATCATCGACAAATACTTCGGCCCCCAGCGCTGATCGAACTTACAAAATCATTTGGAGTCTTCCCACTCCGTAAGGCCATTCAAATCCTTGATGGCCATATGTCCAGTTTCTATTTTTCCATCCTCCAGAACGGCTATCGCGACTAAAGCACCAGTCACTCGAATCGGTATCTTACAGACGCCCTTGCCTTCCTCTTGGCAGCGGTACATTCTCCCAGTTGCCAAATGGTAAATCCTGATTTGCAAAATCTGCTCCGGGTTCCACTTCTTGCTGAAGTCAAGCCTTCGCAACCAGTCATCCTCATAACGATTCACTTCTGCAATTCTGAAGAAAACGACCCGGCTGCAGACATCCTCTGAGGCAGGACAATACAGTTCTTGTGTTCCTCCACTGAAACCAACCACATGGATCGACACCTTCATCCGTTCCGTAGGCCTGCTGGTGATAAGGCGACCCTCTGCGTCGATCCGAAAGGAAACATCCTCTCCGTTGATGCGGATGGATTCGGGACGGCCTGGCAATCTGCTTCCATCCTCAAAAAGCATGCGAACCCTCAAGGTAGGCTTGACGTCTGCTTGGCTAGGGTCTGAAAGTCCTACAAGCAATAGAAGCAAATAAAGCTGGGACCAATTGCCCCTCTTGGTTCGTGACTCTTGCATGACTAAGAAGATTAAAGCAGATTCCCGCACCCATCGCCCCGCCGGCAAATTTTTCATGACCGCCGCAAACCATAGCAATTAGTAGGTGCAAAAGGTGACAGCCCCATTGAGGGTCCCTGAGGAGTCTGTCCCCCTATCCCAAGCGCTGGCCCGATGGCCTGCCCCATCGCCGACTTCGAGTAAGCCGCCGCGACCTTCGCATGGCAAGCCAAACACTGCGGCTCCCCCCACAGCGCCACACTCAGCAGCAATAAGGCCAGTAATCTCTCGGCCTTTCAATCATATCCGCAAGACCCTCTTAACACCGCCTGTACTATCCAGCCGCATCCTTGCTGCCTGGCAATCCGGCTAGGATGGCAACTTGCATCGCCAGCCTAAAACGCCTACTTTACAAAACTGGAGAAAGCGGCAATTTGATCGTCAATCAGCTATTCCCGCTTAGCTTTCTCCGCCCTCAAGACTTTCCACTCGCAGCCGATCTGAATTTGGCTAACAGACGGAGCAGCGTTCTTTTTGCATACAAACTTCGTCTTGCTCGACTGATCCCGAGCACAAGTTCCTGAAAATCCAGAATCTTGATTGTAGTAAGTGCAGGCGAGGTCAGGACGGGCCTCCTGAGTCTCGGCCGACGGCGGCTGTTTCGGGGTTTGTGCGACGATGGTTAGGCTAAGTGGGCCGACCACACCGGCATAGATGGATATCAAGGCAATTGCGGACCCACCAAGCAAATAACGGCGAATCCCTGTCAATTGTCGCGCGGAAGTCATAACAGTCATAATTCTCCTTTCCAAAACATCTTTGTCCAACATTCTCTCACCGCTCAGAATACCAATACTGAGCTACTGATTCAGTACTTGATGAACGGGGATTTAAGTCGCCTTTCCCAGCACCAAAAGTCTTCAATCATTGGCTGTTTTGCCGCAGCACTGCGGCCGGATCAATTCCAGACGCTCACCCTGCAATCCACTGTCTGACGCTCCCATTGCTGGCTCTCGCTTAGGTTGGTATACAAGCAACAAATGATAGAGCCTGCCCTTGATCGAACTCGGGCCAAAATGGAGCTGCTCCGAAGGCTGAACGAAGGCAAGGTGATTTACTCTCGCCACTTTAGGAGGAATTGGCTCCACCCGAGGAGGACCTCAAGACGGGTGCCTGGAAATATCGAATTGAGGGGCCAACCTTCGACAGTGGATTGCTTTACGTTCCGGCCGGGTAACGTCGTGCTGATTACCGTTTTCAAAAGGAGTAACTGATGCCGCAACCCGCCCACGAATGTTCCGTGTGTGGCCAGCCAGCCAGACTGCGCCGCCAGAACTACCGCTACACCGAGAGCGGCCTGTCAAACGTCGTCCTCCAGGGAATCGAAGTCGCCGCATGCCCGCACTGCGGCAATGAAGATGTCCTGATCCCACGCCTCGAAAAGATCCACCGCGCCATCGCCCAGGCCATCGCGCAGAGTCCCAATCGCCTCACGGGCGAACAACTCCGTTTCCTGCGCACGCACCTGGGCTTTACCGGCGACAAACTCGGCAGTTATCTGCACACCGACCGTACGAAAATTTCCAAATGGGAGCGCAGCGAAGACCCGATCGGCCCCGCAACCGACCGTCTCTTGCGCCTGCTGGTCGCCGTCCTCGATGCCGAAATTCGGCCAGCACTGTCTCAAGTCGCCGAGCACCTGCCACTCATCAACGACGACAACGGAGCGGAGATCGACATCAACCCGGAAACACTC
>CAZECF010000050.1:0-25745 GCA_964510335.1 uncultured Bryobacter sp. | reverse complement strand
CCAGGCTTCCTTCTTCAAAGCATCAGTCGCCGCCTGATCCCGCCAGCCCCACTTCTTCAACAAGGCGAAATCCAGTCGGCTGGGTCAACTTTCTCAATTTGATGTCTGACAGACCGTAGTGTCAAGACGTCCCCTCTCCGAAAAAAAATTAGCTGTAAATGCCGCCTTCGGCCTCCATCATCGTGCGCTCCATTTACTTACCGATTCCTGGATTACCAATAGCCTATATCCCGATGCCAAATATTCATCCCCCTTGCTCCGATTGTGAAAATCTGATAGACCACACCAATTGAGGATTGTCTATGCTTAGATTTTCGCTTCTTGCAATTGCATGTGGGGGTCTGCTGATCGCCCAAACCAATACATCCGCCATCTCCGGTGTGGTCACCGATGAAACAGGCACCTCGGTTCCCAGCGCCGCCCTGACCCTTACCGAGGTGAATACCGGCTCCATCCGCAGAGCCGAGGCCAACCCGAGTGGCGAGTACTCCTTTCCCCAACTAGCACCTGGCCGGTACCGGATTTCCGTTCAGGCCGCCGGCTTCCAAACTTTCGTAGTGCAACAGATTGACCTGGGCATCGCCCAATCCAGCCGCGCCGATATCAAGCTGCGCCTTGGCCAGGTTACGGAAACCATCACCGTTTCCGGCACCACGACGCCGTTGCTGGAGCCGGACACGGCCTCGCTCGGCCAAACCGTGACGCGGAAGGCGATCAACGACCTGCCGCTGAACGGTCGCAACTACCTGGCGCTGGGCGCGCTTTCGCCTGGCGTGGTCCCGCAAATTCCCGGCGCTCAAGGTCCGGCCAGCTTCGTGAGCTCCACCACGCAACGCTCCGATCGCTCCATCCTGGTGGGCGGCCAGCGGGAGAGTTCGACCAGCTACCTCTACGACGGCGTCGAAATGCGCAACCCGCGCGTCGGCGATTCGTCGATCACACCCTCCCTCGACGCGGTGCAGGAGTTCAAGATCCAGCGCAGCTTTTTCCAGGCGGAGTTCGGCAACTCTCCCGGCATCATCAACGTAGCCAGCCGCGGCGGCACCAATCAATGGCACGGTAGCGCCTTCCACTTTCTGCGCAACAATGCTTTGGATGCGCGCACCTTCTTTGCGCGCTCGGCGGAGCCCTTCAAGCGCAACCAGTTCGGCTTCGCGGTTGGCGGCCCCGTGATCAAAGATCGTCTTTTCATTTTCGGCAACTATGAAGGCTTCCGTCAGCGCCTGGGCATTACGCAGCGCGCGCTGTATCCGCGGCAGAGCGCCGAACTGGCGGGCAATTTCTCCACCAACATCTTTGCCGATCGCGCCGCCACGCCCATTCACGATCCCTTGACGTTCAACGCCGCCAACAACAACCGGGCCCTCTTCCCTGGCAACATAATTCCTGCCAGCCGCATCAACCGCGTCTCCCGGAACTTCTTCCCCTTCATTCCGACGACGGATGCGCCAGCCAGCGAAGGCGTCAATGTCACCGGCATCCCGGTTCAGCAACTGAACGACGACCAGTTCAACATTCGCGGCGATTACCGCGTCAACGACATGCACTCTCTGTTCTTCCGCTACAGCGAACAGGACGCGCCGCTTACGCCCGCGGCCCTGGCACCCCTGGCCGGAGCCCAGGTGATCTCCTTCGGGCGCGGCTTTGTGGGGCAGGTCGCCTCTACCCTGCGACCCAACATCGTCAATGTCTTCCGCGTCGCTTATAACCAGGCCAAGCTCTTCGGCCAGCAGGTTCCGGTGGATCGCAACTTTGCACAGGAAATCGGCATCACCGGCGTCTCCGATGTACAGCGCAACTGGGGCGTACCCACCGTCGGGTGGGTTGGCTTCTCCGGCATCGGCTCCAACGGCTTGACGCAAGGCAACAACCTCCACAACTACCAGTTCTCCAATGCCACCACCTGGATCAAGGGCCCGCACACCGTCAAGTTCGGCTACGAAATCCGGCAGACCCGCAACTTTTTGAACTCCGACAATGGCCCGCGCGGAAGCTTTACGTTCGGCAACAACGCCTTCACCGCGGCGCTCGACCCCAATACCGGCAACCCCGTCGCCAATACAGGGAATCCGGTCGCCGACTTTCTGCTGGGCTTTCCCCTGAACGCCTCCGGCGCGGTGGGCTCCTCGGCGACCAACTTCCGCTTCTACACCCACAATCTCTACGTGCAGGACGACTGGAAGGTGTCGCGCTCGCTGACACTCAACTATGGCCTGCGCTACGAGTTCATCAGCCCCCCGACGCCGATTGCGCAAGAGACCGGCAACGTTTACGGCTTCGATTTCAACACCGGCCGCCAGCTCTTCCCCACGCTGGGGCAGATCCGCAATTCCATCGTCGCACCGGATTATAAGAACTTCGCTCCCCGCTTCGGCTTTGCCTTCAATCCAACCTTCGCTCAGGCCTGGGTGGTGCGCGGCGGAGTCGGCATCTACTTTGATCAGGGCCAGATGAATGAGACCCAGTTCATCACCAACGGGCCGCCGGTCTTTGCGCAGCAGAACAACAACTTCACGGGGCGCGGTCTGCCGACGATGCAGTTTGGCGTCAACGCACTGCCGGTTGTCCAGGTTCCGCCCATCGATCGCAATTACGAAACGCCCCAGGGAATCTTCCTGTTCGCCCAGGAGATCGATGGCCGCAAGCCGCGGGTGTACATGTGGAACCTCTCCGTGCAGCGCTCGCTCGGCAATAAGTGGGTAGCAGAGGCCGCCTACGTCGGCTCCCAGGGCCGCCGCCTTACCAAGCGCTTTAATTCCGACGCGAACGCGACGCCCGGCAATCTCTATGAGGTCACCCCCGGAGTTCGTCGCTTCCCCCGCCTCAATGGCATGCTCTACTCCTCGCTGGCCGGCATGAGCCAGTACCACGCCCTCAATTTGCGGCTCGACCGCCGCTTTGACAATGGCTTTTCGCTGCTCACCGCCTACAGTTGGTCCAAGTCCATGGACAACGACTCGGGCGGCGCCTGGGGCACCCCCAATCTCAATCCCGCCAACTTCCAGTTGGACTGGGGGCCGTCCGACTTCAACATTGCGCAACGTTTAGTCTTCTCCGGCACCTATGAACTTCCCATCGGTAAGGGCAAGAAATTCGGTACAAACTGGAACCGCTCCACCGAATTGGTGTTGGGCGGTTGGCAGCTAAACGGCATCGGTACCCTGCAGTCCGGCGTTCACCGCGTGGTCGGCGCACCCAACAACACCACCATCGGTTTCGTCTCCCAGCGGGCCAATGCCACCGGCATTGATCCGAGCTCCGCCTTTGACGGCATCACCCCCGGCGAAGGCTTCGGCACCAACAATCCGAATCTCTTCTGGCTCAATCCCAACGCCTTCCGCGCTCCCGCCGCGCTCACCTTCGGCAATGCCGGCCGCAACGTCATCGTTGGACCCGGCTTCGTCAACTACGACCTGTCGCTCTTCAAGAATTGGCACTTTACCGAACGCTACAACCTGCGCTTTCAATTTGAGGCCTTCAATGCCTTCAACAATGTGCGCTTCAATCCACCAGATCTCAACGTTGCCAGCCCCACCTTCGGCCGCATCCTCGGCGCACTTGAAGGCCGGCGCCTGCAACTCGCTCTCCGCTTTACTTTCTAGGAAGGCGCTTGCGACAGGGTCATGAGCCCGAACTTTGGCACTCTCCAGGGCGCCAACCGTCCCCGGGTCATGCAGGTAGTATTGCGATTAAACTTTTGAGATGGCAGCATTCTGGCCAATCTGTACGCTCCTTCCCATCGTCGCCCTCGCAGCGGAAACACCGGAACTTCTTAAGCTCCGGTGTTTTCCCTGCCATGGGGCGGCCCGGCAAATGGGCAATATCCGGCTCGACCAGCCAGCGCTAGCTCGTCAAAACGCCCGCCGCGTGCTGGAAATGACTGCCGCCGGCAAGATGCCACCCGGCCAACCTCTATCCGCAACCGAGCTCGCTTCCATTCGCACTTGGGCCGAAGGCCAGAAGCCCTGGTCTTTTTACCCGATCCAGCGTCCTTCTGTTCCCGCCGGACAGCATCCCGTCGATCATTTCATTCAGGCCGCCCTCTCTAGCAAAGGCATCCGCCCATCGCCTCAGGCAGACCGCCGCACCCTGGCCCGCCGCCTCCATCTCGATCTCACCGGGCTCCTGCCTTCCCCTGCGGACCTGGACGCCTTTGTCCAGGATCCCCGCCCCGACGCTTACTCGCGTCTCGTCGACACCCTCCTGTCCTCCCCTCACTTTGGAGAAAACTTTGCCCGCCATTGGCTTGACCTCGCTCGCTATGCCGATAGCGAAGGCGGCGTGCAGGACTTCGCCCGCCCTTACGCCTGGCGCTACCGGGACTGGCTCATCCAGGCCTTCAATAACGACATGCCCTTTGACCGCTTCACGGCAGCCCAACTGGCCGGCGACCTGCTCCCCACTCCAGACCTTGCGGCCACCGGTTTCCAGCGCCAAACCATCACCAGCCGCGAAGGAGGCATCGAACTCGATCGCCTCCGCTTTGAACAGTTGCTCGACCGACCCCGAATTGCTCGACTGGCTGGCCAGTGAATTCCGTGATTCCGGCTGGAGCATGAAGCGCATGATCCGCCTCGTGGTTCTGTCCAACACCTATCGCCAGTCTTCAGTCTCGCGCCCCGATCTGGAAAGCATCGATCCAGGCAACATCCTCCTCGCCCGCCAGTCCCGCCTCCGCCTCCCGGCTGAGTTGATCCGCGATGCCGCCTTGCGCGTGGCCGGGCTCCTCCATGAAACCGTTGGCGGCGAAAGCATCCGCCCCCCGCAGCCCCCCGGTGTGGCTGACTTGCAATACAGCATGAAATGGGAAGAGACCAAGGGCCCCGACCGCTACCGCCGAGGCCTGTACATCTTCCAGCAACGCACCGCCGCCTACCCGCTTCTGATGACCTTCGACGCGCCCGGCCGTTCCGTCAGTTGTGCCCGCCGCGAAATCTCCAACACTCCCCTCCAACCCTTGAACCTCATGAATGATCCGGTCTTCGTCGAAGCAGCCAAGGCCTTGTCGGAACGCATAGAAGCCTTGCCCGAACACGAAAGACTCTCAGCCGCCTTCGCCCTCTGCTTCAGTCGCGAGCCTTCCCCCTCCGAACGCGAAGCCGTACTCCGCCACCTCGCCCGGCGGGGCTGGTTCGGCGTCAGCCGGGCGCTCTTGAACACCGACGAGTTTCTCACCCGTGAATAATCTCCATCCAGCACTGAAGAGGCGTCACTTCCTCACCCGGGCAGCCGGAGGCCTGGGACTCGCAGGTCTCGCCGGCCTCCTTTCCGTCGAAGCTCAATCCACCCCAGATCCCTTTGCCGTCAGGTCTCCTCACTTTCCCGCCAAAGCAAAGAACCTCATCTTCCTCTTCATGGAGGGCGGCCCCAGCCAGATGGATCTGTTCGACCCCAAGCCGGCCCTCGCCAAATGGCATGGCACTCCCCTGCCCCCCTCCCTCACCAAAGACCTCAAGTTCGCCTTCATCAAACCCAACGCCAAAGTTCTCGGCTGCAAACGTCCCTTTGCAAAGTACGGCCAGAGCGGCGCCGAGTTCAGCGATTGGGTCGCCGCCTGGGAGCCCATCGCCGACGAAATGTGCATCGTCCGCTCCCTTCATACCGATGCTTTCAATCACCAGCCAGCCGATCAGATTCTCTTTACCGGTCATATGCTCCCAGGACGCCCCACCCTCGGCTCCTGGCTGCTCTATGGCCTGGGCAGTGAGTCGCGCAACCTCCCCGGCTTTGTCGTGCTCAGCTCAGGCAAGAGCAACATGAGCCAGGGCGCACACTGGTCCAGCGGCTTCCTGCCCTCCAGCCTCCAGGGCGTTCAGTTCCGGCGCTCGGGCGATCCCGTCCTCTACGTCTCCAACCCCGAAGGGGTCAGCGCTGACCAGCAGACTCAGGACTTCAACCTCATCTCACAACTCAATCGCGCCCACCTCGAAAAAACCGGTGACCGCGAAATCGCTTCCCGCATGGCTTCTTATGAAATGGCCGCCCGCATGCAACTCAGCACGCCTGAGCTGATCGACCTGTCAACCGAGTCCGCATCCGCACGCCAGGCCTATGGCGTCGAACAGGAAACCACTCGCGCCTTCGGAACCAACTGCCTCATGGCCCGTCGTCTCGTGGAGCGCGGCGTTCGCGTCGTCGTGTTGACACACTCCTCCTGGGACCAGCACACCGATCTTGAAAAGGACCTGAAGCAGAACTGCGACATCACCGTCAGCCCCATCGCCGCTCTCATCCAGGACCTGAAACAGCGCGGCATGCTCGATTCCACCCTCGTCGTTTGGGGTGGTGAATTTGGCCGTACCCCTCTCGGAGACTTTCGCAATAACGAAGAAATCAAGGCCGGTCGCGATCACCACGCCTCCTGCTTCACCATGTGGGCCGCCGGCGGCGGCATCCGCGCTGGCCTCACCATCGGCAAGACCGACGACCTCGGCATGCAAATCGTCGAAGATCCCATTCATGTCCACGACCTGCAAGCCACCATCCTCCACTGTCTCGGCTTTGACCACACCCGCCTCACCTACCGCCACATGGGCCGCGACTTCCGCCTGACTGACGTCCACGGCAAGGTCATCCACAAGATGCTCGCCACACCCTGAATGTGATAAATCTCTGGACACCCACGCTTTCCCGCCGCGCCCTACTTTCTACTCTCCCCGCCAGCTTCGAAAGGGGAAAGGGGTCATCCTATCTGAGAGTCTGTCCCGCTATCCCCATTTCGTTTTTGGATCGATCCAGGTACAGCGGCGCAGAGGCCTTGGAGAATTGTGGGTGGGTGAAAGGTTCGCCTCGCGGATACGAAGTTCCAGACCGTCAACTACTTCCACTGCGGTGGCCCCGACCTATCCGACAGCCACTAAAATGCCGGAGACTGACAGATCCTGACAGTTTATGACGGTTGCCGTAGCTTGGGATCATGGCGATGACCTCCTTAAATATCTCCGGGAACTGCTTCGCCAGGACCAGAAGCAACGGGCTGAGCAGAAGCTCGAAGCACTGCTGCTTGAAGGACTAAACTCCGGCGATCCGATTGAGATCACCCCGGAGTACTGGGAACGCAAGCGCGCCCAACTCGTCGAGCGACACAAGAAGAAAACAGGTATTCGGTGAGGTTCGGATAGAACATCCGCCCACAGACAGATCAGGACCTTGACGATATTGGCGACTACTTATCTGCGGAAGCGGGCCTCGACATGGGGTTGCAGTTCCTCGCAGAGGCCTACGAGGCTTTTTCCCTTCTTGCCTCACACCGGGAGCTCGGCTGGCTTTGCAATGTGAAACGCCCACAGCTTGTGGACTCCAGGACATTTTTGCTCAATGGGATTCGATATGTTTGACCGAGAAGATTAAGGGAAATGGTCGAGACAGGGACGATAATCGCTTACCGCCCCCTGCAAAGTTGCGTGCGGGCGCTAGTCACGCATACGTCTCCGTACTGGGAAGCTGGCTTCAATGCGGAGTTCGGGATATGGGGGCAGGCCGCTGAGATTTGGGGGCCAAGCTTGTGCCAGTCAATGCAGCCGACCCGCGCCAAGCCGCCCTGTATGGCTGCGCCTTCCCACCGCATGCTTTTGGGAAAAGCCGCGAAGGACTCAACCCAGCCCCCAGCCACGTGCAAGCATTCGTGCAGCCGCACTCTCAGCGCCTTCGTTTATTCTTGAAGTTCCCCCGCCACACCCTGAAGCTTCCACGCCTGCTGATCCTCAACAATCAGCCGCGAGCCAACCCCTACCGTCCCGCCCCCGCCAGCATCTCCGCCGGACGGCCCCTTAGCACCCCGTTTCGTTGCTGAAAGAAAGTGCCATTCTTCCGCAGCGCCAAATCTTCCGGACTCATCGCTGCCTGCAAAATGCGATCGTAAGGCAATCCCGTATCGCCAAACTTCCGCATCCATTCGAGTGACCGCGCGTGCAGCCGCTTCTGGATCCTGGCGCTCTCGCGTTGGCCATGCAAATTACGCAATTCCCACGGATCGCGCTCCCGGTCAAACAGACAGTTCCACTGCAAATTCGCCGGCTGGCGGAAATAAGAGTCCCGGTAGAGAGAGTCGCCACCCGGCTGGCTCGTGTCGAAAGCATAGGTATACCGGCGCGTGTACACCCCGCGCCAGTCCAGATTCAACAGAAACAACGGCACGGAATCAACCGCGTTATCCGCGCCCTTCTTCATCGCCCCCGCCAGATTCTGCCCTTCGCAGCGATCCGGCGCTCGAATCCCCATCAATCCCAGCAGCGTCGGCATCAAGTCGAGCGTTCCCACCAGCAGCTCACTACTTCTTGGGCGCAGTTCTCCCGGAAACCGAATCAGCAGCGGCACGCGAATCGATTCCGCCTCCGGCCGCATCTTGTTGAATCGCAATCCATGCGACAGCAGCGTATCGCCGTGATCCGACGTGAAGACCACAATCGTATTCTCGGCCAATCCCTTGGCGGCCAGCTTCTTCATCAACTGCCCAAATGCAAGATCCAGGCTCGAACACATGGCCATGTGTCCGCGATACACGCGGCGGTGCGACTCGGTATTCTCGCAATTGCCGCGCACGCGAATCGCATCGGTGTCGTAGAGCCGCAGCATCTCCTCCGGCGCTCCATAGCCATCCTCGGGACCTTTCCCCGGCGGGTTCACCGGAGCCCAGTTATGCGGCGGATGCCAGGAGAGAAACAACGCGAACGGATCGCTTCCCTGCTGGTCCAGAAACGCTTCGGCCTGCCGTGTTTGCGCATAGGGTTCCCAGTCTCCGTAGCGCTTCCTTTCGCCATTCTGGTCCCAGTAGTAAGCGCGATTCTCGTCAAATAACACCGTGCAATTGTTCGACAGAAATGTGCCGTCAAAGCCATACCGGTATTCGCCAGGCGGGATCGGCCGCACCCGGTTTCCGCCGTACAGATGCCACTTGCCGATGTATCCGGTTTTGTAACCCGCGTCGCGCAAGACCTCGCCGAAATATTGCCCCCGCCCCGGCTCCATCCGAATGTCGTTCTCGATGGCCCCGTTACGCAGCGAATGCTGGCCCGAAAGCAAAATGCCCCGATACGGCGTGCAAAGCGGCGCGTTTGCCACGCAATGGCGAAAACGGACGGATTCCCTCGCAAACGCATCCAGTTGCGGCGTTACGATCTGCCGGTTCCCCGACGAGCCCAGCATGTCGTAGGACTGCTGATCGGTAAAGACGAAAACCAGGTTCGGCCGTCGTGGTGCCGCCACCGCACTCCCAGCCGCCGCGGCGATACCGAACTCTCTGCGGTTCATACCGTTGGTCATTCTGAACATTGAATTATCCAAGTGAACTACCCCAGGCCCGCTAATTATGTCACGGCCCGCCACAAATTTCATCGTTTCCCTCGGCAGCTATCCAACCTCCACTTGACCTGCTCCATTAGACCGCCAAAGCTACACTGAATGCAGAACTGCCACATGCCACGAAAGGTACGAAAGCTGGTTGCAGACCTGTTGCGAAATGGCTTCACCAATCGTGGCGGCAAGGGCAGTCATCGAAACTTCACTCATCCCCGCGTGGCTCGCCCGCTCACAATCAGCGGAGCGGATGGCGACGATGCCAAACGTTACCAGGAGTAGGCCGTACAGGCGGCGATTCAGGAGGCTCAGTCATGAAAGATAGCGCTCGCTACCTCAAAATTGTGGAGTGGTCCGAGCAGGACCAATCTTTCGTCGGCACTTGCCCCGGCCTGCTCACAGGCGGTTGCCACGGCGATGATGAAATGGCTGTTTTCGCTCAATTGTGTTCCGCTGTGGAAGAGGTCATCGAACTCTACAAGCAGGATGGCAAACCACTTCCACCATCCACCATCGGCCGTGATTACGCCGCCAAACTGCTAAGCGTCGACTGATTGCCACTCGACAATCAAACCCAATTCAACATCCTGCGCCAGAACCTCTTCCAGCAATGCCTCCCCGAAGGCGAAATGGAAACCCAGACCTTCGAGCGCTACGCCTTCTCAATGTTTCAAATGGAGCGCATGATCAAGTTGACAGCCCTCCTCGAACGCCGCGCCGACAAAGCCCTCTCAGAACTCGGCAAACTCCAGCGCGACCGCTTCCCTTCCCGTCTCCGCCATGCGCGCCACCAAACACGCCAACACCCCCACCATCAACATGGCCATGATGGTCGGCTCCGCCCAGCCCGACATCCAGGCCATCCTCAAGGGCGAAGCTCCGCCACCTGAAATGAAGCCAATCTCCCAGCAGGATAAAGAAGACTTCTTCCGCTCCATCGGCCGTTAAGTGTTCTCTCCCGGAATGTGATAAATCTCTCTATACACCCATGCTCTCCCGCCGCGCCCTCCTCTCTACCCTCCCCGCCAGCTTCGCCTTCGCCCAGTTCCCCGAGCAAGGCCCCCCCGCCAAATACGACCCCACCTGGGCTTCCCTCAAGCGCCACCCGCTCCCCGACTGGTTCGCCAATGCCAAGCTCGGCATCTTCGTCCACTGGGGCCTCTACTCCGTCCCCGCCTGGGCCCAGCCCTCCGGCGAACTCGGCAAAGTGGATTGGAGCAAATGGTTCTACCAGAACCCCTACGCCGAGTGGTACCTCAACTCCATCCGCCTCAAGGAATCCTCCGCCTACGCCCACCACGCCAAAACCTACGGTGCCGACTACGACTACTACCGCTTCGCTGAAAAATTCACTTCCGAATCCAAAAAGTGGAATCCCGACGCCTGGTCCAGCCTCTTCAAACAAGTCGGCGCCCGCTACGTCGTCCTCACCACCAAACACCACGACGGCTTCACCCTCTGGCCCTCCAAAGTCAAGAACCCCGTCAAGGCAAACCTCCCCACCATCGGCCGCGACCTCGTCGGCGACCTCACCACTTCCGTCCGCAAGGCCGGTCTCAAGATGGGCCTCTACTACTCCGGCGGCCTCGATTGGACCTTTGAATCCCGCCCAGTCCGCACCATGGCTGACGTCGGCGGCACCGTCGTCCAATCCCAGCAATACGCCGATTACGCCGACGCCCACTGGTACGAACTCATGGACCGTTACCAGCCCGCCGTCCTCTGGAACGACATCGGCTACCCCAAGGCCGGCAAGCTCGAAAAGCTCTTCGCCGACTTCTACAACCGCGACAAAACCGGCATCATCAACAACCGCTTCGGTGTCGACCACTTCGACTTCACCACGCCCGAATACTCCAAATACGACACGATCGTCGAAAAGAAATGGGAGACCTGCCGCGGCCTCGGCTTCAGCTTCGGCTACAACCAGATTGAAGGCCCGGAACACGTCCTCGCCGCCGACAAACTCATCGAACTCTTCGTGGACATCGTCAGCAAGAACGGCAACCTCCTGCTCAACATCGGCCCCCGTCCCGACGGTTCCATCAGCGAGATCCAGCAGAACCGCCTCAAGGCCCTCGGCGTCTGGCTCACCATCAACGGCGAAGGCATTTTCGATTCCAAACCCTGGATCCGCGCCGCCGCCCGCGATGGCGAATCCGACATGCGCTTCACCCGCAAAGCCGACGCCATCTACGCCTTCCAGCTCAAACGCACCACCGGCAATGAAATCAAGGTCCCCAAGGTCTTCGCCACCCCGGACACCAAGGTCTCCCTGCTCGGCCAGCCCGGCAATCTCGAATGGTCGCAGTCCGGCCCCGATCTCATCGTCAAGGGCAGTATCAACGGACCCTTCCCCGGCACGCTCAAGATCAGCCCCGTACCCCACCAACTCGTCCGCGATTAACTCGCTACGATAGATCATATGACTCGCCGTTCGCTCTTCAGCCTCGCCGCGGCGCCGCTTCTTGCCCAGCAGCAACAGCCCCAGGGCCACGGCTGCACGCCTCCCACCAGCGCCGGCGCGCCTTCCCTCCCCGCCAAACTCATGGGCGGCATGGGCCAGATTGCCTTCCCCATCACCATCAAGGAACACATCGGCCTCCTCTACTTCCAGCAAGGCGTCGCCCAGCTCCATTCCTTCTGGACCAAAGAAGCCGAGCGCAGCTTCCGCATGGCCGCCTCCGTCGATCCAGATTCCCCCATGCCCTGGTGGGGTGTCGCCATGGCCGCCGCCGGAGACTTCCGCCCCAAGCACCAGCAGGAACACATCGACCAGCTCTTCGGCAAACAACCCCGCACCAGCCCCCGCGCCTGGGAAGCTGCCCAGCATGCCCGCGCCCTCGCCGCAAAAAGCAAACTCATCCAGCCCATCGAACGCCTCTACATCGATTCCATCCAGGGCAAATGCGACCCCGCCAACCCCAACCCCGATCTCGCCTACACCGACGGCCTCCGCAAAATCCTCGCCGTCTACCCGCAGGAAATTGAGGCCCGTCTCTACCTCGCCCTCGCCACCATGCGCGGTTTCAACCTTCCCGACCACAAGCCCCGCCAGGGCACCATGGAATCCGTCGGCCTCCTCCGCGAACTCCTCCCGGAAGCACCCGAACACCCCGGCCTCCACCACTACATCATCCACGCCTACGAAGGCTCCAGCTTCGCCAGCGACGCCTGGGAAAGCTGCAAGATCTACCCGCGCCTTGTGCCCATGATTCCGCACGCCCTCCACATGCCCGGCCATATCTACGCGCAAACCGGCAAGCTCAAGGAAGCCCAGGCCGCCTTCAATGCCTGCATGCGCCTCGAACTCCATTACATGTCTCAGGACAAGGAATACGGCACCGGCCACCACGGCCATAACGTCCACTTCCTCGCCATGGTTTACTCAATGGACAACCAGCCGGCCAAGGCCCTCGAATGCGCCCGCCACCTGCTGGCCTACGGCGATACTCCCGCCGATCAGGCCCGGCCCGATTACATGTACGGTGCCTACCGCCAGGGCTTCTTTGCCGCCCTCCGCACCATCGCCCAGCATGAGCTCTGGAACCAGGCCACCGACGACAACCTCATTCCCAACATCGGCCAGCCCCGCTTCCAGGCCTGGCGCAACTGGCTCCACGCCCTCGCCGCCATGCACAAGGACAAAGACGCCTCCAAGGCCAGATCCCACATGCAGGCCATGGACAAAGCCATCGGCGAATTCCTCCGCGTCACCAACTTTTCCGCCCCGGAAGAACTCATCACCGCCCGCCTCGAACTCGATGGCCATTTCCTCTGGCTCACCGGCCACCCCCACCAGGCCATCGAAAAGCTCGAAGAAGCCCAGGTCCGCCAAAGCCAGCTTCGCTACACCGAACCCACTTGGTACCCACGCCCCGTCGCCGAAGTCCTCCAGCGCCTCCGTCCCTCCAACACCAGCAGTTCCGGTGGCAATGACTGACATCATCGGTGGCTCCCTCGCCGGCGTCTCGGCCGCGCTCGAACTCTTGCGCCACGGCCGCCCCGTCACGATTTACGAGAAATCAAAATTCCCCCGCCACAAAGTCTGCGGGGAATTCCTGGACGGTGCCGCTGCCCGTCTGCTCAACGTCACCGGAGCCCCCATCACCGAATCCGCGCTGGTGTGGCCAAAATCGGAAAAGCGCTTCAATCTCCCTGGCCCCTCGGTCGGCATCAGCCGCTACGCCCTCGACCAGCACCTCCTCAACCGCGCCATCTCCCAGGGCGCAAAACTCATTGAAGCCAGCGCCAAGCCCCACGCCCAGGCCATCATTGCCCACGGCCGCAAGCCCCTGAGCCAGCGCGGCCAACGCCTCTTCGGCTACAAGGCCCACTTCACCGGTCCCGCCAGTTCCGCCGTCGAGCTCTACTTCCACCCCAGCGGCTACACCGGCGTCAATCCCATCGAAGACGGACTCACCAACGTCTGCGGCCTTGCCCGGGAAGAAGATCTCAAGGCAGCCAAATTCGACATCGACGAATTTCTGGCCCGCCAGCCCCACACCGCTCCCCGACTCGCCCCGCTCCGTCGCCAACTCGACTGGCACTTCACCGGCCCCCTCTTCTACGGCCCCGCTGAACAGTCTTCCGGCTACCCCTGCGGTGACGCCCTCAGCTTTGTCGATCCCTTCACCGGCTCCGGCATGCTCTGCGCCGTCCTTACAGGCCAGCTCGCCGCCCAATCCATCCTCGATCAAGTCACTCCCGACGAACACCTCGCCCGCTGCCGCCAACTTCTGCTGCCAGCCTTCCGCTGGTCCACTCTATTGCGCAAGTCCCTGAACTGGCCCCTCATACCGCAATTGGCCCGGCTGGTGCCAGGCCAATTGCTTTACCGGTATTCTCGACCTCAACTCAGAAGTAGAACTTCCCAGCCAACTGAATCACGCGAGTCGTGATTCCCTGCACACCACCACCAACGCGCCCATAGTTCTGTGAGAACACGTTGCGGTCCACGGAGCCAGGCTCCGGGTTGTAATGGTTGAAGAGGTTGAAGACCTCCGTGCGGAGCTGGAAGCGCATCCGCTCCCGGATCTGGAAGCTCTTGTTCATCGAGAAATCCTGGTTGATGATTCCCGGCAGGCGGATCGAATCCGTTCGCGATGAAGTCCCAAAGCGTCCAAACGGCGCTACCTGGAAGGCTGACGTATTGAACCAGCGATCCCAGCTTCGTTCATCACCATCCAGATTCCCATTCTGTCCCGCTACCTGATCCGGCCGCGACTGCACGCCCGTACCCGTCGTATCCCGGTTAGCCAGCGCCGGTGCCGGATAGCCGCCCTGCAGGGTCACGATCGTTGAAACCTGCCAGCCGCCCAGCATCGCCCGTGTCAGTCCGCGTGACCCCTTGAAGAAAGGTAGCTCATAGAGGAAAGTCGTAACGAAGCGGTGCCGCAAATCAAAGCCGGATGTCGAACGTTCATTCGCGTGATTGTAGACATCCTGCGGTGAACCAATAAAGCTGCCGCCGCCCACCTGTCCGCCAATATCGCTTGGTCCGGAAATCGAATGGCTCCACGTATAAGCCGTCAGGAAGGTCAGCCCTGAGGCCATCCGCCGTTCCGCCTTCACCTGCAAGGCATGATAGGTAGAATTGCCCACGCTCTTGTCGCTGCGTACATTCCGCTGGAAGTCCTGATTCGGCCGCCGGGCATTTAACGATGCCAAGCCTGGCGTCCGCGGATCCACCAGCGCGATCGGCCGGTTCAAATCTTCAAACGTCACAATCAGCTTCGTACCCTTCGATCCCACATAACCCACATCCAGAATCAGGTTCCCCGGCAGCTTCTTCTGCAGGTTCAAGTTCCATTGCTGGATATAGCTGTCGCGCATGTCCGGGTCATTCGATACCGCAAAATTCAACGCCCCTCTCGTCTGGCTGCCCACGAAGGGATTGTTGAAGAACAGCGTCGGCGCACCACCCGCATTTGCCACCACGTTCGCGCCCGCCGTCGCCTGTGCGCCCTCGGCCATCGCAAAAATCGCATTCGAAATCTGCGGCGTGTAGTACATCCCGTAACCCGCCCGGATCACTGCGTCTCCAATAAATCCAGGCCGCCAGGCCATGCCAATCCGCGGACCGAAATTATTGCGGTCCGGCCGGATCAAGCCACGGCCATAAGGCGAATCGGCCGGGCTCACCAGCTTGTCCACTACATAGCCATTCAACGAGATATTGACCATCCGGTCATCGGCTTGCTTGTACGGCTGGAAGTAGTCATAGCGCATACCCAGGTTCACCGTCAGCCGCGAGTTCACGCGCCAGTCATCATTCACGAAATAGCTCTGCCACCAGTTCGTCAACCTCGTCGAGGTCGCCACCGGATTGATCAACGCATTGCGCACATAACCCAGCATGAAGTCGGCCAGCGCCGATCCCGTATAGCTGCCATCAAAGCCAAACTGGCCGCGTGGCTGCCGCGCCTGGTCAAACGTTACATAGCGCTTGGCAAAGTCCCCGCCAAACTTGATGAAGTGCTTCCCGCGCTGCCAGCTCAACGTATCCGTAAACTGCACAATCGAATTCGACCGGTCTCGCGGTCCAATCTGCCGCTGCAAATCAAATACGCTAAACGCGCCTTCCGGCCCGGAAATCGAAATCGCCGGCGGTCCAAACTCTTTCGGGTCCTGGCTCACCAGCGGCAGGCCCATCTTGTTGGCGATATCAAATTCCGGCTTGTTCGAAGTACCAAAAATCTCAAACTCCGCAAACGATGCCGTCCCGCCCTTGAAGTCATTCACCATCGTCGGCCCGAAGGTGTGCACCCAGTTTCCGCTCAGCGTCCGGGCACTGCCGGTATTGTCGCGCTGGTCATTACCCCAGATCGGCGCACCCGCCTCGATCGTGTCATTCCACACGTACCGGGCAAAGATGCTGTCCTTCGTCGAAAAATTGTGATCCACCCGCGTCGTGTAATTGTCCTGCTTCGACAGCGAGCTCGGTCGCCCCGAAGTCCAGTTAAAATTCCCAACCTGCGTATTCGGTTGCGGCGTAAACGGGATAAACGCCCGCGCCTGCGGACTCAATCGCGAAGCCGGAATCATATTGCCCACAATCCCCGCACTCAGCGGGTCCCGCAGCGTAATCGGCGCACCGCCCGCCGTCGTCAATCCCACAAAATTTCCATCCCGCCGATCCTGCGTCGGCACAATGCGCAACACCGGGTTGGTCGCCTGCAAGAGTCGCCCTGCCTCCCAATTGAAAAAGAAGAAGGTCTTGTCCCGGCCGTTGTAAATCTTCGGCAGCGCCACCGGCCCGCCAAAGTTAGCTCCATACTGGTTGCGATTCAGCCGCGGATTCACCGCCGATACTCCACCAATCGCGTTGTAAGTCTGCGTCAGCGCATCATTACGGTTGAACAACCACAAGGTCCCCGTATACTGATTCGACCCGCGACGTGTCACCAGGTTTACCTGCCCACCCGGTGCCCCACCCGTCTCCGCTCCATAACTCGAAGTCTCTACCTTGAACTCACTCAACGAATCCACACTCGGAGAAAAGCTGAACGTCATCGCGTCATAGTCCATGAACTCGATGCCATCAATCAAATAACGGTTTGCCGTATCCCGCATGCCGTTGGCACTCATCGCCGTCTCACCAAAGGCCGCTGACGTTTGCCCAATACTGCCGCGTCCGCGCCGCACTGTAATCGAGCCGGGTGTCCCCGCCTGCACCCCGGGAATCAACTGCGCCAACTGCACAAAGTTGCGTCCGTTCAGCGGCAACTCCACCACCTTGGCCGCATCAATCACCGCCCCCACAATCGCATTCTCTGTCTGCAATGTCGCCTGCGCCGCATCGACATTGATGCTCTCCGCCACATCGCCAATTTTCATCTGAAAATCCTGCCGCAGCGTCTGCTGAACCTGTAAATTCAACGTCGCCACATTCTGCGACTGAAAACCCCGCGCCTGCACGTTCACGCTATAGTCCCCTGCCGGAAGGAACGGAATCGTGTAATTTCCCGAGTTATCCGTCACTGTCTCGCGCGTCGCGTTCGTCGCCTTCGATTGCACCTTCACCATGGCCCCGGGCAGCGTCGCCCCCGATGCATCCGACACCGTACCTGTAATGGTTCCGTTTACCTGCTGTGCCAGCATCATCGATCCAACGACGAGAATGCCGACTATAACTTTGACTAAGACCCTGAATTGCATGACGAAATGGTAACAGATCCGGCAAATGGGCAAATAAAATTTCCTCAACTTTTAAAATATGACCCAAACCGCCCTTTCCTGGCGCTATCTTGATTCAGATGGATAAGAAAATTTCCGGCTCAGTCGGCCAGGGCGGCACGAACCTGAAGGCCGACGTCACCACCGTTCAGCAACTCCTCAACAAGGTGCAATACAACTGGGGCGGCCCCAACCCCAAGCTCAGCGAGGACGGTTTCATCGGCCCCAAAACCATTGCCGCCATCCGCCGTTTTCAGGAAATTCAGTTCAAGAACGTCTTTACTCCTGACGGCAAAGTCGACCCCGGCAAGATGACCATCGGCCGCCTCAACCACATCGCCAATTCGAGCGAACTCCCCGCCGGCTTCTTCCGCACCACCGCCGAACCCATCAGCCACGTCGTCCAGCCCACCAACATGACCTGCTGGGCCGCCGCCGGAACCATGCTTGTCGGCGCTCGTGACCGGATGTCTTACGCCATCCAGACCGTCATGTCCAAGGCCGATGCCGCCGACCCCGGCTATGGTTACCTCAACATGTTTAATGTCAACAAAGGCCTGCCCCCGGCTCACACCGGCCGCTACACCAAAGCCCTCAAGCTCCGAGTAGCCCCGCCCATGAGCTTTTCCGTCACTGGCTGGCGCAACATGATAGCCAACCACGGCGCACTCGGCGTCGTCGGCCTCACTCCCTTCCTCCACATCCGCGTCGTCACCGAAATCTACGGCGACGGCTCCGTCTTCGGCACCTTCCTCAAAGTCCGCGACCCCGGCATGTCCTCCCCCTACGAAGAACTCTTCAAAAGCTTCGCCGACAAGTACGAAGCCGCCGCCAACATCAACCACAAGATGGACCAGATCTGGCACAAATAGCGGAACAGGAATAACCCGCAACACTGACTACAAACACAGCTCGGCCTTCACCCGGCAAGAGTAGTCTGAAATCCGTTCTCACCAGGGGCAATGAAGCTCCCGGCATGATCTTTCATCGCCGCACCACCACATACAGCCCCCCCAGCACCAGCACCCCGCCTGCCACCAGCGTCCCCCGCAGCGGCTCCCCAAACATCCACCCGCTCAACGCAATCCCCGATACTGGCACCAGAAACGAATACATCGACAACACCCCCGCCGGGATCTGCTTCAGCAACTTTGCCCACAAAATAAAGCACAGCCCCGCCACCACAATTCCCTGATACGCAATCGCCGCCACCGCTTCAAACCGCAACTCCTTCAGCAAGGGCTTCTCTGTCAACGCCGCCGCCACCAGAAAAAGCGGCACACTCCACCCCATCTGCCACACCACCGCCCGTACCGGGTCAATACTCTGCACCAGCGCCCGCGTAAACACCTGCCGGAACCCCAGCAACGCCGCCGACAACGTCATCAGCCCATTCCCCAACAGCGGCGCCGGAGCCAGCACGTTCGCCTCCTGCCCCACCGCCAAGATCCCCACTCCCGCAATCGCCAGCCCCAGCCCCACCATCCGTGCCCGCGTCAGCCGGTCCTCCAGATCCTTGAAGAAAAAGTGCCCCGTCAAATTGGAAAACACCGCATACGAATTCAAAATCACCACCCCATAAGCGGGCGACGTATACGGCGTCGCCGAGTTCAACAACCCGATCTGCACCGTAAACAACAAGCCCAGCCAGAACAGCGGCCCCCACTCCTCCTTGCTCGGCCAAAGCCGGATCCCCGCCAGCCTCGCCCACACCCCCACAAAAATCATCCCCAACACCATCCGCCAGAACGCACTCCACAGCGGCGGCACCGTTTCCACCCCCAACCGGATCGACACGATATTGCCGCCCCACAAAATGGATACGGCAATCGCCAGCAAAGGGGCGGTCCACGGGTGCGCAACAATAGTCAAGATCTTTGAGTTTATGCCAAATATGCGCCTCGCTATCCTCCACGCCTCCCGCGCCGCCGTTGACCCCGTCGCCAACTTCTACCAGTCCCAACAACCCACCTGGCAAATTAACCACCTCCTCGACGACGGCATCATGCGCTCCCTCAACGCCCGCCTCTGGCCCGAGGCCACCGCCCGTATCCTCCACCACCTCCACGATCTCCACCACACTTACCAATCCACCGCCGCCCTCATCACTTGCTCCGCCCTCCCCGTCACCTCCCTCCACCACCTCCAAAACCTCTCCCCCATCCCCGTCGAAAAGATCGACGTCCCCATGGCCCGCCTCGCCCTTGAGCACGGCCCCCGCATCGGCATCCTCTCCACCTTCCCTGCCACCCAGCAAACCACCCGGGACCTCCTCCTCCACACCGCCGGACTCCAGCCCATTGAGCTCACCGAGGTCTGCGCCCCCAACGCCTTGGAAGCCCTTCTCGCCGGCGACACCGCCCGTCATGACCAGCTCTTCTTCGAGGCCCTGAACGCTTTCGACGGCAAAATCGACACCCTCGTCCTCGCCCAGGTCTCCATGGCCCGCCTCGCTGCCCCCGCCGTCGCCCGCCTCAATGTCCCGGTCCTCGAAAGCCTCTCCACCTCGCTCGCCCATTTCACAAAAAATCTTTGATCGACTTTCCGCCTCTTTGCCGCTCCAGCTTTGTGAACGGCCATGCAAGACATCATCAACCAGCTCGACAAGCTCACCCAGTCCGCCACGGAAGCGGAACTCCTCCCGCTCCTCAATCAGATCGCCGCCAACGCAAGTGATTCCGCCCTCCGCGGCCACTTCCGCCACCTTCTCGCCAACGAACGCGAAGGCAACCAGTGCGCAATCAATGTCATGGCCGCCGGACTCTTCGGCATCTGCCTCGGCGGCAAGTACATGCTCGCCAACACCACCGATGGCTACAAGGTCCACCCCTTCCTCCACAACCTCCGCAAGGCCATGCTTGCCTGCCCCGCCCTCCGCGAAAAAGTGAAGGCCAATTCCCGCCTCTACAACTTCTACCCTGAATTCTACGAGTCCATCCCCAACCTCCCCCTCCGCATCGCCGCCATCGCCAAGGCCCACGCCGGTGCCGATTTCGGCAACGACCTCCTCACAGTCCTCTACTCCCTCGGCGGCTACTTCTCCAAAGACGAAGCTGCCAATGGCCTCCGCGACGCCAAGAAAGTCGGCGGCACCACTTGCGTCATGACCGCCCGCGGCATCTACCACGCCGCCGGTGCCAACATGCTCACGGACCGTGCCCCCTCCGTCGGCACGCCCGGTGGCCCCCAGCTCGAACTCGGCCGCCCCGTCACCCACACTTCCAACACCGGCAACCGCTACGCCGCTGCATCCATCATGCGCGACGACCAGATCGTATTCGGCCCCAGGGGCTTCAATGACGACAACGCCGACGAAGCCAACCGCCCCAAACTGAACGTCGGCGATATCTACTTCGTCGATGGCGATGGCGACTTCAAATACCTCCTCCGCGCCCAGCTCTCCGTCGCCGCCCACGTCGGCATCGTCGTCGATAACCGGGGCGGCAAATTCGTCGACACCATCGACGGCGGCTCCGGCACCGGCGCTAAAATCGACCTCAACCTCAATCGCGGCGTTAAGTTCGTCACAGGCCTCGGCTGGACCCTCGACCGTCCAGGCCGCTCCTTCACCACCACCAACATCGCCGAAGTCGAAGCCTACATGGTCCAATTCAAAACCAAAGAAGCCGTTCTTGCCTGGATGAAACAGAATCCCCGCGCTGCAAAAGGCATCCTCGACAACTACAACGCCACTCTCAAAACCATCGCCGCCAGCGCCGGCAATAATGCCCGCATCGTCATGCTCGAAAAAACCCTCGCCGCCCAGATCGAAGCGGGCCGCAAACTCATCCGGGTCATCAAGCAGGGCCAAAACACCCTCGGCCAGGATCGCGTCCTCAAAGGCTGGTGGAAGCCGGAACGCTACCCCGAACTCAACTACGCCGGCCGCGACCTGCTCAAGTCCTGGCTCTCCCAACAGCCTGAACTGATAAACTCCGCTGCATGACTCGACGGCAACTGATCGCCACCGCTTTCGCCACCCTCTCCAATAACTCCCTCAAACCCGCTGAGGACCTTCTTACCGCCGCGGCCCGTGACGCCAAACCACGCGCCGCGGTTTTGGCCGTTCGCGAAGGCTCCTTTTCGTACCTCCGCGCCTTCGGCACCGCCCAGCCCGATTCCAGATTCCTGATCGCCTCCATCACCAAACCCATGACCGCCTCCGCCCTTCTCTGGCTCGCGGACCGCAACAAAGTCTCCCTCGATCACCCCGCCTCACGCTACCTCCCGGAATTCAAAGGCGAGGGCCGCGACAAAATCCTCCTCCGCCACCTTCTCACTCATACCTCCGGCCTCCCCGACATGCTCCCCGCGAACACCGCTCTCCGCCAGCGCCACGCCCCCCTCACCGAATACGTCAAACTCTCCCTCACCACTCCCCTGCTCTTCCCCGTCGACACCAAATACAGCTACTCCTCCACCGGCATCCTCCTCGCCGCCGAAATCGCCCGCCGCGTGGACGGCCGCCCCATCGACAAAATCCTCGCCGAAGAAATCTACCGCCCCTTGCGCATGTCCCACACCGCCCTCGGCCTCGGCCCCTGGACCCTCAAAGACCTCGTCCCCTCCCAAACCGAATACGCCCCCGCTGACCTCGGCTCCACCGCCGACTCCAAATCCTGGGATTGGAATAGCCAATACTGGCGCTCCCTCGGCTCCCCCTGGGGCGGTGCTCACTCCACCGCTTCCGACATCGCCACCTTCCTCGACACCTTCCTCAACCCCAAACCCGGCGGCCCACTCACGGTCCCCACCCTCCAGAAAATGATCACCAACCACAACCCCGCCGGCCTGATGCCCTACGGTCTCGGCTGGTCCCTCGGCAAGCGCCTCAATAAATCTCTCTCGGAAAACACGTTTGGCCACGGCGGTTCGGTCGGAACGCTCTGCTGGGCCGACCCGGCGCGCAAACGCCTTTTCGTCCTGCTCACATCCCTGCCGGCCGCCGTGGCCAACAAAGCCATCATCCACCCCGTCTCAGACGAGGTAGCCGCGATTTAGTGAACCATGCCGGCAATCGTCGCCCGCGTCATGTCCCACTCCATCACCAGCTCAAAATTCATCCCGCCCTTGCTCTCCAGCTTGATCGTAAACATCTCCACCGGAGCGCTCAGCTTCGTCACCTTCATCGGGGCCCGGCCAAATTCCTCGCCCTTGATCTTGGTCTCATAATCCCAATCCGCGCCCCAGCCCTTGGCCTGCTTGTTCAGCACCAACTGCCATTCGCTCGCGCCCGGCACCGTCCACAAGCTGTACTGCCCGGCCGGCACATGCAGGCTGCCGAACATGATGTCCGAAGGCAGCGTGATCAGCGTGCGCTCATCGGCGCCCGTCCGCCACACCTTTCCGTTCGGCACCAGGCCGCCAAAAATCTCCCGGCCCTTCTTCGACGGCCGGCCATATTCGATCACAATCTTTTTCCCGTCAATGGTGGCTTCCACCTTCTCATGGGGACTCTTCCGGTTTTGGGCGGCACTTTCGCTCACTCCAAGGATCATCAAACTGGCCAGGGCCAGACAGCTAACTGCACTTCGCATACTTAATATCCTATCAATCCGGCATACAATGGGCCCAACAGGAGAAACCCCATGACCCCATCCCGTCGCAACTTCATCGCCGGAGCCGCCGCCGCCCTACCCCTGGCCGACGCCCTCCAATCCCAATCTTCCGCCAACGGCATCCCCACCCGCCCCCTCGGCAAGACCGGTGTCCAGGTTTCCATCCTCGGCCTCGGCGGCCACCACCAGGCCCGCCCCAAAGACGAAGCCGACTCCTTCAAACTCGTCCACGCCGCCATCGACAACGGCATCACCTTCATGGACAACGCCTGGGATTATCACGACGGCCGCGCTGAAGAAGTCATGGGCAAAGCCCTCGCCATGGATGGCTACCGCAAGAAAGCCTTCCTCATGACCAAAGTCTGCGACCGCGATTACGCCGGCGCCATGAAGCACCTCGAAGACTCCCTCCGCCGCCTCCGTACCGACGTCATCGACCTCTGGCAATTCCACGAGTGCAACTACTACAACGACCCGGAAATGCTCCAGGAAAAAGGCGGTCTCCGCGCCGCGCTCGAAGCAAAGAAGCAAGGCAAGATCCGCTTCATCGGCTTCACCGGCCACAAGCACCCCCGCATCCACCGCAAGATGCTCGCCCTCAATTACGCCTGGGACGCCTGCCAGATGCCCAACAACGTCATGGACTACAGCTTCGAAAGCTTCCGTCACGAAGTCATGCCCGAATGCGCCAAAAAAGGCGTGGGTGTCATTGGCATGAAGGGTTGCGGCGGCGACGGCCGCATGCTCACCGACAAGCACGTCACGGTTGAAGAATGCTACCAGTACTTCCTCTCCCAGCCGATAGCCACGCAAGTCGTCGGCCTCGCCAACATGGCCGACCTCAACCGAGCCCTCAAGATCGCCCGCGAATTCAAGCCCCTCACGGCCCCTGAGCTCAAAACCCTCTCGAGCCGCCTCCGCGAAGTCTCCGGCGACGGCCGCTACGAACACTTCAAAACCACCCAGCGCTACGACGCCGGCCACCACCGCAAACAACACGGCTTCAGCGAGTAGCCGCCACGGCCTTTGACATCATGATGCCACCCCTCTTATCATCAAGATGTGAGAACCACGCTTACTCTCGACGATGATGTGGTGGCCCTTCTCGAAAGAGAAATGGCTGATTCCGGAGATTCCTTAAAAACTACCGTCAATCAACTCATAAGAATCGGCTTAGCGAAGAAAAAATCGTCCCCGCTACCTCCTTTTCGGATCGAACCCATCGCGCTTGGCCTCCCTCCTGGTATGTCTTATGACAACGTACAGGAGCTGCTGGACCAACTCGACGGCCCGGATGCCAAGCCGTGACTGTAATTGACGCGAACCTCCTTATTTATGCCTATGACCTGAATTCAGCTTTCCACCAACAAGCCAAGCTTTGGCTTGAAGCTCAATTCTCCGCCCCTTCCCTCATCGGACTCCCGCTCCAAAGCATTTCAGCCTTCTTGCGCATCCTCACTCACCCTCGCTTACCAGGCACCAGACTTCTGCAAGAGCAGGCCGCCGAGATTGTTGACACATGGGTCGCGCTTCCCCAAGTCCAGATACTGGAAGCGGGCCGCCACCATTGGCCTCACTTCCGTAAATGTCTTGTGGAGGGTCAGGCCAGAGGCCCATTAGTGACCGATGCACACCTCGCAGCCCTCACGATTCAACATGGCGGCACTCTCTACACCACGGACCGCGACTTTGCCCGCTTCTCTGGTTTACGCTGGCAAAATCCCCTGTAATCTCTCGCGGGAAGGGTCGGCTCCGTGTATATAATTGGCTGACAGGACACGGCTCATCGCAAGCTTTCACCATGGAATTATTTGTAAAAATCTCTCAGCTCATCATCGGGCTCGGCTTGCTGAATGTATGGCTGCTCCGCACCGGTAAATCAACGGCGTGGCGCGGTGGGGATGCCCAAAACATGCGGGAGGAGTTCGCCGTCTACGGCCTCTCTCCTGCCGTCATGAAGCTAGTCGGATTTCTCAAAATTTCGCTCGGCATCTGCCTCATCCTGGGTCTTTGGGTGCCCAACATTACGCAACCCGCCGCCATTGCTGTGGCAGCTCTCATGCTAGGCGCAGTGGCCATGCACGTGAAGGTAAAGGATCCGCTAAAAAGTTCCCTGCCCGCACTGACCCTTCTTGTCCTCTCCATTGTCGTCGCCGTTTTCTAGTCAATCGGTTCCGCCACCGGATTGCAAAGACTTCATCAGGATATAGGCGTTCAACACCAGAAAAGCAATTGCCGGCAAGCATAACTTCCAGCTATCCCCCACTCTGAGTCGCGCCATAAGCCCGGCAACCATCAAGAGGATGATCCCGGCTGCGGAAAAGCGCAGGGCCAAGGGCGATCGCAATCCCACCAATAACCCCAATCCGCCCAGCAACTGCAGCACGCCCGTCAGGGTTCTGATCTCTGAAAGTCCAAACCGCCTGAAATCCTCCTCCATCGCCGCCGTCGTCAAACTCAACCAGCCGTAGACGAGAAACGACAGTCCAGATCCCAGAATGGCAAGGCTATGCAAGCTCACCGAACGACTCCCGCTTCATCAAGCAGCGTTGCAGCGAGGACTACAAAGAAGACACACACACCATTAGACTTCCCCGCCGCACAATTGGTTCATTATCCAGGATTCGCCATCTGGCCAAAGGGGTCCCAAAGGGGTCCCCAAGGGGTCAGCCTGACTAGTCACACCGCGTTCTCCCGAAAATCCCCTCTACTACG
>CAZECF010000049.1:0-34932 GCA_964510335.1 uncultured Bryobacter sp. | reverse complement strand
TCCGCGTTGACCCAGGCGCGATTGCTATCAGGCAGGAAGGCCACCGAGCGCGGGCGGCGGCCGACTTTGATGGTGCTCACCAGTTCCGCTTTGGCCGTATCGATCACGGCAATAGAGCCGTCATCTTCTGAAGTAACGACGGCGAGCTTGCCGTCCGGGCTGACGGTAACCCCTTCTGGTTCTTCCCCGGTTTTGAATTCCTGGATGACTTTCTCGTTGGCAAGGTCAATGATGGAAGCGCCACCCACGTCTTCATTCGAGACATAGAGAAACTTGCCGTCCTTGCTGAGGTCAAACTCTTCCGGGTCGGAGCCGCTGTGGATCACCTTGACAAGCTTTTGCTGGGCAACGTCGAAGACGCCGATGCCGTCGGCGCTCTTGTCAGAAGGCGGCAGCGTGGATTCGTCCACGCCAGGGCCACCAATCGGAGTTCCGCTCAGCGCAACATAGATCGTTTTGCCGTCGGGGCTGGAGTGAATTCCGCGCGGACGCTTCCCGAGTGGGATGCGAGCCTCAACTTCCATCTTGTTTCCATCAATTACCGTCAGGTCGCCACTGACCTCATTGGTGACATAGACGCGATAGCCGGTGGGCTGAGGCTGGCTGCAACTGACACAGAGCAGCACGAACGAGGCAAGGATTGCTTTCCACATGCGGCCCATTATTTCACTGTCCGTCAAATTGGAGCTTCAACTCAGTTGTCCCGCTGAGAGCCACGTTGATTTTCTGCTCGCGGAGGCCAAGCTTTTCATGCCAGGCGACGAGCGTGTAGTCACCGGGCGGCACTTGGGGCAATTCAAAGCTGCCATCCGTACCGGTAGTGGCGAAGTAAGGATGATCCACCACGCCGATCCAGGCGCGCATCCAGCGATGGACGTTGCACTTGACGCGGATCATCACTTCCGGACGGGCAAATCGGCGGCGCAAGGGTTCATCTTCCGGTGCCATGCTCTGATTCCATTCACGGTTGAGCTCGGGCATGGGGTGGATGTTGTGAGTGACGGGATCAGAGTTGGTGACTTCAAACGACTGCCCGGTCTGAACCCCAACCACGTGCGGCTCAAACCAGCAGCCGCGCTGGTCGATGCGAGCGGATTGAGCGGGCACCTTGAATTTCTTGTTCTCCAGGCCTGTCTTGAGGTAAACGAAGACGTTGGCCAGGGTGCCGTTGGGGTTGACAACAATGAGTTGGTCCTTGCGGGGATTCCCGGCGTAGAGCTTCTGGCAGGCGGGGTCTTGGTCCATATCGATCACGACAGCAGCATCGGGTTGGCCGGTGAAGTGGACGCTGCCGCGGATGGTACCGGAAGTGGCCGGATCGACTTCAAAGAAAACTTCAGCAGCGGGCGGCGCGGACTTCTGACAGGAAACAAAAAGCACCACGGTGAGACAAAGCCATTTCATTGCGGGAGATCTCCATTCAGGGCTTCCAGGAAGGCGACGAGGCCCGCGCGGTCCTGCGCACTGAGGTCCAGCGGTTTGATGAGCGGGTCGAGATGGGGATTGGAATTGCCGCCTCCAACGTAGTAGTCCACGACCTGCTGCAAGGTCTTGAGGCTGCCGTCGTGCATGTAGGGCGCGGTGCGAGCCACGTTGCGTAACGAAGGGGTGCGGAACTCCCCTCGCCCTCGCCCCAGATCCGTCAGTTCGCCTTCGCTGTTTACGCCGACACCGATGTTGTGGAAGCTCTGGTCGGTAAACAGAGCATGTTCTTGCGTGATGGTATGGCATGAGACACAATGGCGGCCAAAGACCTTCAAGCCGTGAGCGGCCTCATCGCTGATGGCGTTCTTGTCGCCGGCAAAGAGGTAACGGTCCATGGGGGAATTGCCGCTCACCAGCGTGCGCTCATAGGCAGCGATGGCGCGGGCAATGCGATCCATGGTGATCATCTGGTTGCCAAAGGCGCTGCGATAGTCGGGGTCCGCGTTCAGTCTGGCAAGGAGCTGTTCCGGGCGGTGATTCATTTCCAGTTCGTTGGAGATAGGCCCGAGGGCTTGTTCTTCCAGCGTGCCAGCACGGCCATCCCAGAACTGGACCTGCCAGAATGCGGCGTTCAGCACCGTGGGGGCGTTGCGGGTGCCTGCCTTGCCGCCGACCCCAACCGAGACCTTGCGGGCGTCGGCAAAGCCAGTCTCGGGATTGTGGCAGGTGGCGCAGGAAACGGTATTATCGACGGAGAGTTTCCGATCAAAAAAGAGCCGCTTGCCGAGGGCAATCTCAGCCGCATCGAGCGGTGCCTTGAGCTTTTGCGGAGGCAGGCCGAGCGGAGACGGAACCAGCACGGGTGCCTTTTCGCAGGCGCAAAACAGGAGCGCGAAAGCAAGCAGGTACTTCATGGGGGGCGTTAGCCGATGCCCTTTACCTTCCAGCCCCGACGGTACTTACGCTTCAAATGCTGGTTGGCTTGCGGAAGGTTGCGGAAGCGCAGACGGCGGGCGTCCCATTCCAGCGTGGTTTGGGGAAAGCGGGTGGCAACGCTGCCGAGCAGCACGGTTTCGCTCAAAGGGCCGGAATAGTCAAAGCCGGCGGAAGGCTTGTCTTTGCCGAGAATCGCATCGACCCATTGGTGGTAATGATCGTGGGGCTCAAGCTGCGGCAAACGGTAATCGGCAAAATCTTTGGAAGGGAAGAAAGAGGCAAAGGCGAAGTGCGGCAGCAACATTACGCCCTTGGTACCAAGAAAGATCGATCCGGTGCCCGGCAACTTTGCGCCTTCGATCAATGAGACCACTTCCTGGGGCGGGCGCTCGTCGCCGTCATACCAGGTCACGCGAACGGTCTTCGATTCCGTGTAGGGAGTGCCGGGAAAGACGTAGACCACTTTGGCGTTGATCGCATAACTGTGATCGTTCGGGGCGGGGCCTTCAGCGCGGACAGTCAAAGGGGAATCGACGCCGAGTGCGCCAAATACGGGGTCATAGATGTGACAGCCCATGTCGCCAAAGGTGCCGGTGCCGAACTCGAGGCGTTTGCGCCAATTGCCGGGGTGGCAGTAGCCCTGGATGTAGGGTTCCGGGCGGGCGACTCCGATCCAGCCGTCCCAATCGAGGGCGGCAGGCACGGCATCGGTTTGGCTGGGGCGGGGGTCGGTATCGCCCCACTTCTTGTTGCTCCAGGCATGCACTTCGCGGATCTTGCCGATCACACCGGCCTGGATGGCCTGAACCGCGCTGCGGTACTCGCGGAAGGAATGAATCTGAATTCCCATCTGCGTAATGATCCGATGGTCGCGAGCATATTCGGTAAGCTTGCGGGATTCGTGCACGTGAGAAGTGAGTGGCTTCTGACAATAAACGTGCAGCCCGCGTTGCATGGCCGCCATGCTTTGGGGTGCGTGCATATGGTCTGGCGTGCCGACGCAGACGGCATCCAGGTTCTTCCATTCGGTGTCGAGCAGCTTGCGCCAGTCCTGATAGAGCTTGGCTTGGGGGTACTTAGCTACGACGCGGCCGTTGCGGGACGTGTCAATTTCGGCAACACCAACGAGGTCTACAGATGCGTGGGTGGCAATGCTGTCAAGGGTGGCAAAGGCCATGTTGGATGCCCCCATCGAGGCAAGTCGCACGCGACCACTAGGCGGTGCGGAAATCAGGTTGCGGATGAAGGCGGGCGCCGCCAGAAATACCCGGCGCGAAGGAAGATGCATGTCTCCAACATACTATTCCCAGGGCTTGTCCTTGACAAAAAGTGCGTGCGCGGCCAGGGGTTCGCTGGTTTTGAAGTGGCGGCGGTAGGCCTCCACCCAATTTTCGGCGATCTCGGCCTGGGCCCGGACCAGTTCCATTTCCCCAGCGCAAACTTTGGCTCGGAGGTGGTCTTCGAGGGCATCTTTCACTCTGGAATTCCATTTGCCTTCCGCGAAGGGTTGGGGCCAGAGATTGCGGACATCTTCGGCACCACCAAGGAGAGGGTCTACGAGGTAATCCACTTCGAAGGTGTTCGGCTGAGGGTTGGCGATGTGGTAGCGGCGGAAGACCTGCTGGGCGAGTGCGGGGGAGGGGCGGCGATCTTCCATGCTGTCATCGAGAGCACAGACCTGGGTCGTGGAGATCAGTTTGGTAGCACCGGGAGTGAGACGGCCATCGGGCAGGTGGCCCGCCGAGACGGTTGTGCCGGGGAGGAGGAGCAATGCGGCGGCCAGCGCTGCTGCCGCGGCGGGGATGCCGAGGGAAAGCCAGTAAGAAATGCGCAGGCGTGCACCAGCAGAGCGAACGGCAATTTGGGCCCGGAGCAATGCGCCGGGGCCGTCTTCGGCAGGCGGGACGCTGTCGAGGTGTTCCTGTTTGAAGCGAACAAAGCCACTGATAGAGCTTTCGAGATCACTTGCGCGTGCCCGACATTGCCAGCAGGATTCAAGGTGCCGCGCCAGGTCTTGGGCTTCTTCCGGGTTCAGCTCTCCATCCAGAAAGAGCAGGATCGTTGCTTCTGCAGGGTGGCTTTCAGGCGTCATTTCAATACTCCCTTCCGGGCTTCACTCATGCGACCCAGTGCGCGGGCCAGGCTGCTGGCAACCGTGCCGACAGACAAATCGAGGGCAGCGGCAATTTCCCGGTAGTTGAGGCCTTCAGCCCTCAGGATCAGACAAAGTTGGTCGCGTTCGGGCAGCGCACGAAAGACTCTGGCCAACTGGACATGAATATTCCTGACCAGCGTGACTTCTTCCGGGCTGGGCTTCGGATCCACCAGCGCAAGTGCCTCATCGCACAGTGGTGCGGTCTTGCGGCGATGCCGTTTACGGGCCAGATTCCCTGCTACGCGGAAAACCCAGCCTCGCAAGTTGGTCCGCGGACGGCCCGCCTTGAGGTGATCGAAGAGAAGCAGGAAGACTTCTTGCGAGATATCTTCGGCGTCCTGATGGCCGGCACTCATGTAGGTGAGGTATCGATACAAAGGGACACGAAGCTGGTGGAAAAGTGAGGCCACCTCACACGAAACCGGATCCTCACTGGACTCGCCCGGGGCAAGTTTTCCAAAGGCGATGAGAGTTTGATCGAAGGTCATGAGGTGCTGAATTCTCAGCATATAAGACGAGCCACGACATAATGAAGAACGCATCTCTGCATGACCCCCACTCTGTTTCAAGCTGCCCGGGCCTTGCTGCTTGCGCCCGGGAGCCGCTAAAGGACCACGCGGGCCTCACCCTCGCGGCGGGTTATTTTCTCACGATCGAGGAACTCCAGCAAAGGAATCGCATACTTGCGGGAGACGCCCGTCCAATCCTTAAAGTCAGCAACGCTGAAACGCGTACCTTTCCGTGTGTTGAGTAACTCTTTCAGGCTTTGCAGGGCTTCAGCGTGAAAGATGAGGTCAGGGCCGACGCGAACGAGTTTTTTGTCCCGCAACAAAACGGCGAGAACCGCTTTGGCTTTCGACGCATCGAGCTGCGTCGACTTCAGGACTTCGTCTACTGCTGGAACTGCCCACGCCGCATCGGCGAAGGCTTTCTCGATGGCTTGCGCGGCGGCGTCCTCCGCGCCCGCAAAGCGCACCTTGTGGCTCTCCAGCCGGAGAAATTCCGCTTCGGTCTTTACGCTGGGGGCGTGCCGCAGCAGCAGGTCCATTACGGGAGCTGGCGCATCGCGCAACAGGGTTGAGCGCAGCGACTCGCGAGCTAGGCCGGGTTCGAGCGGCCTGGTGCGATGGTGTTCGCGCAGCAGATCGACAAGTTTCCCGGCCAGTTGCTTCAGGTTGACAGTGGCAACCAGCCAATTGCCGGCGCGTTCGATGTCTTTGGGAATCGCCGTAGTGTCGCAGCCGAGACGCCCCTGCACCGTGGCAAAATCGACACCTGTTGGTTGCTCGGTTACCAGCAGGGAGATTCTGCCGCTGGAGTCAAGAGACTTCCAGTGTTCCAACCGCTCGGCTACCCCCTTGCGGCGAAGCCTGCGTGCGGCCGGATGAATCTCCATGACCGTGCCGCCACCGATGGTGGTTACCGGCGAGAAGCTGCGTAAGATGAAACGATCATCCGGCAGCACAAGCGTTTCGCGGGCCAGCGCCAGACGCACCCAGGTGCGCGTGCCTGGCTCGATTTGCCGCCCGCCCGTAAGGGTGCGCAATTCGGCGGTGACCTCCGCGGTGCCCGTGTGGAAGTGGACTTTCGCGCGATCGCGCAAAGCGCGCGCCTGCGGCAGTAACTCCACTTCTGCATCCAGCATCCGGACGGAACGCAGCAAACCGGGCGGCGCGGCGACAAAGCCCCGTTCCATATCCTGCACCTCGACCCCGGCAAGATTAACGGCAGTGCGCTGGCCGGCCAAGGCTTCCTTGACACTCTTGCCGTGAACCTGGATACTTCGGATTCTGGCCACGCGACCGCTGGGGTAGAGTTCGACTTCGGATTCGGTTGCCAGCCGTCCCTCCTTCAGCGTGCCCGTGACCACAGTGCCGTGGCCCTTCATCACGAAAGCTCGATCCAGGGGCAGGCGGGGAAGGCGGGTGGAATTGCGCAGGGTCTGCCCGGCAGCCGATTCGATGAGGGCTGCCTGCAATGGGTCGAGACCAAAGCCGGTCACTGAACTGACGGGAATCATGGGAGCGCCTTCGAGAAAACTTCCGCGCACGAAATCTTCCACTTCCAGTTGCACCAGTTCGAGCCAGTCGGCCTCCACAAGGTCCGCCTTGGTGAGTGCAATCACGCCGCGCTCGAGGCCGAGCAGCCGGCAGATCTCAAAGTGCTCCCTGGTTTGGGGCTTGATGGCCTCGTCGGCAGCGATGACAAAAAGCACGACGTCGATGCCACTCACGCCAGCCAGCATGTTCTTGACAAAGCGCTCATGTCCCGGCACATCGACGAAGGCGATGCGCAGCCCGGCCGGGGTGGTGAGATTGGCAAAGCCCAGCTCGATTGAGATGCCCCGCTCCTTTTCTTCTTTGAGGCGATCGGTGTCAATCCCGGTGAGCGCGCGCACCAGGCTGGTCTTGCCGTGGTCGATATGTCCTGCTGTGCCGACGATAATATTCTTCATGCGGACTTTGGCTTCTTTATTTTGTCTGATTGGGCTCTTGCCCGGCCAGGTTCCGGAAGCGGCCACTTTCACCTCCGGCGTTACCCAGGTGCGGCTGGACTTGCTGGTGAGCAATTCTCGCGGGCCGATTGAGGGCCTGACGGCGGCAGATCTGGTGATTGAGGATGAAGGCCAGCCGGTAAAGGTGAACTATTTTGAGCGGGACGAGGCGAATCTCAATTTGCTGATCCTGATGGATGTTTCGGGCAGCATGAGCGCATTTCTCGAACAGATTGGCAAGCGGGCCCGGGCCTTGCTCAATGAGTTGCGTCCCCAGGACAAAGTGGGCGTCATGATCTTCGGCAAGGAGTCAGACTACCTGATGCCGTTCTCGTCCAATATGGACCGGGTGGCGAATGCGATTGATCAGGCGCTGCGTCCGGGGCTGGTGCCCGGGGGGACCTCCATCAATGCCGGTCTGGTGGACGCAGCGGAAGCCTTCGCGGAGAACCCGAAGCTCGAAGGCCACCGGGCGATCTTCATCCTGACGGACAACAAGGCGCTCAACTACAAGGTGCCGGATGAACTTGTCTTGCAGAAGCTCTTTGGCATCGATGCGGTCTTGAACTCGATCGTGACCAAAAATGCCACACCGCCGAAACCACTGAAGAATCCCGAATCGCGGAACCCGGACTTCTCCTGGGCCGATGTCTTCAAGTTGAGTGCGGAGACGGGTGGGGAGGTATTGCGTACAGACCGCGCGGATGAAGCCTTTGCGCGGTTGCTGACAAGCTTGCGCAAGCGCTATCTGGTCACCTACGATGCGCCGCAAGCCGGACCCAATCAGTTCCGGCGCATCAATGTGTCGCTCACGCGCGATGCGCAGAAGAAGTTCGGGAAGGTGCAAATCCGCGTGCGGTCCGGCTACTACACTGGTTCGAGATGAATGATTCCAACCCAGCAGCAGAACTGGAACGCCGCCGAGCGAATACCAAACTGGGCGGCGGCCCCGAGCGTCTCGACAAGCAACGCCGCGGCGGCAAGCTGACTGCCCGGGAACGCATTGACTTTCTGCTCGACGAAGGCAGCTTCTGTGAGCTGGACCCTTTTGTCAGGCACCGCTGCCGGGATTTTGGCATGGAGCAGCAGGTCTTTGATGGCGATGGCTTCGTGACCGGTTATGGGGAAGTGCACGGCCAACTGGTCTACGTGTTTGCCCAGGACTTTACCGTGCTGGGCGGGTCGCTTTCAGAGTCCAATGCCTTGAAGATCTGCAAGATCATGGACATGGCGCTGAAGAATGGTGCGCCGGTGGTGGGTTTGAATGATTCGGGCGGGGCGCGTATTCAGGAGGGGGTTGTTTCCTTGGCCGGCTACGCGGACATCTTTCTGCGCAATACGCTGGCTTCGGGCGTGGTGCCTCAGATTTCAGCGATACTCGGGCCTTGCGCGGGTGGGGCGGTCTACTCTCCGGCCTTGACCGATTTTGTGTTCATGGTGGATGGCACCTCGCACATGTTCGTCACAGGACCGGATGTGATCCGGACAGTGACGCATGAGGAAGTATCAAAAGAAGAACTCGGCGGCGGCATGACGCACAATGCGACATCCGGCGTGGCTCATTTTCTTGCCCCCTCCGATCAGGATTGCCTCCGGCAAGTGCGGCGGCTGCTGGAATTTCTGCCGCCAAACAACCGCGACGAAGCGCCGCTCAAGCCGACGGATGACCCGGATGACCGCATGGATGCGGCGCTCGATTCGGTAGTGCCCGTGGAATCCAGCCAGCCCTATGACATCAAGGACATCCTCGTGCGCGTGGTGGATGACGGCAACTTCTTTGAAGTGCACGAACACTATGCCCGGAACATCGTTGTGGGATTTGGCCGGATGGCGGGCCATACGGTGGGCATCGTCGCCAATCAGCCGGCGGTGCTGGCAGGTTGCCTCGACATCAATTCGAGCGTCAAAGGAGCTCGGTTTGTGCGCTTCTGTGATGCGTTCAACATTCCCATCCTGACCTTTGAAGACGTACCGGGCTTTCTGCCAGGGACGGAGCAGGAGTTCGGCGGAATCATCCGCCACGGTGCCAAGCTGCTCTACGCGTATGCGGAGGCGACGGTACCGAAGATCACCATCATCACGCGCAAGGCCTATGGGGGAGCCTATTGCGTGATGGGGTCCAAGCATCTGCGTACCGATATCAACCTGGCTTATCCGACTGCTGAAATTGCCGTGATGGGTGCCGAGGGAGCAGTCAATATCGTGTACCGGAACGAGCTGTTGCGCGCGTCGAATCCGCAGGAGGCGCGAATCGAAAAAGTGCAGGAATTTAAGGAAAAGTTCGCCAATCCTTTCGTGGCCGCCGAACGCGGCTATATCGACGACGTCATTCTGCCCCGTGAGACGCGTCCGAGGGTGATCCGTGCACTGCGGATGCTCGCTAACAAGGTAGACACCATGCCGCGTAAGAAGCACGGCAACATCCCGCTGTAGTATTCTCATTGTGGAACCTGAACGGAGTGCAACTATGAAAAATATTGTTCGAAATCTCGTGGGCTTGAGCTCTGTGCTCGCCCTGTTGCTTGGCCTGAGTGCCTCTCCCGTGCTCGCGCAGACTGGTGCCATTGAAGGCAAAGTGATCGGCGCTGACGGAAAGCCTGTGGCAAAGGATGCGGCGTTGATTCTCATCACGCGCACCGATATCAAGGGCAACTATAAAGTAAAGACCAACAAAAAAGGCGAATTCTTCCACGCGGGGCTGCCGATGGGCACCTATGACGTGGCCTGTGAAGTCGGCGGAAACGTAATTGACAGCGTCAAGGGCGTGCGCGTGCGACTGGGCGACCCGACCCCGGTGAATTTTGACCTCGCCATGATGGCCGAACGGCAGAAGGCAATGCAGAAGGCTGCCGAAACCGGTGAAGTAACGCAGGAAATGGCCCGTGACATGACCCCGGAGCAGAAGGCTGCCCTCGAAAAGCAGGCCAAGGAGCGCGCCGAGGCCATGAAGAAGAACAAGGAACTCAATGACGCCTTTAACGGCGGCATGGAAGCCATGAAGGCCAATAACTTTGAGGCCGCAGTGGAGTCCTTTGAAAAGGCCAAGGGCTTCGATGCAACGCAGCACGTGATCTTCGGCCAGTTGGCTGAGGCTTACGGCAGCCTTGCGAAGGCGAAGACTGGCGAGGAGAAGACTGCGGCGAACGAGAAGGCACTCGAAAACTTCAAAAAGGCTATCGAGTTGAAGCCGGACGACGCGGCCTATTTCAACAATTACGCTCTCGCTCTGGCACGGGCCAACAAGTTTGACGAAGCTCAAGCGAACCTGGCCAAGGCATCGGAACTGGATCCCCCCGGAGCCGGCCGTTACTACTACAACCTCGGCGCGCTGCTGGTGAATGCCGGACAGAATGACGCGGCGGGCGAGGCTTTCAAGAAATCGGTTGCAGCCGACCCCAACTATGCGGATGCTCACTATCAGTTGGGAATCTACCTGACTGGCAAGGCTCAAGTGGATGCCGCTTCCGGCAAGATGACCTTCCCCGAAGGCACGCAGGAATCGTTTGAGAACTATCTGTCCCTCAAGCCCGATGGTCCTTTCGCCGCCAGCGCAAAGGGAATGATCGAGACGATGGGCGGTACGGTCCAGACGACCTACACCAACCCGGCAGCCAAGAAAAAGGGCGCCGCAACTGCGCCAGCCAAGAAGAAGAAGAACTAGCCGTTCTGAACTGAACCTTGAATCGGGCGGCTCAGTTTGAGCCGCCCTTTGCTATTAACGAAGAGAGAATTATGATCCGCGCATTGATTGGACTCCTGATTGCCGCGATTGCTGCCGCGTTTATCCGCGCGGTGATGGCCATGATCTCGCGCGAAGTGTCAGAGATGGTGAATCCAACGCAAAAGGCCGCGGAAGGATCACCCCCTCCTCCGAAAGCCGAGGGAGGCTCCACGCCCCTCAAGAAGTGCCCCGTTTGCGGAACTTACAGCCCTGCCGACAAGTTGATCCGTGGCCAATATTGTTCAGAAGCCTGTGCCGCGAAACTGTCATGACAGGCACAATGAAAAGGTATGTTCCTTTCCGAGATCGCTGCCCGGCTGGGCGCTACCGTTGCGGCTGACCACGACCCTGAAATCCACTCGCTCTCGGGAATGGAGCAGGCAGGCCCAGGACAACTGACCTTTCTTGCGAATCCGAAGTATGCGCACAAGGTAAAGGATTCCCAAGCCGCAGCGATCATCGCCGCCCAGCCATCGCCCCATTTGCCGACGCTGGTGTCTTCCAATCCCTATCTCGATTTTGCCCGCGCCCTGGAACTTTTCTACCAGCCGCCGGTGATGCCACCCGGCATTTCTCCCGAGGCGTTCGTCTCCCCCACGGCACAAATTGGCGAAGGTGCATCGATTGCTCCCTTTTGCTATGTCGGCGATGGGGTGGTCCTTGGCAAAAATGCGACCTTGCATGCGCACGTGGTGATTTATGCCGGGGCTCAGATCGGGGACAACTTTCTTGCGCACTCCCACTCCGTAGTGCGGGAAAACTGCCGGGTGGGAAATCGCGTTACGCTGCAAAACAACGTCGTGATCGGAGGCGATGGCTTTGGTTTCGCCAAGCGGGCTGATGGCTCACACCACAAAATTGTGCAATCGGGTATCACTGTGATTGAGGACGACGTGGAAGTTCAGAGCCTCACCAATATCGACCGCGCCACAATGGGCGAGACCCGGGTGGAGCGGGGTGCCAAGATCGATTCCCTCGTGCAGGTGGGTCATGCCTGCGTGGTGGGGCAGGACAACATTCTTTGCTCGCAGGTCGGGCTGGCCGGCTCAACGATTTTGAAGAAGTCCGTGCTGCTGGCCGGACAGGTGGGTGTTTCCGGACATCTCACCATTCACGACAATGCCGTCGTTTACGCGCAAAGCGGCGTTGGCCATGATGTAGAGCCCGGGACGATTGTCTCCGGTTCGCCAGCCTTTGATTTCCGGGAATGGCGGCGCGCCGTCACTGCCTTTCCCAAACTCGGCGAAATGGTGCGCACCCTGCGCGACCTCGAAAGCCGCCTTCAAACCCTAGAGGAGAGCAGAAGTAAAGATGAGCAATAAACGACAACGCGATTTACTCGCTTACGAGAAACCGGAATTTCTCCATTCCTCGGAAGCGCGCAGCGTCCGGATTTTGTCGGAATACCTCGACCCCTTGCGCGAGTTCCGTATCCATCAAATCCACGACACAATTGTCTTCTTCGGCTCTGCCCGCATCCCGGCTCCAGAGGATGCCGGCTTTGCCAGCCACCCGCTCGGTCGCTATTACCAGGATTGCCGCGAGCTTGCCCGCCGCCTTACGGAATGGTCCATGAGCCTGCGTGACACCGAAAGAAAATTCGTGGTCTGCACGGGTGGCGGCCCAGGCATTATGGAAGCGGCCAATCGCGGTGCGCATGACGCGGATGGCTTTTCCGTTGGCCTCAACATCGGGCTCCCGATGGAGCAAAATCCGAACCCATACATCTCAAATCACCTGAGCTTTGAGTTCCACTACTTCTTCATGCGCAAGTTCTGGTTTGCCTATCTGGCCAAGGCGCTGGTGGTTTTCCCCGGCGGCTTCGGCACGCTCGATGAGCTGGCCGAAGTGCTCACGCTGGTGCAAACCCAAAAATTGCGCAAGAGCATGGTTTGCCTTCTCTATGGCACGGAGTTCTGGCGCAAAATTCTCAATTTTGACGCTTTGGTGGAAATGGGAATGATCAGCCCGGCAGACCTCAACCTCTTCACGTTTTCCGATGATGTGGATCACGCCTTTGAAGTTTTGCGAGACGGACTAACAGACCTATACTTGAATCCGGAGGCGGAACTGCCCGAAGCCGAAGTCAAGACTCCGGCGATTGCCAGTTCGATTGTGTGACACCCACTCTGACACCGGCCCGAAGACTGAGTTTCCGTGAAACGCTCCATCGCGTTGGGTGGTGGGAGCGGGCTTTTGCGCTTAGTCTCGGGCTGCTGATCCTGGGTGTTCTCGCCGGATTGCCCGCCATTGTGGTGGCGCTCTCTCTGATTGCCACCATCCTCACGGCCCCGGTAGCAATCTGGCGCATCGGTAAGCTGCTCTTGCGCAGTCTGATCTGGCGTTTGCGCAACCGGCTGATTGTCGCCTACATCTTTATCGCGCTCGTCCCCATCGTGCTGCTGGCCACCCTTGGCGCCGTAACCACTTATTTCGTCACCGGCCAGATGGCGATTTATCTGGTGAACAGCGAACTGGAGCGGCAGGTAGGCACCCTACGCGGTGCGGCTGAGTCCATCCTGCGCCTGCCGCCAGACCGCCGTCTCGCCGCTGTGGAACGGTTGGGTGCTTTCTTTGAAGAGCGCTTCCCCAATTTTCAGTTGCGCGTCGATCAAAAGGAAACCTATCTCTTTCCTCCGGCAGCGCCGCTGGAGCGGCCACCAGCCACGCTGAATGACAGCGCAGGGATCCTGTTGAAAAACGGCGACTATTTCGTCTGGGCCCACTTCGAGGCTCAGGACGGTGAGGTAACGGCGCTGGCACCGCTCACCACGGCCTACCTGTCGAGCCTGATGCCGAATCTGGGGCCCGTCTCGCTCGGGACTCGTACGGATACAAGCAATGGGGGCGTACGCATCCGCAAGCGCAAAGATCCGATGACGGCGCCGGCCGCAGTGAACGTGCCCGATGCGATCAATCGCTTTGACATCCAACTCACGGGATTCCGGACGATTCAGGTAGCGGTATGGGACCAGCCCGGCAGTCTCCGCGACGACATCCTGATGGTGCAGACGCGCTTTCTGGCTGTGCTCAAAGTGATCTTTTCGAGCAAACAGGATTGGGATCAGAACTTTATTCTGATGCTGCTGATCTCGATCGGCAGCCTCTTCCTGATCTTTGAAATCACTGCGCTGATCATTGGCGTTACCCTGACTCGGACCATCACCAACACCGTACACGACATTTACGAAGGCACCAACCGGGTGATGGAAGGGGACTTCTCGCACCGGATTCCGCTCTCCGGGAAAGATCAGTTGGCACAGTTGGGCGAATCCTTCAACCGCATGACCGAGAATCTGGAGCAACTGCTGAAGGTTGCCAAGGAGAATGAGCGGCTCAATGCGGAGCTTGAGATTGCCCGGGAAGTGCAGCAGCAGTTGTATCCAAAATCCGTGCCGGCCTCCAAACTCCTTGCGCTTACGGCCCATTACCAGCCCGCCCGCATGGTCTCTGGAGACTACTTTGACTTTCACCGCCTCACGCCGGAAAGCATCTGCTTTTCCATGGGCGACGTAGCGGGCAAGGGAATCTCGGCAGCGCTGCTGATGGCAACAGTGCAATCGAGCTTCCGCTCGCACATCCAAACTTTGTCCGGTGAGATGTGTGTTTCCGGCGTCGTGACGGAGCTGAACAAGCTGCTCTACAGCAACACGGCACCAGAGAAATTTTCAACTTTCTTTTTGGGGATCTTTGACGAGCCAACTTCGACCCTGCGCTATACGAACGCGGGCCACTTGCCGCCAATTCTGATCCGTAAAGGCGAAGCCTCCCTTCTCTCCGTGGACGGTATGGTGGTGGGGGCATTCCCTTTTGCTACCTATGGAGAGAGCTTCATTGTGCTGGAGCCCGAGGACCTTCTCCTGCTCTATACCGACGGAATTTCCGAGCCCCAGAACGAATACGGCGAAATGTTCGGGGAAGACCGCCTCATTGAAGTGGTTGCCCGCAACGCGCATCTGAGCGATACAGGCATCATCAATGCCGTCATGGATGCGGTGAACCAGTGGACCGGCTCACCCGAGTTGCAGGACGACATGACGATGCTGATCGCGCGGCGGGTAGGCGACTGATGAAAGTACTTTCGCACGCTCAGATGCGGACTGCGGATCAGGCTGCGATTGCGGCAGGCATACCGGAACTCGTTTTGATGGAGAATGCCGCGTACGGTTTGCTTCGAGCGATGGAGCAGCGCTTTGCACCACTGGGCAAGCAGCGCATCGCCATATTTTGCGGCAAGGGCAACAATGGCGGCGATGGTTTGGCCCTGGCCAGGCTGCTCGCGATTCACCATCAGCCGCAGCAGCTTCGGGTCTTGCTGGCCTTTGCCCCGGAGGAGTTGTCGGAATCTGCGCAGGCCCAGTTGCGCATGCTGGAAGCCTTAGGAATTGCCTATTCCATGCAGTGGCCGGCGGATCTCGACGCGACCACAATCGCGGTGGATGCTTTGCTTGGCACGGGCATCAGCGGTGCGCCGCGGTCTCCGGTGGCAGAGGCGATTGAGCGAATCAATTCCTTGCCGCTGGCACGGCGGGTGGCGGTGGACATCCCCAGCGCGGGCCGCGTCCAGGCGGATTTGACCGTGACCTTTGCGGCTCCCAAGCCCGAGCACGTGCTGCCGCCCGATTGCGATGGCTGTGGCGAACTGGTTATTGCGCCGATCGGAATCCCGGAATCGTTCCTGGATGCGGCTGCGTGGAATCTGACAACAGTGGCGGACTTGCGGCCCATTGGCAGCCCGCGACCGCGAGCATCACACAAAGGAAATTTCGGGCATGTGCTCTTGCTCGGGGGAGCTGTGGGCAAGCTTGGCGCGCTACGCCTGGCCGGCGGCGCCGCCATGGAGACGGGTGCCGGATGGGTTACGCTCTCCTCGCCCGACCCTGATTTTGTCCCCCACTTGCCCGATCTGATGCAGACGTCATGGCCCGCGGGGCTGGTCGCGCTGGAAAAGTTTGATGTTGTGGGAGTCGGACCCGGATTGGGTACGGATGGCAACGCGAAACAAATCGTTGACGAATTGTTTGATGAGTTCAGCCAGCCGCTGGTGCTCGATGCGGATGCTTTGAACTTGCTGGCACCGCTAACTCGCAGGCCAAGACTAGAGGCATTGCGCGTGTTGACGCCGCATCCTGGGGAGATGCGTCGCTTGCTGGGGCGAGCCATTGAGGACCGTGTGGCCGACGCGCTGGAACTGGCCGCAATTGCTCAGTCCGTGGTTGTGCTCAAGGGGCAGCGGACGGTGATTGCTTTCCCCGATGGCGAGGTGTGGATCAACCCGACCGGTTCCCCCGCCCTGGCCAAAGCCGGCTCTGGCGACGTGTTGACGGGCATGCTGGCATCACTGCTGGCGCAATATCCCAGCCATGCGCGCGAGGCGATTCTGGCCGCGGTTTATCTGCATGGACGTTGCGGAGAACTGGCCGCTGAGCACGGGCACGAGCTGACGAGCCTGGCTTCGCGCCTCTGCCAGTATCTGCCGGAGGCCTTGCGTGAGCTCGCCTGAGACCGTGTTTGAAACTGCTTCCGCGCAAGAGACCATCGATCTGGGGAAGCGGCTGGCAAGCCTGTTGCCCGAGCAAGGGCTTGTCTTGCTCATTGGCAACCTGGGGGCGGGCAAGACGACTTTGGTCAAGGGGATTGCCGCTGCCCGGGGGGCGGCGGAAGAAGACGAAGTGAGCTCTCCCACCTTTCCGCTCATCCATGAGTATGGCGACCCCACGCGGGTCTATCACGTGGATCTTTACCGGCTGGATACGGAAGCGGAAGTGCTGTCGCTGGGTCTCGATGAAGTCATCGACCGCCGCGCCTTGACCTTGATTGAATGGGGCGAACGCTTCCCTGCGCTTTGGCCCGCGGGCACGCCGGAATTGCATCTTGAACATTTAGACGGAGACCGGCGCCGGATCGTGTGGAAGCCTCGATAGAATCAAGGTCTTCTAACTTCATGGCACAACTGAAAGACAAAATTGCCCTCATTACCGGAGGGGCCTCCGGCATCGGCCTCGCTATCGCCCAGCGTTTTGCGCAAGAAGGCGCAAAGGTGGAGATCCTCGACCGCAACGAAGACGAAATGCGGAATGCGGTCGCGACTTTGACCGGCGAAGGCTATGATGCCGTGGCGACGGCTTGCGATGTGGCGGATGCAGCGGGAGTAGACCGCGTTGTTGATGGCATTCACGCACGGCGGGGACGCATCGACATTCTGGTCAACAACGCTGGCATTGCTCATGTTGGCAATGCCCTGACCACCACGGCAGAAGACTTTGAGCGCGTGCAGCGGGTCAACGTGTTTGGCCCGGCCAACTGCCTGCGGGCGGTATTGCGCCATATGGTGGCCGACGGTGGCGGGGCGATCGTCAATCTGGCAAGCTGCCTCTCGGTGATGGCCATTGCAGACCGCTTCGCTTATGGCACCAGCAAGGGCGCGGTGCTGGCCATGACGTATTCGGTGGCCAAGGATTTTCTCGAACAGAAGATTCGCTGCAACGCGATTTTGCCGGGGCGTGTTCATACACCTTTCGTGGATGGCTTCATTGCCAAAAATTACGCCGGACGCGAAGCAGAGATGTTTGAGAAGTTATCGAAAGCACAACCAATTGGCCGGATGGCGCAACCCTCGGAGATCGCCTATGCCGCGCTCTTTCTGTGCTCCGACGAAGCAAGCTTCATCACCGGCACAGCACTGCCAGTGGATGGTGGAACGCTGACGATTCGCTAAGCCTTACTTGGCCCGCAAGGTGCCAAGTCCACCGTCGACGCCGAAGACCTGCCCCGTGATCCAGCTATTGGCCGGGTTCAGCAGAAACCCGATCATGGAGGCGATGTCTTCCGGCTTGCCGATGCGGCCCAGCGCGTGCATGGCCGACGATGCCTTCAGCGCCAACTCATTGCCGGTAATGCGACTGGCCAAGGGAGTATCCACAAGGCCCGGAGCAACAGCATTGACACGGATATTGCGCGGGCCATAGGTGGCGGCCGCCGAAAGCGTCAGGCCAATTACGCCAGCCTTGGCGGCAGCAATCGCTTCGTGGTTGGCATAACCGATGCGAGCGGCGGCGGTGCTGATCAACACGATCGAGCCACCGTTAGGCATGTTCTTGACGCCAGCCCGCAAGGCAACGAAAGCGGTCTTGAGATTGGTGTCCAGCGTCTGTTGGAATTCGGCTTCACTGGTGATGTGTGCTGGTTTGAGCAGAATGCTGCCAGCGCAGTTGACGATGCCGTCGATAGGGCCAAAAGCTTGCACGGCCGCCTCTACGGCATCGAGCTGAGTCAGGTCCGTGACAAAGTGCTGCGCGTTGATCTCAGCGCCCAGCTCGGCCAAGCGGTCGCCATTGCGCCCGATCAGCAGCAGCTCGTGCCCGGCGGCGGCGAGTTGGCGGGAGACTACGCTTCCGGTTCCGCCATAGGCGGCGGTGATGACGTATTTCATTGATAGCGTTCCTTGAGTTGATTGGCTTGTTGCTGGATGGCCACTTTGCGGGCGGGCTCGATGCGCACGAGATTGCGCAGCTGCATGTCCATACGGCCCACTTTGGTGAGCTTCGCTTCATGGCGCATCAGAAAGTCCCAGTAGAGAGTAGTGAAGGGGCAAGCCTTTTCGCCGACGCTCTCAGCCGGATCATAGGGGCACTTGCCGCAATAGTTGGACATGCGCTGGATGTACTTGCCGGTGGCCGAGTAGGGCTTGGACGCCATGATACCGCCGTCGGCAAACTGGCTCATGCCGAGGCTGTTGGGTAGCTCCACCCATTCCACCGCGTCCACATACACGGCCAGATACCATTCGTGGACCCGCTTGGGGTTGACTCCCAGTAGAAGAGAGAAGAGGCCGGTCACCATCAATCGCTGAATATGATGAGCGTAGCCATAGTCGAGACTTTGCCCAATGGCCTGACGCAAACATTCCATCTCTGTCTCGCCGGTCCAATAGAAGCCGGGCAGGGGTGCCTGGGCATCGAGGGCATTCTTGTCGAGATAGCCGGGCATGTAGAGCCAGTAGATACCGCGTACATATTCGCGCCAACCGAGGATCTGGCGGATGAAGCCTTCGACGGCAGCCAGTGGCGCCTCACCTTGCTGGTAGGCGGCCTCAGCGGCGGCACAGGCTTCACCAGGGCTCAACAGCTTCAAATTGAGGCTGCTTGAAATGCGGGCATGGTAAAGCCAGGGCTCGCCCGTCCACATGGCGTCCTGATAGAGGCCAAAGCGGGCGAGGCGGTTGGTGATGAAATCCTCGAGGGCCAAACGGGCATCTGCAGCAGTGACGGGCCAGTTGAAGTTTTCCAGCTTGCCAGGGTGATCGGGGAAGCGCTTTTCAACGAGTGCAATCACTTCCCGCGTGATCGCATCTGGCGGAAACTCAAGCGGCGCGGGCAGCAGACCCGGGCCTGATTTGGGAAAGGCGCCACGGTTCTCTTCGTCATAATTCCAGTCGCCGCCAACGGGCTTGCCCTTCTCCATCAGGAAGCCATAGCGCTTGCGCATCTCGCGGTAGAAGTATTCGAGCCTTAGCTGCTTGCGTCCCTCCGCGTGCTGGCGGAAGTCGTCGATACTCGAAAGAAAATGGCGATCTTCGCGGAACTCGATCTTGTCTCCGAGGCTGGCGAATTCTTCCTGCAGCCGGTATTCGCCAGCAGGCACCAGGATCACGCGCTCGGGCTTGTGCTTGCGCATGTCCTTCTTAAGCTGATCAAGCAGACTCGTCGTGCCAGACAACTCTTGATATTCAACGGGGAAGCCACGCTCGCGCAACTCGTCGCGAAAGTGCCGCATCGCGGACAGAAAGATCGTGATGCGCGCTTTGTGGTTCCAGACAGCGGTAGCCTCGGCGCTCACCTCCGCCATCCACACAAGATCGCGGGCGGGGTCGAAGCCGTCGAAGGCGGCACTGTCCGGATTGAGCTGGTCCCCAAGGACCACCACGAGGTTCACACCTGAATGGATGCCGGGACGGGCGTCACAGCGCTAATTGTTGCGTACGTGCGCGAGACCGGTCGTCGTCACGCGTACAAGCTAGTTAGGGCAAACAACAATTATGCTGTGACGGCCATGTCCTGGCTGGGGGGTGGAACGGGCACGGCAGGCTTTTCGCCGCCGTGGAACTTGACGCTGACGAGCTTGGAAACGCCGGGTTCCTGCATCGTGACGCCGTACATGGTGCTCGAAGCTTCCATGGTGCGTTTGGCGTGGGTGATGAAGATGAACTGGGTGTTGCCGGACATCTCTTTCACAAGCTTGGTCAGGCGGATGATGTTGGCCTCATCGAGCGGTGCGTCCACTTCGTCGAGCACGCAGAAGGGGCTGGGCTGAAACTTGAAGATGGCCATGAGCAGGGCCATGGCGGTCATGGCGCGTTCCCCACCGCTCAGCAGCAGCACGTTCTGGAGGCGCTTGCCGGGAGGGGAAGCGACGATATCGATGCCGCTCTCGTTGACGTTGGTCGGATCGGTCAGGCGCATCTCACCAGAGCCGCCATTAAAGAGAATCTGGTAGGTGCCGCGGAAGTAGTCGTTGATCTGGTCAAAGGCTTCCTGGAAGCGCTTCTTCGATTCGACGTCGATTTCCTGAATGGCTTTTTCGGTGTCGCGAATGGAATCCAGCAGGTCCTGGCGCTGGGTGTTCAAGAAGTCATAGCGCTGCTGCGATTCCTCGTATTCCTGAAGCGCGTCGGGGTTGACGGGGCCGAGGGCCTCGATCTTGCGGCGCACTTCGGCGTACTTTTCTTCGGCGTCGGCCAACTGCATTTCGTCGAGCACGACTTCCTGTTGGGCAGCCAGCTCGGCGACGGCAATGTTGAGTTCCTTCTGGCAGGTCTCCTCAAGGTGGCGCAGGTCGCTCTGCTTGCGGACAAGTTCCACTTCGGATTGCTGGCGTTTCTCGCCGAGGCCGGCGACGTCGATGCGCAATGCCCGGAGCGCTTCTTCGATCGCGGCAAGCTGGGTTCTGACTTCCTCTTCGTCCTTGGCCAGCGTAGCCACGCCAGCCTTGGAGCTTTCGATTTCGGCAGCAAGGGAGGTCGCCTTCTGGTCGAGTTCGATGTTGTCGTTGAGCAGGCGGGCGCGCTCGACGCCGAGCCGCTCAATTTCCCCACCCAGGTATTCCTTGCGGCGGCTTTGCTCGTTCAAGGTGTTGTTCAGACGCTGGACGGCGCTGCTGGCATTGCGCAAACGCTCTTCGCCACTCGCCAACTGGGCGCGGAGCGTGGAGTGTTCTTCGTTAGCTGCGGCAACCTGTTGCTGAAGCGCTTCCAGTTCACCGCGTTCGGTCTCAAGAGCTGCTTCCAGGGCGTGGCGGGCCGCTTCTTTTTCGCCGATACCGGTCTCAAGATTTTCGCGCAATTCAGTGAGGCGCTTGCCTTCACCAGCGAGGCGATCGAGTTCGACGCGGGCATTGGAGAGCAGTCGTGCCGTACGTTGCAGGTCAGTCGCGAGCTGGCGCTGTTCCTGGTCGAGAACAAGGGCGCTCTTTTCTTCCTGCTGCTGTTCCTGCCGTAGCTTTTCGAGATCGGCAGCAAGGACGGTCTGCTCGGCTTCAAGCTGCTGGAGACTGTTGGTGCTGTGCTCCAGTTCAACTTGCTTCTGGCGGTGCTGGGTGGTCAGTTCCTTGAGTTCGCGCTTGAGGGCGAGCGGCCCGCTGGAACTCTTCTTGCCACCGGTGACAGCATAGCCGTGATAGCAAACGCCATCGGGCAAGAGGAAGTAAACGTCAGGGTATTGCAGCGCCAGACGCTGGGCGGCTTCGTGGTTTTCAGCCAGGAAGCAGCGCGTGATGCGGGGCAGCAGCTCAGTGGGGCCGTACTTGAAGCCATTGGTCATCTTCAGCACATCGCTGAGCCGGCCCACGATGCCGGTTTCCGGGCCAACTGGAGGTTCCTCCACACGCCCCCGGTTGAAGTTCGATTCAGGGTCCGGATGCACAAGGAAGGTTGCCCGTCCCTCGAGATCCTGCTTCAAGAGCTGGATGCCGCGCTGGGCGTCATCCCAGAGCTTGACGACTACGTACTCGAGTTCTTCCATCAGGAACTCTTCAGTGGCCTTTTCGTAAGCGGCGTCCACTTCGATGAAGTCCGCCAGCACACCCATGGGCTTGAGGCCGGTAGCCGTGCCTTTGTCGATGGCGGTGAAGAGCTTCTTGACCGAATCCGTCGTGTAGCTGCGGTGGTTGATGATCTCTTCAAGAGAATCCCGGCGGGCCTTCAGGCGGCTGGCCTCAGTACGCAGAACGTCCTGAGCGCGGCGGGTTTCGTTCACCTGCTGACGGCGCGCCTGCAGTTCGGTTTCGACGTACTTGCGGCGGTCAGCGAGACTTTCGAGAGTCATCTGCCGGGCCGAGAGCTTCTCACTCAGTTCGGCGCGCACTTTTTCAAGGCGTTCGCTTTCAGCCTGCGCTTCAGTTTCTTCCTTCGTAGCGCGTTCGATGTTCTTGGTTACGCCCTGTTGTTGGGTCTCTACCTGAGTGAACTGATTGCGAAGGCGGTTGACTTCGCCGAGCAGGCTGAAAATCTGCTGGCGGTTTCGCTCCAGTTGGCTCGAACGCTCGCGGAGCTGCTGGGAGAGGGTTTCGCGCTGCTTGGACTTTTCTTCCACCTGGGCCCGCACCTGCTGGGCTTCTGCACTAAGATTCTCGGCTTCCTGGCGGGCGGTGTCCATCTCGACCCGGATCTCGGTGAGGCGGGTTTCCAGATTGGCGACTTCGGCTTCGCCGGTGGCGAGGCGCTGGTCAATGTTGGCGATCTGCTGGGACTGGCTGCTTAAGCGGCCGCGGGTGCGCTCTGCTTCCAGTTCGAATTCGCCGAGTTGCCTGCGGGCGGCCGTGAGAGCCGATTCGATTTCAAAGAACCGGGCCTGGAGGGCTTGCTGTTCCGCGTCCTGGGTACTGAGCCGGGTGGCGGCTTCGTTGTAGGCCGTATTGGCTTCGTTCAGTTCGAGGGCGACCTTTGTGGCCTCACGCTCGAGGTAGCGAAAGCGATTGGAGAGAACCAGCTTGACGTGGCCGTCGAGCTCCGTCTTGAGTTCTTCATACCGCTTGGCCTTGGCGGCCTGGCGCTTGAGGCTGTTCACCTGACGGCCCACTTCTTCAAGGATGTCGAAGACGCGGTTGAGATTCTGGCGCGCGCTTTCAAGCCGGCTTTCGGCCAGGCGGCGGCGGGTCTTGAACTTGGTGACGCCAGCAGCCTCTTCAATGATGGCGCGGCGGTCCATGGGTTTGTTGGAAAGGATCTGGCCGATGCGACCCTGCTCAATAATGGCGTAGCTTTCCGGGCCAAGCCCCGAGCCCATGAAGACGTCCTGGATGTCGCGCAGACGGGCAAGCTTGCCGTCAATCAGATACTCACTGTCGCCGGAACGGTAAAGTCGGCGCGTAATGGTGATTTCGCGGGGGCCTTTCGGCTTCGCGTCGTTGTTCTCTTTGTCGGACTTTTCCGTGGGCAGGACTCGCTCAAGATAGGAGCCGTCGGAATCCACCATGCTCATCGTCACGCTGGCCATGCCGAGGGGCTTGCGGTCCTTGGTGCCGGCGAAGATGACATCTTCCATGCGGCCCCCGCGAAGGCTCTTGGCGGATTGCTCGCCCAGGACCCAGCTAATCGCGTCGCTCAGATTGGACTTGCCGCATCCGTTAGGCCCAACGATGGCGGCCACCCCGTCCCCGTGAAAGCGCATTTCCGTGCGGTCACAAAAGGACTTGAAGCCCTGCAGTTCGAGGCGTTTGAGTTTGAGCAACGGAGATCTCCCCTGGCAATAGAAATAAAACCGGCGGGCACTCGCAAAGCGGCACCGGCACTCGGGGGGAGTTCCTTGAGATTAGCGCAGCTTCGAAAACTTGTAAAGCAGGCCACAAGATATTGTGGTGGAAAATTCGAATACCCACTAAATAGAAGCATTGCCATAAACACAATTTAATCTTAGGTGAATTTCTTTTCAAGCCTCGTTGGGTTAAACTCCACTTCAATGCTTCGATTTACTCTTTTCACGTCTCTGTTGGTCACAACGTTGTTGGCCCAGGAGTATCGCTCAACGCTTTCCGGCCGGGTCATTGATGCCTCGGGCGCCACAATACCGAATGCCAAAATCGTCGCCACGGAGACGAATACCGGCGCCAAGGCCGAAGCCACTACAACCACTGAAGGCACCTATACGCTGCCCTTCCTCACCCCAGGCCCCTATCAGTTGGTAGTGGAAGCCAACGGCTTCAAGAAGTACACACAAAGCGGCATCACGATTGGTACAAACGTGCGCTTGTCGCAGGATGTAGTGATGCAAATTGGCAGCCAGACCGAATCGGTAACGGTCACGGCTGACGTAGCGTTGCTGAACACGGCTTCGGCCAGCGTCGGGCAGGTGATTACGAGCAGCCAGATTGAGAACATGCCGATGAATGGCCGCACGCCCCTGACGATGGCCCAGTTGGCCTTTGGCGTAACTCCGTCGAGTGACCCGCGTTTCACCCGGCCTTTTGATAACGCCGGACCCTCAGGATTTTCGATGGGCGGAGGGCAAGGGGGATCGAACGAATTGCTCCTCGATGGCGCGCCGGACATGACGCGCAACCGCCGGGTGGCCTTCAACCCGCCAGTGGACGCGGTGGCCGAAGTGAAGGTGGAGGCATTTCAGCCCGATGCGGCGCTCGGCAACACGGCCGGCGGAACCGTGAACGTAGTGATGAAGGGTGGCACCAACGAATTCCACGGCAGCCTCTATGAGTTCAATCAGACTTCGGCACTCAAGGCCACACCGTTCTTTACCAACGCAGCAAACCAGCGGAAGCCAGTGACGCGGTTCAACCAGTACGGAGGTTCGATTGGCGGTCCCATCCGGATTCCGAAGGTGATCGATGGCCGCAACAAGCTCTTCTTCTTCTTCACCTATGAAGGAATCAAGCAGAGCGAACCGGAGCCAACGTTTTCCACAGTGGCTACGGAAGCGCAGCGCCGGGGGGACTTCAGCGCTTTGTTGGGGAGCAATATCCAGATCCACGACCCGCTTACGGGGGTGCTCCAAGGTGGCGTGATCCGGCGGCAGGCATTTCCCGGTAACATCATTCCCAATAACCGCATCAGCCCCATTTCGTCCAACATCCTCAACTTCATCCCGCTCCCCAATGATGTGGGCAATGCTCTCGGCCAGAACAACCGCTTTGACAACGCCGTGCGCAGCGATGACTTTTCGAGCTATATCGGGCGCATTGACTGGAACCCTTCCGACAAGCAGCGGATGTTCTTCAACACACGCCAGAATGAGCGTTTTGAAAATCGAGGGAACCGCTACGGCAACATTGTTACCGGCGGCGGGCTGAGCCGGGTCAACTGGGGCATGATGTTTGATCATGTCTATACCCTTACGCCGACCCTGCTGGTGAACTCGCGATTTAACTGGAACCGCTTCGTGGAAGGCAACCTTCGGCCCAGCCAGGGCTTTGACTTCACCACGCTGGGTTTGCCAGACAGCCTGAGGACGGCGAGCACACAGCTGGTCTTCCCAATCATTGACTTTCAATCGTTCTCCGACATTGGGGCCAACAATGTCAGCAGTACACCATTTGATACCTTCCAGCTCTTTGAAACTGTGACGAAAATCACGGGCAAGCATAGTCTCAAATTTGGTGCCGACATCCGGAAGCAAATCGAAAGCTCAAATACATTTGGAAATTCCAGCGGTGCCTACGTGTTTAACGCAGATTGGACGCGTGCGGCTTCGAATGCCGCCAATGCCCCGATCGGTCAGGACCTTTCTGGCATGCTGCTGGGCTTGCCAACCGGCGGAAACTTTCAGGTGAACGCGGCCCGCACGAACCAGGCCTTCTACTACGCCTTCTTCGTCCAGGACGACTGGCGGATTCGCCGGAACCTGACTCTCAACCTCGGCCTGCGCTACGAAATGGAAACGGGAACCACCGAGCGTTGGAATCGCACCGTATCAGGCTTTAATCCCACAGCCGACAACAGCGTGGCCGCCCGAGCAGCCGCTGCCTATGCGGGGGCTCCCAGTGCTTTGCTGCCGCCCGCGCAGTTCAACGCGCGTGGAGGAGTTGAATTTGCAACGGATCAGCGGCAAACGATTTACGACACCTATAAGCCGAACTTCTCTCCACGCTTCGGCCTCAGCTGGCAGCCCGACAAGCTGAAGAACACCGTGATCCGCGGCGGCGTTGGTCTCTATGTCGGGACATTTGGCACCTTTGGCATCCAGCAACCCGGCTTCAGCCGCCAGACCGACCTGGTAGCGGCAGACGGTGGCGTTTTCCTGCGCCCGGCTGCCACCTTGGCCAACCCCTATCCCAACGGGATTCTCCAACCGGTTGGATCCTCCCTCGGCTTTGATACCTTCCTCGGACAGTCGGTCCGCTACGTCGACCGCAAGCTCGGGAGCCCGCAAACTTGGCGCTGGAATTTCAACATCCAGCGGACGCTCAGTGATAATACGGTATTGGAAGTCGGCTATATGGGAAGCTCGGCAATCCGGATTCCGGAAACCCGGGACCTCAATTTCGTGCCGAACCAGTTTCTTTCAACCAGCCCGACGCGAGATCAGGCACTCATCACGCAGTTGACCACGCCCATCGCAAATCCATTCCGCGGCTTGCTGCCTGGCACTGGATTAAATGGCAACACGACCAATCAGGAGAACATGCTGCGCGCATTCCCCCAATTCAGCGGAAACGGCGGTGTGAGCGTGGAAGCACAAGTGAACGGATACTCAAACTTCCACATGTTCATGATGCGTGTCGAGAAACGCTTCTCGAACGGCCTCCAATTTCTCGCCAATTACCAATGGTCAAAGATGCTCGAGGCAACCGGTCGCTTGAATCCCGGCGACTCGTCGATGCACTACCGCATCGCAAACGAAGACCGGCCGCATCGTCTCATCTTCAGCGGCAGCTACGATCTGCCAGTTGGCAAAGGTAAAGCGTTGTTGGGCGGTGTCGGCCCCTGGGCAGACCGAGTGGTGGGGGGCTGGCAGTTGAACACTATCTACACGAATCAATCCGGTTCACCCGTCACCTTTGGCAACAGCATCTACTTCGGTGGAGATCTGAACTGGCAGGCCCGGAATCTGCCGCAGGTTTTTGACACAACCCGCTTTCAACGCACCGCGGCGCTGCAGTTGGACCGCAACGTGCGCACCTTGCCACAGGCCTTCTCTCCTTATCGCGCCGACCGCATCAACAACATCGACATCAGCGTGATCAAGAATATCGCCATCGTGGAAAGGCTGGTCTTGCAATTCCGGGCCGAATCGTTCAATGCCTTTAACCGCACGATTTTCAATGGTCCGGACATGAACCCCACCAGCGGAAACTTCGGCCGGATCACGAGTGCTTCCAATCTCCCGCGAACCTATCAGCTTGCCTTGCGGCTACGCTGGTAGGCTCGCCGCTGATCTCTTCCGGATCGCGATTGCCGGTCAGTTGAAAACAATTCGGATCCAGGTTCCGCATCAGCACAATTTCGATCAGGATGGCCTCGTTCGGCCGCAAAATCGTACCCAGCATCTGGGGGCGAACAGAAGCGGGCCGGTATCGAACGAGGCCTTCCGCCGGCCGGGCCACGATCTCGAGGCCGATCGGCGTCGAGGCAAGCTTGTCGTGATCCAGGTAGTAGGTGAGGCGCGAAGGATGCAGACGGTTGCGCTGCCGGTCACGAAAGAAGCCCTCCGGTAGCAATTCGGGGGAAGCCTCTTCGCCTGCCGTAAAACTCAAGTCGTAATCGTCCACCAGCGTGCCCTGGTCATCGACGACACGGAAGCAGACCATCGAGTGCGGCGGATTGGGTGCGCTCCGATCCCGGCCCAAACTACGCCAGCGGTCAATCGCTTCACTGGCCTGGACGCGGGCTGAAGAGATCGCAAAATTTTGCCGCAGACTTTCGTAGTCAGTGACACTTTGCACAGCTAGGCAATCGAGAATCGGCTCGACGGCTGGATGGGAATTGTCGAGACCAACGCTCGACATAATGCCACTGTCCTTGCCGCCGTGCGACATACCCGGCAGGATGGCCAGGGCCGTATCCGCGCTTCGCTGCCAGGCTGTGGGGGCAAGCGATCCATCCGGCTGCTGGAGTAGTCGGACAAAGTCGTAATTGAGGTTGGCGGCGGCGACGCGCACAACCCCATCGGTGCCGGGCTCGCCCGTGTAGGAGTTGAGGTGGTCGTAGAGCTTGCGGTCGATGCTTTGACCAGTCAGTACGAAAGGAAAGATTCCCTGGGAGGGCCCATCGAAGCTGAGCCAGTCAAGATTGAGACGCCATTGGGCTTCGCTGCCGAGTTCGAGCCAGTCCAGAATTTTCTGGCCCGGCTCGACGGATTGCAAAAATGACTTGAGGCGGCTAAGGCGGCCCTTGCCGAGTTGAGCCAGGGCAGAGCCATGGTTGGCCGGTGCGAGCATGATCAAGTGAGAAAGGCCCCGGCCGCCGTGACGCAAAAGCCAATTGCGCAGGAGCGGCCCGCCGGTGGAATGGCTGATACAGGCAAATTGGGAGATTCCCTTTTCGGCCAGCGCAGTGGAAAATGCGCGGCTCAAGTCGTCAAGGGTGACATCGTCGTTGAAGCTCACATACTTGCCAAGGTATATGTGATCAATTTGGGCCGGGTGGCCGCGGCGGGCCAATTCCTTTTCCAGCCGGGTGGGAAGCTCGCCATACGTGGCAGTATTGCGAACGCTGTAGCCGTGTACAAATACAAGTTGCATCGGGATCAAGCTGGCAAAAGGAAAGCGGGACTTGGCCCGGGACTTGGGCTAAACTCTTCAAATTAAATGTCTTTTTGGCAACGATATTTTTGTGACCGCAATTTGCTGCTCGCTCTGACTCTGCTCGGCCTCTTCGTGCGGAGTTATGAGGCCTGTCGGAACGCCTTGAACCCGGATGAAGTCTGGATTGCCTTTATTGCAAGGCCCGAAAGCTGGTTTTCCGAGAGCCTGGCACAACACCATCCCCCCTTCTTTTACCTCTTTCAGCATTGGGTGCAGAAGTTCAGCCAAACGGAATGGGCTTTACGACTTGTACCCGTCGTAGCAGGGACTTTCTACCCGTTGGTAGTCGCCTTATGGCTGAATCGAACGGGGATGCGGGCAGCAGGTTTTTTTGCTTTTGCCTTACTGGAGTTCAGCCCCAACCTGATGGCATTGAGTATGGAAGGCCGCGGCTATACGCTCTGTCTATTGCTATTGAGTGGTGCGCTCTATTGGCTGGAGCGGTCCTTGCAAAGCGGTAAGACTCTGCAACTGGGTTTCTTTGCGATTCTGCTTTACCTGGCAATTCTGACCGAATATATGGCGATCTTCGCGGCAGCGGGGATGGGCGTCTACGGCTTGCTGAGGTTGGGTAGCCAGCCAAGGAGTTTTCAGTCTGTGTGGCTCTTGCTTCAGATCGGCGGCGTGCTGATTTACTGGTGGCTCTATCAGGCGACGGTCAGGACGCTGCTGGACCGGGATGACGTCAATTACTACGTGACCGGTTATCTCAAGAATCAGTTTCCACAGGAAGGGCAGAATCTGGTTTATTTTGCGGTGAAAAATACCGCCCGCGTCTTCTCGATGCTGGGCTACAAGCATTGGATTGGCTTCGTTCTGATGGCGGCGGCCGCGGCTTCCATTTTGCGGCGAGAAAGTCGAGCTTTTCTTTTCGCGGTGCTGGTGTCAATGGGCTTGGCCATTGGCTTTGCGATCGGAACAATGCATCCGTATGGCAGCACTCGGCACTCAACGGCTATTGCTCTGTTCTTGGCCGCATTGGCAGGAATGACCGTGGATTGGCTTGCTTCGCGCTACCAGTGGTTTCGACCCCGTATGGCCGCGCTGGTCCTTGCGGTCGTGATGTTGGCCTACTATCCAGAACTGAGGTACATCGAGAAAGATTTTTTGGCCCGCTCGCTGGAAGGCGCAGTCCGCGCAATTCCCCCTGAAGTTAAGGCTGTCCTGGTGGAGGAAGAAACGGCATTTCTTCTGCGCTACTACCTGGCGGGGAAAGGAGCACCGACAGAGGAAAAAGTGAAGCTGCAAAAATTTCAAATGGCCGGGGGCCGCCAATTTGCCTGGTATCGATGGGCCCACAAGTCAGAAGGAACCATCCGGGAAGATTCCGAAAGAATGAGGGTGGATTTCGGCTGGACGACTGAGGAACCGATTTGGGTATTGGATTCGGGCTTCAGGGTATCGAGTGATAGTTTGCGTTTGGCTCAGAAAAAGAGCGGAGTTGTGCTTGGGTTTGCCGCTCCCAAGGACAATTCGTGACCGAGCGAATCACAATCCCCCTGCTGGTAGTAGCTGGCTTCGTTCTGCGTTGGTGGTACGCGCGAGATTTAGCGCTCAACCCGGATGATGCGCTGCATTATCTGATTGCCAAGTCAGAGAACTGGTTTCACGAGAGTCTTCCGGATCAGCATCCACCGCTGTATTACGGGCTCCTGCACCTGGTGCAGAGAGTGAGCGACAGCGAGACGGCATTGCGGCTGATCTCGATGATAAGTGGCTCGCTGATGCCTTGGGTGATGTACTGCTGGCTGCGGTTTCGCGGGGAGGCTCAAGGCGCCATGCTGGCTTTTCTGGTTTTGCAATTTAGCCCGAACCTGGTGTCGCAAAGTACGCAATTGCGGGGCTATCCCCTCATGATGCTGCTCGTGGCGTTGACGCTTTATTGGCTCGAAAAAGCCTATCGGTCAGCAAGAGTCCGGGATCTCTGGTTGAGCGGCGGGTTTCTCTATGCCGCGCTTCTGACGGAGCATAGCGCTGGTTTTGCCGCCGCTGGAATTGGCCTCTTTGGCCTGCTCCGGCTTCCAGAAATGTCGGGAAAATTCCGCTGGAACTGGTTCGCATTGCAGGCGGGAGGCTTGGCAGTTTGCATTGGCTTGTGGGTCTACATCATTGCTCCGCAGCAACATGCGGACATGTCAGCAAATATCAGGAATGGGTATCTGTCAGGGGGCGTTCCGGCGGCGGGGGAAAGCATTTGGAACTTCGCCATGAAGTCGATTGCCAAGCAATTTGCCTATGCAGGAAGCAGCCCCGAAGCCGGGGCAATTTTACTGGGTCTTTTTGGGGCAGGGCTTGTCAGCTTGTGGCGGCAAAAAGAAGTCGCCCGGGCGGCATTGTGGCTGAGCCCATTTGTGGTGGGAATAGGTTTGGCCTCCCTGGTCCTTCATCCCTTCGGGCGGTCGCGGCACACGGTGGTGATGAGTCTGTTTTGCCTGGCTGGCGCCAGCGCTGGCTATGGCTGGCTGCGCGGGCTGCTTCCCCGGTTGCATCCGTGGGTGGCGGTGCTGTTTGTTGGCATGATGTGGGTAACGCGAGTGCCCGACCAGCACGACTGGCATTGGCCTGCTGCAAGCCGGGATCAGTTGATTCAGTCCTTCGCAAAGATCCCGCAAATTGTACCGGCCAGGGGAAAAATTCTGGCAGACCGGGAAACGATGCATTTGTTGAGGTACTACGCGCTGGATCATCGCCTTCCATTTTCAAGGTACGGAGCAAACCCTCCCTTGACCTTGCCGGGCAGCCAGATTGCTGTCCATAGTTTTGGGTGGGATCATAGAACCTTTCAGATTGCCTCGCGGAATGCTCAGTTGTGGCGGCAGAACTCGGCGATGTCGGATGGGGAGCCCATTTGGGTGCTCGACTCGGGCTTCGACGTTTTGCCCGGCAATCTGCCTGGATTGGTGCGACTGGGGACGGGTACAATTCTGGTGCAGGCAGCACCAGAATGACAAACTACTTCTTACTGCTCACTTTGCTCTCCCAGGCCTTGCCGACAGCGGATGGCTACCGGGGCATCTGGTACATGAACCAGCCTTCGAAGGATGAGTACGTGTACAAGTACAGCGGCGGCTTTGCGACCTATCCGCAACAGCAATCGCCGCAGGCAATTTACTCGAAGGCAGTCAACAAAACCTTCTTCGTGTATGGGGGCACAGTTGACGGCAAGCAGGAATTACTGCACCTGGTCTCGTACTTTGACCACAAGACGAAGCAGGTGCCGCAGCCCACGATTCTGCTGAACAAGCAAACAGACGATGCGCACGACAACCCGGTCTTTTCGATTGATGAGGAAGGCTACCTCTGGATCTTTTCCAACGCGCATGGGACGGGGCGGCCGTCCTTCGTGCACAAGAGCCGGCGGCCCTACGACATCACGGAGTTTGAACTGGTCCAGACCACGAACTTTTCTTATGGCCATCCCTGGTATCACCCCGGCCTGGGCTTTCTGTTCCTCCATACAAAGTATGAGAAGGGCGGCCGGAGCTCGTATTTTTCGACGAGTCCGGATGGACGTCATTGGACCGAGCCAGCATTGCTGGCGCGGATGGAATTGGGGCATTATCAGATCACCGCGCACCAGGGAAAGCGGACCGGGACTGCCTTCAATTTGCACCCCGCGCAGGGCGGCCTGAACTCGCGAACGAATCTCTACTATCTGGAGACTGAGGATCTGGGCAAGACCTGGCGCAATGCGGCTCGCGTGAACGCCACGATACCGCTGCAGGAGCCTTCGCCCTTTGCGTTGGTGCATGATTACCAGGCTGAGCAGCGGCTGGTTTATTTGAAGGATATGCAGTACGACCGGGAAGGCCGTCCGGTCATTCTGTATCTCACGAGCGTGGGCTACGAGGCAGGCCCGAAATCCGATCCGCGCATCTGGCATACGGCGCGCTGGACAGGGACAGAGTGGCAGATCCGGGAGCTGACCCGCTCGGATCATAACTACGATTTTGGCTCGCTCTATTGCGAAGCGGATGGAAGCTGGCGGGTGGTTGCCGCGACAGCGCCGGGGCCCATTCCGCAATCCACGGGTGGAGATCTGCTGCTTTGGGAAACCAAGGACCAGGGCCGCACCTGGAAGCAGTTGCGGCAGATTACGCGATCGCGCGAATTCAATCCGACTTATCCGCGGCGGCCAGTAAACGCACATCCGGACTTCTATGCCTTCTGGGCCGACGGACATACACTGCGGCCTTCGGAATCTTCGCTCTACTTCACCAACCGCAATGGCACAAATGTATGGCGGCTGCCGCGCAAGATGAGTGGGGCCTTTGCGCGTCCGGAAAAAATAACCAGCCGCTAGTTGATCGATTCCGCGACGATCTGGCGCACTAACGGGTGGAGACACACAAACATGACCCGCAGATTGATCCCTTTCACGATTGCCGCCGGCTTCGGCACGATGCTTGCTTCCGGCCAGCAGAACCCGTCCGGTGACTGGATTTTGAGCTTGCTGCACGCCAGCATGGAATCGAAAAAAGGCGTGACGCTGAATGTCCGCGGGCAGAACATGGCCATGGTCGTGACCTCTGTTGGCGACCACTTTGTCGAGGGCCGCAACCAGCAAATGAGCCGGATCGTGGTGCGCCTGGCTTCCATCGACGCCGCCTCCATGGCGTAAAGTTGCATATTTTATGCAAGTTCTATTGACGAACTTTTTCTAAAGTTATATCGTGAATGCAACTTATGAACTCTCTTTACGAACAACTCGGCGGACAACCGGCAGTGGAAGCTGCGGTTGACCTTTTCTACCGCAAGGTACTCTCAGACGACCGCATCAGCGACTTCTTTGAAGGCGTGGACATGGACAAGCAGATTGGCAAGCAGAAGGCCTTTCTGACGATGGCCTTTGGCGGTCCGGTTAACTACTCCGGCCAGGATATGCGGCGGGCGCACGCGCACCTGGTGGCGCGGGGCTTGAACGATTCCCATTTCGATGCAGTCGTAGAGTTGCTGGGCGAAAGTTTGACGGAACTCGGCGTCGCACCCGAGTTGATTGGCCAGGTGGCGGCGATTGCTGAATCCACTCGCCAGGACGTGCTCGGACGCTAACCGATGCCTGCCATCCATTGGGGAGGCAAGGCTTACGAACAGCAGGCGGGGGAATCGGTGCTGGATACCTTGCTGCGGCAAGGTATCGGGATTCCTCATTCCTGCCGTTCTGGGGTTTGCCAAAGCTGCCTGCTAAAGGCAAAAACGGGCGAGTTGCCGCGGGAGGCTCAAGCCGGCTTGAAGCCGGCGCTCATTGCACAAGGATGCTTTCTCGCCTGCGTCTGCCGTCCGACGGAAGAACTCCATCTGGAGGAGCCAGGGGCGGGTGCGCGAAGCCCCGTCCGAATCGCGAAGACTTCGTGGTTGAGCCCCAGCGTATTGCGGGTCGAACTGGAAGCCGGCCAGCGACAGGAAATCCGGGCGGGCCAATACATCACTCTGTTTCGCGCCGATGGGCTGGCACGGAGTTATTCGATTGCGAGCTTGCCGAGTGACCCGCATTTGGAACTGCACGTGAGGATGATTCCGAACGGGCAGATGAGCCAGTGGCTGGCGCATCAGGCCAGGCCGGGAACAGAAATGAGCATACAGGGGCCAGCAGGAAATTGTTTTTATACCAGTGATGCGCCAGAGATGCCCTTGTTGCTGGCGGGTACGGGAACGGGCCTGGCACCGCTGATTGGGATTCTTCGCGATGCGATCGCGCAGGGCCATCAAGCGCCGGTGTGGCTCTATCACGGAGTGCGGGACCTAGGGGGCCTTTATCTACGCCAGGAGTTGGAGGCGCTGGCAGCGAAGCATGATCAGGTTCACTACCTTCCTGCCCCGTTTGACAGCGAGGGACCCTTGCCGGAGATGATTGCGCGACAGCATCCCCAACTGAAGGGCTGGCGAGGCTATGTCTGCGGCGACCCGCAAATCGTAGGCACGCTGAAGAAGCGATTCTTTCTGGCCGGGATGGCCAGCCGGGAGATTCTCAGTGACGCCTTTCTTCCTTCGGCAGCATCCCCGCTAAGCTAGGCAGTGGATGCATCTTACGCTTCACACGGATTACGCCCTGCGCGTATTGCTTTACTTGGCGCATTACCCGGAGCGGCGGGTTCACACGCGGGAGATCAGCGACGCCTTCGGGATCTCGAAAAATCATCTGGTGCGAGTGGTTCACGCTCTGGCAGCCAGAAACTTCGTAGTGGCAGTGCCCGGGCGCAATGGCGGCGTGGCGCTGGCGACTCCACCGGACAAGATTCGCTTGAGTGATGTGGTGCGGGCCTGCGAGCCCAACATGCACCTGGTGGAGTGTTTTGATAAGGAATCGAATACCTGCCCGATTGTGCCGGTCTGCGGGCTGAAGGCTCCGCTCAGGGCGGCGCTCGATAGTTTCCTGGCTACGCTCGATGGCTATACGCTGGCAGATGCCGTGCGGAAGGCGACAGACCGGCGCTTTGCGCAGTTCTTGCT
>CAZECF010000048.1:0-34988 GCA_964510335.1 uncultured Bryobacter sp. | reverse complement strand
CTTCAATAGCCGGTTCATCGCGTCAATCTGCAAAATGCCGTTTTTCTTGACGATTCCAAGCAAAAGCAGGATTCCCAAGGCGCTAAACAGGTTCATGGTGCGGCCGGTGATGATCAAGGAAAGCAGCGCGAAGGGAATGGAAAGTGGCAGGGTAGAGAGAATGATGAGGGGATGAACGAGACTCTCAAATTGCGCTGCTAGAACCATATACATAAAGATCGAGGCGAGGCCGATGGCCAGCAACATGTTGGCGGTGGTTTCTTCAAGTACTTTGACCTGTCCGGCAAAAGCAACGCGATAACCCGGAGGCAGACTCACGCGATCAATGGCATCATTAGCAGCCTTGGCGGCGATACCGAGAGAGGAACCAAGGGCAACATTCCCGTAAACGCCGACGCTGAACTGGCGATTGTAGCGGTCGATGCGGCTCGGACCGAGGCCCTGTTCAAGTTGCGCAATGGAGTCGAGGCGGATCAGACCCCTGGCGCTGGGCACAAGCAGGCGAGAAAGTACGTTCTTGTCATCACGCTGATGCGGCAGCAGGCGCATCATGACTGGGTATTGCTCGGACTCTTCTTTAAATGTGGAGATCTGATCTTCGCCCGACATGAGCAAGCGCACCGAGTTGGCTACGTCCGAGACACGAACACCAAGGTCCGAAGCGAGATTGCGGTCGATGTTGACCTGAAGTTCCGGGTTGTTGAGATTGAGGTTGACCTTGATATCAACAATCGAGGGCTCCTTGGCTAACTCAGCATTGAGCTGTTTGGCAAAGCCGACAAGCTTGTCGATGTCGGGACCGAGCAATTGCAACCGGATCGGCGCGAATGAGTCACGACCGCCAAGGATATTGGGGAAGGTGACGCGGGGACGGGCAAAAGCGAATTCCTTGGCCGCATCCCGGACACGCTGCCCCATCTCGGTGATGGAGGCCCGTTGGTCTTGCGGCTTGAGAAAGACGTAAGCGTAGGCCATGGTGACCCGTTGCAAAAAGCCAGCAGTGGCGGGCACAACTGCAACGACACCGTCAATTTTTTCCAGCTTTTTGGACAGTGCCAGAACGACTTTCTCGGTACCTTCAAGCGAAGTACCTTCAGCGGTCTCAATGAAGATACCCAACTCATTCTGGTCCTCCTGTGGCATCCAGTCCTTGCCGATGCGTTCGTACAGGAAATAAGTCGACCCCAGCGTGACCAAGGAAATCACAAGAATGATGGTTCGGTGATTCAGGCTCCAAACCAGCGTGACCTCGTAGAATCTTTCCATCCAGCCGCGCTGGTGACCGTGCACTACCTTTTCACCAGGGACGCGCTTGGGTCGCTTCAGCATGCGGGCGGCCAAAGCCGGCGTGAGTGTAAAGGCGACAAGCATGGAGACCATGATGGAGACCGCCATGGTCCAGCCAAATTCGTTCAAGTATCGCTTCGCGTAACCGCTGATGAAGGCAATGGGAATGAAGACGATGACGAGAGAGAGCGTAGTTGCGATTACGGCTAACGCAATTTCTTTGGTCGCGTACAAAGTTGCTTCCTTCGGCTCCATATCGGTTTCGTTCAAGACACGGTATATGTTCTCGATGACAATAATCGCGTCGTCAATGACTATTCCCACGGCCAGCGTTAACCCCAGCAGCGTCATCGAATTCAAAGTGAAGTCGAGCATCTTGAGCGCAGTGAAGGTGGTGATGATCGAGGTGGGGATAGCGATGGAGCTGATAAATACGGTGCGCCAGTCGCGGATAAAGATCCAGATGATCAGTGAAGCAAGGAGACTGCCGAGAACGAGATGCTCTTCGAGTGCCGCGATGGAAGCACGAATGTAAGTGGCTTGTTCAGAAATGACATCGAGCTTTACGCCGGGGGGCAGTTGGCGTTGCACGTCGGCCAATTTTGCCTGAAGGGCATCCACAACTTTAACCGTATTGACGCCGGTCTGCCGGCGAATTTCAATCAGAACAGCAGGAGTGTTCTTGTAGTAAGCGAAGCTGCGGCGTTCGCTCATGCCATCTTCCACATGCCCGACATCGCGAATGCGGACCGGAGCGCCACCTACATTCTTGACGATGACGCGGTCAAAGTCGCTAATGGAGTTGACGCGGCCCAAAGTACGGACACCCAACTCAGTGGTGCCCCGAACAATACGGCCGCCAGGTGCCTCGACGTTCTCAGTCATGATGGCGTTCTGAACCTGCTGGGCGCTCAAGTCATAGGCGTTCATCTTGTCAATGTCGAGGAAGACATTGACTTGACGATTACGTCCCCCTTGGACGTCAACGATACCGACCCCATCCACGGTTTCGAGGGCACGGCGGACAGTCTTGTCGGCAATTTCAGTCAGGTCACGGACGGGGCGGGTGCCAGAAAGGGCAACGCGCATGATCGAATCTGCATCGAGGTCACTCTTGGCTACGGTCGGCGGCAGTGTGTTTGGCGGCAACTTGCGCTGCGCTGCGGAGACCTTTTCGCGGACGTCATTGACAGCTTCTGAAATGTCCCGATCCAGAACAAAGTTGATCTGAAGGTTGGCGGAGCCTTCCGTAACACGGGCCACCAGTTCATCGATACCAGAAACCGAAGCGATGGCCTCCTCCATCGGCAGAACGACCTGGCTGACCATCTCTTCTGGGCTTGCGCCGGGCAGGTTGATCCGGACGTTGACCGTGGGGACGTCAGACTTGGGAAAAAGATCGACCCCCAAACCCATGAAACTGAAAATGCCCATGACCACCAGGAACATGATGAGCATGAGGGCAAAGACGGGCCGCTGAACACAAATTTCGCTTAGACGCAAGAGGGGTAGGCTCCTTCGAAGATTAAGATGATTGTAGCGAGTACAAAAGTTACTTTTCATGAAATTTGCATATCTCTTTCCAGGACAGGGTTCACAGTTTGCCGGCATGGGCAAGGAACTCGCTTTGAATCATGCAGTTGCGAAGGATTGCTTTGCCGAAGCCGACGACGCGCTGGGCTTTTCCATTTCCCAACTTTGCTTTGAAGGACCGGAAGAAGCATTAAAATTAACTGAAAACACCCAACCGGTATTGGTGGCCTCAAGCGTTGCCGCGCTACGGGTATTGCGGAGCTTGGGCGTACCGGAGGCAGCTTTTTTGGCAGGCCACAGTCTCGGGGAGTACTCGGCGCTGGTGGCTGCGGGGAGCCTCGACTTCGGTGATGCTTTGCGGCTGGTGCGCAAGCGGGGACAGTATATGCAGGCAGCGGTACCCCCGGGGGTCGGCGCCATGGCGGCCATTCTGAAGATGCCGCTGGCCGCGCTCGATGGAGTGCTGGCCGAGGCGGCACAAGGTGAAGTAGTGACGGCAGCAAACCTGAATTCGCCCGACCAGATCGTGATCGCAGGCAATAAAGGAGCGGTGGAGCGTGCAATAGACCTGGCCAAGGCCGCCGGCGCAAAACGCTGTGTGGCACTACCGGTAAGCGCGCCCTTTCATTGCCCGCTGATGCGTCCAGCACAAACGATGCTGAAGGCGGATCTGGACGAAACAGAATTCCGCGAGCTGAGCGTGCCGCTTGTCAACAACTGGCAGGCGCAGTTGATCCACACCGGGGCCGAGGCGCGGGAGGGTTTATTCGAACAGGTTCCGAATCCAGTGCGATGGGTGGAGACGGTTGAACTGCTGGCGCGGCAGGGTGTGACGCATACGCTGGAAATTGGCGCTGGCAAGGTGTTGTGTGGTTTGGTAAAGAATATCGACCCGACGCTGGTGCCGCTCAATTTTGGACAACCGGCAGACTGGGTGCAAATCGAAGCCGCTATCAATATCGCAGAAGGCTAAAGCGTGGATCTCGCCCGCTGGCTCGAAGACTGGCAGGATTCCGGCTACGCGGCCAAGCGGGCCCGCGATGACCTGCGGGTAGGCATGGCGCGCGGGGCGGCGGCGAGTGTTGCCGCGGAGGCGCTCTGCAAAGAGATCTCGGCGGAGGGCCTTTGGGTCGACTCATTCTGGATCGGCCTGATTGAAAGCTGGGCGCGGGAATGGGCGGCGTACAAAGGCCTGGAGGAAATGTCAGCACTGCAGCAAGTGATCGAATTTGATCTACCGCTGAAAGACATCGTTGGAGAGGCACCGCTGCTCGACTTAACCGAAGGCGATCTGCCACCGCCGTTGACCCTGGCCCTGATGCGGGCCAACATGCCCATTGTGCTTGTGGAGCAAGACCCCGCTCGTTACGAATGGATGACGGGTGTGCTGGTGCGGCTGCAAATCGACAATGTCTGCGTTTTGCAGACATCGCCGCAAATGATTTTTCAGGAGATGATCTGCCGGGATCAACGGCCTGTCCGTGAAATCCTGCGCCAGAGCCGCCACTGGGCAGGCCTGGGATCGCGTTGGTATTTGCGTCGTGACCGGGAGGAAGACGAGCGGCGGGGCACTCCGCTTGAAGAAATTTTCGAGATGGGCAAGCAGCGCGTGCTCTACTACAGCGGCGTTCCGGATGAGCCACGCGCGGTGGAAGTCCTGACGGCGGCATCCGTTCTCATCCCCAGGATCGAGACCGAGATGAGGCGGCTGGGAATGTGGAGCGAAGATCCACCGCCGCTGCTCGAAATGGCCGACCGCGGGGAATTGAAGAGTTATCTGGATGCGCCCTGCTTTGAGTTGTGGCTGCAATGTGTGTTTCTGGAGCGGGCCAAAGAATGCGTCAAGACTGATACCTGGCCGCAAGGAAGCCAGGTGGGCACGATGGCGTTGCGCTCTTTTGATGGCCGCGAGGATACGGGAGATTTGCAGTTGGCGCTAGAGACCTTTGATCAGTTGGTGCAACAAAGAAATGAAGGCGTGGGCGATCGTGCAGTAAGCCTGGCCGGGCGATTGCTCTTCAAAGTGGACGGCTGTGGAGACCGCTGGCCGGCGGTGGCTGTTATGCCTTACGATGCTGCCTACTTTGGTCGGGCCATCGGACGGCTCAGTGAAAAGCTCGCTGTTGAAACAACCAGTGGCAAAGACTGGCATTTCTTGGTGGATGGTGCCCCGATTCGGGCCGAGATGGGCTGGAGGGGAACTTGTTCGATTGAAGCTGAGACGGTGGCGGCGCGGGACCGCATCTTTCACGTCTTGCGCCTGGCGGAATTCTGAGGCGGATCTTTCGGCGCCGCCTCATGGACGCGATCCTTGTAGAGACCTTTAAGCGCTCCACCCAGGTGAAGCGCGCTATCCCCAAACTTGTCCTTCAACTTGTCAGCGGCCTTGAGCGCAGAGCGCCAGCGGCGGTCTTCCTCGCCGGTTAACAAACTGGGTTGAGGCGAGCCTGTGCTGAAGTGCGAGACCTGCACGCCGATCAATCGCACGGCGCGGGAGGCCGGCCAATTGGCATCAAATAGATGCAGAATGGCTTCGATCAGATTGCGATCAATATCGGTTGGGTCGCTCAAAGTCTTTGCGCGCGTAATGGTTTCAAAGCCTTCAAAGCGAAGCTTGAGTTGTGCGGTGCGGGCATTGAAGCCATGGGCGCGCAGCCGCTTCATGACCTTCTCACAGAGGTGGACGAGCGTGGCGCGCAGTAGATCGCGATCAAGCGTGTCCTCGTTGAATGTGTGTTCGTGAGAAATCGACTTCGGGTCTTCCGCTGCTCCGAGTTCAGAATCAAACCATCCACCGGCATCTTTGCCCTGAGCCTTACCGGCCAAAGCAAGACCCAACTTTCCGAAACGACTGGCGAGAAAGGCTTCATCGAGACGGGCAAGATCACCGATGCGCTTGATGCCGACATTTGCCAGTTGCTTCTCAGTGACTTTGCCTACTCCAGGGATTCGCTTCACCTCAAGCGGTGCCAGCCAGTTGGCCTCCGTGCCGGGAAGAATCCAGAGGATGCCATTGCGTTTGGCCTGATCCGAGGCGATCTTCGACACAAGGCGGCTTTGCGAGATGCCGATGGAAGAGTTGAGGCCGGTCTCGCGCTGAATTGCATCATGAAGGCGATGGGCGGCTTCAAGCGGAGGGCCGAAGAGGCGAGCCGTGCCAGTCATGTCCATATACGCTTCGTCGATGGAGGCCATCTCGATTACCGGCGAGAAGCAACGGAGCACGGCTTCGACCTTGCCGGAGTACTCGTGATAAAGGTGCATGTGGCCATCGAGAAAGACCGCGTGCGGACACAGGGAACTGGCAGTGCGCAGCGGCATGGCGGAATGGATGCCGTACTTTCGCGCCTCATAGCTGGCGGCGGAAACGACACCACGCTCGTTTCCCTGGCCGCCGACGATCACAGGCTTGCCCTTGAGTGAGGGGTCCAGCAACTCTTCCACCGAGACGAAGAAGGCGTCCATGTCGACATGGAAGATCGTCTTCATGGCAGGACGGCAGTGAGCAGGCAGGGACGGCCGGCGAGGTCGTTGCGGACTTCAATGTTCCGCCAATCGGCGAAGAGATCCCTCGCGGCGAGAGACCCGATTTCGAGAAGAATGCGACCACCGGGCCGGAGTGCTTCGCGGGCCTGCTGCGCGAGTATCCGATAGGCGGCAAGGCCATCCTCTCCAGCAAAGAGTGCCAGCTCGGGCTCGTGGTCACGCACTTCGCGCTGCAGAGTTGGCTTCTCGGTGGTGCCGATGTAGGGCGGATTCGAAACGAGCAAATCAAGCGAGCCCGGCCGGATTGCGCTCAGCCAGTTGCCCTGCAGGAAGTGGACGGGAGCGTGGTGCGCGGCTGCGTTTTCCTGGGCGATGCGCAAGGCGATGGGGCTCAAGTCGACCCCAATCACGGGACGGCGAAGTTCAGCGGCCAAGGTCACGCAGATCGCACCTGAGCCCACACCTGCATCGGCAATCACACCGATCGGCTGAGCCAACTCCAGCACGAATTCGATCAGGTGCTCGGTTTCCGGGCGCGGGATCAAGACTCCAGGAGCAACCTTGAAGTCGCGCGTGAAGAACTCCTGCCGGCCGATGATGTACTGCACCGGCTTGCCCGCGATTCGTTCATGCAGATAGCGGCCATAGTGGATCCATGCGAGTTCGGATAAGGGATCGCCAGAGTGGCTGAAAAGGAAAACGCGCTCCTTGCGGAGCGCGTGCATGAGTAATAGCTCCGCGGTCAGGCGAGGCGGATCCACCTTTTCGTCGGTGAGCATCTTGATGCCTTGCATCAAGGCTTGCCCAATGGTCAGCTCAGGCGACACTGTTCAGCTTCTCGGCATTGTAGTGAGAAGTAAGAGCGCTGATAAAGGGTTCGAGCTTCCCTTCCATCACTTGATCAAGCTGGTGGATCGTGAGGCCGATGCGGTGGTCGGTAACGCGATTTTCCTTGAAGTTGTAGGTGCGAATTTTTTCAGAGCGGTCACCTGAGCCAACCATGGACTTGCGTTCCGACGACAGGGCCGCATTCTGCTTTTCCATCTCCAGCTCATAAAGACGCGAGCGCAGGACACGCATGGCCTTGTCGCGATTCTTGATCTGGGACTTTTCGTCCTGCATCGAGACGACCACGCCGGTGGGGATGTGAGTCAGGCGGACGGCAGAATAGGTTGTATTGACCGACTGGCCGCCTGGGCCCGACGAACAAAACGTATCGATACGAAGGTCTTTGGCTTCGATGTGAACTTCCACTTCATCAGCTTCCGGCAATACGGCAACTGAGACGGTAGAAGTGTGAATGCGGCCTTGCGCTTCCGTAGCGGGGACACGCTGCACGCGATGCACGCCGCCTTCGTACTTCATGATGCTGTAAACTTTTTTGCCGGAGATGATGGCCGAGACACTCTTGTACCCGCCCGCGCCGGATTCGGAAGCATCGAGCAGCTCCACCTTCCAGCCAACGAGTTCCGCGTAACGGGTGTACATCCGGAACATTTCCGCAGCGAATAGACTGGCTTCGTCCCCGCCGGCGCCGGCGTGGATTTCGAGCACGACGTCCTTGAGATCGTTGGGATCTTTCGGGATGAGCAGAATCTGGAGTTCTTCTTCGATTTTGGGGAGTTCCGGCTCTACTTCATCCAACTCGGCCCGGGCCATTTCGACCATATCGGGGTCAGAGTCTGTGAGCATGGACTTGGCCTGATCAAACCGGGAAGTCAGGTCCTTCCAGCGGCGGAAAGAAACCACGACATCTTCCAGCTCGGTGACTGCCTTGGCGGTCTTCTTGTACTGATTCGGGTCTGCAATGACCTCGGGGTTCGCCATATCGGCGTTGAGCACTTCATAGCGCTGCTCAATTTCATTGAGCTTGTCGGTGGGTATGCGGGACATTGGGTTCGATCAGGCGATAACGAGATCGCCACCTTGGGATTTTTCAAGTTCCATTGCGCCCTTGAGGGCATGAATGGCAATTTCAGCCTGGGAATCGTCGGGGGGCTGCGTGGTAATGCGTTGCAGCCAAAGACCCGGCATGGCAAGCAAGGTCAGGAGGCTGCCTTTGTTCTTCGCGGCATAGCGAATGAGTTCATAGGAAAGACCTGCAACAACAGGAAGAAGCGCAACCCGGCCCAGGAATTTGCCGAGCATGGTGTCGAAGGGCAAAAACATGTAGAGCACCATCGATATGAGCATCACGACGATCAGAAAGCTCGTACCGCAGCGAGGATGAAATGTGACATAGCGCTGGGCGTTGGCCACGGTCACCGGGTCACCGGATTCGTAGTTGAAGACTACCTTGTGTTCCGCGCCATGGTACTGAAAGACGCGACGAATATCGCTCGCGCGGGAAATGCCGTAGAGGAAGGCAAGGAAAATGGCGATGCGGATGACGCCATCGACCAGGTTGAAAAGGATGCGGCCCTCGAGGATAGGGTAATTCGCTTTGAGCTGTTCGGTAAGCCAAAGGGGCACAAACTTGTAGAGAACGATGAAGAAAATGAGGCTGAAGGCGAGTTGACCCGCCATCGCCCAGGCAGGCATCTCGGTCGGCCCCTTCTTGGCCGGCTGACCGGGATTGGCTTCGTTCTGTTTCTTGGCTTCCTCTTCGGCCAGCTGGACGTCGGCAGAGAACTTGAGGGCCTTCATGCCGAGCTTCATCGCCTGGCCGAGGGTACCGAGTCCCCGCAGAACGGGCCAGCCAAAGATGGGGTATTTTTCACTCACCTTGGCCAACGGCGCAGTCTCGCTCACGATTTCGCCATTCGATTTGCGCACAGAGACGCAATAAGAATGCGGGGCACGCATCATGACTCCCTCCATGACCGCTTGGCCACCAATGAGGGTTTCTTCGCCCGATTCCAAAACCGGCGCCAACTGAATATGGGTATTCAAGCGCCAGAAAAACTTCCAATTCATGCTTGCTTCACTATCCCTGACTTTTATTATCGCCAATCAGGCACTATGGCGGCTGGCCAAACCCCGCTCGGCAAAAAGCTTGGGAATTTCCTTGACGCCAAGCGGAGGAGACAGATAGTAACCCTGGAGGGCATCAAAGCCCATCGTGCGCAGAGTTTCAAACTGCTCTCGATTCTCTACACCCTCAACGACAGTATGGACCCCGAGGCCGCGAGCGAGAGTTTGCATGGAAGTCAGGATGACGCGGGATTTTTCTTCGCGCGCACAATGCTTCACAAAGGACTCGGAGATCTTGATGCCGTCCACGGGGAAGTGGGCGACGTAACGAAAGGAGGAATAACCCTCCCCGAAATCATCCAGCCAGATTTCTACGCCCGCTTCCCGAAGCCGTTCCAGACCCGCCGCAGTCCGGGGATTGGAATCAACAAAAATACTTTCGGTAATTTCAAAGATGATACGGGAAGACTTCAAGGCGGGGCGGCGGAGTAAGCGGTGAAACTGCTTTTCCATCACAAAATTCGGGAAGTGGCGGCCGGAGATGTTGATGCTCAATGGAATTTCCGCAATGCGCGGGTCAATGCTGCGCCAGTACTCTATTTGGCGCTCAAGCCTTTCCAAGCCCTGCATATCGAGCCGAAGCACGAGGCCGGAATCTTCCGCGACGCTGATGAAGGAGGCCGGGGAAATGATGCCAAGTCGAGGGTGGCGCCAACGCAGCAAGGCCTCGAGCAACCGGACCTTCCCTTCCTGCGGCTCAAAGACAGGCTGGAACTCGAAATAGAACTCATCGCCATCAAGTGCCCGATTGAGGTCGAACTCGAGCGTAGCCAGGTCCAAGGCGGGAGCGGATCGGGCTAATTCGGCAACAACCAGCGAGTCACGCTGACGCTTGGCCAACTGCAGCGCTGTGTCAGCATCACGCAGAAGCATGTCGGCGGTGCAATCCATACCCCGCGGAAGCGCAAGGCCGGCACGAGCGTTGACGCTAATCGTGTTTTCTTCGAGAGCAACGGGAGCCGAAATCGCGAGCAGGACCTGGTTGATGATTTCTTCCGCTTGCGGACCCTCTTCGATTCCCCGCAGCAGGATTGCGAAGCGATCCGCCCCAAAACCCGCGACACGGCTGCGTGCAGGTAGCGCCTGTTGTATGCGAAGGGACACTACCTCCAGAAGCTGGTCCCCCCGGCGATAACCGAAAGAATCGTTGACAGTGCGGAAACGGGCGATATCCAACAGGGCCACGGCAAAGAAAGGGCCGCCGCGCGCAGAGGTCCATTGCGTAAGCGCCTTATCAATCTGACGCCGAAACTCGGCTGTGCCCGGCAAGGGCTGGACAGGGTCGGGGCGCTGCGTGAGCTTGGACGATGAGATGTCTTCGGTCAGCGAAGCCACCAGAACTTCGCCGGAAGCATGATCAAAGTACGGCCGGACTTTGACCTGAAGCCGCCGCCATTCTCCATCGGCCCGGCGCACCCGGCACTGGTACTGCTGCGGCGCACCAGAAAGATCTGCCTCAAAACAATCGCGCACCCTGGGGAGATCTTCCGGATGCACCCGGTTCAAAAATTCGGAAGCATTGCTGAGGAAGGGGGCTGGATCGTCACGAAAAATCGTCTGATGCGCAGGACTGATATAGAGATAGCGATCCCGGTTGCGAATTGCGAGTATAACGGGGAGCTGTGCCGCAGCTTCATCCAATACAGGTTGGGCCAGGTCGTGGTCGCGCTCCGCGTTCACTCGCAACATGCGCAGACCCTCAATTTTGTTGAGCGAAGGCTCCAGCGCCAATTGATCCCGTGCCGCAGCATTGATTACGGCGAGTTCGCCGGCGGAGTCTAACACGACTATCGCCTCGTCAAACTGATCCATCAGTTCTCGAATGAAAATCCACATCCAACTACACCTCTTTATCGGGTTTGGACACTGATGTCAAAAGATACTGTTTCGACGCGATCTTGGCGAGCGAATTGAAGTATTAGCCGGTAATCACCAGGCGAAGGGAATCCAAAAGGAAAATTGAATTCAGCGGGCACGACGGCAGCAGCTCCCTCTTTCGCATGCGAGGATACTAACACACTCGGGTCAATGGGAAGTAAATTTGATTGAGCCATTTCAAATGCTGCCATCGAAATATTTCCATTTGGATGGATATGTGAGAAAACCGAGAAGTCTTTTTTGACTACGGCCAGATGGGCAGCCATACCCAAATAAGGTTTCAAATTTGGCGCTGGATTGCCTTCCGAATCGAGAATGCGGAAGCGGAGACTCAAAGGCTGGCCGGATTTTAGCTTGCCCGGAAGGTCGAGTTCCGCCGTTCCGCCGCCTGAAAGTTGGCGGGCAACTGGATTGGGTTCGTTCGGTGAGAACAAAGCACCGGCGTCATCGCCGGAGGCAGCCGGACCTTTGGAGTCCGCAGGCAGTTCGATGCTGGCGGTAAGGGTCTCAGGAAAGCCATTTGCGTGGACGATATCGGCGAAAAGCCGGTAGTCACCCGCCGGGATGGCTGGAAGTTTGACACGGAAGCGGCCGGGAGCCAGGCGTTCCGGGTGAAGATGATAGGCCGCATCGAGACCGGGCGACTTTAAAAGGTAGAGATGAATTAAGTGTCCGTGATCGGGAATGAGGTCGTCGATGCTTCTGGCGGCGCGACCTGTGGGTGCCGAAATTTCAAGCATCAGAAAGTCATGATCCAGACTGGCAGATAGCAGCAGTGGAGTATAAAGCGACCGGGCGTAGGCGCGCGCTTCATCATTCCACCAATCACGGCCTTGCCAGATGATGAGGGCGGCAAGTGCCAGACCGGCAACCATAGCGAGGCGGCCGCGGCGCAAGTGGCGGGAATCGGGAAGCGCACCCGGCGGAAGTTGAGCATCCCGGACGGCCGCACCAGCGATGCCGATGACACCGGCGGCAAGCAGCAGCATGAGCACGCTCAGAATGACACCGGTGGTGAAATCCATCGTCGTTACTTTTTGAGACGTGGCCGGCACCGGGATCGAGACCGCGGCCTGACCGCGTGCGCCATCAACAATCGCCCGGACTTGCCAGGCACCAGAGGCCATAATCCACAAGCCGCCCGTGAAAAGTTGCGGATCTTCCTTGGACTGCACCGCAAGATCCGGCGTCGGCGGATACTTTGATCCCGCACCGGATAAAGCCATGGGCGTGATCTGAATGGCAGCCACGTCCCTGGCGGCCGAACGAATGGAAATTTCCGCTACGCCCGGAATGACGACGGGAGGCCGAACGGTGACGTAAAGCGGATAAGGTCCGGCAAGGCCTTCGAAGAAAACATCATTCACCCCAACGTGGGCGCTGGCTGACAGGCAGATTGCGAGTAGCCACAGGCAACGCATTAGCGTTGCACCGTGCGCATCCAGTTGCCGAAAGCGAGTCCGAGACGCGAACTAAGGACAGCGATCAAAGCTGCCTGGCCGAGAATCAGGCCAAAACCCAAGAGCGTCCGCTCGTTTTCCGGGGAATAGAACAGCCCGCGCCGGAGATTGGAATTCGGGTGGACGTAGTAGCCAAAGTGATGGGAGCCAAAAATCCAATTCCTGGCGTAGTCCGACATCAGAAAATTCGCGAAGGGCCACTGCACCGCTATATAGATACTCAGAAACACGAGGCCGCCGCCGAGGGCCTGAAGCCAGGCGCTACTGCTGCGGTAGCGATTCCAGAACCAGTCAAGGGCAATGGCAGGAACGATGAGCAAGAGCGGAAACTGGGGCGGGACGAAGTAGGTTGCCGGGTAATAAACGGGGCCGAGCTTGGGTTCAGCAGGAAACAGCGGCAAGATCCATTGAAAGGCGAGAAGAAAAAGGGTGTAGATGCCGGCAGTGATCGTCGCCGCCCAACGATGACCACTCGCGCGTGACATGGTTGCCAGTGCCAAGGGTACGAACAAGGAGACGGTGCGATAGAAAAAGGCCGAGTGCATTAAAGTACGCGAGGTGAGCTCTAGAATGAGAATCGTGAAGTTGATCAGTATCAATCCGCCGAGGTAGAGAAAGAGCATCTCAATCCGGCGACGCTGTTCAGCGGAAGCGCGGTTCATCTCGCCCAAGGCGAGCAGAAGGCCCCCGGCCTGAACGGCAAGAAAACCCGAGATGAGCAGTACATGCGGCGGAGAAATAATTTTGACGTCAAGACCGTAGGCATTGTGCCACCAGTCATCGAAGGGTGCGGAGGTGAGCATGGCGACTCCTCCCCAGGCAACCAGGAATGCGCCGAGCGGAGCGCGGAGCCCAAAAACTTTGACTGTACTCGCAAGGGTCGGCCGTCCGATGTTGAAGGTATTGGAAAAGATCAACCAACCGGCGCTAATGCCGCCCAGGACACCACACAGGTAAATGGCGATGTGAGCGGGAGTCCAGAAATTGTCGCGGCCAATCGAGGAATGCCAGGAGATATCCCAATGGGCCCCGATGATGGCCGAGGAGCAGGCCAAGGCCATGAACCAGAGCGTCCAGGGAATGGCTTGCGTGCGGCTCTCTGTAAAGACGCGGGAACTTATTGCATCAGCATGCGTTGCCATAAGCTCATTTTGACATTTCGCCGGGAAGCGAAATCGACGCCAACATCTTCTCTACATACTTGGCGATTACGTCCGTTTCGAGGTTGACAGTGTCACCCGACTTACGGCTCTGCAGGTTGGTGTGAGTCCACGTATGAGGGATGATGGTGACGCCGACTCGACGTCCGGTTACTGATGCAACGGTGAGGCTGATCCCGTCGATGGCGATCGAACCTTTATAGACAAGGTAGCGCTCGAGCTCGACTGGAACCTCAACTTCAAGCCACCAGTTGCCGTCGCCAAGTTCATTGAGACCCGAGATGACTCCGACGCCATCGACATGCCCCTGGAGGATGTGCCCGCCAAGACGGGTGGTGGGCAACAGGGACCTCTCAAGATTCACGGAATCACCGGGAAGCAGTTTGCCGAGATTGGTCCGGGCCAGGGTCTCCGGTGCCAGGTCGGCGCGAAAACTTCCGTCGGCAAGATCGAGTGCAGTAAGGCAGACACCATTGACACAAATGGAATCGCCTTCTTTGGCATCGAGAGTAATTTCCGGAGCGGAGATGCAAAGCGCGGCACCCGCGGTCAGCTTTTCAATGGAGACAAGTTTCCCCAGGGATTCGATCAGTCCAGTAAACATCTAGTCCTTCTTGACCCAAGCCTCAACCGCAAATTCCTGTTGCGTAACGGGATGCAGCCGGATATCTTCCAGCAGAATGGCATCCTCGCGCCGTTGCCGTCCGATACCACCGGCAACGGGCAAGGACTGCAAGCCCCCGAGGATCTTTGGTGCGTAATAAAACAGCACCTTGTCGATGACGCCAGAGTCGAAAGCGGCACCGTTGATTTTGCTGCCGGCCTCGATCATGGCCGAGGTATAGCGGCGCCGGCCCAGTTCCTGGATCAGCATTTCCAGGCTCACCCGGCCACCAGAAGGTTCGAGTACGACAACCTCGGCTCCACGGGCTTCAAGCGCCTCCCGGCGGACCGGTGAAGCAGCGCTGGTGGTCGCCACCAGCAGGTCGTGATCCGCCTCCATCACCATGCGCGAGGTCAGCGGCAGGCGAAGTTGAGAATCGAGAACCACACGCAAAAGCGGCCGGGAGCGGCTGAGACCGGTCCTGTCGGTAAGCTGGCAATCATCCGCCAGGACCGTGCCAATGCCAGTGATCATGACATCGCTATAGTGGCGCATGCTCTGTACGTGGCGGCGAGCCGATTCACTGGTAATCCAACCGTCATTGTCTGCCGGAGCAGCAATTTTTCCGTCGAGCGTGACGGCGCTCTTCAGCGTTACGAGCGGCCGGAGAGTTCGCATGTAATGCGAGAAAGGTTCATTGATACGAGTTGCTTCCGGCTGGGCAGCGTGATCCATCTCGACGGTGATGCCAGCTTCGCGAAGTTTCCGCAGGCCCGCACCGGCAACCATCGGGTTGGGGTCCTGCATGGCGACAAAAACGCGTTTGACGCCAGCGGCGATGAGCGCGTCCGCGCAAGGGCCGGTGCGGCCATGGTGGCTGCACGGCTCGAGCGTGACATAAACGTCCGCGCCGTTTGCGTCCGGGCCAGCCTGGGAGAGCGCCACCGTTTCAGCGTGCTCTTTTTGGGCGTAGTAGTGTGCAGCGCGGCCCAGCACAAGATCGCCACGAGCGATAACGCAGCCTACAGTCGGGTTCGGGCTGGTTTGCCCCATTGCCAGGCGGGCCAGATCAAGCGCCTCGCGCATGTGCGGATTGAGCCCGTCCAGGCGCTCAATTGTCGAATAGGGATGCAACAAAGTTGTCGGCCTCAAAAGGAATCAGATCATCAATTTGTTCTCCCACTCCGACGTAGCGGATGGGAAGGTTCATTTCACGAGCAATCGCCACGACCACGCCACCTTTGGCGGTGCCATCGAGTTTGGTGAGAACGATGCCGGTAACGCCGGCGCTTTCGGTGAACTTCTTGGCCTGTTCGAGACCATTCTGACCGGTGGTGGCATCCAGCACGAGCCAGACTTCATGCGGAGCATCCGGCACAACGCGGCGCGCGGTACGGGTCATTTTTTCGAGTTCCGCCATCAGATGGGCCTTGTTGTGCAGACGCCCGGCGGTATCCACCAGCACCAATGAAGATCCCCGAGAATTGGCAGCCTGCAAGGAATCAAAAAGTACGGCACTCGGGTCAGAGCCCGCCTGCTGGCGAATCATTTCCACAGCGCTGCGCTGGGCCCAAACCTCAAGCTGTTCGATGGCAGCCGCGCGGAAAGTATCTGCGGCGCAGATCAGCACCTGTTGGCCGTCAGCCTTGAATCGATTCGCCAGTTTACCGATAGTCGTTGTTTTGCCAACTCCATTGACACCAACAATCATCACCACCGTGGGAGGCTTGGCGGCCCAATTGATCGGTCGATCGTTGGCTTCGAGAATTTCAAGGAGTTGCTGTCGAATCAAGGCGCGTAGCTCGCCCGCGTCAGCAAGCTGGTCTCGCTCAACGCGCTGGCGGATGCCATCCAGGATTTCAGTTGCGGTGCGAACGCCAATGTCGGAGCTGATGAGAGAGTATTCCAGCTCTTCCAGCAGATCCGGATCGATCTCTTTGCGGCCGTGGATCAGGTTGTCAAGGGATCCAACAAAGCCACTACGCGTTTTTTGGATGCCCTGTTTGAGGCGGTCCAGTAAGCTGCTCATGGGGTAAAGACCAGTGTAACCGGGGCGCTGGTGGCTTAAACTGGTGAGTTGATTCCAAGCGAAGTTTCCACAACAAGCGATTACACCGTTCGCGACCAGCAGCGGATGTCGCGAGCAGTCAATTATTTCGAGTGGCAGGCGCGGCTGGCCATGGCGCCGCTCGGGCGGCGCGTTGTAGAAGTGGGCTGCGGCATCGGCAACTTTACGCGGATGCTGAGCGACCGGGAACTGGTGATCGGGGTGGACATTGAGCCAGCCTGCATTGAACAACACCGGCTGCGCTTCGCCGGGCAGGACAATATTCAGTCGCGCGTTCTGGATGCAATGGACCCCGCCTTTCTGAATCTGCGGGACCAGGCCCCCGATAGCGTCGTCTGCCTCAATGTGCTGGAACATATCGAAGACGATCTGGGCACCTTGAAGGCGTTTGCCTCAATTCTGCCCCAGGGCGGAAAGGCAGTGCTGATCGTACCAGCTTTCATGGCGCTCTACGGACCCATTGACAAGCACCTGGGGCACTACCGGCGCTACACGCTAACCAGCTTTGCGGCAACAGCCCAAGCGGCGGGATTTCGAGCCAACGATCTACGCTACATGAACACCGTCGGCTTCTTCGGTTGGTGGGTGAACGCGAAGCTATTAAAACGGGAAGAGCAGAGCGAAGGCCAGATTGATCTTTTCGACAAGCGGATCGTGCCGGTGATGGAAAAACTCGAGGGCTGGGTGAAGCCGCCCTTTGGCCAAAGCGTATTCGCCGTACTTGAGAAGAGTTAAGATCGAGAGGTTATCGTGTTGAAGGTCTCGATTCTCATCCCCGTCTACAACGAAGTGAACGTGTTGCCCATGGTGCTGGACCGCGTCATGAAAGCAGCGCTGCCCGAAGGCTGCGAAAAAGAGATCGTGATTGTAGACGATGGGTCTACGGACGGAACGACGGAGCTACTGGAGCGCTACAAGAACCTTGTTGTGGTCCACCATTCAGTAGAAAACTTTGGCAAAGGTGCGGCGATCCGGATCGGTATCCGCAAGGCGACCGGGGACATTGTGCTGATTCAGGATGGCGACCTGGAGTATGACCCCAATGATTACCTGAAGGTATTGCAGCCGATCGTCAATGGCGAGGCGGCGGTGGTTTATGGGAGCCGCTTCCGGGGCAAAGTGCAGGGGATGAAGTTTGCAAACTGGCTCGCAAACAAGCTGCTGACGATAACGGCGAATGTCCTTTACGGTTGCCGCATTACGGATGAAGCGACTGCCTACAAAGCTTTTCGTATGGATGTACTAAGGGCGATGCGGCTGCGTTGTCTCCGTTTCGAATTTTGCCCGGAGGTCACGGCCAAGGTACGGCGTCTGGGACATACCATCCACGAAGTGCCGATTCGCTATAACGCACGGGGAATTCTCGAAGGCAAGAAGATCCGCTGGCAGGATGGCTTTCATGCGATGTGGACGCTCTGGCGATACCGGTTTACGCCGATGGAACAACCGCTTCCGGAAGCAGTACGGGGCGCCGCGGCCCAGGGGACGAGTTCGGTCGCGTGAGTCCGTCAGTCTGGAGTTGGTTTCCTGACTGGTGGGGGCCCCACTACGAAACATTACTGATTCAACTGGCCGATCCGAGCTTCGATCCCATTCTCTTGCTTCGCTATGCGGTGCAGGCGCTGCTCACAACTTCGCTGATCTTCCTTGCGGATTATGTACTGGGCCTCGCGATCTTGCGGGTCTTGCGGCTAAGGCTGGAAGGGGGACTGCGTCATGCCAGCGCATTGGGACTGGGCACGGGAGCAGCAGGGCTGGGGATCTTTCTGTTTGGCAGCATTGGCCACTTGACCTTTCGCGGAGTGCTGGTCTTCACCTTCCTCCAGTGTCTGTTGGGGCTGACTTATGCCAAGAACGAACTGCGGCAGCCGCGCTGGCGTTGGCGCTATCTGTGGGGCTTGCTGGTGCTGGCAATTTATGTCCCTGACCTGCTGATGCCCGTTGTCGAGTACGACAGCACGATGTATCACATGGCCGCGGCCCGCCATTACATGGAATACGGCCAGATCAGCTACCACTCCGGGATCCGGTTTAACGCACAGCCGCACCTGCCGGTAATGCTCTACATGCGGCAGTGGTGGCTCAATTCCGACGCAAACGTGATCAAGCTGGTCAATCTCGAATACTTCGCGATGTTGATCGGCGTTTTTACCTGGCTAGCACGCCGGTATCGCGTTCGAGGCGGAATGCTGGCGGCCGCAGGCCTGTGCTTTGGCTCGCCCATTTTTGGCTACATCGTCCGGCAGGAGTATGCGGATTTCGCCCTAACGGCATGGCTAACTACGGGTCTGGTTTTGTTGATCGCAAGAGGAGCAAGACTGAACCGTCCGCGACTATTGGCCGCTGCGCTCTTGCTTGGCAGCGCAGCATCGAGCAAGCTCCAGGGGCTGCTCGTCGTGAGCTGCTTTCTGGCAGCGGATTTTTTGATTGATCTCTTGCGGCACCGCAATCCAGGCCTTTCCTTGCGCAGGGGTTTAGTGCTGGGCGGAGTGGTGGCGCTGGTTGGGCTGCCCTGGTGGCTGCGCGGCTGGTACTACGCGGGCGCACCCTTCTACCCATTCTTTACAAACTCCCCCGATGTGGCCGCGCTCTTTCAGGTAAATGCCAATTACGGCGTGGGCCGCGGACTTGGCGCCTTTCTAGCGATACCCTGGCACATGATCACAGTAAAGCCGGAAGTCTATGCCGATCTCTTCCGCTTTGGGCCCTCACTTCTGGTCCTATTGGTGATCGGAGCAGTGGCGATGCTCTGGAGGCGCCGGAAGCTGGATGCCGGGTCGATGATCGTGATTCTCGGAAGTTTGCTGTTCACCACTGCCTGGTTTCGATCTGGCCAGGTGATGCGCTATGAGGCTTGCTTACTGCCCGTTTGGGGCGCACTCCTGCTGGGTGCGCTGGCGCGCCTTCGATGGCGCAACCGGCTGGCATCCTTATTGTTCTTGCCCCTGCTCATCAGTACGCAATTGATGACCAACAATGTGGTGCGTTACAGCGTGCCGCCCCCGGTAACCTGGCCAGCCACGCAAGCCGTGCTGAATGCGATCCTGCCATATTACCGCGCAACACAAGCCGCGAGCCATGTCATCGGGCCCGGGGACAAAGTCTATACCTGGTTCTGCGATGACATTCGCGCCTACGCCCCGGGGCTTTCCTTCGGAGACTGGTTCGGCGGCTACACTTACACCTGGCTCGGGAATGTACATGAGGGAAAAAAGCTGACCGAAGCGACGGACATGATTGCCCGCCTGAAGCAGGAAGGGTTTAAGTACGTGATTGTAGACCGGCAGAGGGCCGAACGCGGCGGCACAATCTATGGAGGGGGCTTTCTGTCCACGGGACTTGTGAAGCCATTTGTGGCCGTACCAGGTACGGAAACGATCTTTGATGATGGCAGGTATGCGGTCTTTCGACTAACCTAGGGAATCATGTTCAAGATCAGCCTGACAGTACTGGCCGCAGTGCTACTACTGAGTTCCTGTGTTTCCGAGAAGGAGAAAGCGCCTTTGCTACCAGAGGCAACGCTTGAGCGCATCGTGCCAGACCAGGTAATGGAAGGTCAGCCATTCCAACAGCAGCCCAATGGACTGAGTGCAATGAGCGTGCTGGGAGCAAACCTGGTGCGCGGTTCGCGGATCAAGCTGAACGGCATGGCGCTCGATACGGCGGCGAGTGATGGTACTTCACTGGGAGCGCTGGTGCCGCCGGAGATGTACGCCAAGGCGGGTGCCTATCTGGTGAGCGTGGAGACACCCGATGGCCGAAGCACAAACAGCCTGACCTGGACCGTACTACCCAAAACCGGCCCCGCCCCGGAGATTGTCTCTTTACACCCGGACACGACCCCGGCCGGCAAGCCCTTCAACGTGCAGGCGAACGGTGTTTCCGCGATGGGTGTAGTAGGGGCCAATTTCCTGCCTGGCGCCAAAGTGGTGATTGATGGCAAGGAAATGGAAACCTCCTTCGGCAAGACAGACCAGTTGGGCGCGGTGGTGGCAACATCCGCCTTTGCCCAGCCTGGCCGCTACAAGGTAACCATTCTGAATCCCGACGGCAAACGGAGCGCACCGCGGGATTTTGTCGTAACAAAGTGATGCGGTGGCTTTTTGAATGGGGGCTGATAACCCTGGCCTGCGCGATTCTGCTGGCAATTGCACTGCCCTGGATCGGGCACTTGGGGATGGAATACGACGAGGCACACTTTCTCCCCACAGCCGTAAAGATTGCCTACGGTGCCGAGGAGCGGCTGAATCCGCCATGGGGGGTGACGGTCGCGCAGCGGCCGATTCCCTTTATGACCATGCCCTATGTCGGGACACTGGATGCCTTCCTTTACGCAGGAGCTTACCAGGCTTTCGGAACTGGCTTCGTCGTATCGCGGGGCGTCAACCTCGCACTCGGCATCTTGATCCTTGGGCTGGTTTACTGGATCGTCATGCTGGAAGCAGGCGCCTGGGCTGGCCTCTTTGCGATGGGCTTGATGCTAGCCGATGTCGAACTGATCCTTCATATCCCGACGAACTTCGGCCCATTCCTGCTACAGCAGTTGTTGACGCTGATCGCTCTGGCCTGCCTGCAGCAATGGTGGCGGGGAAAAGGGCAAAAGTGGTTTCTCCTGGCCACCGCGGCGCTGGCCCTCGCCTTTCATGAAAAGCTAACTTTCATTTGGGTACTGGCGGCGCTGGCCGTTTCGGCTGCGATCTTTCAATGGGGGCCCACGAAGGCGCAAAGCCGCTGGTGGATCTATCCGGCAGGCTTGCTGCTCGCCATTGGAATCGTGAGTCCGATCCTTTACTTTGCTTTTTCTGTACCCGAGGTGGTGATGGGCTTTGGCAGGCAGAGTGCCAGTTTACCGGCAAGCTGGGGACAGTTATTGGCGGACCGCTGGCACAGTTTCGACATGATGCTCAGGGGTGTTTGGACCATTGAATTCACCACCGGAGCGCCGCCCGCCCAATTGTCGCGAGGACCGGCACTCCTCATCATTTTCTTTCTTGGGTTGTTAGTAGCCGCCTGGCGCAGACAGAGATTTGCGCTATTGCTCTATGGGACGGCGATTGGAATTTGGATAGGAAATCTGGCTTTTCCGGAGGCAGGACGGATGCATCACTTACTACTCATGGCACCCTTGTGGCAAATGGGCGCTGCCCTTGCGGTGCGGAAACTTCCCCGCCCTGCGCTAGCCCTGCCAATGATCCTGCTCCTGTGGGCTGGCTTTGATGCAGGCCGCTGCTACGGCTGGTACAACGAGGCGGCCAGGCAGACGGGTGGCGTCAACCACTGGAGTGACATGACGCACAAAGCCAACGACTGGCTGCTGCGGAATCCAGAGCTGGAGGTAGTCACGCCGTCCTGGGGAATCTCCCGCATCCTGTACACGCTGAGTGGCGGAAAAGTAAACCCGGAAGAGCTTTACTTTGAGACACTGGCGGGGGCGCTGAGCCCGGAAACAGAGCGGCGGCTGAAGGAGCGAATCTTCAAGGAGCGGCAGGTGTGGCTGGTTTCTAACGTCATGCCCGTCTACGAGGAGAGTTGGCAGAGAATCGTCAAGCTGGCGGCAGCCGAAGGCAAAGCTCCGCTGCACCTCAAGACATTCCGGGCCCGCCGGGGCGATCAGAAGATTGACGCCTTCACCTTTACGCCCACTTCGCCTGAGCCACCGCAATGGATCGAGGAAGCGTCCCCGGACTTTGAATTTACTCCTGGAGATCCGCGATTCCGGCTGAAGCCCGGTGGAGTGCCGATAGTGGATTCTACGCTCACTATCGACTGGTTGCGCGCCGATGGCGAGACCGCCTTCCGGGACAGCCGCAACTTCTACTGGAAGCCGCTGCTGGACACCGATGCTGCATTTGATTTCTCTTCACATTACTGGCCCCAATCTTTCACGCGCCAGTTGGTTGCGAGTGGAATTCCGGTGCGGGCGCGCATCCAGACCTCAGCCCCCTTGGCCTTGCTACAGGTGGCCGGCCCGGACCTGGCACAACTGGAAGGCGGGCCGGCCATACCGGCTGACTTCCAGTCGCCACGCCTGGGAGAGTACAGCGACGGCAAGGCGAAGCTGCTGATCCTCGAACAGGGCGGGCGCTTGCACGCCTTGAAGGATCGCCGCGAACTGGTGGAAGTAACCGACCGGGACTTTCGTTTCGAAGCGGAGGGCTTGCGCTGGGCAGGCGCATTCTACAAACGGCTGCCGGAGCCAAACCGGGAATTCCGCATCGTGATGCAAAAGCCGCTCGACGAATTGCGCCAGACAGCCGACCAGGCTAGTCCGCCGGCGCCGGCGGCGAATCTGCGGCCCGCCGAACTGGTGGATCTCGAAAAGCTGGATGCCACGCTGCGCTTTGATATTCGCTACGCCACAAACAACAACTTCATGGGCGCGGCGCTCTATTCCAAAGCGGCGGCGTGGATGCAGCGGCCCGCAGCGGCAGCAGTTGTGGCCGCTCACCGGTCGCTCGCAAAACAAGGCTATGGATTGCTGATTCACGACGCTTACCGGCCTTGGCGCGTGACAAAGATGTTTTGGGATGCAACGCCAGCCAGCCAGCGGAACTTTGTGGCCAATCCCGCGCGCGGCTCCCGTCACAACCGGGGCTGCGCTGTCGACCTGACGCTCTACGACCTCAAGACCGGAAAAGCTGTCGAGATGCCGAGCGGCTTTGACGAGTTCTCAGACCGCGCCTATGCCCAATATCCCGGCGGCACCTCAAGGCAGCGCTGGCTCCGCAAGCTTTTGCGCCAAGCCATGGAAGAACAGGGGTTCCGGGTCAACAGCGAAGAGTGGTGGCACTTTGATTACAAGGATTGGGAATCCTATCCCGTGCTCAATCTCAGTTTCGAGCAACTCGGCTTGCGCTGATCTTCGATTCCACCCAGATCAGCACCAGAATGAGAAAAACGAGCAGACTGCACCAGAGCGGAACAGTCATCGCGGATGTTTCGCTGGCCCAGTGCGCGCCAAAAGCAATCAATGCCGGGGCGAGAAAGCCGCCTAGCATGGCCAGGCCAAAAATGCCATGAAAGAGGCTGGAATGGTACTCACGGAAGCGACTGCCGATACGTTCCACCAGCAGCGGGTAGACGAAGGAAAAGCCAGTGGCGCAAAGCGTGAGCCCGAGCACGGCACCCAGATAATTGTCGGTGCTGCCAAAAATCAGGATGCCCAGCCAGGAGAGAGCTGCGCTGGCCAGCAAGAGGCGGCGGTGCGGAATGCGGTGTAGCACTGCCTGCGCCGCGAATCTTCCACCAAGCAGTGCGAGGCAGTAATAGCTCAATAAGTAGAGTGCAGCCGAAGGACTCATGCCCGAGCGCAAGATCATGTGCAAGGCAGACCATTCCAGAACAGACAGCTCGGCTGCAGTTTCAAAGAAGAGCAAGGCGGCAAAGAGCACATGAACGGGGCTGCGGGATTCTTTGAGGGCAGCGCGGAGGCCCACGTCGAGCGGGGCAATCACGGTTGGCTCCCCTTGCCGGAAGAGCCAGGCAGCAGCAGCAAAGGGAGTAAGCGAAAGCAGGAGAAAGACGCCTCGAAACTCCATCCAGGAGTAAGACAGCGCGCCAAGCAGGGCAGTCAGTAATGCACCCAGCCCCATCAGTCCGCCGGCCAGGTTCACCGTGGCAGCCGAATCCTGCTCGTAAAGATGCCGCAAGAGCTGAAAGGTAGAGGCCATGATGCCGCCGAGGGCAATTCCAATGAGGGCGAATGCCAGATGCCGGCCGCTTTCTGGCTGGGGCGGGGTCATCGCCTGTGCCAGCACAATTCCCAAAGCGGCAAGGATCAAGGCTCCCCCAAAAGTGCGGTGCGCCCCAAGACGACCAAGTAGCCAGCGATTCAGTCGTAAAGCGAAAAGTACTCCGAGGGCGAAGCTGAGAAAATGAAAACCAATAGCGAGATAGGGGGGCTGCAGGTGGTAATTCCAGGCAGGCAGGGCAGCGGCAGGGATAGCGATCAGGACGCCAATCAGGAAAAAGCCCAGGAGTGCGCGCCGGCCGCCCGATTGCGGGGAGCCTGGCACCAAAGGGTTTTCCATCGCGGACCGGGGCTGGGACGGAGCCACCTTCTGATTCTACCCGCAGAACTTGTCTTCAACTGAACTACAAGTTGCGGGTTGATTTCAAGTGCTACCACAACTGCTTGCGGACTGGTGCATTTTTCCTCTTGACGAGTTCCCAAAAATCGCCTTATGATCAGGACATCACTGAGAAAGGAGGTGGTCCAGTCGAAATGATTAATGGTAGTAACATAGACGAGACAAAGCGTGAGGTGATCGACTGCTGAGGCAGACTTGATCAAGTGAAGGCTCCGACAGTGCCCGGAGCCGAAGCGACTGTGGACCGGTTGCCTCGCGCATAAGGTCTTGTGAGAATCCCGCCCTGGCGAAATGCCACGGGCGGGATTTTTCTGTTTCGAGAGTCCTACTTCTATAAGCCGGTTTTTGTGACGCCGCCGCTTGCGCAGCACCGCCGGCAATCATTCCTCTGGACGACTCATTACTGAGCCGTTCTAGCAGCCTACCCGGAAGTCGTAACGAGACGGGCCGCCTCTGCTCCCCTATTTGGCCTTGCTCCATGTGGGGTTTACCCTGCCAGACACGATTACTCGGCCCGCGGTGCGCTCTTACCGCACCTTTTCACCCTTACTACCTCGGCCGAAGCCGAAGCAGCGGTACATTTTCTGTGGCACTTTCCGTCCAAGTCGCTTTAAGCGGCCCAGCCCGGCCGTTAGCCGGCACACTGCCCGATGGAGACCGGACTTTCCTCCGGAATAAATCCGGCGATTGCCCGAAGTAGGACTAAGGAAAGTCTAACACCCCACCGATAACCTAATAGTACTTTTTGAGGTGTTGCCCTCGGTACGAGGCGAAGTCAGTGCAAAAAGTTCTACCGGTACTTTCGCCGAAAGAGAAAGAAAATTCAGCTAGATTCGGAAAAAGTCTTGCAGAAGATGCAAGTTTGTACTACTATCGATATTTCATGGACTATGACTTTAGTACTGTGACAACGGAGGAAATTAAATGAAGCGCTTTATCTCTACTGTTTTCCTGCTGGTCGGAGCCTCCGTGGCTTCCTTCGCCGGCGTAATCACATCTGCCTCTGGCACCAACTTGCTGGGCCCCAATGCCTCGCTCCAAAATTTTGACGATCCTTCGGCTTTCCCCATTGGGTCCTTCACCTCACTTCCCAACTTCACGCTTGGGAATGGCGTGCAAGTCGGAATCTCGGTAGCTGGCTCTCCCGGCGCAACCACCAACAGCGGCAATCAGGCCCGCGTTAACAATTCAGCTGTAGATATTGCAGGCTTCGGTAGCCCGCTCGCTGGCAGCTATCTGGTAACGTATGCTCCCGTTAGCGGAACCGGTGGCGGATCCACTCCTTCCAACTTTGCTCACTCGCTCACTTTCACCTTCACTGGTGGTACGTCAGAGTTCCTGCTCGATTACTTCGGCGCTGACTCAAGCTCGAATTTCTTCACGGTCAATGGACTCGCAACCCAGTATGCTTTGCCCACCAACAGCTGCAGCTTTGCTGAGCAAGAGTGCGGCGGCACGGGCAGGCAGATCGGCTTTGTTGCTGACGGAACAGTGACCGCAATCAACTCCGTCACCTTCACCTTCGTTGGTGTTGACAACTTCGCGGGATTCCAGGGCGACACCGTTCTGTTTGACAACCTCCGCGTTGTGGCAGCCAACGGTACGGGCAGCACCGGCACGGGTGGCACTGGCACCGGCGGTAACGGCACCAACGGTGGTGGCGAAATTCCGGAACCTTCCACCTACGCTCTCATGGGCGCTGGCTTGATGGCTCTGGCTTTTGCTCGCCGCAAGAAGTAGTTCACTAAGTTCAACAATCGGTTGAAGAAAAGGCCACCTTCGGGTGGCCTTTTTCATATAATGACGACATGATCCGGGCACTTTCACTACTCGCCGTTCTGGCCGCAGCATTGGCGGGTCAGGATGGGCCGCAACTCATCAAGGAAAATTGTGCTCCGTGTCATGGCGCTACCTCCCTTGTTTCCGCCGATCTCAACCTCACCTCGCTCAATCATGCACTCAAGGGTGGTTCCCGCGGACCCTCGATTGTACCCGGCAAAGCAGAAGAAAGCCGCGTGTATCGATTCGCAGCACATCTCGATGAGCCCCACATGCCCCCGAACCGGCCACTCAGTGTGGAGCAGCGCAAAATCCTCAAAGACTGGATTGACAGCGGTGCCAAATGGGATGCCCCGGTCACGGTAGACGCGGCAGAAGCAGCAGCAGCCCTCGCCAAGCTTGAAGACAGGCCGATTACTCCCCGCGAACGAGCCTGGTGGGCATTCCAGAAGCCGGTTCGCAAGCCGGGCACAACGAGCGTCGATGCCTTTCTCGAAGCTAAGTGGAAAGAAAAGGGACTGGCGATTTCCCCACAAGCGGACCGTCGCACGCTGATCCGGCGTGCATACCTCGATATAATTGGCATCCCGCCAACACGGGAAGAAGTGGAAGCCTTTCTGGCGGATTCCTCTCCCCAAGCCTGGGAAAAAATTGTGGACCGTCTGCTCGCCTCCCCGCATTACGGTGAGCGTTGGGCGCGCCACTGGATGGACGTGGCCCGCTATGCCGACTCGGGCGGCTACGAGTATGACCGCGATCGCGACAACGCCTGGCGCTACCGCGACTACCTGACCCGAAGCTTCAATGCGGACAAGCCCTACGATCAGTTCCTGCTCGAACAGTTGGCCGGTGATGAGCTCTATCCGGAATCCCAGGATGCCGTCATCGCGACAGGATTCCTGCGCTTGGGTCCGGAGAACAACATCAAGAACGAACAGACGCGCCTCGATGAGCTGGACGACGTCGTCTCCACCACAGCCAATTCCCTGATGGCTCTGACCGTGGGTTGTGCCCGCTGCCACAACCATAAGTTTGACCCGATCCCTCAGAAAGACTACTACCGCATGCAGGCGGTATTTTGGCCGACCAAGGCGCAAGAAAAGCCGCTCGTCTCCGAAACCGAGGTAGCCCGGCACAAGGATGAGGTCAAACGGATTCAGGACCTTCAGACACCGCTCAAGAAGGAACTCGAAGCGCTGGTCAAGCCTTACAAAGATGCTTACATCGCCGAGAAAAAGGCTGCCCTGCCGGAATACATGAAGCAGGCGCTGGCAACGCCCCTGGAACAACGTACTGAGGGACAGAAGCTCAACGTCGCGCAGATTGAGAAGACCCTGATGGGGACGCCCGAAACTTTGCCAAAGCGCTTCAGCACAACGGACAAGAAGCGTTACGACGAACTGAATCTCGAGATCGCGGCTCTCGACAAACAAAAGCCGAAGGCCCTGCCCACAGCAATGGCCATTGCAGAAGCCGGGCGAGTCCCAGAACCCAGTCACTTCCTCCATCGCGGCAGCCAGAAGGGTTCCGTCATGCAACCTGGTGTGCTGAGTGTAGTGCAGGAAAACGAATGGCCCTTCCCTGCCCCGCCCGAGGACGCCAAGACCAGCCATCGCCGGGCAGGCTTTGCTCAATGGGTAGCCAGCAAAGAGAATCCACTCACGGCCCGCGTAATGATCAACCGGGTCTGGCAGCATCATTTTGGTGAAGGCCTGGTGCGTACACCGAACAACTTTGGCCGCATGGGAGAGCGTCCGACTCATCCGGAATTGCTCGACTGGCTAAGCCTTGAACTGATGGACGGCGGCTGGAAATTGAAGCCCATCCACAAGCAGATCCTGATGTCGAAGGCCTACCAGATGGCCAGCGACGACATCGAAGCCAATCTCGCCAAGGACCCGGACAACCGCCTGCTGTGGCGCATGCCGCGCCGCCGGGTAGAAGGCGAAATTCTGCGGGATTCCATCCTTGCCGTGGCTGGATCGCTGGATCGGACGGTAGGCGGAGAGCCGGTTTTCCCCTACATCGACCCGAGCCTGTTCCAGGCTTCCTCCAAGCGGACCTGGGTAGGCCGCCCCGATGACGACCCCAGCACCTGGCGGCGCAGCATTTACGTTTTCTCGAAACGCAGCATTCCGCTGCCCATGTTTGAAGTCTTTGACAAACCCGATACGATCGGCTCCTGCGCCCGCCGCAACCGCTCCACCGTCGCCCCGCAAGCCCTGATCCTGATGAACAACAGCTTTGTCGCCCTGCACGCGAGGCGATTTGGCGAACGATTACAAAAAGAGTCTGCCGGAGACTCGCGCAAATTGATCACTTTGGCCTTTGAGCATGCCTTCTCCCGGCTGCCCACGGCGTCGGAACGCGAGCGAGCGCAAACATTTTTGGCAAAGGGAGAAGATTCGCTGACCGACTTCTGCCAGGCACTCCTGAACGCAAACGAATTCGTCTACATCCCATAAGGAATTACGGCTATGGAAAAAAGATTCTGGTCCCGTCGAGAACTGCTGAACCGGGTAGGCGGGGGGATTGCAGGTGTCGCCGCTGCTGATCTACTCGGTGGCGCGTCACTGATGGCACCCCGGATGCCCCATTTCCCGGCCAAGGCCAAGAGTGTTATCTCGATCTTCTGCTATGGCGGCGTGAGTCATATCGACACCTTTGATCCGAAGCCCTACCTGGTAAAACATGCCGGGGAAACGATTCCGGGCAAGAACATAACACCCTCACAAGGCACGCCCGGCGGCTTGATGCCTTCCCTGTGGGAGTCAAAGAAGCACGGGCAGTGCGGCATGGATGTTTCGACGCTCTTTCCGCACGTCGCCAAGCATGTGGACAAGCTCGCGCTGATCCGCTCGATGTATTCCAAGTCGAATGATCACGCCCCGGCGCTCTATCAGATGAACACCGGCTTCATTCAGGCTGGCTACCCGAGCATGGGGAGTTGGGCAACCTATGGACTCGGCACCGAGAATCAGAACCTGCCCGCATTTGTTGTCTTCAGCGACCCTCGCGGCGGACCGATCGGCGGTGCGCCAAATTGGGGCAATGGCTTTATGCCGGCGGCCTATCAGGGTACCCAGTTCCGGGCAACTGGCGACCCCATAGTTGATCTGAAACCACCCAAGGGTATGGACGACGCGCGGCAGCGGCGCTGGCTGGCCTACCTGCAAAAGCTCAACGAGGAGCATCTGGCACGAAACCCGCAGGATAGCGAATTGTCAGCGCGCATTGCCTCCTATGAGCTGGCCTATCAAATGCAGACGGAAGCCAGCGACGCAGTAGATATCAACAAGGAATCAGCGGCCACGCGAGCCCTCTATGGTCTGGATGAGCCGATCAGCGAATACTTCGGGCGGCAGGCTCTGATGGCCCGACGCCTGGTAGAGCGCGGGGTCCGCTATGTGCAGATCTTCTCCGGTGGCGGCAATTTTCAGGAAAGTTGGGATGCCCACTGGGACATCCGGGAAAATCATGAGATGCACTGCGGGGAGACCGATAAACCGATTGCCGGTTTGCTGGCTGACCTCCAGTCGCGGGGCTTACTCGATTCAACGCTGGTGATCTGGCATGGCGAGTTTGGCCGGTTGCCGATTTCCCAGCGCATGGATGGTCGCGACCACAATCCCTACGGCTTCTCCATCTGGATGGCCGGTGGCGGCATCAAGGGCGGCTCAATCATTGGGGCGACCGACGAGTTTGGCCTGGCGGCGGAAGAGAACAAGAAGTCGGTAAACGATGTCCACGCCACGGCACTGCATTGCCTTGGCTTTGACCACACCAGGCTCACTTATCCCTACAATGGCCGTCAGATGCGTTTAACGGATGTCGAAGGCGAAGTGATCAAGGAGATCCTAGCCTAGCCTTTACCAGGGCCCCGAAAGCGGTAGGCTCGCCCCCGTGCTGCAAGTGCGGGCGGTCTCGCCAGCTCCAGGCTGTCCAGCTCATCTGCCGGGCGTCGAAATAGTCGAGCAGCGTCCTGCCCCATTCCAGGTCCTCGGCGTGGCCGCCAAATTCCCCGGCAAAGACGGGAGCTTCGCGTGCGAGGTCGCCAAAGCAGCGATCCCACTCTTTGCCCTTGATCCGGTAGACATGCGTCGAGTAAACAACATTCGGCAAGTCCAGCCAAACGCCGCGCAGATCATAACCCCAATCCATTCCGCTCACCATCACCATACGCTCGGGATCCACTGTGCGCACCGTGTCCGTAAGCAGGTAGGCCCATTCCACCCAACGCTCAACCGGGATGTCGTGCGGCTCGTTCAGCAGATCGAAGATGACGTGAGGGGCATCGGCGAAGGCGTGCGCCAAGGTGTCCCAACACGTGATGGAACCAAGGTCCGGCTCGGGTGGGACGCCCGATTCCGGAGTGAGCCATTGCAAATCCAGAATCGCAAACGCTCCCCGCTCCCAAAGCCAATCGACGATCTGTTTTAGCTCTTCGACGTAGTCGTAGCTCGACACGCGAGATTGCACAAAGGGGATCCGCACAATGTCGCAGTTCCATCCCTCAACAACCAGCCGCAATTCATCGGGGCTCATGCCGGCGTAGGGCAAGTGCGAATACTCCATGCCGCTCACGTTCACCCCACGGAACAGCAACGGTTTGCCGGTTGCCGCCTCCACAATGTGGCGGCCGGAAGTGGCCAACCTCAAAAGAGCCTCCCTACGCCGAAGAACCAGCGGCGGTGTCCGCGGTCGCCGACACTCCCCCCGATGAAGACCGGGCCAAAGAGCGTGCGCAAGACAATCGCGCCAGTGCCGCTGGCCGGATAGCGCTGGTCAGCAAAGATATCCCGTGTGCGGGCCGCCTGAACAACACCGAGCAGAAAGACTTTGCTACCCAGCAGGGAAGGCTGACTCTTCACCTCGTGAAGGAATCCAGCGCTGCCGATCGTATATTCCCGGGCGAGAATCTCGTTCAGGCCATAAGCTCCGAGCAAGGCGGGGCCCCCCAGCGGAAAGCTGAGGAAAAGGCTTTGGGCAGGGCCGCGAGTGGCGCCGGCAGAAAGTCCCATGATCAGAGAGTTCTGCGCGGAAACTCGCTGCATGTGGAGGCCGCGGAACTCGGCGATGGTATTGCCAGAATCGGGAAAGTATTCCGTACGAGCAAGAATGCGGCTGCCGCGCCGGGCTACAATCGCGTCATCCTGGCCCTCGTAGCGATAGCGGAGGGACACCCCATCCCGGCGTCCCCGGACTTCATCAAAAATTGGCGGACCAATTCGCTGACGGGCCACGACCCAGTTGAACTGGTAGCCCAGACGAAGTTCAGAGAAGCGATTGATAGCAATTCCGGTATCGAAACTGGCACCCTGCTGCCGCAAGCGGTAGGTGGACAGCGGCCGGTTCTCAAAGTAAAAATCGAAAGGGTTGCTATCCACATAGACTCGCGGGGCGACAAAGAAGCGGCTGTTGGGCCGTAACGGCTGGTAGAGTTCGAGCGAGGCACCAAAGCGAGATCCAAACCACAGATCACTGCGGAGTTCACTGCGGAAGCCGAAGAGGTCGAGCCAGGTAATGCGGCTGCCAAGTGAGAAGCGGGTGTTGGAGGAATCAATGCCATTGATTTCAAAGCCGGGTGTGAGAAAAATCGGGCCACCTGTCTTGGGCGTGGCGGTGATTTCCAAACCTTGTTCTCCCTCGCGTAGAGACTGCTGATAGCCCAGGCTGGCATAACGGCCGTAGCCAACGATTTTGGTCAGTTCCTGCTCAAATTCTTCGGAGTTAGCATGCAGGTCCGTCAATTGGGTGAGCTTCTGACGGAGGGATTCATTGGTGTCGGCATCCGGACCGATAACGGAGATGAACTTGGGCGGGTCCATCGGAATCTTCCGGGTGCGAGCTTGCCTGCCAGCGAGGAACTTTTCATAACCAGCTTCATCCAGCGCAAAGCGCCTGAGGACGTTTGCTTTGCTTTCGGCAGCAGCCCGGCCCACGTCGGCAATTTCAGCATTCTTTGTGTAATCAGTGGTGCTGTACTTGCCGAGCTCAGCCACCAGAACGACATCGGCCAGGGCAATGGTGCGCATCTCGGCAGCCCCGATCACCACGCTGATGCTGCGGCCGAGAACATCGACCAGACTGCCGATGGATTTCGGATCCACCGGGCCCTTGCTCAGGTGAACTGCAATGACCAGATCGGCGTCCATTTTCTTTGCGATCTCGACCGGCAAATTATCCAGCAACCCGCCATCGACATAGATACCGGTATCTTTGCGGACCGGCGAGAAGACGGCCGGAATGGACATCGTGCTGCGCAGGGCTTCATTGAGCAGTCCCCCCTGCCAGACGCGCGCCTTACCGCTCACCAGCTCAGTCGAAACACAGCGGAAGGGCGTTGGCAATTCGTCGAAGCTCTTCAGGCTGGGATAGGCGAGCGTCAGGCGGCTGAGCAATAATCCGATCTGATGACCTTCATTGAAGCCGGAGGGAAGGCTCAGGCCGCCGTTGACACCGAGTTCGATGCGGTTGGGGAAGGCAATGCGGTCTTCCTTGCGACGGTATGCCAATTCCCGAAAAGAAGTCTCCCCATTCAGCAGTTTGTCCCACTCGGCGCTGTCGGCAATGCGGCGGATTTCGGCGGGGGTGTAACCAGCGGCGTAGAGCCCGCCGATCAGTCCACCCATGCTGGTGCCAGCGATGGCATCAATGGGGATGCGATTGGCTTCGAGCCATTCGAGCACGCCGATGTGCGCAAAGCCCAGGGCAGCGCCACCTTCAAGTGCCAGCGCGATTCGCGGACGCTTCGGCTCCTGAGCCTCGACGACAGTGGCCAGCAGGAGAACCGCAAGCGTCAGCCGCACTAGGCCTTCTCCAGCCGCTGGGTGAAGAGCCCTGTACCCGTGAGGTCGCGCAAGGTCACCGAAAGGGCGCGAGTCTTTGCGTCAATTTCTACTTCACCAAAGAACTGTAAGCCTTGTTTGGGTGAAAGATTGGCCTTGCCCCGCTCGGGTGCCTTGGCGAACTTAACCTCGACGCCAAAGGTATTGTCCAGTTGGCCCGGCCCAAAGGTGCCTGCGTTGAGGGGTCCGCTGACAAATTCCCAAAAGGGATCAAAGTCATGGAACTGGGCCTTGGACGGGTGAAAGTAGTGCGCAGCCGTATAGTGAACATCGGCGGTCAACCAGACGGTATTGCGAATGCGCTCGCGCTTGAGATAGGAAAGCAGATCGGCAACCTCCAGTTCGCGACCGAGCGGTGGCCCGTCGCCGTTGGCGCTGTTTTCAAACATGGGCCGACCTTGCGCATCCTTGCCATCTCCAACCAGCAGGCCCAAGGGCATGTCAGAGGCAATGATCTTCCAGTCGGCCCGCGAGGCCTTGAGTTCCCGCTTGAGCCAGGCTCGTTGCTCGGCACCCAGGAATACCGTCTCGTCGCCCTCTTTCTCCTGACGGTTGTGGCTGTTGGCGGCGCGGTAGCTGCGCATGTCCAGCAGGAAGACATCGAGCAGCGGGCCATACGAGATCTTCCGGTAAATGCGTTCCGATTCGACGCTGTTCAGCCGGATGGGCGCATACTCGCGAAAAGCCTGCCCGGCGCGGGCAGCCAGAAGCGAAACGCTTTTTTCCTTGTAGTTGGCATTGTCCTTGAGGTCTTTCCCGGGCGACCAGTTGTTGAGCACCTCATGGTCATCCCATTGCCAGACCTGGGGAATCTGCGAGTTAAAACGCAGTACGTGCTCGTCCATCAGGTTGTACTGGTAGCAGCCGCGGAACTCGTCAAGCGTCTCAGCAACCTTGCTCTTGGCCTCGGTCATGACGTTACGCCAGGTGCCCCCCTCCGGCGGCGTCCAGGTGGAAGGCAAAGGCCCATCGGCATAGATGCTGTCGCCGGAATGGAGGAAGAAATCAGGCTGGCGCTCCAGCATGTGGCGGAAGATCTGAATGCCACCCAGGTCCGGATTGATGCCGTAGCCCTGACCTACCATGTCGGCACTCCAAAGGAAGCGGATGTTGCGCGGAGTGGCCGGTGCGGTCCGCAAATGGCCGGTAACGGGTTCGCTCAGTGCCCGGCCCTCGCGAAGGTCTTCGAGCGTGACGCGATAGTGCAGATCGGCGCCAGCCGGCAGCCCGTTGAGGACATGGCGGCCGGTGAAGTCAGTTGAGGGCAGCAGATGGGGGCCGCGGATGGTTTGGATTCGTTTGGCGAAGCGCTCGTCAGTAGCGACTTCAATGCACATACGGGAGGGCCGGTCCGCGCGCGTCCAGAGCAGCGCGGAATCGATGCCAGGGTCGCCGGACTGCACCCCATGCGTGATGCGAGGCCGGGAGGACTGAGCGCGCAGAAAAGCAGGCAGAAACAAAAGCGAGCGGCGGTTCACTTGCGAACTCCTTGGATGAGGGCTTTGACCTTGCTGATGATGATCTCCTCGATTTCGCCGCTGAGCGGGGCTGGCTGGCCGTAATAGACGAAGCTTTCGTTGGCTTCGTAGCCGCCTTCTTCTTCAATCTGCTTGCGGGTCGGAATGTAGGACATGACGTCGTTTGAATAAGCCATAACGAAAAGTTGGTTGTCGCCCGTCTCCTTGCGAAGTCGCAAACAATAATCGACCACCACTTCGCCGCCCAGCGTGACGACGGTGGCTTGCCCCAATTGAATTGCCTGGATGGGATAGGAGAGGCGATGGGAAAGACGGCGCTCGTCAAGGGCTTTCAGGCTGACTTC
>CAZECF010000047.1:0-35524 GCA_964510335.1 uncultured Bryobacter sp. | reverse complement strand
TGTTCGCCACCAACGTCATGCGTCTAGGCGGTTTTTTGGTGGTTCTAATTTTGGGGTTCTGGTTGTTCCGCTTCTGGCGGCAAGAACTCCTGGCGCGAGACGCTCTGGCAAACAGCAGCACTCCGTTTGTTCAGAGCATCCCGACTAGTGAGAGTCAAATTACATGAATACCTGGCTAAGAAACATATTCCTTCCAAGCGCATCCAGCATCAAGGCAGAGGGTGTCGATGATCTCTTCATGTTCATCCTCTGGCTGAACATCATCTTCTTCCTGATTATTGCTGGTCTCGTTGGCCTTTTTGTCGCCCGCTACCGGCGGCGATCCGCCAACCAGAAAACGGCGCACGTTGAACACAACAATGCGCTGGAACTGACGTGGACCATTCTCCCCACGATCCTCTGTTTCGTCGTATTCTTTTGGGGTTTCAACACCTACATTCAAGCTTCCGTCGCCCCGGACGGTGCCATGGAGATTCAGGTAACCGCCAAAAAATGGATTTGGAGTTTTGCCTACCCCGATGGTTCGGTAACGATCGGCAAGCTTTGGGTTCCCGTGAACAAGCCTGTGCGCCTGATCATGCACTCCGAAGATGTCTTGCATGCTTTTTACGTTCCGGAATTTCGCATCAAACAGGACGTATTGCCGAATCGATACACCGAGACCTGGTTTCACGCAACTGAAGTCGGAGACTACGTTGTGCCCTGTACCGAGTATTGCGGCAAAGGTCACTCTGAGATGAAAGCCTACGTTAAGGTTGTCTCAGAACAGGATTATGAAAAATTCCTGGAGGAAGGTGACCCTGACGAAAAGGGAGTTCCTCCGGAAATTTTGGGTTCCAGACTTTATGTGAATCTGGGCTGTTCTACCTGCCACTCCATTGACGGCACGCGCGGTCAAGGACCGAGCTGGAAGAACATCTACGGTGCACAGCATAAGATGGTTTCGGGGCAATCGATTGAGGTTGACGAAAATTATGTTCGTGAATCCATTTTGCAACCCCAAGCGAAGATCGTCGCTGGTTACGAGGGCATCATGCCCAGCTACCAAGGACAAATTCGCGAACGGCAGTTGGTGGCGCTCATCGCGTACATCAAGTCATTGAAGTAAAGCAGGAAAAATTCAGAGGTAACGAATTATGGCAGACGTAATCACTTCCCCCGCCGTACATACCGGCGATCACGGCCACCACGCCGACTACCTGGAGGACCCGGCATTTAAGGGAATCTGGGCCTGGATGACGACAGTCGATCACAAACGACTGGGTGTCATGTACCTATGGTCCGTTCTGCTGGCCTTTCTGGTCGGCGGCATCTTCGCGCTGCTGGTGCGCCTCGAGTTGATGAATCCTGGCGAAGACTTCATGACAGCTGAGCAGTACAACCAGGCGTTTACACTGCATGGCGCAATCATGGTTTTTCTGTTCATCATTCCTTCCATTCCCGCAGCGCTCGGAAACTTTGTGCTTCCGTTGATGCTGGGAGCCAAAGACGTTGCCTTCCCGCGGCTGAATCTTGCCAGTTTCTGGGTATACACGGTGGGCGCAATCATGGCAGTCGTTTCGATTGTGGTGGGTGGCGTTGACACCGGATGGACCTTCTACACTCCGTACTCCACCTCTACCGGTGGCGCGGTCACGATGATGACGATGTCTGTATTTGTGCTGGGCTTCAGTTCCATCTTCACCGGCATCAACTTCATTGCCACGGTTCACAAGCTTCGCGCTCCAGGCATGGGGTGGTTCCAGTTGCCGCTTTTCGTCTGGGGTATCTACGCTACTGCGATTATCCAGGTACTGGCGACTCCGGTATTGGGAATCACGATGGTGCTGCTGGTGATGGAACGGGCTTTCAACATCGGTATTTTCGATGCGCAAATTGGGGGTGACCCGGTTCTGTTCCAGCACTTCTTTTGGTTCTACTCGCACCCGGCCGTCTACATCATGATTTTGCCGGGTATGGCGATCATCTCCGAGATCATCCCGACTTTCAGCCGGCGAACGATTTTCGGCTACAAACTGATCGCTCTCAGCTCGGTAGCCATTGCGTTGATCGGCTTCCTTGTCTGGGGTCATCACATGTTTACCTCAGGCCAGAGTGCATTGGCAGCTTCGATCTTCAGCTTCCTGACCTTCCTGGTGGCAATCCCTTCCGGCATCAAAGTCTTCAACTGGATCGCGACGATGTACCGGGCCTCAATTGGTCTTCAGACGCCTATGCTTTATGCAATCAGCTTCCTGCTTTTGTTCGGCATTGGCGGTCTGACGGGAATCTTCCTCGGCGCTTTGAGCGTTGACATCCACCTTCACGACACCTATTTCGTTGTCGCCCACTTCCACTACGTCATGATGGGCGGCACGGTCATCGCCTTCCTTGGCGGAGTGCACTACTGGTGGCCGAAGATGTTTGGCCGCATGTACAACGAGAACATTGGCCGTATTGCTTGCGCGATTGTTTTTGTTGGCTTCAACATGACCTTCCTCACCCAGTTCTTTATGGGCAGCCAAGGTATGCCTCGCCGCTACTACACGTATCTCGATCAGTTCCAGCCGCTGCACCAGTTCTCCACCTTTGGAAGCTGGGTGCTGGGCGCCGGACTGCTGATCGCTGCTGTGAACCTGTTGAGCGCACTGCGCGGGCCGAAGAACGCTCCTGAAAATCCGTGGGGCGGGACGACCCTCGAATGGCAGACCCAATCGCCGCCGATTACCCACAATTTTGTTGGCCAGCCTGCGATCGAGCATAACCCGTACGATTACCGTTACTTCAAAGTGCCGACCGACGCGGTCTAAATCCACCAGAGAGAGAATCCATGAGTCAAGCGCATGAAGCGAGTCTGACGATGCCAGGTGGTCATGATGAAAATCATGACCACGAGCATCATCCCTTTCACCAACACCACTTTGCCACGATGGAGCAGCAGTTTGATGCTTCCAAGATTGGCATGTGGCTATTCCTGGCCACCGAAATTCTACTTTTCGGAGGTCTCTTTGTAGGCTTCGGCATTATGCAGGCCCGTCATACGGATGCCTTTATTGCTGGACACCATCACCTCGACTGGCAGATGGGAGCACTCAATACCTGCTTCCTGCTCATCAGTTCCTTCACGATGGTAATGGCCGTCTGGGCTGCCTCCAATAACAAGAATGGCAACAAGCAGAAGATTCTTATCGCCAATCTCCTGATTACTCTGGGTTTTGCCGGCGGCTTCATGGTGGTGAAGTATTTCGAATACAGCCACAAATTCCATGATGGGCTGTTGCCCGGAAAGTTTTTCAGCTATGCCGGACCGGATCCGGTGCCGAACATGTTTGTCTTCTTCAGTTTTTACTTCATGATGACAGGCTTGCACGGCTTTCACGTTCTGGGCGGAATGGGCGCGATCTCCTATCTGGTTTGGCGTTCCATCAAGGGTGACTACTCCAGCGATTACTTCACTCCCGTTGACCTTGTGGGCCTTTACTGGCATTTGGTTGACCTGATCTGGATCTATCTGTTCCCGCTTTTATATTTGATTACCTAATGGAGACCCCAAGACAATCATGAGTTCTCATACCGAAACACTGGACCACGAAGAACACAGTCACGAACATGGCTGGAAGGGCTATCTTTACGTTCTTCTCATTTTGCTTGTCCTGACGATCATTACCGTAGCGGCATCGCGGTTTGACTTTGGCTCCTCCACGGCAAACGTTGTGATTGCAATGACGATTGCGACGATCAAGGCTTCACTTGTCGCGCTCTTTTTCATGCACTTAAAGGATGACAAGCCGATAAACGGTTTGATCTTTGTCAGCACACTGCTATTTTTGGCTGTTTTTCTTGGCTTTTGTCTGATAGACGCCGACTCGCGCTTTGACACTCGTCCGGCGACCTACAAGGGGCCAGTGGACCAGATGGCTTTACCGAGCTTGAACACCGATCTTCCTGCGGGAGCAACTGCACCCGGGGCATCACCGGCCGCTGCACCTGGTGCTGCTCCGGCAGCCGCACCACAACACTAGTCTTGAAATAGAAACGAAGGCCCGGACTCTTAACGGAGACCGGGCCTTTTTCCATTCAGTTGTAAGATCATAAACTAAGGTGCGCGTCTTTGATCGAATCCTCGTTTGTCTGCTCCTCGGGACGCTTGCTGTTCCGGCGCAGGAGCGCCCACTCAACCTGGAGTTTCGGGTGGAGTGGCGGCTGGTGGATGCTGGTACGGCAACACTGAAGTGGCAGCCTGAAAAAGGAAAGGCTGGACAGACGAAGGTGGAGATTGAATCGAAGGGTCTGGTGAACAAGCTCTATCCGGTCCACAACCAGTTTACGCAGCGGACCGATGAGCTCGGCTGCACGCTGGACACACACCTGAAGGCTGAAGAAGGCGCCCGACGAAGAGAAACCACAGTCACCTATGACCGGGTCGGCAAGAAGGTTGAGTTTCGGGAACGCGATCTGGTGAAGAATCTAACGACGGAGCGGCAGGTGGAGATTCCCGGCTGTACCTTCGATTTGATCGGGGCATTGATTGAACTGCACCGGCTCCGGCTGGAGCCGGGAACGGCATTCAGCGTGCCGATCAGCGATGGAAAGAAGTTTGTCAATGCCCGTGTCGAATCGCAGGCGCGAGAAAAGATTAAGACTCCGGCCGGGGAATTCAATACAATCCGTTGCGAAGCTTTTCTCTTTGATGGCGTGTTGTTTGACCGGAAGGCCCGTCTGCATGTCTGGTTCACGGATGATGCGGCCAAGATCCCCGTTCAGATTCGCATTGCCATGCGTTTTTACATTGGCACCGTCACGCTGCAACTGGTTAAGGCGAGCTAAGTTTGATTTGGCCACTGAGCCAGCGGGACAAGCTCAAACCCTGCTGGACATCCAGCCAAATTACCTCTACATGGAGGCTGGCACTTGCTGTTTCCGGCAGCCATTGCCCATACCAGAAGCCATCTGGTGCCTGATAAAGTGACACCGGCTCTTGACCCGGAATCCGAAGCGCCATGATGCCGCCCCGAATCATTTCGCCGCAGGGATTGCGCACCGTGAATTGCAGTTCAGCGGGTTTTCCTGTTTCAGCGGTGAAGACGGCCCCGGGGCTTTGTACGCCGAGGATGGGACTCTGCAATGGGCAACGGTTTTGCACCAGACTCACGGAGAGGTCTACTTCGACCAAGTCCAGCTCCGCCTCGCCCCATTCGACCAGAACTTTTTCCCGGCTCCAGGCGGGGGTGGGTGTTTCCCCGGCGCTAACTTGAATCTCGGTCTCCGCCCCAGGCAAGAGAATGCCTTGCCTGGGCTTCACTTGAAGCATTGGGGTGTGAATCCGATAGGAAGTTGTTGTGGAAGAAGGATTGCGAAGGCGGAACGAAGTGGGAGCTTGACCCGGGGGGAGACTGATACTGTGGTTCACGATGGCCAGGCTGGGTTTGAAAGCCCCGATGTGCAGTGTCACAGGCAATTGCAGAATTTCTCCACCTGTGTCGTCGTAAAGGCGAACCATTGTTTGATAGGTGCCGACGGACATTCCGGTGGTTTTGGCTCTGACTTCGATCAGCGCCTCGGTGGCAGCCAGGGTGCTTAAGGCCTGGACTTCGATCCAGCTTGCTTCCGGCAGGGCTGCCAGCCGGAACTTCAAACGGGAGTTGCTGCGGACAACGACATTACTTCGAGAAGAGAAGTTGGCTTCCGGGTCGGCGTAAAGAAGAACACTTCGTACATTGGCTTCGTATCTTTCCGGGTCTTTTCGTTGTCTTGTGAAGGAACGATGCTCTGCCGAACTCAGATTGTGCACGCTGAGATCCAGGTGTCCCGGTGCAGAGGTGCTGCGTGGTGCAATCGAGATTGGTGAGCTTTCCGGGGCAAGGATTTCTCCCCGGCCCCGGTCGAGGACAAAATGGGCTGAGGAAGCCGGGCTGAGGTGAGCCTCATAAGAGATTTGGGCAGCGTGGCCTTGCAGGAGAGCCAGAAATCCGCCGCCAGGGGTCTCGGCGAATTCAACCGACCACTCGGAAGGATCAGCGGGCAACTGGTCCACTTCCAGCGGAACTTTCAAGAGCTGGCCTTGGGATTCGATGCGCAATTCTGCCAGATGATGGCCTACGGGCAACGCAGAGGAGTCCACGCGGACCTCCAACACAGCGGGCAGGTTCAGTTCATTTCGCGAGACTTTGAGCCATGCAGCGGAGGATTGAACCGTGCCCGGTCCGGCAGGACCGGCAACCCTTAGCTGGTGTGGCACGGAGCGCAACGAGTCTTCAACTGAGGTAAATCGCAGCAGAGAAGGCTCGACCCGCCAGGAAGCCGATTTCACCGTAAAGCGCCAAATACCTGATTGCGTTTGTCCCTGACTATCCCCGGCTTCGAGGCTCACGCTGAATTCACCTGATTCTTCAGGTTGTCCAAATATGTTTAAGCCCTGCCATCGGAGACCTGCTGGCAGCCTGCCGGAGACGGGACGCAGCGTGTAGGGTGCGTGGCCGCCGCTGACTTGCACTTGTCCGTGGACCTCAACGCCGAGTGTCAAGGTTGTTGGCATTGCGCTCAAATCCAACTCCAGTTGCCCGGCGGGGGCTTCCGGCGCGATGACATAATGACGGCGCGCCGATGCTCCGTTGGCGTCGGTGACCTCGATGGTGAAGCCATGTTCTGCCTTGCTTTGCGAAGTACCTTGAACTTCGCCTGTCATGGGATTCAGCTGCATTCCGGGCGGGGGATATCCGCTGAGGAGTGCGAATCGCAAGGGCGGGCTTCCTCCCTGAGCCGGAATCTGCCACCTGAAAGTTTGGCCCGGGCGATAGCCGATAGCCGTTTTGAGAGGCAATAATTCGGGGTAGGGATTGACGCGGAAAAGAAAGCGCAGTCCAGCAGCAGCGCCGGAGACGTCTTCAACATTGAGTTCAAAGTCGTAATTGCCAGCCTGAGCAGGAACGCCGTGCAGTTCTCCCTGCTCAAACTGAAGACCCGGGGGAAAGCCGATTGCCCCTGTTCCCACTCGCCACTCCCGAATTGGCAAGGCTGAGAGGACTTCCACCTGCCTTCGATAGGGATGCAGCGCTGTTGCCTCAGCCAGAACAGGGGAGACAAATTGCGGCCCTGCACCTACCCCTAACAAATAGCGGCGACTGGCTTGGGCGCCGGCACCATCGCTTACCCGCAACTCAAAAGAGTAGGTTCCGTTGGTCCGGAATGATCCGGTTAGCCGGCCGGCCGGACTTAGGGCTAGCCCCGGCGGCAAGGTACCCGAGGCCACAGTCCAATGGAAAGGCCAGGTACCGCCAGCCCATTGCATCTGCCAGTTGATGCCGCGGTCCTGGGAATAGGGGCCACCCAGATTCGAATTCAGGATCTGCAATTGCGGATTCACGATCAGCGAGAGAAGGCGCGAAGCAGTGGAACCGAAGTTGTCCGCCACCTGGACAGCAAAGGTTGAGTCTCCCGCCGCAGCCGGAACACCGCTCAAGACTCCGTTGACGAGTTGCAATCCGGGGGGCAAGCTGCCTGATACGGACCAGTTGAAGGGGGCCGTGCCACCGTTGACCCCAAATGAAATTTCCAAGCGGCTGCCCACGGTGGCCTGGGGTAAGGGCAGATTGACTTCGATGCTTAACGGGGAAAGAACTGAGATTGAAAATGAGCGGTTTGCAGAGTTTCCATGGCTATCTGCAGCCTGCACGATAAATTGAAAGTGGCCGGCTTGGGTGGGGCTGCCGCTCAGCGTTCCGTTGTTAGAAAGTTGGAGGCCTGGAGGCAGACTCCCGCCCGCAAGCGTGTAAAGGATTGTCGAATTCCCGCCCGTGGCCAATATGGTTGCGAGGTAAGGAGCACCGGAGTTCGCCGAAGGCAGAGTGGAAGTGGTGAAGGAGATCGCAGGCAGAATCTCAATTGAAAACGCGCCTGAGGCAAGCACGCCATTGGTATCGGTGGCGCTCAACGTGAAGGAATAGAGGCCGGCCAGCGTCGGAGTTCCGGAAATTGTCGTTCCGCCCACAAGGCTCAGGCCGGAGGGAAGGGTGCCGGAGCTCAGGACTGCGGTGCTTACTGCTCCGGTGAAGCCGAGGGCCTGGGTGTAGAGCGCACCAACAGTTCCTGCCGGCGTGGATAAGCTGATGGCCGGAAGCGGAGAAATATTGAAGGCAACCACGGTAGTGGCGAAGGAACCAAAATTGTCTGTGGCGGTAATGCCAAGGCTTCCCGATTCGGCATTTGCAGCCGTCCCCGTAAGGGCTCCGGAAGCCGGGTTGAGATTGGCGCCGCCAGGAAGCGAACCAGCGCTCAGGGTGTAGACCACAGGCGGAGCACCACCGCTGGCAGCAAAATTGCTGGCAAAGCTTTGGCCAATGGTGCGGGAAATCGAAGCCGTTGGGGTCATCGAAACGGGAGGATGAATGAGAATGGAAAAGCTCGCTGCTCCGCTCGCCGACGCGCCGTCTGTGGCCGTAATGGTGAAAGCATAAGTTCCCGCAGTGGTGGGGGTGCCGGCAATCGTTCCAGCGCCAAGATTCAGGCCGGGAGGCAAAGCGCCGTCCGTTACGGCAAAGCTGTAGCCGGCGCCTGAACCTCCGCTTGCCGACAGATTTACGGCTGAATAAGGGCGTCCCACCGTCCCCGGACCGAAGACCGCCGAGGGGAGCACCGGGCCACTGATGTTGAAGTTCACCGTCATGGTCACGGCCCCGGGATTGGAGTCCGTGAAGGAATAGGAACCCGTGCCGGACCCCGCCTCGCTGGGGTTTCCGCTGATTTGCCACGTAGCGTTGCCGCCGCTTCCGGATGACTTGGTGATGAAGAGCCCGGGCGGCATGGGAAGACCAGAAACGAAGTTGATATCCGGATTCAGGAAGACGCTGATCGTGCTGCAGGAGGAGGGTGCCGTCAAGGCCGAGCCCACCGTACCGGTTACGTTCACCGTGCAGCTATTCCCGGTTATGGCGTAAAGGAGGGGAGAACCAAGGACAAGGATTAGAGTGGTGAGGAGACGAAGGCAGCCGGACATCAGCTTGGCATATCGACCAACCGCGCCGCAGCTTGAAGGATTCTGCTGGCTGTAACGCAAGCCCGGCTGAAGCCGTATGCTTTAGATATGAGGCTATTGCCGTTTGTCTTGCTGCTTTTCACTTTGGCGGCAAGCGCGCAAATCAAATTTACGGCTGATCAGCTCATCAGTTTCGTGAAGAGTTCCATCCGGCTGAAGCACCCGGATCATCAGGTTGCCAATTATCTCAAGAAGGTGAACCTCTCCGAGCAACTGGCTGCGGGCCGGATTGAAGATCTCCTGGCGAGCGGAATGGGCCCCAAGACGTATGAACAATTGCAGGCCATGGTGGCGGCGACGGCTTCCCTGCCCCCGCCGAAGGTGTCTTCCATTCCAAGTGACCAGCCGGTGGCACAGTTGATTCCTCCGCCGAGCGCCGCTGAGCAGCGCAAGCTGCTGGCAGAGCTGCGCGAGTACTCGCTGAATTACGACAAGAGCCTGCCGGACTTCCTATGTACGCAGGTGACCCGCCGCTTTTATGATCCCTCCGGCCTCGACTATTGGGTGAGCGCTGACACGATCACGGCCAAGCTGAGCTACTTTCAGAACAAAGAAGAAAAGAAGATTCTCTTCGTCAACAACAAGTACGAAGACATCGACTGGGAAAAACTGGGCGGCACGACTTCAACCGGGGAATTCGGGGACATGCTGCGAGAGATTTTCGAACCCGCGACGCAAGCGACATTCCAATGGGAGCGCTGGGGTACGCTACGAAAGAAGCGGACCCACGTCATCCGCTATCAGGTGAGCCAGGCGAATTCAAAGTGGGGCATCGTGTATGAGAAGTCGATGTCCATCCGGCCTGCCTATACCGGGCTGATCTATGCGGATGCTTCCAATGGAATGGTGATGCGGGTCACGCTGGAGGCACTGGATCTTCCCGCGAGTTTTCCGATTCAGAGCGCGCGCAACCAGCTTGATTACGACTACACGGAGATCAGCGGCAATACTTTTCTGCTGCCGCTGCGTGCGGAGGTACGGATGAGGGAAGGCCGCCTTCAGGTTCGCAACGATATCGAATTCCGCAACTACCGCAAATTCGGTACCGAGACTACGATTACTTTCGACATTCCGGAACCGCTCGATGCCGAAAGTCTCAATGAGACTTCCGAGAAGGAGATCCCCAAAGAGGTGTCTCCGAATAAGGGCAGCGTGACCCGCGATATTCCAAAAGAAATCGGCAACAAGCCCGGCAAACCCTAAGATAGAAGAATGGCCCGGATTCATGCCGCCTGTATTCAACGCTTTGGCGGACCCGACGTTGTCGTTTATGAGGCAATGGATCTCAGGGATCCTGGAGCGGGTGAAGTCCTGATTCGTACCGCCGCTGCCGCGGTCAATCCGGTGGATTGGAAGATTCGCGAGGGATACATGAGCAGGGTCTTCCCGGTGAGTTTCCCTTATATTCTGGGTTGCGAAGTTTCCGGTACTATCGAGGCAGTTGGCGCTGGAGTAACGCAATGGAAGCCGGGCGACGCGGTCTTCGGTTATCCCAATCTTGCATCCGGTGGCGGCTATGCGGAAGCGATCGTTTTGCCGGCGACAGAAGTTGCAGCAGCACCGTCTAACCTGGATTTGGCGGAAGTGGCGGCGCTACCGGTGGCGGCGATGACTGCCTATGAGGGAATGATGCAGATGGGAGCGCTGCGGGCGGGTGAAAGAGTGCTGATCCTGGGTGGTGCGGGAGGAGTCGGGACAGCGGCGATTCAACTGGCGGTGGCGGCAGGGACAGAAGTTTTCGCCACTGCATCCACTCGCAACCAGGACTATCTGCGACAACTGGGGGCAACCCCGATCGATTACACGCAGGAATCGCCTGCCGAGCGAGTGCAAGACGTGGATTTGGTCTTTGATTGCGTTGGCGTGGAAGCAGGTCTGACTGCCCTGCCCTGCCTCAAGTCAGGCGGGCGCTATGTTACCAGTGTTTACGCGCTACCCCCGCAGGAATTGATCGCGCCCCGGCAGATTCGCGCATTGATGTTCGGAATCCAGCCTAGCGGGGAAAAGCTTGCTGCCGTGGCGAGGTTTGTTGAAGAGGGCGTTCTGCGTATCCCCATTGAGCGGGAATTTCGTTTGTCGGATGCGGTTGCGGCGCTGAACGCCAGCCAGTCCGGACGGACGCGAGGCAAGCTTTTGCTGCGGCCTTAAGGCGAGTGTTCCTCTTCCTGTTGTGCCCTTTTGTTCCAGTAGTCAGGCGAACGGATGACCTAGCCAACCCACTCGCGAATGCGATCGCGGTAATTGCGGCTGGCCGTTAACTTGTGGCCGTCTTCCAGAATGACGACGCAATCGCCGCGATACCAGGGCTGGATTTCGCGGATGCAATCGACATTGACGATCACGGAGCGATGGATCCGGCGGAAGCGATCTGCATTCAGCCTTCCTTCCAGGGCGCGCATCGTCTCGCGGATCAGATGGGAGCCCCCTTTGGTGTGCAGCCGCATGTAGTTGTGCTCGGCTTCCACCCAGTGAATCTCTTCCGGGCGGAGCAGCAGAACCCGGCCCCGAGTCTTGACCGGGATTTTGTCTGAGGCAGGGCGGATCTCGAAGACAATCTCCACGCCCTTCTCGTCCTTAAGCAGCTCAAGTAAACGCTCATGCCGGGGCTGTTCAGACTGTTCAAGGTAAACCTTCATGTCAACGGGAACTCCACTGGTTGAATGACGTGCCGTCAGCCATATGGTTAGTTACGATTGAGCAGCGGCGCAGGTTCAGAAAAAAATCATTTCCACATCAGCTTGCGTCCGGGTGCGCAGGCCTGCAACATTTCCTGCATTCTTTGCTTGATCATTCCCTTCAGGTCATTCAGGAATCGCTGGTCGTCTTCGATTACTGCCTGGCGGCGGCGGTCGACCTGTTTGAAATCCATGCTTTCGAGATCGCTGAAGCTGGTGGATTCAAGGCCATAGGCGGCATTCAACTTTGAAATCTGGTAAGCGTAGCGATCTTTGAGCCAGCCGATATAGAACTGCTTGCCTTCGCTGGCGGCAGGCATGGCACCCATTTTGGCGGCACTGGGGGGATCGCCCCAACTTAACTCGAACCCATCGGCATTCTCCTGCCTGGCCGCGTTGCAGGCTTGATCCACCTTGCGGGCCAGAGACTGCTGGACTTCCGTTTCGAGCAAGCGGGGAGATTCGCCCGGTAAGAGAAGCGTGAGAGCAACCCAAAGTTCAGCAAAATCAGCCACTTCGCTAAATTCCTGGCCCTTGTTTTAATTTCTTAATTTTCATAGAATGCAATCAAGTTGGTATTGGCCCTTAGTCTATGACACGTATCTTTATTGTTCTCGCACTCTGCCTCCAATTGGTGGCCTCTAGCATCGCTCCGCTTGGCAAGTATACGGCTGTAGAGCGGCGGCACTGGGCCTTCCAGCCCCGCACCAATCCTGAGCTTCCCAAATTTGAGAGTCCGGCCGACAAGGCATTCGCCTCAAGCGGTATTGACGCGCTGGTGCTGGCACGGCTGAAGAAGGGCGAACTGGCACCCTCCACTCCTGCCTCAAAGCAAGTACTTGTCAGAAGGCTCTATTTCGGGCTGACGGGTTTGCCGCCAACGGCAATGCAAGTGGACGCTTTTGTGCGCGACCAAAAGCCGGATGCCTTTGCAAGGCTGGTGAATCAATTGTTGGATAGTCCGCAATACGGAGAGCGCTGGGGGCAGCACTGGCTCGATGTGGTCCGGTTTGCGGAAACCGACGGCTTTGAATACGACACTCACCGGACAGAGGCTTATCGCTATCGGGATTACGTCATTCGTGCCTTTCAAAACGACAAACCCTATGACCAGTTTTTGCTTGAGCAGTTGGCTGGAGACGAGGTTGCGCCGGAGGAGCAGGAGCATTTGATCGCATCAGGCTTTAACCGCCTGGGTCCGCTCCGCAAGAATGCCGGCAATCAGGAAGTTGCCTCCTCGCGTAACGAAGTACTGACCGAGATGACCAATGCCGTGGGTGCGGCTTTCCTTGGTGTAACGCTTGGCTGCGCCCGCTGCCACGATCATAAGTTTGATCCGATCCGCCAAAGCGATTACTACCGCATGCAGGCCTATTTTGCGGGCACTCTCGACCAGGATTTTCCTTTGAGCAGCCGGGAAGAACGCACTGCCTGGGAAGAGACGATTAAGCCCATCGACGCGAAGATCAAGAAGATGCAAGGCGAGATGGCGAAGGCTGACAAGGAAACCAAAGCCCGAATGGCCAAAGAGATTCTGGACCTTGAAATGGGCAAGCCCACCCCGCCCCCGACGCTTTACACGGTCAAGAATGATATGACGAAGGCCTCGCCCATTCATCTGCTGACCCGAGGAGATTACACCGCCAAGGAAGATAATGTTGGCATGCGCCCGATGGGGGTGTTTCTGCCGGATGGAACTCCGGAGGATGAGAATCTGGATAAGCCGCGCACGCGACTGGCGAAGTGGGTCGCCGACAAGAACAATCCGTTGACTGCCCGCGTGATGGTTAACCGGATTTGGCAGTATCACTTCGGCCAGGGGATTGTGGTGACTCCGAATGATTTCGGACGCATGGGCGGACGTCCGTCGCACCCGGAACTGCTCGACTATCTTGCCAATGAATTCGTGGCTAGCGGGTACAGCGTGAAGCACATGCACCGGTTGATTCTGAACACGAATACCTGGAAGCAGGCTAGCGACACAGTGAACGCCAAGGCCTTTGAAAAGGACCCCGAAAACAAACTCCTGTGGAAGTTCACGCGGCGGCGCCTGACGGCTGAAGAATTGCGCGACTCCATGCTGGCCGTTACCGGCAACCTGAATACGAAGCAATTCGGGCCTTCCGTGATGATTCCGATTGAGAAGGAGCTGGTGGACGCACTCTACAAGCCTTCGCAGTGGCAGGTCCACCCGGACGCGAACGAGCATCGCCGTCGCAGCATTTATCTGATCGCCAAGCGCAACCTCCACCTTCCGTTTATGGAGGTGTTTGATGCGCCCGATGGGCTCGTCAGTTGTGCGCGCCGGGAAACTTCCACGCATGCGCCGCAAGCCCTGGAATTGTTGAATGGAAGATTTGCCAATCAACAGGCGGAGGTCTTTGCCGAACGCCTTCAGAAGCTGTCTGGAGGCAATGCGACCCGTATGGTGGATCAGGCATTTCTGATCGTGGCGGGACGCCGTCCGAACCCCAAGGAAAAGGCGGTTGCGCTGGAGTTTGCGCGCAGTGCCTCTCCGCGTGAGTTCGCGATCGCAATGTTCAACCTCAACGCTTTTCTGTACGTGAATTAAGGAGTCCAATCATGAGCGAACACATCCGTTTCACTCGCAACCGTCGTGAGTTTCTGACCGACGCGTTTTGCGGTTTTGGCTCCCTGGCTTATGGCGCACTTGCCGCCCAAGGCGCAACCATGAACCCTTTGGCCGCCAAGGCACCACACCATGCGGCCAAGGCCAAGAGCATCATCTTTCTCTTCATGGCTGGCGGCCCGAGCCACATGGAGACATTTGACCCGAAGCCGCTGCTCAACCAACTGGATGGACAGAAGCGCCCGGCTGAGTTCGGCGAAGCGAAGTACCAGTTTGTTGCTCCGAATGCGAAGCTCCTTGGTACGAAGCGGACTTTCAAGAAGTACGGCAAGAGTGGCATTGAGGTCTCGGATCTTCTACCCTACACGGCCGAATGTGTTGATGACCTTGCCATCATCCGGTCCTGCCATGGCGACATGGTGGTGCACTCCGCAGCTCAGTATCAGATGATGACCGGCCGCATCATTCCGGGCTTTCCCTCGATGGGTGCCTGGACGGTGTACGGCCTCGGTACGGAGTCAGATAGCTTGCCTGCCTATTGCGTCCTGCCCGACCCGCATGGGGCGCTCGAAGCCGGCCAACCGATGTACATGCACGGATTCCTGCCTGCCGTCTATCAGCCCACCATGATGCGTCCAGGCAATCAGCCAGTGCTCAACCTGGGCTTGCCGCAAGGCATTCAACTGGAAGAACGCACGCGTACGCTGAAGTATTTGAAGGCCATGAACCGCGCGGCAATTGAAGGGGAAGATACCGAACTGGAAGCGCGCATCTCTGCCTACGATCTCGCCTTCAAAATGCAAATGGAAGCGCCGGAAGTCTTCGACATCAACCAGGAAGACGAAGCCACGCGTGAGATGTACGGTGTTGGCAAGGAGCCGACTGATGATTACGGACGCCGTTGCCTGCTGGCACGCCGCCTGGTCGAGAAGGGCGTGCGATTTGTTTGCGTCACCTCGGGTGGCGGCCCTGGAAATCTCCAGTGGGATGCGCATGATGACATCGAAGAAAATCACCTTCGGATGGCCAAGCAGACCGATCAACCCGTGGCTGCTTTGCTCAAGGATCTCAAGCGCCGCGGACTGCTCGATGAAACCCTTGTTTTGTGGGGTGGTGAATTTGGCCGTAGCCCGGAATCGCAGGGCAGCAAGGGCCGCGACCACCACAACCTTGGCTTCAGTATGTGGATGGCTGGCGGTGGCATCAAGGGTGGAACCGTCGTAGGGGCAACCGATGCCATTGGCTTGCGGGCGATCGAGAAACCGTATCACTTCCGCGATATTCACACCACGGTACTTCACCAGATGGGCCTCAATCAGCATGCTTTGAGCTTCATGCATCTGGGCCGCAAAGAAAGACTCACCGAAATTGAAGGAACGGTGATAAAAGAGATCGTTTGATCTCATGATCACCAACTCAACTCTCACCCCTGCCCAGCGTTCGCTGCTCTTCAACGGCAGTTGCATGGCGCTTATCGCAACGGCACTGTGTTTTGCCATCCGTAGCGACGTGTTTGACGCGCAAGCACTGGATTTCGCGCTTAGCAAAGAGCAGGTGGGCTGGACTGCTTCAACCGCCTTTTGGGGCTTCACCCTGGCCATGCTCATTGGCGGTCCCTTGTGCGACAAGATTGGCATGAAGCCACTGCTGGTGGGGGCTTTTGTGATGCACCTGACGGGTATTGTTGGCACCATCGCCAGCCAGGGCTTCTGGTCACTCTACTTTGCAACGCTGGCCATTGGAGTGGCTAACGGCCTGGTGGAAGCGGCAATCAATCCACTGGCCGCGACACTTTACCCCGAGCAAAAAGTGCAGAAGCTCAATCTGCTGCATCTCTGGTTTCCCGGTGGCATTGTCATTGGCGGCCTGATCGCCTGGGCCATGACGGGCGTTGATGCCAGTTGGCGGCTCAAGACGGCCATCATTCTCATTCCCACATTCATTTACGCCGCGATGCTCTTCCGGCTGCCCTTCCCCCGCACGGAAGCAGTGGCTCAAGGTTTACCGCTGCGGCAGATCTACTCGGAAGCCCTGCGGCCGATGTTCCTGCTCTTTTTTGGTTGCATGATCCTAACGGCTGCCACGGAACTTGCTCCCAATCAGTGGATTCCTTCCATTCTTTCGCAGACTACGGGTTTGCCTGGCATTGCTTTGCTCGTTTGGATCAGCGGCATTATGGCCGCCGGGCGCGCCGCCAGTGATTGGGTCTTTGCGCGAATCGCATCGATACCGCTGATGATGGTTAGCACCTTGCTTGCCGGCTGTGGTTTGTACACGCTCAGCTTTGTGAGCGGTGCGGCGGCGACGCTGGCCGCCTCGGCGCTCTTTGCTGCCGGCGTCACCTTTTTATGGCCCACGATGCTGGGAATCACGGCGGAAAGGTTTCCGCGCGGGGGTGGATTTTTACTCGCGCTCATGGGTGGAATCGGGATGTTGAGCGATAGCTTTGCAGTCCCGCTGATCGGCCGGGTTTATGACCAGTCCGGCCCGGCCGCAGCCCTACGCACCGTTACAGCGCTGCCCCTGATTGTTTGTGTCATCTTCGCTCTCATCTGGTACCGGGAGCGCAACCAGCCTCAAATTTACCCGAAACCTGGTGCCCATGCTTAGACGATCTTTTCTTTCCTCTCTGGCCGCTCCCCTGTTGGCGAGCCAGTCTTCGACATCCCGTCCGAATATTCTCTTTGTTGTTGCCGATGACCTGAACACGGCCCTGGGCTGCTATGGCCACCCGATCGTAAAGACTCCCAACATCGATGCGCTGGCCCAACGTGGTGTTCGCTTTGATCGTGCCTACTGTCAGATGCCGCTTTGTGGTCCCAGCCGGGCCAGCTTTCTTTCCGGGCTCAGGCCGGATTCGACTCGTATCTGGAATAACGACATCGACCTCCGTATTGGTCACCCGGACATTGTGACTTTGCCGCAGCACTTCAAGAACAGCGGTTGGTTCAGTGCCCGCGAGGGCAAGATGTTCCACATGAACGTCCCCGCTGGAGTTGGGACGCCCGAGTATCAGGACCCGGCCAGTTGGAACCACAACGGCAGCCCGCAGGGGATGGAGGACAAGTCCCCCGGCATCCTGCACCAACTCACACCGAATTCCGGCCGCGGCGTTGCAATGGACTGGATGAGCGTGAGCGAGGCGAAGGGGCAAGCCGATGAAGATGCCGCGTCCCGCGCCATTGCCTTGCTGGAGCAGAAGCGAAACGAGCCATTCTTCATGGGCCTTGGCTTCGTACGTCCGCACGTCCCTTTTGTTGCTCCTGGCCGCTTCTTTGATCTTTACCCACTGGAAGCCTGCAACCCACCCTCGAATCCTGAAGGGGATGTAGACGACCTTGCGCCGCTATTCCGCTCGATCGCTCCCCACCTCTGGAACCACATGGGCATGGATGAGGCCAAACAAAGGGAGGCACTGCGGGGTTACTACGCGAGCACCAGCTTTATGGACGACCAACTGGGCCGCGTATTGAATGCGCTCGACCGGACGGGGCAGCGCGACAACACGATCGTCGTGTTTACCAGCGATCATGGCTGGCATCTGGGGGAACATACGCGATGGCAGAAGCGGAGCCTGCTGGAAGAATCGGCTCGGGTGCCCTTGATTGTTGCCGACCCCAGGCGGCGGGTGCGGGGGAAATCTTCAAACGCTCTCGTGGAGTTGGTGGACCTCTATCCGACGCTTTCGGAACTTGCTGGACTCTCTTTGCCGTCCCATCTGGAAGGGCAAAGCTTTGTGCCGCTACTCAATTCCCCCCGACGCCGCTGGAAGCGGGCAGCGTTTACCCAGTTCGAGGCGGCCAATGGGATTCGCGCCAGAGGCGTGCGGGCACCCCGCTACCATTACATTGAGTGGCGGGGACCTGAAGGCGAGATCCAGGAAGAACTCTATGACTCGCGGCGTGACCCGCGCGAGTTCAAAAATCTTGTCAGCAATCCGCGCTTTTCCCGATTGCGTGAACAAGGCCGCGTCCTGCTGAACGCAGGCTGGAAAGAAGCGAAAGCATGAAACGACGACATTTTCTATCTTTGGCCGCGCTAGCGGCACATGCCCAAACGGGCCGGGCTGGTTTTGCCGAATCGGACATCACTCCAGCCATTGGCAGCGAGATTCCGGGGAACTACTTCAAGCAGTTCCATAAGACGATCCACGACCCCTGTAAAGTTCGGGCAGCTTACTTTGAGTCCGGCGGCAAAGCGGTTTGTCTGATGGGCGTTGATGCCCTCATCGTGCCGCGTCAACTGGTTGAGAAGATTCGGGCGCGCGTGCCTGGCATGGAAGTGATAATCGGAGCTTCGCACTCACATTCTTCCGGTCCGGTGGGTATGGTGCAGCCGGGAGAGTTTGACCACGCCCCGGCAGAGGTTCAGAAGCTGGCTTACCAGGAAAGTTCCGCGGCCGACCCGGCCTACTTGAAGCTGGTGGAGGACCAGGCAGTTGCCGCGATCGAACAGGCGCGCCGCAATGCGCTTTCGAGCCTGTGGGGATTCGGTGCTGGTCATGAAGATGCAGCCATTTTCAACCGGCGCTTCCGCATGAAGAATGGCCGCACTTATACGCATCCCCGTCCGGGCAATCCCGACATCATTGAGCCCGCGGGTCCGGTAGACGGTGCGGTCACCGTTCTTGGAGTTTTCAACGAGTCGCGGCAGCTTACTGGATGCGTGGTCAATTATTCCTGTCATGCCACCACGAGCCCGAATGGTATTTCCGCCAACTGGATCTATTTCATGGAGCGAGCGATTCGGGCTCAGTTTGGTCCTTCCGTGGTCGTGGTTTTCCTGCAAGGTTTTTCAGGCGACGTCACGCAGGTGGACAACTTTGATCACTTTGCTACGCCGACAGGCGCAGAGTACGCGCGGTTAGTAGGGGGCAGAGTTGGTGCCGAAGCGGTAAAGGTTCTGCTATCGATGCATCCTGGCCCTCCGCAGCCGATCCATACGGCGGAGAAGCGATTTATTGAAGGCCGCCGCATTCCCGGCACCGAGCGAGTTGCGGCAGCCACAGCCGTGCTGGCTAACCCGCGAGCGCGTGAGAAGTCGCTGGCAGATTGGGTATTCGCGAAAGAAATCGTATTGCTGGATGCGATGCTGGCCAAACAACGAGCCGTTGAAATTGAGATGCAGGCGATTTCGATTGGCCCGGCCGTTTATGTCTCCGCACCGGGCGAGATGTTTGTTGAGTTGGGTCTGGATATTCGCAAGGGGAGTCCCTTCGCGTTTACCAATCCCGTTTCGCTTGCCAATGGCTCGGTGGGCTACGTGCCGACGATGGAGGCATTCGCGGACCGCGGGGGCGGATATGAGCAACGGCTCTCAAGCTATACGAACCTGGTGCCTGATGCGGGGCCGCGCATGGTTCGGGAAGCGATTCGGCTGGTGCGCTCTCTCCCTGTGGGCTTGATAAGCCAGCGGGATGCAGGCAAACCATTTGCGGGGCCTTGGAATTACGGTGAAGCAGCGGCTGACAATCCAGCTCTTTCGCCCAAGACCACTCTCCGGCTCTTCAATGGCCGGGACCTCACGAACTTTTATCACTACACGCGGGAAAGCAAGCTGGCTGATCCCAACAAGGTGTTCACCATCGACAACGGCCTGCTGCGCATTTCCGGACAGGAGTGGGGCGGCATCACTACGCACGAAGCTTATCGGGATTATCGCCTGATCGTCGAGTGGCGCTGGGGAGTGAAGACGTGGGCTCCTCGCGAGGACAAGGCTCGCGATAGCGGCATCCTTATCCATGGACATGGTCCCGACGGCAGCGCCAACGGCATTTGGCTGGAAAGCTTTGAATCTCAAATCATCGAGGGCGGTTCGGGTGACATTCTGGTTGTTTCTCACAATACGCCCATGTCCGCTTCCTGCCTGTGCGAGGAGGAAGGCAAGGAGATGTACTTCAATCCTCGCGGCAAGACGATGACTCGCACCAAGGGCCGCATCAACTGGTATGGCCGCGATCGCGCCTGGAAAGACGCACTTGATTTTCGCGGGCCGAATGAAGTAGAAGCTCCGGTCGGGGAGTGGAACCGCCAGGAGGTGATCGCCGCCGGAGACCGCATGGTGAATCTGCTCAACGGCAAGGTGGTGAGCGCTGCCTTTGATCTGTCTCACACCCAAGGCAAGATTCAGGTGCAAACCGAAATGGCGGAGATCTTTGTGCGCCGCATCGAACTGCAACCGCTTACCAATGCGGACTGGAAATTGGCCGAGAGCGTTTCGGCGCCGTAAAGGCTAGTCGCAAGACTTGCGGCGCTTCACCCAATCCGGTTTGTTGGTTTGGCGACTGCGGCCAAGCGCCAGCGCGCCACTCGGTACAGCGTCGGTAATAACGCTGCCGGCGGCGACATAACTTCCGGCCTCAATTTCTACGGGAGCCACCAGCGTGGAGTTGCTTCCGACAAAAGCGTCGGCACCAATTTGGGTGCGGTGCTTGGCCACGCCGTCATAATTGCACGTAATCGTACCGGCACCAATGTTTACGCCGGGACCAATATCGCTATCGCCCAGATAGGCCAAATGCATGGCCTTGGAACCTGCGCCGAAATTGGTTTTCTTTAGTTCGACAAAGTTTCCAATGTGCGCACCGGCTTCCACATGATTGGCCTCGCGCAAGCGGCTGAAGGGACCGAGCTTTGCGCCCGTGTCAACCTTCGACGTGCCGACGAAACAGTATTCACCGATGGTGACTCCATCAGCGATCGTACTGTCACGAATGACGCTGCCGGCGCCCACGCGACACTCTTCGCCGATCACGGTCTTGCCGAGAATTTGGCTAAAGGGGCCGATGACCGAATCCTGCCCAATGGCGACACCGGAATCAATCATGACCGTTTCAGGCTGGAAGATGGTCACGCCGCTCAGCATCAAGCTGCGGGTTTTTCGAGCGCGGAGAATTTTATCCGCGGTTGCCAATTCCACGCGTTGATTGATGCCCAAAATTTCGTTGGGATCTTCCAGCACCAGGGCGGAAACGGTGTGGCCCGCCGCACACAAAACTTCCACGAGATCGGTGAGGTAAATCTCTCCCGTCACGGAATTGGGCTGGATCTCGCCAATGTGCTTCCAAAGGAGCTCTGACTGAACACAATAAATGCCGGAGTTGATTTCTTGAATCAAACGCTGTTCGTCAGTCGCGGCTTTCTCTTCGACGATTGCCTCGACTGAGCCGTTGGCGCCGCGGATGATTCTTCCGTATCCGAAGGCGTTGTCCAGCACGGTGGTAATCAAAGTTGCTGCGCCACCATTCGCTTGCTGGGCTTCGAGCAGGCGCGCAATCGTTTCCGGGGTCAACAATGGGCAGTCGCCGTAGAGGATCACCGTTAACCCGTCACGGGAGGCGATTTCCTGGCAAAGGCCAACCGCATGGCCCGTGCCGCGCTGCTCGGCTTGAGTCACAAACTGGCAACCGCGAGGAGCCAGCAGACTGCGAACCTGATCCGCCTGATGACCAACGACGACTATCGTGCCAGCGGGTGGGATGGATTGGGCAGCCGCGTCGAGAACGTGTTCCACCAGTGCTTGTCCTGCGGCCTCATGCAGTACTTTTGCCTTGCGGCTGCGCATCCTGGTACCCAGGCCTGCAGCGAGAACAATTGCCTGGATGTCCGTTTTGTTTTCCGACATGATTTCTACCTCCTAAGACTGCTTCGTTTCACGCGGGCCTCACCGGCGAGTTCCACGGCCACGCGCGCAATTGCCATTGGTTCGTGGCGTACCTTTTCGGCTTTGGCGAGCAAGGGCCGCCCCACTACTTCAATCCCCAATTCCTCAATCCGCGGGATGTCCAGTTCTACCGGATAAACCTTTTGCGCGGCATAAAGGCGGCGTTGGTTACCGGACAACGGAGTGGTGTTCAATATCGCGCGCTCGATTGTTCCTTTGCCTCCGTGCCGGTGGATGGAAGCGATATGGTCAGCGGCCGAATAGGACATTGTTTCCCAGGGCTGCCACATCAAGTTGGAGAAGTAAGCCTTGATGGCCTTGCTCTTCCGGATGGCCCGGGCAACACCATCGACCAGCAGGTTCGGAATCAGGCTGGTGTAGAGACTGCCTGGCCCCAGGGTGATCAAGTCCGCGGCGGCAATCGCTTCGAGGGCATCCTTGAGAGGACGCGCATGCGCGGGGTTGAGTTCGAGCTTGACGATTCGCTTGCGGCTGCGGCTGATTCGGGTTTCGCCTTCGACAATGGTGCCGTCGTGCATGGTTGCCCGCAAGCCGACGTTCTCCGCTGTGGATGGATAAATGCGTCCACAAATGGCGAGGACTTCACTGGAAACCTTCACGGCCCTGGGAAAGTCGCCCGTCACGTGGGTCAATGCGGTGAGGAAGAGATTGCCGAAACTGTGACCAACCAGGCCTTTTCCGCTGGTGAAGCGGTACTGGAACAGTTGCGAAAGCAGAGCTTCATCCTCGCTGAGTGCCACCATGCAGTTTCGGATATCGCCGGGCGGCAGGATGTCGAATTCCCGGCGCAAGCGGCCGGAAGAACCACCGTCATCGGTAACCGTGACAATTGCGCAGATATCCACCAGGCCTTGCAGAGCGTACTGCTTCAAGCCTTGCAGGAGGGTGGATAAACCGGTCCCCCCGCCGATGGCCACGATTCGCAATGGTCCCATCGCTTCCCGGTAGCCTGGGGGAGGCGCAATCATTGTCTGCTAGTTGGTTCCACTCAGAAGTTCGCGAATTTGCGGATGTTGCATCAGCTCGGAAAACTCTGGATCGTTGTGAGCAGCGACGCGATTGCGGGGAGCGATTTCGATGGATCGCTTCAGATGTTGGGCAGCACCGTCAATGTTCTGCTTGAGACCCAGGACCAAGGCCAGCGCGTAATGAACATAGTCGGCGTCTTCATGACGGAGTGCTTTTTCAAAGCTTGATTGTGCTCCATCCAAATCGCGGCGATTCATCTGGCTGATGCCGAAGTTGTAGTAATCTTCAGCCGTCTCCAGTTTCACCGTAGATTTGGCAAGCCGCTGTTCACACATCATCTGATGCTGACGCGCGGCGTAGACAATCTCCTTCACCGGTCCTTCCATTGCCGACTCAAAAAGCTGTTTTGCCTTTGCGAAGTCGCGCAAGTGAAACGCCTGCATGGCGGCGTCAAACGCCTTTTGCTGGGAAGCGGGTTCCTGACCGGAACCCATGGGGCGGGGGGCTGTCTTGGCCGTTGCCGCTTTGGAGGTGCTCTTTTGCATTCGAATCCTGTTTGACGGACACATCCGCAACGCGCCCGTCCTTAGATTGTACCGCCCCTAAGCCCCCGCGTTGTAAACGGTGACTCCCGTGACGGAATGGAAGCCAAGCCTGGCATAGAGACGAAGCGCTGCTTCACTGGCCTCGAGTACGTAAGTATCGAGACCCGTCTGGCGTTGAGCGGAATCGAGAACCTGACGCATCATGGATTCGCCGAAGCCTCTGCGCTGAAACTCAGGGAGCACCGACACCCCGTAGATGCCTAACACGCCAGCAGAGGGCATGACGCAGGCCGTGGCGACGGGGCGACCCGCAGAATAGCCCACGTGGCCTCGCATCGGTCCCTCCCAATAGGCTTCGTTGTTGTAGATCTGAAGGAAGGTTGCGAGCGGAGTGCGAAAGGCCACCGCCATGACGTGGCAAAAATCGAAGCGTGAGGATACAGCGCCGATGCGCTCAATGTCGAGTTCAGGCAACTTTCTGGAAGGCTCGGGGATAGAGGAAGCAAACATGCCTGCCCCACGCGATACCGCCCGGGCGGAGTAACGGTCGAGCAGTCGGGGAACCGCCCGCAGATCACGATCGGGAATCAAATCTTCAAGCAACCACAAACTCCACCTGGCCTGGCGGGCCCGATACATGGCATCGACGTAATCCAACTTCAGCCGGAATTCTGACTCTCCGGCAACCCGCTCTGTCAGGAGCACGGTATTGAACACCGCGCCGGGCATCCCTGAATAGACACAGAACAAACCCGGCTCAGACCACAATTCGCCACCGGGCAATACACGGGCAAAGCCACCCAGCGTCTCAACCAGGTTGGCCTTCAGTAGCGAGCGTTGCAAATCCAGTTCGGCTTCAGACATCACAGTAGGTTTAGGGGATCCACGTCGATGACCAAGGCCGTGGCCGGCCAGTTTTGAGCGGTGGCATGAGCCTTGACTCGATCGAGGATGCCCGCCAGCCGCTTACGCTGGGCGGCTTTCAATAGCATCTGATAGCGGAACTCTTTCTTTACGCGGGGTACGGGAGCTTCGGCGGGGCCTAGTATGCGAACCCCTTCCTGCTCTCCCTTGAGTAGATCTGAAATCTCTCCTCCCATGCGCAATGCTTCTTCCTGCGTGGTGCTGCGAAAGAGCAAATTGGCGAGTGAGGCAAAGGGAGGGTAGCGCATCACCTTACGGAAGTGGAGTTCCTTCGTGTAGAAGAGCTCGTAATCCTGTGCCGCACTGAAGCGGACTGCATAGTGTTCCGGATTGATGGTTTGCAGGATCACCGTTCCCGGAAGTCCGCCACGGCCGGCGCGGCCGGATGCTTGAGTCAGCAGTTGGAAGGTACGCTCGGCGGCGCGGAAATCCGGCATGCCCAGGCCAATGTCAGCATTCACGATTCCCACCAGAGTTACGTTGGGGATGTCGTGGCCCTTGGCAATCATCTGCGTGCCCACCAGAATGTCAAAGGCACCCTCGCGGAAGCCATGCAGAATCTGCTCATAATCACTCTTGGAGTGAATCGTATCCCGGTCCATACGGGCGATGCGCGCTTCCGGGAAAGCCTCGCGCAACTCTTCTTCAATCCGTTCGCTGCCACTACCAATGAACTGGATGTGCTCGCTATCGCACTTCACGCATTGCTGCGGGACTTTTTCTGCATAGCCGCAGTAGTGACAGAGCAAACGGTGATCGCGACGGTGGTAAGTGAGCGTAACCGAACAATTGACGCATTCCACCCGGTAACCGCAGGAGCGGCAAGCAGCAAAGCTGGAGAAGCCGCGGCGGTTCATCATGAGCATCACCTGCTCTCCGAGGATCAACTTTTGCTGCACCGCTTCAATCATGCGGCGCGAGAACAGGGAGTTCTTTTTGGTTTCGAGATACTCCTGGCGCAGGTCGATCACTTCCACGTCAGGCATGGGGCGCTGTTCAATCCGGTCTGGCAGGAGCAGCCGCTGATACTTTCCCCGCTCGGCGTTGTAGCGGGTTTCCAGCGAAGGAGTAGCACTGCCGAGAACGACAACCGCGCCAATTTGCTGGGCCCTGACTACGGCCACGTCCCGGCCGTTGTAGCGTGGCGTTTCCTCCTGCTTATAGCTGCCATCATGCTCTTCGTCTACCAGAATCAAACCCAGGTCCGGCATCGGCGCAAAGACAGCACTGCGGGTCCCGATCACTACGCGCGCCTCTCCCCGCCGGATGCGACGCCAATACTCTGCGCGTTCACTCTCCCCGAAAGCGCTGTGAAGAATTGCTACCTGATCCCCAAAACGCACGGCAAACTGGCCGGCCACCTGGGGCGTCAAGGCGATTTCCGGAACCATAAGCAGGGCACCACGACCGGCAGCCAGCGCCGCCTCAATGGCGCGCAAATAAACTTCTGTTTTTCCGCTACCGGTTACGCCCTGCAACAAAAAGGCACCGTACTGATTGGTTTGTAGCGCGGCGGCGATCGCCTCATAGGCTGCCTGTTGAGAAGCGTTCAGTTCATGGGGGGGGCGATCTGCCGCACGCCGGATGCTACTCATTCTAGGACTGAGTTTGACAAGCCCCTGGCGGGCGAGGCTGCGGGCACTCTGGCTGGCGTTCTTAACGAGATCCTCCAGCTCGTCGAGCGGATGAAGGCCAGGATGAAGATGCAAGTAGGCCAGCAGTTCCCTTTCCCACTTGGGAAGCTTCGAGGGTTGTTCCGCAGCCAGGCCTTCAACATTCAACTTGCTTGCTGGCGCTCGCAGAGGGTCACGCTCGTGTGACTCTTCTTCGATACGAACCCAAGCTTTGCGCTGAAAATCCTTGAGGAGATTTGGAGCATCTGGAGTGCGCCGTCGAAGCGCTTCAAGCGAGAGCGGGCGTTCATCCAGTGCTTTGAGTACCACCAGGACGGGCTCATTGGCATCGACAATACCCAGCAAGCTTTGCCGGGCCACGGAACGACCGGTCTCGGTGAGAGCGTAAAGCTTGTTGCGCTTCACTTCCCCCGCCAGTGGAGCCATGATCCGGAAGACTTCGCCGACGGGCGCGTAGTAATACCTGGCCACCCAAAGGCCCAGCGCGATCAACTTTTCATCAAAGATCGGGATGGCATCGAGAATCTTCTCAACGGGCCGGACCTTGTACTCCGGCACGACATCGTGCAGGCGCAGAATCGTTCCGGTCAGCTTGCGCTGCTGGAAGGGAACCAGCACGCGGCAGCCCACTCGAGCCGAATCGCAATCTTCACCTGCCAGGGCATAGGTAAAGGGCTGGTCCAGCGGCACCGGCAGACAGACATCGCAGAATTGAGCCATGCTCGATTAGAGTAGCCGGAAGGTAGTCTTCAAGGTAGGGTAGAGAGTCCGGTAGACTTCATGGCGGCTTGCATAGGCTTCCCACGCCTGGGGCTGCGGGTCGCAAGCGGAAGTTTCCACCAAGGTGGCCGCACAGGCCTCCGGCACGGAGGCAAAGCCACCCGTACCTGTCATGGCCAGCAGTCCGGCCCCATATGCCGAGCCTTCCTGGGAAGCAAGAGTTGTAACGCGCCGGGCGAAGACGTCGGCCAATATCTGACGCCAGAAGGGACTGCGGGCCCCACCGCCGGAAGCGCGCACGCTGTTCAGTTCAACACCAAGATCGAGAATGACGTCGAGACAATCTTTCTGGGAATAACTCACACCTTCTACGATGCTGCGCACCAAATGCTTGCGCTGGTGCCGGGCCGTGAGGCCAATCCAGCCGCCGCGCGCCAGAGAATCCAGATGAGGAGTCCGCTCGCCCATCAGGTAAGGCAACCAGTACAAGCCATCACTGCCAGCTTCCGCGCCGGCTGCTTCGGCCATGAGATCGTCGTAGCTCATCGCGGAGGCGAGCGTATTGCGGAACCACTGGAGGCTGAGCCCAGCACCCTGAGTAACGCCCATCACATGCCACTGGCCGGGAACGGCGTGACAAAAGGTATGGACTCTACCCTGCGGATCGTAAGCGGGCTGATCCATATGCGCAAAGACAACTCCGGAGGTGCCGAGGGTGCAACTGGCCACTCCTGCGGTTACGATGCCATTGCCAACGGCGCTTGCCGCCTGATCTCCCGCGCCAGCAACCATGGGAGTTCCCGGGCGCAAGCCCGTAGCTTCGGCTGCTGCGGTACTGACCCGGCCACACACGGCTGCACTTTCGTAAACGGGCGGAAACCACGAGGCCTCAAGCCCTAAACCGGAGAGCACTGGTTTTGACCACTGGCGCTGCCGTACATCGAAGACGCCTGTGCCGGAAGCGTCTGACACATCCTGAGCCAGGTCTCCGGAAAGCTTGTAGCGGACATAGTCTTTGGGTAAGAGCACGGTTCGCAGGCGCTCAAAAGAAGCAGGCTCATGGTCGCGCACCCAAAGGAGCTTGGGCAGCGTAAAGCCGGTAATGGCGGGGTTGGCGGTCCATTGGACAAGATTCTCGCGACCCAATTTGGAGTGAATCGCATCCACCTGGGCCTGGCTGCGCTGGTCGCACCAGATCAGGCTCGGCCGAATGACTGCCCCTGTTGCGTCGAGCATCACCAAGCCGTGCATCTGGCCTGAAAAGCCAATCCCTTTGATCGCCGCACCATCGGTTCCGGCTTCTCGCAAGACGCCGCGAATCGCAGCTTGAGCGGCCCGCCACCAGTCATCCGGGTCCTGTTCCGCCCAAAGCGGTTTGGCCATATTCATTTCAGCGTGTGCTTCGGTATAGCCCGCGCGAATGCCGCCTTTTTCGTCGAGCAACAAGGCTCGCGTGCCACCCGTTCCAACATCAATGCCAAGCCAATACATTTTGTGTCCTCGCTTTAGAGCCGGTCTTTCTGGGCCTGGAATGGCAAATAGGCTGCTCCGAACAAGCCGGCCTGGTTGCCCAATTTGGCCTTCTCGATTCGTGTTTGCGTATTGCGGAAAGTGAAGCTTCTTCGTTTCACCTGCTCCAACATGGAAGGGGCAAAGTAATCCCAAGCCGGCAACGGGCCGCCACTCAAGAGGTAGAGCGGAAAATTAAAGGTATTCACGAGCATCGCCAGGGCAATACCCAATGCTTCGCCCATCGAAGTAAAAATCTGACGGGCCTTCCAATCACCTTCCACTGCCAGGTTGTAAATGTCCTCCGCCGTGGGGTTGGGATGGGCCGTCACCCGCATCAATTCGGCGGTGCAGGTGATCGCCGTCGCCGAAGCATGTTTTTCGAGACACCCGACATTGCCACAGCCGCAGGGGTTGCCATTGGGCACCACGGTAAGGTGACCGAGTTCACCGGCCATTCCGAGGAATCCGTGCATGACGCGACCCTTGTAAACGATGCCCCCACCAATGCCCGTGCCAAGCGTAAGCAGCACCAGACTTCCCACTCCTGCGCCAGCACCGATCCAGCTTTCCCCTAGAGCCGCAGCATTGGCGTCGTTTTCGAGAATCACAGGCGCACCGAGCCGCGACTCGATTTCATCGCGCAGAGGCATATCTTCGAGGAAAGACAGGTTGTTGGAGTTCAGGATGATGCCCTTCTCCATGAGAATGAAGCCGGGAACGCCAATCCCTACCCCCGCGAAGCGGCCGTCAATCTGTTTCGATCGCAATTGCTGAATGGAGTCGACGATTTCACCGATAACGTGTTCCCTGCCCTTTTCGGGGCTGGTGCTGGCGGATACCTGGGCGAGCAAATTGCCATCCTGATCCACCGCGGCGGCCCGCAAATTGGTGCCGCCCAAATCTACTCCGATTGAATATTGAGTCACATTGACAGGCTATCAATTAGCCCGCTAGCCTTCGATGCGCTTTAACAATTCCGTCATCGTTCTCCAGTTCCGCATGGTGGACAGAGTCTTGAGCCTGGAATCAAAGCGGGCTTTCATGATCGTGGAACCGGACACGCCATGCGGCAGCCAGAAGTAGATGACCCTGCCCTCAATGCGGAAGTCTTCTTCTGGCAGGCGATCCGGGTTGAAGGAGGCAACCAGATCGGGCTCGGGCGGTGAATCCAAGATGGCCAGGTGGGCGAATTCGGCAGAGGGAAAGGGCAGTGCCGACAGGATGGCTTGCACTTCTTTCGCACTCAGGAGAAAAACCAGAACTTTGAACCCGAATCTCTGCTCGATTCCCGAGCTGATCCGGGATTCCAACCCCGGCCGCTTGGCCCGGCCAAGTTCAAAGATCGCGTTGCCACTCTGAATGTAGGTCTGGACGGCCACGCAACCCAGGGAGGAAAGGATGTCAACCAGGTCCGCCATGGGCAGGCGGTTGTTGCCCCCCACATTGATTCCGCGAAGCAGAGCCAGGTATCTCATGGGAACTCAATGACACAGCCAATGGCTTTGGTTTCCAGCATTGCCGTTCGTTCTCCCCGTATGGCCGCCTGGATCGCGTCGGCGAGATCGCGACGGGTGGGCGAAGGTTTTGATTTTCCCCAGGAGATGTAGCGGTCGTCAATCCTGCCCCGGTAGACAATCTGTCGATTCCGCCAAACCACTGCTTCCGGAGTAACTTTTGCGCCTGCCCGGCGGGCTTGCCGGCCACCCGGATCGAGGCGGCATGCAAAGGGCACCTTCCATTTGCTGCGCCAGCTTGCCAGGGCCGCCGGCGATAGCCCGGGCTCAGGAAAGTAGGCAATCAGGCTGCCGCGGTAGCTTTGCGCGATGCGTCGCAATTCGGGAACATAGCGATTCGAGATCGGACATTCGGTGGCCAGAAACAGCTCCACTTCGATCCCAACGCTGGCCTGCAAGCTGAGTGGTAGCGTCAGAAGCATGGATCGTCTCGTCAAAATCGAACACGCCGGGAATGCCGCCATCCTTACTATGATGAACCCTCCGGTGAATGCGCTGTCGCGACCACTTGCCGCGGCACTGGCGGAGGCGCTATCGAGCACCACTGCGGAAAGGATTGTGCTGACCGGTTCCGGTAAGTTCTTTGTGGCGGGTGCCGACATTCGGGAGATTGAACAAATCACGCGTGGAGAGATAGCTCCCGACATGAGCTATCTGAATGAGTTGCTCAATTCGATTGAGCGTGGCGGGCGCACTGTGATCATGGCGATCAATGGCAGCGCGCTTGGTATTGGACTGGAACTGGCGATGGCCGGGCACTACCGAATCCTGCATGAGTCCGCCAGAGTCGGGCTGCCCGAGGTGAAGCTGGGCCTGATTCCGGGGGCTGGGGGCACCCAACGTCTGCCGCGGCTGGCAGGGCCTTCCGCCGCTTTGCGTTTGATCGAATCCGGTGAAGCAATTTCTGCGGCGGAGGCTTTGCAACTTGGCATCGTCGATGAGGTCTGCGGTGAGAACCTGATCGAGCGAGCCCTCACGATCCAGGCGGGAAGGCGCACCGACCAGTTGCCCTGTCTGCCCAGCCGCGCATGGGCCGCCGTACAGGCAGCGTGCACCAGTCCGGACCTCCAAGCCGGTCTGGCCGCGGAAGAAGTGCTCTTCCGCCAGGCGTTGATCGAACCCAAAGCGCGGGCGATGGTTTACCTTTTCTTTGCGGAGCGAGAGACTGCGAAAATTCCGTTCCTGCCCCGTGAACTTTCTCCCGCGCCGCCTGAGGAAGTTGAACGCGAGATGGAGTTTCATGCGTCCCCCAATGGCCGGGTGCTGGAGATTCGGTACCTGCCCGGAATCACTTCGCCTGCGCTGTTAGCCGGAGCAATCCAGCTTGCCCGAAAACAGGGCCAGATTCCGGTGCTCTGTATCGGAGAAGGGCCGTGGTTGGGGCGCGAGGACCTGAATGCTCAGATGGCGCGGCAACTGGTAGCCGACGGCAGGGTCTTGCGGGAAAGCGACATCGATGTGCTGATGGTGCGAGGCTATGGTTTCGCCGAGGAACTCGGCGGCCCTTTGCATGCCTATTCCACCACGCCGAGCCAGACTTCAGACTCGCTACGGGATCCGCTGAAGTAGATCCACCGATTGTCGCGGCTGATTGCGATGCCGCGGCGTTCGACCTGCCAATCGGAGGATTGGATCAGGATTTTCCGGAGGCCGCGAGCCGTGTCGAGCAGCCAGACCTTTCCGTCATCGACATAGATGAGCCGGCTTGAGTCGGCGAGCCAGCGGGGATCCTGGCCGGTCTCGGTCCATTTGGTGAATTTGCCGGCCTGGAGTTCATAGCTGACAATTCCGGTGACTCGTCCTTCCAGTTGCTGGGCAAAGCCAGCCAGCTTGCGGCCATCCGGACTCCAATCCCAAGCCGCGAAGATCTCTTCCTGCGTGTTCATCGGGGGTAAAGCCTGGGGGCTTTGTTCGTTCCAGCGCCGGTCTGCATCCATCAGGAAACTGTTGAATCCGAAAATCGTGTAGGCCAGCTTTTTTCCGTCGGGACTCCAGACGGGCCAGGCGGCAGTGACGGTTGCGCCACGCGTAATCTGTTGCGTCTGGCCGCTGTCGATCGAGTAAGTCCAAATCTCCCAAGGCCCGCCGCGATTGGAAAAGAAGGCCAGCTTCTTGCCGTCGGGGCTCCAGCGTGCTCCCCGATTCTTTGCTGCATCATCGGTGATCTGGCGGATACCGGCCCCATCCGTTCCCAAGAGATAAAGATCGTCGCGACTCGTTTGCGAGTTGAATGAAAGCCAGAGGCCATCGGCGCTCAAGTCTGGCCGGACGTAGGCGTTTGCTCCTGAACTCAGCGATTCTGGTGCGGCAACAACCAGCTCCGCTCGCGGATCCAAGTTGACCCGGTACAGGTTTGCCAGCATTGCGTAGTCGACAAAAGCGATTCTCCTACCGTCCCGGCTGAAACTCACATGCGCCAGTTCTTCCACCGGCGTTCTAACCGGCTCGGGGCTACCCAAGGCTTCTCCGCTCGCCGCATCCAGACGAATTCTCCAAAGTGACATTTTGCCTTCGCGGTCACTGAGGAAATAAAGAAAGGTACCGTCGGGGCTGAAAACAGGATTCCAGTCCACCGCTGCATCGCTCATGAGGGCAACCGGCTCAGGCGTAACTCCGCTGCGGGGCCTGGCGCGGACGGTAAACAAATCGCGTTGCCCCCCACGCGCTGCCCAAAAGGCGATGCGCTCACCATTCGGACTCCAGGCAGGCTGTACCGCATCCCCGCGGTAGACCAAGCGGCGCGCGCCATTGTCGACGCGGATGGCCCACAATTGACTGGACGCTGTATAGCGATCCTCAGGCCGCACAATCCCCTCGGTGGCACAAACAATTTCGAGGGCATCCGGACTCCAGGCCGGGTTGTGCCCGAGCGAGCTGAGTTTGCGCACGGTCTTCTCGCGCAAATCGTAAACAAAGATTCCCCCGCCCTCCCGTTCGCTCCGGAAGGCAATCTGAGAGCCGTCTGGCGACAGCGATGGCTCTGTATCATCCACCAGACTGGCTTCGGTCAGCAGTTGTGATTGCAGACTCTCGGTGTCCATCAGATAGAGGTCCCAGTTTCCGCGAGCGTTGCTGGCGTAAACGATAGAGCGTCCGTCAGGAGATATTTGAGGAAAGAATTCCGCGTTGGGTGATTCGGTGAGTGCCCGAAAACTGGCAGCTTCAAAATCGAGGGCACTCGCGCCACGCCTGCTACGTACGGCCAGCCAAACGGTGAAAAGAACCAGAGCGAAAACGAAGCCGACAAAGGCAGCCTGAGCCGGGGCCCGCGACCAGAGTGGAAGCCGCGACTGGCTGGCCGAGTAAGTTGCTCCTGTTACCGCACGGCGTCCGCTGCTTGCTTCGCTCAGGTCCCGTTTGAGGCGAGCCAGATCACTGCGCAAATCTGCCGCACTTTGATAGCGCAGCGCCGGGTCCTTTTCGAGCAACTTCAAAATGATGCGCTCGAGCTCCGCCGGTGCCTCCGGGTTGGCGGCCAGCAAACTGGCGGGAGCCTTGTTTAGAATCGCGTCGAAGAGAGCAGCACTGGTTGCACCGCGGAAGGGCAGGGTCCGCGTAGCCATCTCGTAAAGCACCATGCCGAAGCTGAACAAGTCACTGCGGCCGTCAATGGCCTGGCCAAGGGCCTGCTCCGGACTCATGTAAGCGGCAGTGCCGATGGCAACGCCACTGTCGGTGCGGAAGGCCGTCATGGTGGAGGAGTCCCAATTGAGCCCTTCCCGTTTGGCAAGGCCAAAGTCGAGCAACTTGGTTTGGATGCCGGAGCCGGACTTTTCGAGGACAAATAGATTGGCAGGCTTGATGTCGCGATGGATGATGCCGCGGCTATGGGCCGCTTCGAGCGCGTCGGCCACCTGTAAACCAATGTCGAGAATTTCCCCACCGCGCAACGGCCTCTCCTGCAGCAACTGCCGCAGAGTCTTGCCTTCAAGCAACTCCATCACCAGATAGGGCCGGCCATGGTCTTCACCGAGATCGTGCAGGACGCAGATATTGGGGTGGTTCAGGGCACTGGCAGTTTTTGCTTCGCGCTCGAAGCGGTCGAGTGATTCCCCGCCCTCGTGGTAGTCATCCGGGAGGAATTTCAAGGCAACACTGCGGCCCAAACGCGTGTCTGTCGCTCTCCAGACGACACCCATTCCACCGCCGCCCAGCGCTTGCTCCAGACGGTAATGGCTGAATAAATCACCGGATTGGAGGCTGCGTTTGGGCTGCATGCGAGGTTAGCTCAAAGCCTCTCGGCTAGAATGAAAGTTTAACAGGCAGAATGAAATCTCAAGCGCAGAGTTGGCAGTTTCTCTTTGCGGGTGGCGTGTCTGCCCTATTCCTTGCAGTTATTGCCGTTTCTTCGTTGCGTTCGGAAGTTCCAGCTGAATCGGCGTTGTTTGCAAGCGTCGTCGATATCGCGGCACAAACCGGCTTCGGGCTGTCCTGTTTGTGGAGCATTCGCAGTTCCGGCCTGGCTGGGACGCTTTCCGTATTTGTCGATCATGGTACTCCTTCCTTGCGCGCCTTGAGCGCGATTGCTCCCTGGCTGGTGATCCTGCAAATTGCGATGGGTGCAGCTTTGCGCTACAAACTGATGGGCGCGATGTCCCACGTACTGGGTGCGATGCTGGTGGGAGCCTACCTGCTCTATCTCGCTACGGGAGTACTGGCCCCCGCCAAAGAAGGACACCCGACGAGAACGGCTGCGATGGCATTGCTTTGGATCGTGCTGCTGCAAGTTTTGCTCGGGATCGCGGCTTACGTGGTGCGTTTCGGGGCCGGCACCAATAGTGGTTTGCCCGACACTCGTGTCTTTGCGATCGGACATTTTCTGACTGGTGCGCTGACTCTTGGAGCCAGTTATGTCTTGAACCATCTCATTCGACATAGCGCTGTGCAGCCCGAATCGACGGTGGCCTGACTTCTACTCCATGAGCCTATTTCACGACTACGTCGCCCTCACTAAACCGCGCATCACCTGGCTCATCCTGATGAGCACGGCGGTGGGATTTTTCTTCGGCATGCCCAGCCTGCCTAGCGAAAAGTTCTACTGGGTGCTCTTCCATCTCATCGTTGGCACTGCTCTGATTGCCAGCGGCACGGCCGCGCTCAATCAATGGTGGGAGCGCGAATCGGACCGTTACATGGCGCGCACCGCGGCGCGGCCCATTCCCGCGGGGAAGGTGGCCCCGACCAACGCCCTCATCTTCGGCATTGTCCTGGCTGCGGCCGGCTATTTGGAGCTTTGGCTCGGCTGCAACTTTCTCGCCGCCAATCTCGGACTCTTCACGCTGGCCACATACCTGTTTCTTTACACGCCGCTCAAGCGGCGCGCTCCCCTTTCAACGACCGTGGGGGCCGTACCCGGAGCCATGCCGCCGCTGATCGGCTTTGCGGCCGCCTCCGGTGTATTAACTCCCGAAGCCTGGGCGCTCTACGCAATTCTCTTCGTCTGGCAGTTTCCGCATTTTTACGCCATTGCCTGGATGTATCGTGACGAGTACGCCAAGGCCGGTATCCGAATGTTGCCGGTGGTCGAACCGGATGGGAATTCGACGGCGAATCGAATCCTCTGGACTTCGATCCTGATGGTGCCAACCAGTTTGCTGCCGACCGTGCTGGCGATGAGTGGAAACGTTTATACGGCCACAGCAATTGTGATGGGAGCCCTACTCTTGTATTGTTCGATCAAGCTATTCCGGCAGCGCAGCCGGGAAAACGCTCGTGGAGTGCTGCTGGCTAGCGTTGTATATCTGCCCG
>CAZECF010000046.1:0-35786 GCA_964510335.1 uncultured Bryobacter sp. | reverse complement strand
CCCGCGTCGCCTCCGCCGTCGAAAACGCCCGCCTCTACAAACGCGTCGAACAAAATCACCGCACCCTCAAGGTCCTTACCCAGCTCACCAAAGAGTTCTCGACGATCCTCGACCTCGACACTCTCCTCGAGAAGATCGCCGCCGGCGTCCGCAGCCTCGTCCAATACGACGGCTTCAGCGTCCTGCTCGTCGACGAAAAAGAACAGGTCCTCAAGAACCGCTTCAGCCTCCGTTTCGACCAGCGCAAGACCAACGACATCCCCCTCACCCGCGGCGTTACCGGGGCCGCTGTCCGCGCCCGCCACGCGATTCGTGTTTCCGATACCGCCACCGACGAGCGCTACATTGAAACCTCCTCCGGCATCCGCAGTGAAGTCGCCGTCCCCCTTGTCGTCAACGACCGTGTCATCGGCGTAATGGACATCGAAAGCGAGCGCGTCAACTTCTTCACTGAAGAACACTCCCGCACCCTCGGCCTGCTCGCCCCCCAGGTTGCCGCCAGCATCGAAAACGCCCGCCTCTACGAAGAACTCGCCACCCGTCAGGCCCGCATGGAAGAAGACCTCTCCGCCGCCCGCCGCGTCCAAAGCCTCATCCTCCCCAGCGAAGCTCCCGAAATTGCTGGTCTCGAAATCGGCATGGGCATGCGCCCGGCGCGCGAAGTCACCGGCGACATCTACGACATCTTTGAAATTGAACCCGAAGTCGCCCTCATCGCCTTCGGCGATTCTTCCGGCAAAGGTGCTGCCGCCGCTCTCTACGGAGCCATGGTTTCCGGCCTCCTCCGCAGCCTCGCCTACCGCCGCCTCTCCCCGGCCAAGATGATGAAGGTCCTCAACGACCGCCTCTGCGAGCGCCGCGTCGACGGCCAGTACGTCACGCTCCTGCTCCTTCGCTGGGAATCCGCCCACAAGCGCCTCACCTTTTCCAGCGCCGGTGGCGGCCTTCCCGCCCTCCTGCGCGGTGCCGACCTCAATCGCCTCCACCTCGAAGGCGTCCCCCTCGGCCTCCTCGATCAGCGCGAATATGAGGACACCGTTGTCGAAGTCAATCGCGGCGACCTCATCGGTCTCTTCTCCGATGGCTTTGAAGACCAGCACAACGCCGAAGGCGACACCTACGGCCAAGCCCTTCTCCCGGCTGCCTTCAAAAAACACCGCCGCCTCGCCCCCGCGCTCATCTTCGACAAACTCATCGCCGACCTCGACCGGTTCCGCGACAAGTACCCCATTGAAGACGACCAGAGCGCACTCATCCTGAAAGTGAAATAGCCCGATGAATTACTCCTACCGTGACTCGCGCCTCGGCGTCGAAGGCGTCTCTCTCTCGACCATCGCCGCCGCCTCCGGCACCCCCACCTACGTCTACAGCGCCGCCATGATCCGTGAACGCTTCCTCGCCTATGACGAGGCCCTCACCGGCATCCCCCACCGCGTCTGCTATGCCGTCAAGGCCAATTCCAACCTCGCCATCCTCTCTCTGCTCGCCCGCGCCGGGGCCGGCTTCGACATCGTCAGCGGCGGCGAACTCTTCCGCGTGCTCGAAGCCGGCGGAGACCCCTCCACCGTCGTCTTCTCCGGTGTCGGCAAAACCCCCGAGGAAATCCACTACGCCCTCACCCAGGGCGTCCATAGCTTCAATTGTGAAAGCTATGCCGAAATTGAAGTCCTCAACCAGGTCGCCGCTGCGGCCGGCCTCACTGCCCACGTCGCCCTCCGCGTCAATCCCGACGTCAACCCCGTCACGCATAAATACATCTCCACCGGCATGCGCGAGAACAAATTCGGCATCGACATGAGCGTCATCGAGCAAGCCTACGCCCACGCCGCCGCACAGCCCCACCTCCGCGTCACCGGCGTCAGTTGCCACATCGGCTCCCAGATGCTCGACTCCTCCCCCATGATTGAAGCCGTGGAGCGCGTTCTCGCCCTCGCCAACCGCCTCCGCGCCAAAGGCCTCCCCATTGATCACCTTGACCTTGGCGGAGGCCTCGGCGTCCAGTACGAACCCAACGAATCCACTCCCTCGATCCACGAAGCCATCTCATCCATACGCAACGTCGTCCAATCCTCCGGCCTCGCCATCTTCGTCGAGCCCGGCCGCTCCATCGTCGCTGAAGCCGGTGTCCTGCTCACCCGCGTCCTCTACCGCAAGACCAATGGCGACAAGGAATATGTCATCGTCGACGCCGCCATGAACGATCTCATCCGCCCCTCGCTCTACGAGGCCTATCACGAGATCCTTCCCCTCGCCCCATCCCAGGCGGCCCCCATCGAGGTCGACATTGTCGGCCCCGTCTGCGAATCCGGCGACTGGCTCGCCAAATCCCGCACTCTCCCCACGCCCGCTTCCGGTGACCTCTACGCCATCATGACCGCCGGTGCCTACGGCTTCGGCATGGCCTCCAATTACAATTCCCGCCCCCGCGTCGCTGAGGTCCTCATCGAAGGCGATTCCTTCCGCACCATCCGCGAGCGCGAATCCTGGGCCGACCTTATTCGAGGCGAGTCCCGTTAACGTCCGTCACCCCGAAGTCCTCACCCTTATACAACAACCCTTCGCCCCGGCTCTTGGCCAGCGCGTACGCAAAGCAATCCCCCAGATTCAGCTTCGCCGGCCTCCCCCCGTACTTGAGAAAAGCCCCAAAGGCCACTTCAGCCTGATCCTCGTCCACTGGCTTCACCTCCAGTTGAACCTGACGGGCAAACGCCTCAAACAACCGCCTGCCTTCATCCCCTTTGAGTTTCCAGAGCCGAACTTGAGTTTCCCACCAGTTCACGGGACTCATTACCAACTCCGGCGATGCTTTCAATTTCTCCCAAATCTCTTCCGCATCCTCTTCATCCAGCAGCACTGCGAGCACCACCGACGCATCTACGACCATGGTGACTTCGGCAACCCGTCTTCATCGTAGAGATCCGCATCGGTGAGCAACGGGCCCGTTTTCGGCAGCTTGTGAAATTCCTTCACCAACCGCTCTGCTTCTCGCCACCGCTCTTCCCGCTCCTGAGCACGCCGCTCCAACTCGTCCCGCACCGCCACCGCCACCGCTTCCGTCAGCGACACCTTCATCAACCCAGCCAGCTTCCGGATATCCTCAGCCACATCTTCCCGCCGGATTTGAATTGGGGCTTTCATGATTCTCAATTTATCATGAAAGCCCCGCTTGTCATGTCTACGCGAACGCTTCGCGCAGCACCTTCAGGCTCTTCGGCACTGCCGTCATGGCGTCCTCATTGCCTTCCATCTCCAGGCTCACCCAGCCCTTGAACCCGGCCTTCTTCAAAATCCCGGCAATCCGCTTATAGTCCAGATCCAGCGTGTACCAGACTCCGCCGCCATAATACGTCTTGGCCTGCACGATGTTGGCGTGCGGTGCCAGTTCCGTAATGCCCTCATAAATCTTGTCCGGATAATTCCCCGTATCCATGTTGATGCCCAGCCACGGCGAATTCACCTTACGCCAGATGTCGAGCAACACGGAAACCTTCGTCGTCAAGCCCCAGTGATTTTCGAGCGCCAGCTTCACGCCCGTCGCCTCGCAATGCGGCAGAATCGCCCGGATCGAATCCACACACCACTTGATCGCATCGGCTTCCTTGTACCCGGCAATCGGCGGCTCATCGCCCTTCGCTTTCATCAAATCGTCAAAACTCGGAATCGTCTTCCAACGGCCCGAATTCAGCCGCACGCAAGGAATCCCCAATTGCGCCGCCAGATCCATGCAATGCTTCGTATGGTCGATATGCTTTTGCCGCTCGGCCTTGTCCGGATACACAAAATCCTGGTGGATTGACAACATCGGCATCGACATTCCCTTGTCAAAGGCCCGCTGCTTCAACATGTTTAAGTAAGCCTTGTCTTCCGAAGCGAATTGCCGGTGCAGCAACTCCACCCCGTCAAAACCCATCAAATAGGCCTGATCGATCACTTTCTCAAGCGGAAATTTTTCCCCTTTGAAGTGCCAAAACGAGTAAGTAGACACGGCAATTTTCTGGCGCGGCTGCGCGACGAGTAAAGGCGCGATCGATGCTCCGATCGCTACCCGGCGTGAGATTGACATATGCTGAGTTTAGAACATGTCGACAAGAAGAGAATTTTTAGAAGTAAGCGCCCTATCAGGCGCGGCGGCCTCTTTGGCCCAGGCGCAACAAGTTTCCCCCAACGATAAGATCCGTGTCGGTTGCATCGGCATGGGCAATATGGGCCTTGGCGATGTCAAGACCATCTCCACCGTCCCCGGCGTCGAATTCGTCGCCGTAGCCGACATCTACGAAGGCCGTCTCACCAACGCCAAAGAGCGCTTCGGCAAGCAAATCATGACCACTCGCGATTACCGCGAGATCCTCGCCCGTCCCGACATCGACGCCGTCATCATCGCCACCCCCGATCACTGGCACGCCACCCAGGCCGTCGACGCCCTCAAGGCCGGCAAACACGTCTACTGCCAGAAACCCATGGTCCAGGACCCTGCCGATGGACACAAGATCATCGCCGCCGAGAAAGCCTCCGGCAAAGTCCTGCAAGTCGGCAGCCAGCGCGTCAGCTCCCTGCTCTACGCCCGCCTCCGCGAAGTCATCAAGGAAGGCAAAATCGGCGAAATCCGCATGATCGAAGCCTTCTATGACCGCAACTCCTCCCTCGGTGCCTGGAACTACGTCATCCCCTACGACGCTTCCCCCACCACCGTCGATTGGGACCGCTTCATCGGCTCCGCCCCCAAGCGCCCCTTTGAACCCATCCGCCTCTTCCGCTGGCGCAACTATCAGGATTACGGCACCGGCATCGCCGGCGATCTCTTTGTTCACCTCTTCTCCGGCATCCACTTCGTCATGGATTCCATGGGCCCCGAGCGCGTCTACGCCTCCGGCGGCACCTACTTCTGGAACGACGGCCGCGACGTACCCGATCTCATGATCGGCCTCTACGATTACCCCAAGACCAACACCCACCCCGCCCACCAGATCACCCTGCGCGTCAACTTTGAGGCCGGCACCGGTGGCGGCCAGAGCTTCCGCTTCGTGGGTACTGAGGGCTACATCACCCTCGACGTCGGCAACGGTTTCACCATTCACTCCATCCCGCGCGAAGCCCGCCCTGGCTACGACCTCGAGCCCTTCCCGCAGCACGTCCGCGACAACTTCCTCGCCGAGTACAAGAAGAAGTACCCCGACCAGAAGCCCAGCGCCGATGCGATGCGCCCCAACGTTTCCCAGAGTTTCCGCATGCCCCCGGGCTACTCGGAACAGTATGCCCACCACGCCAACTTCATCGACGCGATCCGCAACAAGCGCGCCGTTGTCGAAAACGCCAGCTTCGGCCTCCGTGCCGCCGCTCCGGCCCTGCTCAGCAACACCAGCTACTTCCAAAAGAAGCAGGTTCAGTGGGACCCGATTGCGATGAAGATCAAGGCCTAGTCCTCCGCTAAATCGTATAACCGGCGTCGTACCGCAAGTCGGCGCCGGTCATCCCTCTCGATCCCTCTCCCGCCAAATACAAAACTGCTTCAGCTACCTCATCCGGAAACGCCATCCGCTCCAGCGCCGGCTGGTTCCGGTCCGGTTCTTCCGGCAATTCCTTCCACATCGGCGTAAATACCCCCGCCGGACTCAGCACATTTACCCGCACTTTCCCCTCTTTCGCCTCCAGTGCCGCCACTCGCGCCAGCATCCCTAGTCCCGCCTTCGACGCGCAATAAGCCGCCGCCCCCGCCGCAGCCTTAGTCCCGCTCGCGGACCCGATCAACACCACACTGCCCCCCTCCAGATTCTTCCGCATCACCGGCAGCACATGCTTCAGCCCCAGAAACGCCCCCGTCAGATTCACCTCAATCGTCCGCCGCCATTCCTCGAGCGAACACTCTTCAATCAACGCCCCCGTAGCAATCCCCGCCGAATGAACATATGCATCTACCCTCGGCAACTCCCCCACCACCCGCACCCAGTCCTCTTCCTTCGTCACATCCAGCCGCAGCCCATCCCCCTGTATATCGGCCCGGTAAACCACCGCCCCTTCCGCAGCAAAAAGTTCCGCCACCGCCAGCCCGATCCCCGAAGCCGCCCCTGTAACCAGTACATGCTTTCCCTGCATATTCATCTCACTACCTCTAACATGATTTCCTGTGAGTCGATCCTGGCCGATACTCCGGACATACAAGAAAGAATGCTGCGCGCCATAAAGTCCGATAGCACCATTCCTTCTATCCACGCCCAAACCATTCCAGGTTCACTACTGTCCGGTTAAAAGTCGAACAGAATCACCTGGTTAGCGGCATCGTCTAAATCCTCTTGAGATTCAGCGTCTTCAAAGGCCCGTAAAATGGGCATTTTCTCGAACAGACTGAGGCTCAGGACCTGCAAAAAAGTGTAGAGGGTCGCCTTCAGCATGAGCCGCTTGCGGACGATAGCAACTAAGACGTAGACCCGGATGGCGATCCAGATTTGAGCCTTGACGGCGTTCTCGCTGGTGCCATAAAACGCCTTGATCCGCAGGTGCTGTTTGATCCACTTGAAGAACAACTCTACCTGCCAGCGGCACTTGTAGATCTGCGCGATAGTAAGTGCTGGCAAGGCGAAGTCATTGGTCAAGAACTCCAGCGTCTTTCCCGTCTCGGGATCCCGGTATCGAACGCGGCGGAGCTTGTCCGGGTAGCGTGCCGCCGAATGCGCAGTGTCCAGCACAACCGTCTGATCACAGCGGATGCCTGAGGACTTTTCCACCTTTTGGGAGGTCCGGCGACGCAGGATCACATTGCACTTGTTGCGGATCACGAAGAATGCCGACTCCACCGTAAACCGGTAGAGACGGTCGAAATCCAAGTAGCCGCGGTCCATGACATAGAAGGCTCCGGCCTCTGGTTGCATCTTGTCGAGAACAATGACTTCATGCAGCTTTGCTTCGGAAATATGAATAAAGGCGGGAATGTTGCCGCGAAGGTCGAGCAATGTGTGGACCTTCACCGCAGCCTTCGTCTGGCGGAAGCGGGCCCAGGGAAACAAGCTGAGGCAAAGATCGATTGTCGTCGCATCGAGCGCGTAGAGAGTCTGGTCGAGATCAACGCCGAGTGGGTCGCTGGCATGCATCGGCCTGGCGATGTTAATGAGGCAATGGGCGAAGTCGGCGAAGATGCGCCAATCCCGTTTCTCATTAGCCTCGGCAAGTGTGGAGCGCGCGGCACCGCCACCGCGGATGCCAACATGATAGAGCTTCTGCCGCATCGAACGGAGGCAGGACTCGATGTCGCGCAGACTCTCGCGGTAAGTGAGTTGTGCGAAAGCCATGACCAGATACTGGTCCCAGCAACTGAAGCTTTTGAGGTAACGCTCGCCTTGATAGCGGGCAACGCATTTCTGAAACTGCTTGTGGGGGGCGTGAGCCATCAACTGTGCAAAGACCGGCTTGCCGGAGTTCATCTTCGCGGCTTCTTTTAGAGTCATTGTTTAGATGTTTTAATACTGTCGGTTCAATTTTATTCTTGACATCAAACATTGGCAAGATCATGATCTCCATATGATTTCTCCTACACTTAGAACTCTACGAATTCTCATACTCACTATATCGGCGATATCTCTGCTGTACATGGGTCTCGGAAAAACTACCTCTGCACTTGATGTTTGTGAATGTGTAAATTTTGTCACGTGCCCGCCTGACTACACATGCGTTGAAAGGGACTGCAAAATTTTGGACGCACCAGCCCCTGCAGGATTTGGAATGTGCTTTCCTACTTAAACAATTTTGGTGCTCAGGTTCTCACGCTTTCCTTACTTGCAGGCTCAATCGGATTGAACTGGTACCAATTCTCAAAAATAAGGGCTGAGCAACCACGGCGATTCACCGTAACTGAAGGTTCCAATTTCCCAGTGTCGCGCGACATTATGGGCATAGGTGATGGTCGCTGGTCCATAGTCTACTGGTTCTCGCCTGAATGCAAATACTGTGCGTTATTTGAGAACTCCTTTGGCGACATCGTAGCATCTATTTCGCCAGATGTGAGGGTAGTGCGATTGACCTATCCGTCACCCAGGCTTGAGGATTACTGCAGGACTCATCAACCACAAATCAAGTGTGTTTCTGTAGATGTTAATACGGGGCGGTTTTTAGGGGGGACTCCGACACTTTTCTTGCTTGATGGCGTATTGATCAAGAAACGTTGGAGCGGGTACACGATGATCTCCAAAGACTCAGTAATCGGTTCAATTGCCAACTAGTCAGGAAATTTTTATGATTCGACCCTTCGCTTTAGCACTCTTAGGGCTCTGCAGTCCTATGATGGCGGCAGATGACAAAGAAGCTACCGCACAGATGATCCGGACCTTGCCAGAGCCCTTCAGAACCGATCTGGCACTGCGTTGGAGCGACCGCGGCGGGGCATATACGCAGCGTATGTTAAAGGACTTTATCGAGGAGCGAGCCTATTCGCACCTCCCTCCCTTGCCAATGAAATCGTTAGCGGGGAGCACAGACTCGACTCCGAATCTTATGGCCTTCGGGTACGCCCGAGTTGACCGCTTGTCTCTAGGCATTCGAGCCGTTCAATGGATGCAGCTGAAGTCACCTCTCAAGGCTCGCATCATGCTGGAACGCGTAACTGAGGATCTGGAGGTCGCACGGTGGGTGACCCCAAGTTGCAAGGATCATATGCTGCCGGTTTGGGCATCCTACTTTGGAGCCGTCCCAACGGCCATCGCTCAGGGCTTTACCGATGCGGAAAGGGCCAAGGGAGACGACGTGGAATTGGGCCGGCGATCCATTCGGTTGATTCGGTCCATCAGTCAATTGCATGATGCGCTGCGAATCTTCGACCACGATGCCATCACCGGCAAAGTCCGTGCAGCCATGCTCGAAGAATTGAATCTTCGCATGAGCGGCTGGCCAATTTCGAGCCGGGAATGGTGGACGCTTCACAAGCCACTGATCGATCGGGCCAGCAAAATCCCCCAGATAGCCACCGCGTTCCGAACGCTTGTCGAGCATGCGTTGGCCGCGCCCATTTGCGGCGTGCAGACCCAACCCCACCCCCCACAAGAAGAAGTGCTTCGTTTATTCAATTCGGCTTTCGCTGCGCAAGGCATCAAGCCACTGGAATGGGCGGGCAAGCCTTCGTGGCAGGCAAGCACGCCGGTTGAGAGCAATATGACAGATGACAACTATCTGTATTTTGGGAACGCTGCCAAGAGATTGAGAGGCCAACCGCAAGACCGCCAGAACGAACCGCAATGGCGGCAGGCATACCGAGACCTGATTTATCAGTTGGGCAAATGGCAGCGCGGCGATCTCTCTAGCCTCGCATTCTTGGCTGCCAAGTTGAGTGTCTTGGACGTCATGATCGCAATGCCTGCTAGCGGACGAGTGCCCAATCTCGATGACATGCTCCGGCAGAAGCCTATCCAGCAGTCAGAAGAAGTTTCGAATAGTGCCCCGGTAGCCGAGTTTCTTGCCACACTCACCTCACTTGACGGACTGGAAGTCCAAACAAAATATCCTGGTTATTGGTTGTCGAGGCTAACCATATTCCTCGAGCAGATGCGAACACTGGCTCCCGGCGTCCAGCAACGCTATGATGCTGCCGTGGCCCGCCAAACCAATCCCGTAATCCAGGCTTACGCTAAGGCTGCCAAAGAGGGTTGGCTCTGAGTCTCCTATGCGTCATCTCATCCTCACAACCCTAATAAGTCTTAACATCCCTATGCTGGCGGCAGACGACAACGAAGCCACCACGCGAATGATCCGGACCCTGCCAGAGCCCTTCAGAACTGATCTGGCGCTGCGTTGGAGCGACCGCGGGGGGCCTGCTGCACACCGAATGTTGGAGGAACTATTTGAGGATAGAGCCTACACAAACCTTGCCCCTTTCCCCATGGTGACTTTCATTCGAGATGCGAATTCCACCGCGAATCAATTAACCCTCGGCTCCGGGGCGAGATTGGATCGCCTGTCGCTGGGCATTCGCGCCGTTCAATGGATGCAACCAAAGTCAGCCCACAAAGCTCTCCTCATGTTGGAACGAGTCACCGAAGAATTGGAGAGCGCGCGCTGGGTCGCCCCCGACTGCAAGGATCTGCTGCTGCCGGTTTGGTCGTCCTATTTTGCCGCCGTCCCAACGGCCATCTCCCAAGGCTTTACGGAAGCGGAAAGGGCCAAGGGGGACGACCTGGAATTCGGCCGACGCTCCATGCGCTTGATCCGGTCCATCAGCCAGTTGCATGACGCGCTGAAAATCTTCGACCACGCTGCCATCTCCGGCAAAGTCCGCACGGCCATGATCGAGGAATTGAATCTCCGCCTGAGCGGTTGGCCGATTTCGAGTCCGGAATGGTGGGTACATCACAAGTCGTTGATCGAGCGGGCCAGCAAAATCCCCGAGATCGCCATCGCCTTCCGCGCCCTTGCCGAGCGTGCGTTAACCGCGCCGGTCTGCGGTCTGCAAACCTTGGCGCCTCCTCCTCAAGTGGATGCACTTCGATTCTTCAACTCAGCCTTCGCGGCGCAAGGCGTCAAGCCCCTTGAATGGAACGGCAAACCATCTTGGCAGGCAAGCGGCCCGATTGAAACCCCCTCGACGGTTGACGATTACCTCTATTTTCTGGATAGCGTCAGGCGCTTGCGAGGCCAACCTCACGACCGTCAGAACGAACCACGATGGCGGCAAGCCTATCGCGACCTGGTTTCCGAATTGAGCGGGTGGAAGCGCGCGGATTTGTCCAGCGTCGCGTTCGTGGCTGCCAAATTGTCGGCTCTCGCGGTCATGGTGGCAATGCCTTCCAGCGGGCGTGTACCCAACATGGACGAGATCTACCATCAGAAGAAGGAACTCCAGCAGTCAGAAGAAGTATCGAGCAGTGCCCCGATCGCCAATTCTTCGACACCCTCACCTCGCTCGACGGCTTGGAAGTCCAGGCAAAACACCCCGGTTATTGGCTGATTCGGCTCACCCTGTTCATCCAGCAGATTCCAACACTGGCCCCCGGCGTCCAGCAACGTTACGATGCCGCCATCGCCCGCCAAACCAACCCCGTAATCCAGGCCTATGCCAAGGCCGCCAAAGAAGGCTGGCTCTAACCCCCATTCCGCTAGTCCTCTTCGATTAACCCAATCACGCGGAGCAGAATCGCCAGCCCGTCCTCTACCCTCGCAGCCCGCAACACCGCCTCAAGGTCAATCCTGCGCTTCAATTCCACTCGGCTCGACCCTTTGCGATATTCCTGCCACTCCCGCTGCAATGCATCCAACGCTGCTCCAGTGTTGGGTGGCCTGCGCACTCCAAAGTGGCGCAACAGCAGCGCTTCAAAACAAGGCTCTTGCCAGATCACGCGAAAGCCACTCGCCACCGCCACCCGCCTTGCTTCTTCCTGTCCTTCCGGCCGACGCTCAAACTCATCGGAATCCAACATCAGAAATTTGTCGTGGAATCCCGCCCGCTTCTGCTGCAGCTCTGCTACCTTCCGCCTCGCAAACTCAATCCGCGAAAGCGCATGGCCCTTTCTGAGAATCTCTACGTGCAGATGAACAGGAAGCTTTGCCTCGTCTGCCAGGTCTTGCAACAGCTGCGCATACCCTTGTTCCGACTCGCCCTCGCATCCGACGAATATTGGCCGGCGCTGCGGTTTGAGGTGGCGCCGCCTCATCCGATCCTCGGCACCCCGCCCAAAGCCCCGCTCAAATACTTGCGATACAGATTATCGTCCCGTCGCACCTTCACGTCCATCAGACTATAAGCCGTCGTCCGCCCCTGCCGGTCCTTTTCTGTCAGCACAACTTCTTCCTTCGACAGGTTCTCCAGCAAAGAGGCCGAATGACAGGTGAACCAGATTTGCGCATTCATGGGATTCTTCTCCTCGTCACGGAACCAGCGCAGGATCTCTTCGATCAGCAGCGGGTGAAGGGAGGAATCGAACTCATCGATAAGGCAGAATCCCCCCTCTTCGAGGGTGTGGGCCAGCACGGGAAACATCTTAATGAACGATTGCGTGCCATGACTCTCCAGCGTCCAAGGCATCACAAGGTGAAGACCCGAATGCTTGAAATACGGTAGCTTGCCATCGGGAGTCAGTTGAAACTGCATTTCTTCTACCCCTGCATCCATGCGGCTCAATTCCCGGTTCAGCCGCTCCAGCATTTTTGGCTGGTCATCCAGAAAATCCAGCATCTGGCGGTCCGGCATAATCGACGATGGCCCCATGATCATCAATACCCGCTTTGCCATATCCGCCCAAGCCGCCGCCGTGGGATGCTGAAACAGACCGAACGACGCAATCACGGACGCATGCGGTCGCAGCGTATTCACCAGATGCTGAAACCCCGTAAGCGGAAAAGCGGTGGACCCCTTTACCTTCCCCTCCTCGTTGCGCTCGAATACCCGCTGCCACTTCCCCTGCCCGCCGGGCTTCTGCCGCAGCCATTCCAACTCAACACCCTTCGGCTCGCCATTCTCCACTTGAATGGCGACTTCATAGCGGTAAACGCCATACTCAACGGCCTGATCTGTCGGTTCGGGGTTCAGATTCATCTCCCCGCCAAATTCAATCGCCAAACGGATTCGACGCGTCGCGGACGCAGCATCATTGAATCGTCCGATAATCAAGTTCGTCCAATTCGCGCTGGTTCCAGCGAAGAGGAGCAAGAACTGTAGCGCTCGCAGCACCGTCGTCTTTCCTGACCCGTTCGCCCCGTACACCGCCACCACTTTGGGAGCCCTCAATTGTGACCCCGGAAAGATTGGCGCGAAGCGGTTCCCCTCATCCGTCACATTCGGAGCAACTGTCAGGTCAATCACCTGCGAGTCCCGAATCGAATGGAAGTTTTCGATTTCCAGCCTAAAAAGCATGAGCGTCAAATTTCTCCCAAGTCCGTATTTTAACAAAAATCTGCAAATCTTTGGACTTGAGAGAATGTTTTTCGCTCTAGGTGGTTTTCCTACTCCCCCTTCGCTTCTTTCGCCTCCAGATACGCCTGCCGCGACTCCAATATCGCCTTCCGCGCTTCCTTCGGCCCGCCCCAGCCCTCCATCACCGTCCGCTTCCCTTCCAACTCCTTATAAATGGTGAAGAAGTGCTCGATCTCCCGCCGCGTGTGCGGAAATACCTGGTCAATCGTGTGGATCTGCTCAAACCGCGGATTCCGCGTCGGCACCGCCAGCACCTTCTGATCCCGCTCCGCGCTGTCGATCATGTTCAGGATCCCCACCGGCCGCACCATCATCAGACACCCCGTAATGCTCGGGTTCGACACCAGCACCAATATGTCCAGCGGGTCATGATCCTCCGCCAGCGTCCCGGGAATAAAGCCATAGTCCCCTGGATAGTGCACCGAGGCATATAAGGACCTGTCCAGCCGGAATAGCCCAAATTCCCCGTCATATTCATACTTGTTCGCCGATCCCATCGGAATCTCGACGATCATCCGTACCACTTCCGGCATCTCGTCACCGGGATCAATGTCATACAGAGACAGCGTGCTCATAGCCCTACCAATGTAGCAGACGCATTTCCACGTCCTAAGTCGAACAAAAGACGAAGACTTATTCCTCCACAGGAATATGCAAGAAATTCGCACAGGGGTATTGCAAGACCCTAGAAATACCTCTAAAGTAAACCTATGGACGGGGATGGACTGGAATGGACCAAATTGGACCTTCCAACCGCCCCAAACAAATTGAGACGTGTCTGACCACCAAAATCCCGGTGACTTGGCCCCCTTGGGCTTTTACAAGTGCGGGATTGACTCTGGCGGACGCCTCAAAGCACCAAGCGTTTTTCACGACTACCTGAAGGCCTTGGGCGCTAAGTTCTTTGTCACTTCATACGACGACCTCGACATTCATATGTATACCCGGGATGCATTCATTAAGCAATGCCGTCTCCTCGAAGATCTGGCCGAAGATCCGGAATTTCAGGATGACGCCGAAGACACGCTCTTCCGGATGCGCGACCTGGGCGTTGACCTGGCTTATGACGACAATTTCCGCTTTACCCTCCCCCTGGAATTTCGTCAGCGCCTCAATATCAACACCCTGCCCGGTGTTTTTTACATAGGGGTCTACCGCGACCACATTCTCGTCCGGTCTGAAGCCCGCCACCTCGCGCGGCGTGGCACGGCCGGCAAGTCTGATCCCGCTGCGGTAGCCAAACGGCTTCAGTCGAAAGGGATGAGGTAGTCGAATATCATGCCGCACTTCCCGGTGATGTCCGCGGAGGTGCTGCAATTCCTGGCCATCCGTCCGGATAGCCGGGTGGCTGATTTTACAGCCGGCCTGGGGGGGCATTCCAAACAAATTGCCGCCCTCCTGGATACCGGCGTTCTGGTAATGAACGATCGGGATGGCGAGAGCCTCGCCGAGGCAGTCGAAAATACGCGGGAATACTCCGCGCGGATTCGGCCCACTCAAGGCGTCTTCTCCACCTTCCCCCAAAGGCTGAACGATATGGGCATCGGAAAACTCAACGCGATCCTCTTCGACCTCGGCGTCAGTATGAAACAACTGACCGAGGCCGATCGCGGCTTCAGTTTCCGGCTCGACGGGCCCCTCGACATGCGCATGTCCCGGGATTCGGATCAGGATCTTACCGCGGCGGACGTCGTCAACACGTTCTCTGAAAAAGAACTCGCCGACATCATCTACGAATACGGCGAAGAATGGAGGTCACGGGCAATTGCCAGAGCTGTGGTCCGGGCCAGGCCCATTTCCACGACCCGTCAGCTTGCCCAGCTAGCTGGTCATCGGGACGGGGCCCGGGGCACGAAAATCTCTCCCGCTACGAAAACTTTCATGGCGCTGAGACTCTATATCAACCGCGAATTTGAAGAACTGCGCGCGCTCCTCGACGCTCTCCCCCAAATCGCCGCCCAGGGTGCTCGTATCGTCGCCCTCACCTTCCATAGTTCGGAAGACAGAATCGTCAAGCAGCGTTTTCAGGAATTTCAGCGCGCCGGTCAGGCCACCATCCTGACCAAACACGTCGTCAAACCCGGCGACGAAGAACTCAGAATCAATCCCGCTTCGCGTAGTGCGAAGTTACGCGCCATCGAATGGCAGGCAGCTTAGTAGAAATTAGTTTTTTCGGAGGAACTTATGTCGGCATTGGCTTACTCACACCAACAGGAAGATACCCAGCAGCCCCAACCCCGGGCCGCCTCCCCGCGCCGCGTTTATAACCGCGCCCGCAATACCAACCCGGACTTCCGCAAGCTCCCCGCCTTCCCCGGCGAGGAACTTTTTTTCGAAGCCAAGCCCATTGACAACTCCATGGTCGTCCGCGCCGACGACCCCAAACAGCGCAAGTCCTCCTGGCGCGCGCTCGGTGCCGTCGTCACCGGCTCCCTCATCTTCACCGGCCTCCTCCTCCCCGGTGCCTACCGAATGGTCGCCGGCAAACAGGTCCATGAACTGCGCGCCGAGCAGGATCAACTCCGCCGCGAAATCGCAGAACTGCGCGCCCTCGAAGCCCGCCACACCAACCTCCAAACCCTGGAAAAGGTCGCCAAAACCCAACACCTCATCGATCCTCCCCCCGAGATGGTTCAGCACCTCACTCCCAAGGGCTCCTACGCTTTCAACCAGAACAGTCTCCCCTCCGGCAAGTAGAGGGCATTTCCGGCTCACGCCAAAAAGTGCCCTCTACTTGATTTTTTAACTTGGCAAGAACAGGAGTTCCGCATGGTGCCGTCGATCCATCCCGCCATTGAGCGCCGCGTCCGCTGGCTGCTCCGCGCTCTTGTCCTCTGGGGGATCGCTGTCGCTCTCAAGCTCTTCTACGTCCAGATCGTCAAACACGACTACTACGCCGACCTCGCCGACCAACAGCAAACCCGCCTCGTCGAAATCCCGGCCCACCGCGGCACCATCTTTGACCGCAACGGCCACATCCTCGCCATCAGCGTCCCCGTGGAAACCGTCGTCGTCAACCCGGCCCAACTTCCCAATGTTGGAGTCGCCGCCGAGATCCTTTCCGCCATCCTCGGAGTCGATCAACAAAGCCTCGCCACCACGCTCCAGACCAAACAGCAGGAGCGCCGCGGCTACTACCGTGTCGCCCAGAACATCACCCAGGAACAGGCCAACCGTCTCAAGAGCCTCCACCTTGGCTGGATCCAGTTCGAATCCTCCTCCATCCGCGTCTACCCCAATGACCAGCTCGCCGCCCACGTCCTCGGCGGTGTCGACTTCGAGCAACAAGGCAATGGCGGCATTGAGCAGGGCCTCGATGACGAGCTCTCCGGCCGCCCCGGCTTCGCTCGCGTCGTCACCGACGTCCGCCACCGTGGCTTTGAAAGCCAGGTTGAAGTCGAACCTCTCCCCGGCAACAACGTCGTTCTCACCATCGACTACCGCATCCAGTACGAGCTCGAAAAGCAACTTGCCGAAGCCGTGGAAGCCAACCACGTCTGGTCCGGACGCGCCATGGTCATCGACCCACACAACGGCGAAATCCTCGCCATGGCCAGCTACCCCACCTACAACCCCAACCTCCGGGTCAACAAGATGGAAGCCCGCCAGAACCTCACCGTCCAGAGCGCCGGCGAACCCGGCTCCGTCTTCAAGGTCTTCACCATCGCTGCCGCCATTGAAGAAAAAACCGTCAAACCCTCCACTGTTTTCCATTGCGGCAACGGCCGGTTCAACCTCTTCGGCCGCGTCATTCACGATGCCTCCAAAGGCGGCTACGGCTACCTCAGCGTCGAAGACACTCTCGCTAAGTCTTCCAATATCTGCACCATCCAGGTCGGCCTCACCCTCGGCAACAAGCTCCTCCACCAGCACCTCCGCACCTTCGGCTTCGGCTCCCCCACGGGCCTCCCCCTGCCGGGCGAATCCGCTGGCCGCCTCCTCCGCCTCTCCCGCTGGTCCAAGAGCTCCATCGGCTCCGTCGCCATGGGCCATGAAGTCATGACCACCACCGCCCAACTCGCCCAGGGCGTCTCCGTCATCGCTAACGGCGGCAAGCTCATCCGCCCCAGCCTTACCCGCCGCATTGAATCGCCAACCGACGGCCCCGTCAGCCTCCAGCCCGCCTCCTTCAGGGAAAGCTACGATCAGCCCCAGCAGATCCTCTCCCCCGAAACCGTCGTCACCATGCGCCAGATGATGGAGCGCGTCGTCCTCGCCGGCACCGGCAAAGGCGCCAAGATCCGCGGCTATTCCGTCGGCGGCAAAACCGGCTCCGCCCAGATCTTCGACCCCAAGTCGAAAAAATACCTCAGCAAATACCACGCCTCCTTCGTCGGCTTCGCCCCCGTCAACAACCCGCGGCTCGTAACAGTCATCACCCTCAACGGGTCTTCCGTTTTTGGCGGCGTTGTCGCTGCCCCCGTTTTCAGCAAAGTGACCGCCGCCGCCCTCCGCATCCTCAATACGCCCCAGGACCTGCCTGACACAGAAACTGCCAGCAGTCCCGCCACGCAGGAATCCACTGCCGATGCCGCCGATGCCTTCCTCTCCGAAGACAGCCTCCTCGAAGACACTGACAACTCCGAAACCATCGAATCCAACGCCAGCTTCGTCGCTCCCAACTTCATCGGCCTCTCCCTCCGTGGCGTTCTCGAACAGGCCAGCACCAAAGGCTTCCGTATCGACCCTTCCGGCAGCGGAATCGTCCGCGCCCAATCCCCTGCCCCCGGCGAACCCGTCGCCTATGGCCAAAAGATCAAAGTGCGCCTTGGGCGCTGAGGACGAACCACTGCATTGAATCCCTCCCCAGCCACCGTCGCCCAGCTCTTCGAGAGTCTCCCTCTCTCCTCCCCTCTCCGCGAGGATCTCGCTGCACGTGTCGCCTCCGGTGTCCACTTTGACTCCCGCCGCATTCAGCCCGGCATGATCTTCTTCGCCTTCTCTGGCGCCAACGTCGACGGCCGCACTTTCGCCCAGGCCGCCATGACCCAGGGCGCAACGGCAATTGCAAGCGACCTCCCCGCCCCCGCGGGCCTTGAGCCTTACTGGATCCAGGTCCCCGAACCGCGCCGCGCTCTTGCTCTCCTCGCCCGCCACTTTGCCGGCGACCCCACGCTCAACCGCCTCGCTCTCCACGGCATCACCGGCACCAACGGAAAAACCACCACGGCTTACATCCTCGCCTCCATCCTCGCCGCCGCCGGCCTTTACACCGGCCTCTTCGGCACCATCGAATACCGCCTCGGCGAGCACCGCCTCCCCAGCATCAACACCACCCCCGAAAGCGTCGAACTCTACGAACACTTCGCCGAACTCCTCGCCCCCGGCTCACCCGCCGCCGTGGCCATGGAAGTCTCTTCCCACGCCCTCGCCCTCGGCCGCGTTTGGGGCCTCCACTTCCAGTCCGCCATCTTTACCAATCTCACCCGCGACCACCTCGACTTCCACGGCGACATGGAATCCTACTTCGCCGCCAAATGCGAACTCTTCCGCGGCCAGGATGCCCCGCCGCCCACGGTCGCCGCTATCAATTTCGACGATGACTACGGCCGCCGCATCCCCGTCTCACCGGCTTCCCAACTCTGGAGCTTCGCCTTCCATCCCGGCTCTCCAAAATCCACCATCCGCGCCATCAATGTCCGCACCGGCTTTGATGGCATCAGCTTTGACCTTGTCACGCCCCAGGCCACGGTCCCTGTTCATTCCCCCATGCTCGGCGATGTAAACATTGGCAACATTCTCGCCGCGGCCGCCGCCGCTCTCGGTAGCGGCGTTTCCCTCGATGCCGTGCTCGCCGGCATTGCCAACTGCCCTGCCGTCCCCGGCCGCTTTGAGCGTGTCGATCTCGGCCAGCCCTTCCTCGTCATCGTCGACTATTCCCACACCGATGACGCCCTCCGCAATGCCATCCGTGTCGCCCGCGCTCTCAAGCCCAGGCGCGTCATCACCCTCTTCGGTTGCGGCGGCGATCGCGACCGCTCCAAGCGCCCCCTCATGGGCATGGCCGCCGCCGAAGCCAGCGATCACGTCATCCTCACCAGCGACAACCCCCGCACGGAAGATCCGATCTCCATCATGAACGACGCCCTCGTCGGCCTGCGCCGCTTCGATACTCCACTCACCATCGAAGCCGACCGCAGCAAGGCCATCCACAAGGCCATCGCCATGGCCCGCCCCAACGACATCATTCTCCTCGCCGGCAAAGGCCACGAGGATTACCAGATCATCGGCAAAACCAAACACCCCTTCGACGACCGCCTCGTCGCCCGGCATGCCCTCGCCGTTGCTGGCTACCAGCAGGAGCAAACAGCATGACGCTTTCCCTGCTCGAAATCGCCCGCATCCTCGGCATCGCTCCGCCGCCTGCCGACGCCTCCATCACCGGCTATTCGATCGACTCCCGCACCGTAGCCCCCGGCGACCTCTTCATCGCCCTTCCCGGTGAAAACACCGATGGCCACCTCCACATCGCCGCTGCCTTTGCCCAAGGTGCCGCAGCCGCCCTCGTCGAACGTCCCCAGCCCGGCCTTACCGGCCCCCAACTCGTCGTCCCCCATACCGTCGCCGCCCTCCAGCATCTTGCTGCCACCGCCCGCCAGCAATGGGGCCACACCGTCATCGCCATCACCGGCAGCGCCGGCAAAACTTCCAGCAAAGAGGCCACCGCCGCCCTCATGGCCCTCGCCTTGCCCACCAGCAAGACCACCGGCAATCTCAACAACCACCTCGGGCTGCCTCTTTCCCTTCTCCGCATCGCCGATACCTCCCGCGCTGCCGTCCTCGAAATGGGCATGAACCACGCTGGCGAAATTCGCCGCCTCTGTGAAATTGCCACCCCCCAAATCGGAGTGGTCACCAACGTCAGCTACGCCCACATTGAAAACTTCTCCGGCATCGAAGGCATCGCCGCCGCCAAGCGCGAACTCATCGAATCCCTTCCCGCATCCGGCCTCGCCGTGCTCAACGCCGACGACCTCCGCGTCGCCGCCTTTGAGGATTTCACTCGCGCCCGTGTCGAAACCTTCGGCCTGAGCGATGCTGCCCATGTCCGCGCCACCCGCGTTTCTTACTCTGCCGATGGCGCTGATTTCCAAATCGATTCCCAGCCCTTCCACTCAAGAATTCCCGGACGCATCGGCGTCCTCAATCTCACTGCGGCCGTCGCCGTTGCCCGCCAATGGGGTGTCCCCCTCCGGCAACTCAGCGAAGCCGCCCACTCGATCGAAATGCCAAAGATGCGTACGGAAAAGCTCGACCATCACGGCATCACGATCTGGAACGATTGCTACAACTCCAACCCGGACGCTGTCAAAGCCATGCTCGACCTCTTGCGCGATACCGCCAAAGGCCGCCGCATCGCCGTCCTGGGGGAGATGCGCGAACTTGGCCACTGGGCCGAGCCTCTCCACACTGCACTTGGTCTCTATGCGGTGGAGAGTGGTATTTCTGTGCTCATTGGGATACGCGGCGCGGCTCGCTTCACTGTCGAGTCAGCCCTGAAGGCCGGTCTGTCCGATCGCGCCGCGTTATTTTTTGAGGATCCCGAATCTGCCGGAACTGCCCTCCGTCAAATTGCCCAGCCTGGCGACACCATTCTCTTCAAGGGTTCCCGCGGCACCCGCGTCGAACTCGCCCTCGAAAGGTTCCTCGCCTGACCATGCTCTACTGGCTCCTTTTCGAAACCCTCCAGCCCTATTTCGGCCCCTTCCGGCTCTTCGGCTACCTCACCTTCCGCACCGCTATTGCGCTCGTCACTGCCTTGCTCATCTCGCTGCTGGTCGGCCCCTGGATGATCCGCAAGCTCCGCGAACTCTCCATTGGTCAGTTCATCCGCGAAGAGGGTCCCCAATCCCACCAAACCAAAGCCGGCACGCCCACCATGGGCGGGCTGCTCATCATTCTCTCCATCGTGGTTCCCACTCTACTTTGGGCTAACCTCCGCAATGTCTACGTCTGGATCGCCCTCGGCAGCCTCATCGGCTTCGGTGCCATTGGTTTTTATGACGACTACACCAAGCTCAAAAAGATGCGCAACCTGGGCCTCACCGCCAAACAGAAATTTCTCCTCCAGGTCGGCGTCGCCATGGTCATCGGCTTCGTTCTCCTCCTGCTCAACGCCAAAGGCCAGTACACCACCTCGATGAACGTGCCTTTCCTCAAGTCCTTTAAGCCTGACCTCATCATTGCCTCGCTCGCCGCCAACCCTTGGACCTTCGCCCTCGCCTTCGCGCCCTTCTACATCTTCATGATCCTGGTCCTCGTCGGCTCCACCAACGCCGTCAACCTCACCGACGGTCTCGATGGCCTCGCGATCGGCCTGATGGTCATCGCTTCTTCCGCCATGACCGCCCTCTGCTATCTCGCCGGCCACCGCGAATTCGCCACCTACCTGGAACTCGAACGCGTCCCCGGCTCCGGCGAGCTCACCATCTTCTGCGCCTCCATGATCGGCGCCTCCCTGGGCTTTCTCTGGTACAACGCCCACCCCGCCGAGGTCTTCATGGGCGACGTCGGTTCTCTCGCCCTCGGCGGCGGTATGGGCACCGTGGCCGTCCTCATCAAACAGGAACTCCTTCTCCCTTTCATCGGCGGCGTCTACGTCATCGAACTCTTGAGCGTCGTCCTCCAGGTCGGCAGCTACAAGCTCCGCGGCAAGCGCATCTTCAAAATGGCGCCGCTCCACCACCACTTTGAACTCCTCGGCTGGAAAGAATCCAAGGTCATCGCCCGCTTCTGGATCACGGGCCTCGTCATGGCCCTCTTTGCCCTCGCCACCCTCAAGCTCCGGTAACCCACGATGCGCTTCCACGGTCAACATATCCTCGTCATCGGCCTCGGCAAAAGTGGCATCGCCGCCCTGAACTTACTCCGTCCCTACGCCCACAAACTCACTTGTACCGACTCCCGTCCTCTGTCCGACTTACCTTTTGCACAAACGATTGTGGAAAACTCGGAAATCTCTTACTTACCTCTTTCCGGGGTCAACTTAGCCTCGATCGACACCCTGGTAGTCTCCCCCGGTGTCCCGCTTTCCCTTCCGCTCCTTCAGGACGCCCTCGCTCGCTCCATTCCTGTCCTCGGCGAAGTCGAGCTCGCCTTTGAGTTCCTCCGCGGCCCCATCCTCGCCGGCACCGGCGCCAATGGCAAGACAACCACCATCTCCCTCACCGGCCATATCCTCCATTCCGCTGGCATCGCCTGCCAGGTTGGAGGCAATATCGGCCTGCCCGTTACGGACATGGTCGCTACTGCTACCTTTCTCCAGTGGAATGTTCTGGAACTTTCCAGCTTCCAGCTTGAAACCGTCTCCCGCTTTCACGCCCAAATCGCCGCCATCCTCAACATCACCCCCAACCACCTCGACCGCCACCTTACCCTCGAAGCCTACACCGCCGCCAAGCTCAACATCTTCCGCAACCAGACCGCCGCCGACTGTGCAGTCCTCAATGCCCGCTCAACCCACCCGGTCCCGTCCTCTGCCCGCAACTACTTCTTCAACGGCGATGCCGCCCACCTCAATGGCTCGAACATTGAGCTCTTCGGCCAAACCCTGATGTCCACCTCCGACGTCCCCCTGCCCGGCGCTCACAACCTCGAAAACGTCATGGCCGCCGCCGTCATGGCCTCTCTTGCCGGTGCTTCACACTCTTCCATTGCCACTGCCATCGCCTCTTTCAAGGGTGTTCCCCACCGGCTCGAATTTGTCCGCGAAGTGCGCGGAATCCGCTTCTATAACGACTCCAAGGCCACCAGCGTTGACGCCACCCTCAAGGCCATTGAGGCCCTCCCCGCCCCGCTCTGGGTCATCCTCGGCGGCACCGACAAAGGCGGCAGCTACCTCCCCCTCTTGCCCCTGCTCCAGGCCAAAGCCAAGGGCGTCCTGCTCATCGGCGCAGCCACACCCCTGATTGAAAAGGAACTCGGCGGCAAACTCCCCCTTTCCGCCTGCGGCACCTTGTCTGCCGCGCTCCATCATGCCGTCGCCCAAGCCACCCCCGGCGACACCGTTCTGCTTGCGCCCGCTTGCGCCAGCTTCGATCAATTCACCAGCTATGAACACCGCGGCGACTCCTTTCGCCAACTCGTGGAGGCACTCTAATGGCTCGTAAAGTCACTGACTGGACTCTCTTCTTCGCCGTTCTACTCATGACCTGCTTCGGCCTCATCATGGTCTACAGCGCCACATCCATCCCCACTGGCTTCAAGGGCGGCTTCATGGAAGAACCCTACCTTCGGCAGTTGGCCGCCGCAATTGTCTCCTTCGTGCTCCTCATGTTCCTCAAGCGGCAGAATTACCTCCTGCTCAAGGACCCCGTCTGGGCCTTTATCCCCCTCGGCCTAGTCATCGCCCTCCTCCCCGTGGCCTATTTCATGGACCCGCGCGCCCACCGCTGGATTCGCCTCCCCTTCTTCCAGTTCCAGCCCTCGGAGTTCGCCAAACCCGCCCTCATCATCTTCGTGGCCTACTTCCTCAGCCGCCGGCTCCCGGCTATCAATAGCCGCTATACCCTTCTCCCTGCCGGGCTCACACTAGTCGTCCTCGCCGGCGTCGTCCTCGCCTCGGACCTCGGCACCGCCATCGCGCTCGCCGTCCCCGTCGTCGCTCTCCTCTTCGTTGCGGGCATCCATCTCCGCTACCTTGCCGCTGCTGCCGCACTAGCCGGAGTCTTCCTGATCGGCGGCATCATTTCCAAACCCTACCGCCTCGCCCGTGTCGTCCAGTTTGTCGACCCCAAATATGAACTCCTCGACAAAATTGACTCCCAGGGCTACATCAAAAACCGCATCGCCAACTCCAATACCACCCGCGATCCCGGCTACCAGATCCGCCAGGCCAAAATCGCCATTGGCTCCGGCGGCGCGCTCGGCCGTGGCCTGATGGGCAGTCACCAGAAAATCTTCTTCCTGCCCGAGGCCCACACCGACACTATTTACGCTGTCATCGGCGAAGAACTCGGTCTTTGGGGAACTTCCGCCCTACTGGCTGGCTATTTCCTTGTCTTCTGGCGCGGCTTCCGCCTCTTCTGGACGGCCCGCGAAGACTTCGGCCGCTTCCTCGCCCTGGGCATCAGTGTCTCCCTGCTCGTTCAGGCCTTGATCAATATCAGCGTGGTCCTCGACATGGGCCCCGCAAAGGGAATCCCCTTGCCTCTCATCAGCTATGGCGGCAGTTCACTGGTGAGCACCTTGATCTCGCTCGGTATCTTGATGAGCGTCAGTGAGGATGCCCAATGGCTCGAAACTGCTTCCTGATGGCCGGCGGCGGCACGGGCGGCCATGTCATGCCTCTGCTCGCCGTGGCCGAACAGCTACGCGCTCGCGGTCACGAAGCCTTCTTCATCGGCACCCGCAATGGCTTTGAGGCCCGCCTGGTCCCCGCTCGCGGCTTCCCGCTCGACTTCATCGAAATCGGCGGCTTCCAGGGCGTCGGCCTCCGGGCCAAACTCCGCCTCCTCTGGCAGCTTCCCCTCAGCATCCTGGCGAGTCTGGCTTCGATCTCCCGCCATCGCCCCGCCGCCTGCTTCAGCCTCGGCGGCTATGCCGCAGCGCCTCCCGTCATCGCCAGCCTCATCCGGGGCCTCCCGCTGGTTGTCATGGAACCCAATGCCATGCCCGGCCTCGTCAACCGCCGCCTGGGCCGCTTTGCCCGCAAAGCACTTCTCTCTTTTCCCCAAGCTGCCTCCTACTTCCCCGCCGCGACAGTCGAAGTCACCGGCCTCCCCGTCCGCGATGCCTTTTTCGCCTTGGAACCCAAACCCTTCACCGGCTCAATCACTCTTCTCATCACCGGCGGCAGCCAGGGCTCCCAAACTCTCAACCGGGCCGTCCGCGAACTCTGGCCCCTCCTCCGCGCCAGCCGTCTCCCCGTCCGCTTGATCCACCAATGCGGCCGCCGCGACGTTGAAACCATTTCTCGAGATTTTGTTTCAACTGGTTTAGATGGTGAAGTCTCCGCTTTCCTTGACGACATGCCCTCTGCCGTCGCCGCCGCCGATCTGGTGCTCTCCCGCGCCGGTGCCGGAGCCGTCAGTGAATTGGCCGCCGCCGGCCGCCCCGCCATCCTTGTTCCCTTCCCTTTTGCCACCGACGACCACCAGGCAAAAAACGCTCAGGCCTTTGTCGATGCGGGCGCTGCCCTCATGTTCCGTGACGAGGAACTTACCGGCAACACCCTGCACGATCTCCTCCACCGCTTCCTGGCCGACCCAGCCACCTTATCCTCCATGGCCAGCGCTTCCCGCAGCCTGGCAAAGTCCGGCGCGGCCCACCGCGCGGCTGATATCCTGTTGGAAATATCTAAAACGTAAACTGACACAAATGTTTTTTCGCGAGCAACACTTCCATTTCGTAGGCATCGGCGGCATCGGCATGAGCGGCCTGGCTGAAGTCTTGCTTACGCTCGGCCATCGCGTCTCCGGCTCCGACCTCAAGGCCAGCCCCATCACCGACCGCCTCGCCAGCCGTGGCGCCGTCATCTTCACCGGCCATCAGGCCGCCAACGTGGAGGCCGATGTCACCGCAGTCGTGGCCACTTCCGCCCTATCCGACTCGAACCCGGAAGTCCTCGCGGCACGCGAGCGCAAAGTCCCTGTCATCCCTCGCGGTGAACTCCTCGCCGAGCTCATGCGCCTCAAGTACGGCGTCGCCGTCGGCGGTAGCCACGGCAAGACAACCATTTCTTCCATGGTCGCCACCATCCTCGCTCACGGCGGCCTCGACCCCACCGTCGTCGTCGGTGGCCGCGTCAAGACCATGGGCGGCACCAACGCCCGCGTCGGCCAAAGCGACCTCCTCGTGGTCGAAAGCGATGAGAGCGACGGCAGCTTTCTCAAGCTCGCCCCCATCATCGCCGTCGTCTCCAACATCGACCGCGAGCACCTCGACTACTACAAGACCTTTGAACGCGTCCTGTCCAGCTTCACGGACTTCATCAACCGCGTCCCCTTCTACGGGGTCTCGATCCTGTGCATTGACGACGAGAACGTGCAGCGCATCCTGCCCGATATCCGCCGCCGCATCGTCACCTACGGCACCACCCCGCAAGCCGGCCTGATGATTCGTGATATTGAGATGTCAACATCACAATCATCCTTCGACCTCTACCGCCTCGACCAGCACCTCGGCCGCTTCACCGTCCCCGTAACCGGCGCCCACAATGTCCTCAATGCCACCGCCGCCATCGCCGTCGCCCTCGAGCTTGGCCTTGCCCCGGCCACCATCGCCGCGGGCCTCGCCGCCTTTGAAGGCGTCGACCGCCGCTTCCAGTTCAAGGGGGAAGTCAACGGCGTCACCGTCATCGACGACTACGGCCATCACCCCACCGAGGTCCGCGCCACCCTCAACGCCGCCCGCCAGCGCCGCTTCGACAAGGTTCACGTCCTCTTTCAGCCCCATCGCTACACCCGCACCGAGATCCTGATGGACGACTTCGCCCGCAGCTTCAACGACGCTGATAGCGTCACTCTCCTCGACATCTATGCCGCCAGCGAAGCCCCCATTGAAGGCGTCAACAGCGGTGTTCTCCTCGAAAGAATGCGCGCCTCAGGCCATCGCGATGTCGCCTACGCACCCAGTCTCGAAGCGGCCGCCGCAGCCTTGGCCGCCAAGGCCCAGCCCGGCGAAATGATCCTCACCCTCGGGGCCGGAACCGTCTCTCAGGCCGGCGAAATGATCTTGTCGGAGTTACGGAAATGAAGAAGAGCCCTCCTAAACCCATCGATAACTTCTCGAAAATCCTCGGCCGCGGAGTGATGGGCTGCTCCATCATCGTCGTTCTCGGTGGCGGCATCCTGCTTGAAGGACAGGCCGAACGCTACTTCATGCGCGACGCGCGCTTCGCGCTCGAACGCGCCCCCGAATACGGCGACCCGCCCCCCAACCTCCAACTCGAGGGCGTCCGCTACGCCAGCCGCGACCGCATCCTCCGCATCTTTGAAGCCGACCTCGGGCGCAGCGTCTTCCTGCTCCCCCTCGACCAGCGCCGCCTCGACCTCCTCGCCGAACCCTGGATCAAGGAGGCCTCCGTCTCCCGGCTCTGGCCCAACCGCATCAGCGTCCAGATCGCCGAGCGCAAGCCCGTTGCCTTCGTCAAGCGCACCGGTGGCGCGGAGACTACCGTCATTGACTCCGACGGTTCTCTCATGGAAGCTCCCCCCTCGGCAGCCTTCAGCCTCCCTGTCGTCGAAGGCGTCGGCCCGGAGGTCGAAGAGCCCGCCCGCCGCCTCCGTATCCACCGCGTCGAACGCCTCATCCGCGACCTGGGCGATCACGTCCGCGAAATCGGCGAGATCCAGGCCACCGACATCGACAACCTGAAGGTCATGCAGCCCTTCCGCGGCCGCGCCATCACCCTGGTGCTCGGCAACAAGAACTTCCGCCTCCGCTACGAGAACTTCCTCTCCATGGCGGACCAGCTACTCGAAAAACTACCCAACGCCACCACCTTCGACCTCCGCCTCGAAGAGCAGGTCACCGCCACCGAAGAGGAGAAAAAATAAGATGTCCGATTCCAAGTCTTACGCTGTTGGTCTTGACGTCGGTAGCGCCTGGACGCGCTGTCTCATTACCGAAGTCGTGGATGGCGGCCTCGAGTTCCGTGGCCACGGCCAATTCGAGTCCAAGGGCTGGTTCAAGGGCCGTGTCCGCGATCAGGGGGCCATCACCGAGAACATCCGCTGGGCCGTCCAGATGGCCGAGTGCCAGGCCCTGGTCTCCGTCGGCGGCGTGGTTGCCGGCATGGGCGGAAGCGGCATCGACGGCATGACGTCGCGCGGAGTCTACGAGTTTGGCCGCCCCCGCCAGATCGAAACCGCCGACATGAACTATGTCATCAAGCAGGCCGCCGAGGTCCAGATGGAGCACGACCGCATGATCCTGCAAGTCTGCCCGCAGGACTTCGTGGTCGATGGCCGCGCCCACATCCGCAATCCCCGTGGCATGTCTTCAGCCCGCATGGAAGCTCACGTCCACCTCGTAACCGCCAGCGAGCAGGAACACAGTGTGATCCAGAACGCCATCAACCAGGCCCATCTGGCCATGGATGAATCTGTGTTTGAACCCATCGCCGCGGCCTACTGCGCCACCACGGAGGCCGAGCGCGAACACGGCATCGGCGTCATCGATATCGGAGCCCATTCGACCGACATCGCTTTGTATGAGGGAGAAGCCCTCGTGGGGAGTTTCAGTGTCGGCATCGGCGGCGATCATTTCACCAAAGACCTTGCCTACTACCTCACCAGCACCCCCGAGGACGCGCAGTTGCTCAAGGAAGAATTCGGTTGCGCCATGCTCGGCCTGTCGAGCGGCAACACCATCATCGAAGTGCCCGGCGCGGAAGGCCGTGAGTCGCGGGAGATCTCGCGCTGGCAGATCGTCGAAATCCTCGAAGCCCGCGCCGAACAGCTCTTTCAGGTGATCCGCAAGGAAATCAGCCGTCTCGGCATGGACGGCAATCTGCAGGAAGGTGTAGTGCTCACTGGCGGTGGCGCAAAGCTGCCCGGCATGCTCGACATTGCCGAGCGCGAACTCAACTGCCCCTCGCGCAATGGCCTGCCCGACGCTATCAACAATTGGCCGGACGAACTGCTCAGCCCGGACTGGACAACCGCCGCTGGACTCGCAATGTATGCGGGCCGGCTCAAGCTGCGCCGCGACAGTAAACGGACACTGCCACGGCTGCTCAATCTGGTACTGCGCTAAGGAGACCCTGCATGGAACTGAAATTCTCACTCGAAGACGACTTCTCACTCAACACCAAAATCAAGGTCATCGGTGTCGGCGGCGGTGGCAGCAATGCGGTTGCGCGCATGATGGATTCGGGCCTGACGGGCGTCGAGTTCCACATTCTCAACACCGATAAGCAGGCCTTGCAGGCCTCACCGGTCCCGAACAAGCTGGCCATCGGTGCCAAGATCACCAATGGCCTCGGCGCAGGGGCTGACCCGGCAGTTGGACGCAACGCCGCACTGGAAGACACCGACCGCATCATCGAGATCCTCGAAGGCGCGGATATGGTCTTTGTCACCGCCGGCCTCGGCGGCGGCACGGGCACTGGCGCGGCACCAGTTGTGGCCTCGCTGGCCCGTGAATTGAACGCGCTGACCGTCGCCGTTGTCACCAAGCCTTTCGAGTTTGAAGGGCCGCGACGGAAGAAGAGCGGCGAACGCGGCTTGAGCGATCTGGCGGCCGCGGTCGATACCGTGATCCCGATTCCGAATGACCGTCTGCTCTCGCTGGTACCGGAAGGCACCAGCTTCTTTGAAGCCTTCCGCGTTGCCGATGACGTGCTGCGGCAAGCCGTTCAAGGCATCAGCGACATCATCACGACGCCGGGGTTGATCAACCGCGATTTCTCCGACATCAAGAGCATCATGACCGGCATGGGTTACGCGATGATGGGCACCGCTTCCGCCTCCGGCCCCAACGCTGCCTTGCAGGCAGCCGAGCAGGCCATCAGTTGCCCGCTGCTCGAAGAGGGCGGAGTCCGCGGAGCCCGCGGCATCCTGATCAACATCACCGGCTCCAGCCGTCTCGGCCTGCATGAGGTCAACAAGGCCTGTGCGCTGATCCGCAAGGCGGCCAGCTATGAAGACGTCCAGATCAACTTCGGCATTGTGATGAATGAGTCGATGGGCGAAGAAGTCAAAATTACAGTCATTGCCACCGGCTTCGAGCGGGAAACTCTGCCACAGATTGAGCGGAGGGTTCGTCAGGCGGAAGTCGAGCAGCCGATGGTGATGGCGGCAAGCGCCGGAGTCACGACCAATGCGTTTACGAGCTTCGACACGATGATCGCTCCTGAGCCCGAGCCGGAACCCGAACCAGAGATCCCCATACAGCCGGAACCCCAAGCTGAGCCGGAAGATGACTATGACATGCCGGCCTTCCTCAAGCGGGAACGGCGGCTCTTCCAATAGCCGTTAAGCGTCGGCGTGGTCGAGGAAGTAGTTGTCGATTGAGGCCTTGAAGCGGCCCAACTGCTGATTCAGCTTGTCCATCTCAGATCGCGGCATGGGCGTGAAGGCCTTGGCAATTGCGACATTCTGTTCCAGGTGATCCCGCTGCGGCATGCCGAGGACGACTGCGCTCACAGGCAGGGAAAGCGAGTAGCGGATCAGGTTGTCGATTGAGGTGGCACCGTTCAGCTTCTCCTGCGCGAAGATCTTCATGGCGGTGACGCCCATCTTCTTGCGCAAGGCGACGGGGAGGGCGAGGGCTTCAAAACTGTCACCATCGATACCCGCCTGGCCGATGCGGGCGGCGTTGAGGGCAAACTGCGTGACGTTGAAGTCGTGGCGTTCGAGAGCGGTCTGGAGGACCTTCGGGTCGGTGTGGCAAGAGATACCAACGTTGCGGACAACCTTCTGGTCGCGCATTTTGTACAGGGCGTTGAGGACGCCGTCCTTAGCCTCGATCTGAGCCAGGTCTTCGTTGGTCGTCAGGGAATGAATGTGGACGGTATCAAAGTGATCGGTCTGGCAGCGCTTGAGGGAACCCTCAAGGATGCGCATGGCAGCGTCGCCATTGCGGGAAGGCAGTTTGGTGACCAGATAAACGTCCTTGCGGCGGCCGGCGAGCGCTTTGCCGACGCGGGTCTCGCTGAGGCCGGCACCGTAGTCGTAAGCCGAGTCGAAGTAAGTGATGCCGAGTTCGAGGGCGCGGTGAAGGACGGCGATGGCGTCGTCCTCATTCTTGTAGGCGAGGAAGCGGCTGCCACAGCCAAAGGCGACAACGGAAATTCGCTTGCCAGTCTGCCCGAACTCACGAGTGGGCATGGCGGGAGCGGCATGAAGAGCAGCGGCGGCGGAGGTGCCGAGGAAGAGGCGGCGAGTCTGTTTCACGTGAGCAAGTGTAACACCACGGTACGTTGATGGGGTTGCCGGCGGTGCTCGAAGAGATAGATGCCTTGCCAGGTGCCGAGGGTCAGTTGGCCGCGGTCCACCGGGATGGAAAGGTGGACGCCAGCGAGAACGGTGCGGATATGGGCGGGCATGTCGTCGGGGCCTTCGAGGGTGTGACGGAACTGGCGCGGATCTTCGGGGACGAGGCGTTCGAAAGAGTCGCGCAGGTCAGCGATGACGTCGGGGTCGTAGTTCTCCTGGATGGTGAGCGAAGCGGAGGTGTGGCGGCAAAAGAGGGTTAATAGCGCGGTTGAGTCAGTCTGCTCTTCCACCCAGCGGACCACTTGCCGGGTGATGTCGTAAAGACCCTTGCCGCGGGTGGTGATTTGAATCTGGCCGATGTGCTGCAAAGCCTCAGAATACACTGATGAAATGAAGTTCGTTATTGGCTTGTTGTGTTTGACGCTGAGTGCAGCGGAGGTCGTCAAGCAGGCGGATGCGCGGGCACTGAGTGCGATGGTGAGCTTTCTCGCAAGCGATGCCCTGGAGGGCCGCGACACTCCGTCGGCGGGGTTGAACATTGCGGCAGAGTATATTGCGAGCGAGTTCCGGCGGGTGGGACTCGAGGCATCCTTTCAAGAAGCCCAGTTCCAATTGCGGCGAGTAAACCGGGAAGGCTTTGCGGTGAGCTTCACGGATGGCACGAAGACGGTGAGCTTGCCGGTGGAGACGGCGTTGTGGAATCCGGGTCCCGGGCTGGACTTGAAGGACGTGCATGTGCGTCGAGTGAAGGCTTCGGAATTGCGGGACATGAAATTCGAGACGATCGAGCCGGTGGTGCTGCTCGAAGGACCAGGCGGGCCGGGCCTGCAGGCGGGAGTAACGAAGCTGGCGGCGGCGGGGGCGAAGGTGTTGGTACTGGTAAACATCCCGATGCCGTTGCCGGTGCAGTCACTGCAATTTGCCGATCAACCGGCGTCAACGGTGGTGATGCTGCGAACGGCGGACAAGGATGCGGAAGCGTTCCTGAAAGCAGGCGCGGAGCTTAGGGCGAGCTTGAAGATTGCCGAGGCGAGTTCGCGGACGGATACAGCCAGGAATGTCATTGGTGTGTTGCGAGGAAGCGACCCGGCATTGAAAGAAGAGTATGTGCTGCTCACTGCTCACTATGACCATCTCGGTATCCGGCCGAATGAGGAGGGGGACAAGGTTTACAACGGGGCCAATGACAATGCCAGCGGAGTCGCGAGCATTATCGAGAGCGCTCGCTTGCTGGCCGGGTTGCCGCAAGCGCCGAAGCGGAGCGTAATGTTTGTAGCCTTCTTTGGCGAGGAGCGGGGCTTGTTGGGTAGCCGCTATTTCACGAGGCACCCGGTGGTGCCGCTGAAGCAGATGGTAGCGAACCTGAACCTGGAGCAGACGGGGCGGACGGATTCGAGTGAGGGGCCGAACGTTGGGCAATTGAATCTGACCGGCTATCACTTCACTACGTTGCACACGCATATGGAAGCAGCCGGGGCGGCGACGGGACTGAAGATCGTCAAGCATGAACAGTTCAGTGATCCTTTCTTTACGGCAAGCGACAATGCAGCATTTGCGGCGGTGGGGATTCCTTCGACAACAATGAGCGTGACTTACCAGTTTCCGGATTATCACCAGAAGGGCGATGAATGGCAGAAGATTGACTACGCCAACATGGCGCTGGTGACGAGGGCGATTGCGCAGGGGGTTTACCTGACGGCGGAGGCCGCGGAGCGGGTGAAGTGGAACGAGGAGGAGCCGAAAACTAAGCCGTACCGGAAGGAGTAGGGGAGTTGTAGAAATCGAGCACCTTGCGGGCGGCGGCGGGGCCGATGGAGGCAGCGAGGGCTTCGAGGGGAGCGGCTTTGACCTGTTCGGGTGAACCGAATTCCTTGAGGAGCTTGCGCATGGTGATCTTGCCGACACCGGGAATCTGTTCGAGTTCACTGGTGAGGCGGCTGGCATTGCGGCGGGTGCGATGGAAAGTGACAGCGAAGCGGTGGGCCTCATCGCGAATGGTCTGGATGAGGTGGAGGACAGGATTGTGGCGGTCGAGGATGGCGGGCTCGGATTCCTGGCCGTAGACGTAGATGATCTCTTCGCGCTTGGCGATGGAGGCGAGGGGCTGGTTGATGATGCCGATGGCCTCGAGGGCTTCGGCAGCGGCGTGGAGTTGGCCGAGGCCGCCGTCGATCAGAACCAGGCCGGGGAAGGGTTGGTTTTCTTCTTTGAGGCGGCTGTAGCGGCGGGTGACCACTTCACGCATGGAGGCGAAGTCATCGTTGCCGGCGACGGTCTTGATGATGAACTTGCGGTAGTCGGCCTTCTTCATGCGGCCATCCTCCCAGACGACCATGGAGGCAACTTTATCGGTGCCCTGGATGTGGGAGATGTCGAAGCATTCGATGCGGTTGGGGGCTTCTTCCAGGTTGATGGCGTCCTTGAGCGCTTCCTTGATGGCGTTTGAAGAGGGGCGAAGGACGCGGAAGCGTTGCTCAAAGCTATGGCGGGCGTTGGTTTCTACGAGGCCGAGCATGGCCTTTTTGTCACCGCGCTGGGGGGTATTGATGACGCATTTGCGACCGCGCTTTTCGGTGAGGAGTTCTTCAAGGACGTCGCGGTCTTCAAAGTCGATGGGGACGTGGATGTAGCCGGGCAGGTGCTGCTGGTTGAGGTAGACCTGGATGAGGAGTTGCTGGAAGAAGTCGGCGGCAGAGAAGTTGTTCTGGTCTTCCCAGAAGAATTCGCGGCGGTCGACGATGCGGCCGCGACGGAGGTGGAAGAGGTTGACGGCGACGAGGGGCGGCTCGGCGTAGAAGGCAAAGATATCGGTGTCGTCACCTTCGGCAGCGGCGACTTTCTGGCGCTGCTCCATTTCGGCAACGGTGGCGATGAGGTCACGGAAATTAGCGGCGCGTTCGAATTCGAGGTTTTCGGCGGCGGCGGCCATACGGAGCTCGAGGTCGCTGGTGAGGTCTTTGAGCTTGCCTTCAAGGAAGCGGCGGACATCGCTGACTGAGTCCTTGTAAGTGTCGATGGTGACGAGGCCTTCAACGCAAGGGCCGTGGCAGCGGTTGATGTGATATTCGAGGCAGGGGTGGGTGTGAGTGCGGTTAAAGTCCACTTTGCAACTGGGAATTTTGAAGTGGCGGTGGATGAAGTTGACGAGGCGGTGGGCAAGGTTGCCGGGGAAGTAGGGACCGAAGTAGGTGCCGTCTTTGCGAAGGCGGCGGGTGACGAAGACGCGGGGGAACTTTTCGTTCGTGATTTTGATGTAGGGGTAAGTCTTGTCGTCGCGCAGTAGAACGTTAAAGCGGGGCTTGTGCTGCTTGATGAGGTTGTTTTCAAGGCCCAGAGCTTCTTTTTCGTTGTCGACGAGGATGTAGGAAACATCACGGGCCTCATGGACCATGGTGCCGTTTTTGGCTTCGTGCAAGCGGTCGTCGTTGAAATAGCTACGGACGCGAGCGCGGAGATTTTTCGCCTTGCCCACGTAGATGACTGCCTGGGAGGCATCGCGCCAGAGGTAGACGCCGGGGCCGGTGGGGAATTGGGTGACCTTTTCCCTGAGGGTGTCGAGCCAATTCATTTGGGGACTACAATTTAATTGTGGCATGGCGATTTCCATTCGCGTTGTTTTGTCTGGGGCTGAGCCTCGGGCTGGGTCAGCAGAACCCCGCGCCCGTGGAGGAGCCGCCGGAAGAAGACGAGACGCTGCTCAAGGAAAAGCAGAATTATGAGTTCAACCCTTTGCAGGCACTGCAGGAGATAAAGGTTGGCCGTTATTACATGAAGAAGGGGAGCTTCAAGGCGGCGGCGGGCCGTTTTCTGGAAGCGACGCTTTGGGACCCGACGAGCGCGGATGCATTTTACGAATTGGGGCGGGCGCGGGAGCGGGCCGGCAACAAGAAGGGGATGCGAGAAGCGTGGGAGCAATTTCTGGAGTTGGCACCGGACGATAAGCGGAGTGCAGAAGTCAAGAAGAAGCTCGGCGCGCAGCCCACTGTAAGTCAATCGACTGGATGAGCCGGGCGAGACCGGCCGTCTGATCGGGGAATAAATCGATGTACTGGAACTCGCGGGCAATGCGCGCGGGGACGCGGCAGTCATTGAGGCGGATGGGAATAATGAAGGTATCTTCGAGCGGCAAGCGCCGGGCGATATCGAGGGCATAGCGAATTTCTGACTGGAAGCCGCCACGTTTGAGCACCGAATTGGTGGAGAGGCAAGCGATAAAGAAGTCACTGGCTTCAATGGCGGCTTCAATCAAGCGGGGCCAGTTTTGGCCGGCTTTGAGACTGCGACGGTCAATCCATGGGTTGTAGCCGGAACGAGAGAACTCATCGAAGAGAGTTTCGGCGAGTTCTGCATCTTCGGAAGCGTAGCTGATGAAGACGCGTGGGGCATCAACGGCCACGAATTTGAAACCTCCTTCGGGCTTGGGGAGGAATACGCCGAAGCCTTCAATTTCGACCGGCCTGCCTTTGGCAAGGCAATCGAGAATAATGGTGGCGACCTGCTGGGGATCGTAACGATAAGTTTCGAAGTGCACTAGGGAGCCTCAGTCCTGGCTTTTTTGGGCTTTGTTGACGGCGAGAGCTCGGGGGCGAAAACGCCAAGTCCGGGCCAGTTGGTTTTCTCGCCGTGCTTCCAGCGCTTGAGGATGGAAAGGACGGCAACATCGAGGTAATCGGCGGCTTCGGCATTGGTGGTTTGGGTCAGTTTGGCGAGGCGGCGGGTGAGTCCGGACTTGTTCATTGGGCTGCCTCGGGATTGGCTTCGTTCTGTAGCTGAGCCGAGTTGCGGCAGTGTTCGGTATGAACGACTATCATGCCGAGACGGCTGGAGGAGTGGGTGGCCTCAGACGGGTCGAGGAGTTTTGATATTGGGGCTGAGACGGGGACTGTGGCTTCAGACTTGAGTTCGGTGACGATGGAGGCTTGGACGAGGGCGGCCTGGTAGCGGTCGAGTTGGAATTCGCGGAAGGTGGCGAGGGCCCGGTTGGCGGCGTTGGAGTGAGTGCGGACGTAGCGGGCGGCGGA
>CAZECF010000045.1:34305-37698 GCA_964510335.1 uncultured Bryobacter sp. | reverse complement strand
CCTACCGGCCAGCCCAGCGTGGCGAGGTCATCACCTTCTTTGCTACGGGATGCGGTCGGACCAACCCGGCAACATTTTCGGATTCTGTTGTGGTCTCTCCCGCACCGGTTGCCCAACCTGTGCGAATATTCTCGGATTCCTTCGAGTTCAACATCCTCTACGCCGGAGTGGTCAGCCCTGGCCTTTGCCAGATCAACGCTACCGTGCCGATGTCAATTGGATCCGGGAATCGCAATGTTTCCATCCAGGTTGGCAACTTCACGAGTGCAATGCCCGTTGTCGTCCCGATTGAGTAGCTTTAAGCGATGATGTCTTTGACGACGTTGCCCGCGACGTCCGTTAGGCGGAAGTCGCGTCCGCTGTAGGGGAAGGTGAGCTTCAGGTGATCGAGGCCCATCAGGTGCAGCACTGTCGCGTGCAGATCGTTGACGTGCATCTTGCCTTCTACTGCCTGGTAGCCGAATTCGTCGGTTGCCCCGTAGGCCATGCCGCCTTTTACGCCGCCGCCAATCAATAGCGTCGTGAAGCCTTCGTTGTTGTGGTTGCGACCGTTCTGTACATTGATGCGCCCGGCTACTTCCGTCCATGGCCTGCGGCCAAATTCGCCGCCAATGATGATGAGGGTATCCTTCAACAGTCCGCTCGCCTTCAGGTCACTGATCAGCGCCGCGATTGGCTGGTCGGCCTGCATTGCGAGCCGCCGGTGCACCAGAATGTCGTGGTGGCTGTCCCAGGGTTTGTCGTTGCCGAAGTAAACCTGCACCGCCCGCACGCCCCGCTCCACCAGCCGACGCGCCACCAGGCAGCCGCGCGCAAAGTCGCCGTCGCGCGTCGCGGACTTGATCTTCATCTCCCCGGTATCCGCGTGCCCTTCGACCCCGTAGCGTTCGCGCACTGCTAGCGGCTCCTTGTTGACGTCGAAAGCATCGAGCGCTTCCGACTGCATCCGGTAGGCCACTTCCATCGACTGGATGCGTCCTTCCAGCAGGGCATCGCGGCCCGTCTCGGCCATGCGCATCTCGTTCAGCGCTTTCCACAATTCCACCTTCTTGCGCTGCTCGGCAATCGTTCCGCCTCGCGGGCGGATATGCTGGATCATCTTCTCCGGCGTCAGCTCGTCGTTGGGCACATAGGTGCCCTGATACACCGAGGGCAGAAAGGCGGCACTCCAGAGTTGCGGCCCGACGTCCGGCACGCCCGCGCACAGGGCGATGAAGCCCGGCAGGTTGCGGTTCTCTGTCCCCAATCCATAAGTCACCCACGATCCCCAACTCGGGAAGCCTGGAATGATGCGGCCTGAGTTCATTTGCAGGATGGCTTGCGGGTGGGCTGGCAGGTCGCAGTGCATGCCGCGCAGGACGCAGATTTCATCCATATGCTCGGCCGTCCTGGCGAAGAGTTCACTCGCCGGCAGTCCGCTTTGTCCGTACTGCTTGAAGGAAAATGGCGAACGGAGCAGAGTCCCTTTCTCCTGCTTTGCTTTCGGATAATCGCCGGGGATTGGCTGCCCGTGATACTTTTCGAGCGCCGGCTTCGGGTCAAAGGTATCCACCTGGCTGGGGCCGCCATTGAGGAAGAGGAAGATGACGTGCTTGGCCTTGGGTGTGTGATGCGGTGTCTTGGGGGCTAGCGTCGCCGCCATCCCGATGCTGGCGCCAAAGCCGGCCGTTGTAGCTTTCAGTAAGTCTCGCCGGGTCATCTCCATCCCCCTTAATTCACAAACAACAATTCATTGGCGCCTAGTAGCACTTGGGCGTAGCTGGTCCAGTCGCCGCCAGCCTTCAGGTAGGCGAGCCCCAGTTCTACTTCCCTGGACGTGGCATCTCGGCCATAGAGGAGCCGGTAGCTTTCCTTCACCCGCTCGGCTTCACCTTTGATTTGGCTTAGCCGGTTGCCCAGCGCCTTGGCCCGCTCCTCCAGAAACTCGCTGTTGAGGAAGAACAACTGCTGCAGTGGGGTCGCGGTGGTGATCCTTTGTTCCGCGCTGAGGTTTGGATTGGGAAAGTCGAAGAGCGCGAGTGTCCCGTCGAGCTTTCTGCGGCTTACATAGCCATAGACCGAGCGCCGCTTCATCTCCGGCTTTTCGAGCAGTTCCGGTTCGCCGCCCAACTTGCGGTCGAGCTCGCCTGTCACTGCCAGCAGCGTATCCCGCATCGCTTCGGCATCGAGCCTTTGCCGGTTGGCCCGCCACAGGAGGCGATTGTCCGGGTCCACTTGCATGGCGGCTTCATTCTGCGCCGCGCTCCGCCGATAGGCCTCCGACAGCACAATCATGCGGTGCAGCTTTTTGATCGACCAGCCGCTTTCGATGAAGGAAGTGGCCAGAAAGTCGAGCAATTCCGGGTTGCTCGGCCGGTCGCCCATCAGCCCGAAGTTCGATACGGTCCGCACGAGGCCTTCGCCGAAATGATGCTGCCAGATCCGGTTCACGAAGACACGTGCGGTGAGCGGGTTTGCCGGGTCGGCAATGGCTTCGGCTAGTTCCAAGCGTCCGCTTCCCTTTGAAAAGGGCTTGGGCTCACCCTTGCTGAGAATCGATAGAAAGGCGCGGGGCGCTTCTTCGCCCAAGCGTTCGGGCTGCCCGCCAATCTGAATGCGTTCATTGATGGCCGTGGGGTTGTCGCGGATCACATGCGCGAAGGCGTATTTCGGCGGCAGCGCGGCCTGGAGTTCCTTGAGTTCGGCTCGCATATCCGACAGATAGTCTTTCGAGTAGCCTGCGAGGAAACGCTCCACGGTGCCGTCAGAAGTATAGTAGCCGCGGTTCGGCCCGTAGTAGAGAATCCCGTCTTCTTCCTGCTTGAACTCGCGTCCATAGAAGTCGCTGAAATAGAGATCCCGCCACAGGAAGTAGCGTCCGGTGGGCAGCGCATAGGTAGTGCCTTTGGATGCAGGATCATTGGTGGCCTTGGCCGTCAGATTCTTCTCGTCCACTTCCTTGCGTTCGCGCAGTACGCTCAGCGCTTCCCGACGGAAGGCGCTCAGGTCGAAGTCTTCGCGCTCCCAGCCTTGCAAATACTGGTTGTCCTTGGGCCCGGTCTTCAGATACGTTGTCCAGCGGCTGAGCACGATCGGGTCCAAGCCCTCGGCTGAACCGCCCCGGACGGCGCGGATGTAACGCGGACTATCGGCCGCCAGCTTTTCCGCCAGCGTCATGGCCTGGTTATAAAGGAAGGTCTCGATGCGCTTCTTCACTTCGGCGATGCGCTTGTCGTGGTCTTTCCATTGCTTCACCTCCTCGGCGGGAGCCAGTTCAAACTCGGCCCGCTTGGTGGAACTGAAGACGCCTTGCAGCGCGTAGTAATCTTTGGTGGGAATCGGGTCGAACTTGTGGTCGTGACATTGCGCGCAAGCGCCAGTCAGGCCGAGGAAGCCACGCGTGGTGACATCGAC
>CAZECF010000045.1:7242-34205 GCA_964510335.1 uncultured Bryobacter sp. | reverse complement strand
GCCCAGCGCTCGCCGTAGTGTTGCGAATTGAGCAGCCCATCTACCACTTTGGCGAAGGCGTTTGGCGAAGGGTCCTCTTCAAAGGCCTTTACCTGGTCATAGGTTGGTGGCAAACCGGTCAGGTCGAAATAGACTCGCCGGATCAGATCGCGCCGCGAAGCCGGGCCATTCGGCTTCAACTTCTTTTCCGCCAGCTTCGCTTCGACAATCGCATCGAGGCTCTTGAGGGCAGGTTTCTTCACGGGCAGGAAGGCCCAGAACTGGCGCTGCTTGTCTGTGATCTGGTAGCCGCTACCCGCCGCAGCTTCCACTTTGGCTTCCGGCCAGAAGGCTCCATCCTTCACCCATTGCCGGAGAATGGCGATCTCGCTTTCCGGGATCTTGCCGCTGCCCATCGGCATCTTCATCTTGTCGTTGGTGTGCTCGATGGATTGCACCAGCAGGCTGTCTTCGACATTGCCGGGGACAACAGCCGGGCCGGTCTTGCCGCCCTTCAGCAGGCCATTGCGAGAGGTGAGAGAGAGTCCCCCGAGCGGGGCCGTTGAGTGGCAACCGTAACAGCGATTGGCCAGGATGGGCCGCACCTTCATTTCAAAGTGCTCAGCCGGGTCCGCGGCACAACCGAGGGCGGCGGTGAAGAGAATCAGTCCGTAGCGCACGACGCGCTTATCGTATCAGGGCCTCAGACGAATTTCATCCACCGCGCCTTCGAAGTTCTCGATCACCAAACCTGCCTGTGGTAGCGTTTCTGCCGTAATGGCACCGTCAATAAAGGTGCGGCGGGCATTTCGCGTTTGAACCACCCGCACCTGCGTCCAGCGCTTGCTGGTGAGTGCGGGCCAGATCCAGTAGTCGAGCGTGTACTTGGCCGGAGCCTTCTTCAGGCGCAAGCTGCCGTTAGCGAGGTAGAGAGCCTGGCCGGTGCGCCCGGGCACGGCAAAGGCATGCAGGCCCTGAATTTCAAAGTCCGGGTTGGCTTCCAGGTCTTCCATACTCCAAGAGTTTCGCGTCCGTCTGACGGGCGTGGGACGCCGCTTGGGATCGAGGCTGGCGAGCAATTGCGAGAGCTTGCGGACGACGCGTGCTTCGGCTGAAAGCTCCAGCGCCGCGGAGCGCGCCGGCCAGGTGGTGTAGCCGCCGAGCGCATGTTGTTCCACAGGCGGGATGTAGCCTTCCGCCCCGTTGGCGAGCGTGATGTTCATCAAGTGGCGGAAGCCAGTGCGCTCGCGCAGCTTCAAGCCCGAGACAGCAAAGACTTCATTCGGCCAGGTGGCAATGCCGAGTTCGCCGACCTGGATGGCTTGCAGCTTCAGCTTCCGCACCGGCTCGCGGTCGAGGAAGACTTGCTCCTGCGCGTAGACCTCGGGCTGTGTCTTCGGGATTCGGTCCCCCATCTCGGTGAGGAGCTTGCGGGCCCAGGCCAGGCGCTCGGCATTCGGGGTGCGGCGGTTGAAGCTCTCTTCTACTTCCACCATGCGGAGCGCGGGCTTCTTTTCATAAGCGATGCTCCGATAGGCTTTCTCTGCCGAGTCGACTAAGCCTTGCGTGTAGGCCTCGATGGTGAGGTCCTTCAGTTGGGGCTTGGCGTAATCCATCCACATGAGGTCGCCGCTGGTGCCCTGGCTGAGCAGGGTGACAAAGTCAGCGTCGGCACCGATCCGGGCTTGAAACTGTTTGGCGAATTCGCCGAAGTAGTCCGGTGAGATGGGCTTGGAGTTGAAGTAGTGCATGGCATAGTTGGCGAGCAAGGCCAGCGGCTTGCCGTCCTGGCTTTGGACGGAGAGCAAGGTGAGCCAGGTGTCGGGAGGACCGGCCGGTAGCGTGGCATTGTCGTTGACATAGCCGGGGTGCATGTTGGCATGGACTGACAGATTGCCAAAGGGGTCAGCCAGTTTCTTGTCTGAGCGGTAGAGAAAGCGGCGGACGAAAGTATGATCTTTATCCTGAACGGCGGCACTGCCAATGCGGGCGGGCTTGAGCCGCTGGTTGGCGGCGATGATCGACTCGGCAATTTTCGCTGGCAGCCATTTGGCGTAACGCTCATCGGCGCGGGAGCCGAGGCAGCCCATGGCAGCGGGAGCCATGTGCGTGTGCGTCGCGGAAATCATCTGCCGGTTGGCCGGGATGCCGGTGGCGCGCTCGGCCAGCCGCTTGGCCTCATCGATCAACTCGCGCGACATCATGCAGGAGTCAACCACTACGATGGCGGTTTTGACATCCCCTTGTTGCAGCACGAGGGCCTTGGAATAAATCGGCGCTTGTGACTCGCTCACTTGCCGCTCAAAGAAGAAGCAGTTGACGATGACAGGCCACCAGGTAGGGGTGATGTCCACCTGGGCGGCACCAGCAAGCAGGATGAGTAATAGAGGATTCATGGATCAGGAAAGTAGAGTTCGGATGACTGAGCCGCCGACTTGCGAGAGTTGCTTGTCGCGGCCGGCGTGGAAGTAGCGGAGCTGGTTGTCGTCGAGGCCCAGCAGGTGGAGCAGGGTGACGTGGAAGTCCTTCAAGGGGTGAACTTCTTCTACGGCCTGGGTGCCGGTTTCGTCGGTAGCACCGATGATGGCGCCACGTTTGACTCCGCCACCGGCGAGCCAGACGGTCATCGCCTGGGCGTTGTGGTCGCGGCCCCAGGCCGTGGCACCACGGCGGATACCGTTGTCCGGGCTGCGGCCAAACTCACCGCCCCAAACCACCAGCGTGTCGTCGACCAGGCCGCGTTGCTTGAGGTCGGCCAGCAGGCCGGCGATGCCTTTGTCGATGGCGCGAATCCGAGCGCCGTGGGCCTTGTCGATGTAGTCGTGCGAATCCCAACCCATGGCAATGACTTGCACGAAGCGCACGCCTGCTTCCACCAGACGGCGGGCGAGCAGGCAGCGCCGGCCGAAGGCGTCGGCGTCCGGGTTGTTGTCGCCGATGCCGTAGAGTTGCTGGATGTGCGCAGGTTCTTTGTCGAGTTCGAGCACCTGCGGCATTTCCTTTTGCATGCGGAAGGCCAGCTCATAACTTTCGATGCGGGCGGCGAGGTCGGCATGATCGGGATGCTGGGCGGCGTGGAGGCGATTGAGTTCCCGCAGGTAAGCCAGGTTGGCCTGCTGCTCGGATTCTGTTACTCCGGCCGGAGGAGTCATGTCGAGGATTGGTGCGCCTTGAGCCCGGAGCGGTGTGCCCTGGAATTGGGGTGGCAGATAGCCGCTGCCCCAGTTGGATGCGCCGCCTTGCGGGTAGGCGACGTCGGGTAGTACAACGAAGCCGGGCAGGTTGGGGTTGCGCGAGCCCAAGCCGTAACAGACCCAGGCACCCAGGGCCGGGTCACCGCCGAACTGATTGCCGGTATTGAGGTGATATAGGGCGGTGGGGTGATTGACGCTTTCGGCCTTGAGGCCACGGTAGAAGCAGACGTCGTCGGCCACGCCTGCAAAGCGATCGAAGAGGGTGTTCATTTGAAGACCCAACTGGCCTGCAGGACGGAATTCAAATGGGCTGCGCACGTAGTAGCGCTCGCCGGTATTCATGGCGGCGGCAAAGCGGGTGCGGTCCTTCTGAAAGGCGGTCATGTGGAGCGTGTCGAGTTTCGGTTTGGGGTCGAAGGTGTCGATGTGGCTCGGGCCGCCTTCCATCAGCAGGAAGATGCAACGTTTGGCCTTGGCGTTGTGGTGTGGCGCGCCGCTGAGCAGCAGCGGGTTGAGCCCGGCGGCGGCGCTCATCACGAAGTGGCGGCGGCTAGTAGACATAGAGAAACTCGTTGGCGTTGAGCAGGCTGAGCGCGATGCCGGCGAGGGCGCGGCCATGGGGAGTCAGGTCTGAGGGGTGCGGCCCGTGTTCATATTCCACTTCGGGTTCGAGCTGGGTGAAGCGAAAGGTTTCGCCGGTGAGCTCGCTCGTGATGGCGTGAACGATGGGGGAGCGTGTTGGTCGAGCTTGGGCGGGGGAGTTTTCATAGAGTGAGCGCAGGTGCTCAAAGTGGCGGAGACTGAGCTTCATTTCCTGCCTGGTGGGGAGGCGATTGAAGGCAAGCTCGAAGGCACGTTCGATTTGGGAATCGGGAGTGAAGCGCTCGCGCTGGAGCCGGAGTGCGAACTCGAGTGCGGCGGTGTGAGCGAAGTTGCTATTGAAGAGGGCGAAGGCCTGCGTGGGAACCGTGGATTCTTCACGGCGCTCACAGGTGAGGTCCGGGCCAGGGCCATTGAAGACATCGATGAGTGGATCGATGAGCGAGCGCTGCTGGAAGGAATAGATCGAGCGGCGGTAGCGCTGGGCCTTCTCCGGGGAAGGAAAGTAGGGTGGGGCGAGGGTGCCCATGCGGTGCTGCGGCTGGCGGGCGACTTCTTCGTTGATCTCGGGGAAGACCCCGGGGCCGCCGCGCTCGCGATTCAGAACTCCGGCCGCGGCCAGCATGGAGTCGCGGATGGCTTCGGCCTCCAGCCGCCGGGGCTTGCGGCTCGCGCTTTGGTAGAGGCTGGAGAGGACAATCTTGCGCTGGAGGGCTTTTACGTCATAGCCGGATTCGATGAAGTCATGGGTGAGTGCGTCGAGCAGATCCGGGTTGGTGGGCTTGGCCCCCATGACGCCAAAGTTGTTGGTGTTGGCGGCCAGTGCTTCGCCGAAGTGCCATTGCCAGATCCGGTTTACGATGACGCGGGGAGTGAGCGGGTTGGCCGGGTCAGTGATCCAGCGGGCGAGAGCGGCGCGGCGGCCGCTGATGCTGTCGGGGATCGGGTAGTCGCCCAGCACGGACAGTACGCCCGGGGTGACGGTATCGCCAGTTGCTTCGAGGCTGCCACCGATCAGGATCTTGACCGCGGGAGGGGTGTAGTCAGCACGCTTGGGGTACTTGAGCGTTCGTCCGCCGTCGGTCTCCCCATCGCGGGGGCCACTTGAAACCGCGAAGGCTTTGGGAGCGACGCGATCCAGGGATTCCGCGTAAAGCTCCATGTGCTTCTGATGCACCTTGAGCGCTTCATAGTCTTCCGGGGGGAAGCCAGGACGTTTGGGGTCACCGAGAGATTCGAGCAGGTGGCGAGTGCGTTTGCGGAGGTTCTCAATCCGTGCGGCTGCTACGGAATGGTGCGAAGTGTTTTCGATGGCAAGGAAGGGAAGTTGGGGCCGGGCGAACTCAGTGGTGGCGAAGACGGCTTGCAAGCGGTAATAGTCTTTGGTGGGGATGGGATCGAATTTGTGGTCGTGGCAGCGGGCGCAACCGGTAGTGAGGCCGAGGAAGGTGGTGCCAACGGCGGCGGTGACGTCGTCGAGATACATTTGGCGCGTAACGGCTTCGACGGACATGGCGGTGTGTTCCCAGGGACCCATGCGAAGAAAGCCGGTGGCGATGAGGGCTTCCGGGTCGCCGGGGAAAAGTTCATCGCCAGCGAGTTGTTCCTGGACGAAGCGATTGTAGGGCTTGTTGCTGCGGAAGGAGCGAATGACGTAGTCGCGGTAGCGCCAAGCGTTGGGCCGTTCAAAATCATTTGAGTAGCCGCTGGTGTCGGCATAGCGGACGACATCGAGCCAATGCCGGGCCAGACGCTCGGCGCGAGCGTTTGAATTGAGGAGACGGTCTACGAGTTTGGGGTAGGCGTCCGGACTTTGGTCGTCGAGGAAGGCCTGAACGGCATCGGGTTTCGGCGGCAGGCCGGTGAGATCCAGGCTGAGGCGGCGGATGAGCGTGCGCCGGTCGGCAGGAGTGCCGCCGGCGGGGATCTTGAGGGGAAGCTTGCGAATGGGCTGGAGTGACCAGAGGGTGGGCTTGGCGGCTTGCCAGGGTGCGCCATCATCGATCCAGGCGGCGAAGGCGGCGATGGTTTCCGGCGGAAGGCGCTTGCCCGGGGGCATTTGTTGCGCGCCACCGTGAGTGAGGAACTGGAAGAGCAAGCTTTCGCTGGCTTTGCCGGGGACCAGGGCAGGACCGCGGCTGCCGCCTTTGAGGAGGCCTTCGCGGGTGCGAACGTCGAGCTGGGAAATGGCCTGACCCTGGCCGTGACAGCCCGCGCAATCGCGAGTCAGCACCGGCTGAATCGTATCCGTAAAGAGGTCGGCGGCAACAGCTAGCAAGAGAATGACTTGCATGGTTGAAATGCTATCGCGAAGCAGCCTGCTTGTATACTGCGAGGACAGACTCGTCTCATGGCTTATTTGTTGTTGGTGGTAATTCTTGTTTTTTCTGCATGCTCCCGGACCGAGCCGGAGCAAGCCTCGGGCTATATCGATTCGCGGGCCTGCGCGGGGTGTCATCCGCAAATCGCCAATAGTTACCGGGAGACCGGCATGGCGCGGGCATTCCACAAGATCCAACCCGAGGAAGTGCCGACGGCAAGCTACACGCATGACAAGTCGGGGCGGACTTACAGCTTTCTGACGCGGGAGGGGAAGGTCTTTCTGAAGCGGGGCGAAGTGGAAGGCTTGCCGGCGGTAGAGAAAGAGATCCACTACGTGCTGGGGTCGGGCAATCACGCGCGGTCCTTCCTGCACCGGACGCCCGAGGGGCGCTTGCTTGAAATGCCGGTGAACTGGTACCCGGACAAGGGTGGCTTTGTGGCGATGAGCCCTGGCTATGACCGGGCGGATCACTTTGACATGCGGCGGGCGATCGGATACCAGTGTGCGTTCTGCCACAACGGGTATCCGAAATCGGCGGGGGGAAGTTTGCTCGAGGATCCGGTGTTTGAAGGAGAGTTGCCGGAAGGGATTGACTGCCAGCGGTGCCACGGGCCGGGGCGGGAACACGTGGCTTCGGGAGGTCGAGGGGTGATTCTGAATCCCAAAAAGCTTTCGTCGAGCCGGCAGATGGAAGTTTGTATGCAGTGCCATCTGGAAACAACGAGTTATTCATTGCCGAATTCGATCGTGAAGCTGGATCGCAAGATCTTCACCTACAACCCTGCCGAATCGTTGACCAATTTCATTCAGCATTACGATCACGCCCGCAATACCGGGCACGACGACAAGTTTGAAATTGCCTCGTCGGCATACCGGCTGCGCCAGTCGAAGTGTTTCCGTTTGTCGGACGGGAAGATGACGTGTACGACTTGCCACAATCCGCATGAGAAGACGAATACGGTTGCGGTTGACCGGGCTTGCCAGCAATGCCATCCGAATCTGGCGGCCATTCCCAACCATGCGGGGAGGCAGGAATGTGCATCGTGCCATATGCCACAGCGGCGGACGGAAGATGTCATCCATGTGGCGGTGACGGATCACAAAATTCAACGGCCGGACCCGCGAGCCAATCTTCTGGCGGCGCGCGAGGAGCGGCACGAGGTGATGGGCAAGGATTCCTATCAGGGTGAAGTGATGCCGTATTATCCAGCCCAGCCGGACAGTGATCTGTACCCGGCCCTGGCGCAAGTGATCCACCAGAGCAATCTTGAAAAGGGTGTGCCGCGGCTGGAGGCGGCGCTGGCCAAGGAGAAGCCGCAACAGCCCGGGTTCTATATCTATCTGGCGCAAGCCTTGCATGCAGCGGGGAAGGGCGAGAAGGCTCCGGCTGCTTACCAGCAGGCGCTGGCGTTGGACGGAAAGTATTTGCCGGCGTTGCGGAATTTGGGTGCTTCGCAGTTGCGGGCGGGCGATTTGACAGCGGCGAAGGCGACGCTGGAGAAGGCGGTAGCGGAGAATGCGAAGGATTCGCTGTCGTGGCTTGAGTTGGCGCGCGTACAGCATCAGCAGCGGTCACTAGCCGATGCGGCGGCTGCGGCGCGTAAGGCGGTGGCTGCGGAGCCGGAACTAGTGGAGGCGCACAAATTGCTGGCGGCGATTCTGACTGATATGGGGGATCGGGTGGGGGCGGAAAAGGCCTTGCGGGAGGGGCTGAGCCAGCAGCCGGACGAAGCGGAGATGCGGGCAAGCCTGGCGAATCTGGCGATGCAGCGCGGCGCGGTGGCAGAGGCAGAGCAGCATTTCCGGGCGGCTACGCGTAGTGCGCCCAATCTGCGGGCGGCACGCTTCAATTACGCGCTGTTTTTGGCGCAACAGGGGCGGTATCCGGAGGCGATCCCGCAGGCTCAAGCGGCGGTGCAGTTGGACGGCAAGCATCTGGAGAGCCTGGATTTGCTGGCCAGCCTGCAGATGGCCGTGCGTGATTTTCGGGCAGCGGCGGATTTGTACCGGCGGGCGTTGGCCCAATCTCCGGCGCATCCGCGGGCGTTGTTAGGGCTGGGGACAGCGCTTGGGGCGGCGAATGACTTTCGCGGGGCGCGAGATTATCTGACGCAAGCGGCGAATTCGAGCGATCCGGCGGTGCAAGCAGAGGCCCGTGAGCTTCTCGGTTCCCTGCCACGCTAAGGCAATGCGGACAGGCCTTAGCGCTGGACTCGGATGAAGATGGGGTTGGAGTAAAACCAGAGGTCGCGCCAGGCTTCATCGGCCTGGTCGACGTTGAGGTTTTCCGTGGCGAGGCGGTCGGGGAGCGGGTTGCCCTCGGGGTCGGTTTCGTGGGGCGTATTGGGTGCCAGGTTTGTTCCGCGGAGGCGGACGTAGAAGTCACCTTTTACTTTGCGGAAGCGGTGACGAATGGTGTAGTAGCCTGCGCTGAGTTTGGTCCTGGCGGTGGAGTAAGAGGCAATGCGCTTTGTAGAGGGGTGTTTTGCGACTTTGTAGTTTGGAGAATCGGGAGCTACGATCCCCGTGATGTCGCCGGTGATGACATCGACGTGATCCACCTTGGGGGTGTCGCCGTGGTGGTTGGTGGCGGGGCTGCGGTAGCGGATGATGACATCGACATTGGCACCGGGCTTGACGGTGATGGTTTGCCCCATGGTTGCGGTGAGGCCTTTAGCGCGGGCTGAGAAATCGAGTTCGTTGATCAAGTCGCCGTGGACGGCGAAGGAGTTGCCGGAGTGGAGGGCCTGGACGACTTCTTCGTCGGTGAATTGGCCGTCGTTGTTTTTGTCGACGACATGCAGCCAGGTCTTGGCGTATTCGCCGGGCCAGAAATCGCCTGATTCGCCGTGGAAATCGGAGTTGACGAAGTTCCACCAGCGGCGGCCCTCGCCGAGCATTGCATCCCAGAGGCCACCGATTTCGGCGATGAAGACTCCTGCGCCGCCGTAGGTGCCAGCACCGGCCGAGCGCGGGCCATAGCCGCCGCGATCCTTCGATTTCTGGTGGCCGGGCAAGCCCTCGAAGCCGATAGCGACGTCGGGCCCGGCGTTGTTGAGGTCGCGGAAATCTTCGATGTGGTAGTTGTCGCCGCGTTCCGGATGGGCGGGGACCATGTAGGCCCGGCCGGCATAATTCTTCTGCATCCATTGGGCGGCGGCGATGGCCTTGGCGTGGTCGTTTCTGGTGATCTTGCCGGTCCAGCCCTGGGCGAGGCCGCCCGCGACATCGCGGTCGTTGGCGTCAAAGAGGTATTCGAACTGGGCGATGGGTTGGGAGTCGGTAGAGACGATGGCGGTGGAGCAGTGTTCGTGGCCGGGCAGGTTCCATTCGAGGCCGGTGAGGAGAAGTTTGCCGGGATGGTCTTTGCGGATGGATTGGATGGCGGGGAAGGCGAAGTCGCGCAAGATCTGCCAGCGCCACATGGCGGGGCGATTGTCTTTGGCGCTGGGATTGGGGGGCTGGTCGCCGAGGAGGGTGATGGAAGAATCCCAGGGTTGGCCCTCGCCATTGCGTGCGCCGCGGCCGCCGTGTTCGGAATTGGTTTGCCAAGTGAGGCCGAACCTGGCGCCATTGGCGTAGACCGTGCGGAGAGGATTGGAGCCGTCAGTAAAGAAGGTGTGTTGGTGGAAGTCGCCGGCCATCCACTGGGATTTGGGTGTTGGCGATTGCGCCAGGAGAGTGGAAGTGAGGGCGATGAAAAGGATCAGGGGCATCAACGCAAAGTATATAAACCGGTTGTTTCTATCTCATGAATGGGGCGGGATTGGATAGGCTAGTAAGTTCATGACAAGTGAAGACTTTGACTTTGATCTGCTGGTAATCGGGAGCGGCCCGGCGGGGCATCACGCGGCGATGGAGGCGGCCAAGGCGGGACGGCGCGTGGCGGTGGTGGACAAGAATTTTGACCTGGGCGGCGTATGTCTGCACACGGGAACCATTCCGAGCAAGACGCTGCGGGAGGCGGTACTTTTCCTGAGTGGATTCCGGCAGCGGTCCTTTTATGGAAAAGGCTACCGGGTGAAGGCGCAGATCCAGATTGAAGACCTGATGTTTCGTGTGCAGGAAGTGATCAAGCGGCAGTATGCCGTGGTGCAGGATCAATTGCAGCGGAACGAGATTGTGGTGATTGATGGGCATGGGCGCTTTACGGAGGATCCGCACCGGATTGAGGTGGAGGGAGCGGATGGAGTTTTGACCGGTTACCGAGCGCGCTTCATTTTGCTGGCTTGCGGAACGCGGCCGGCGCGGAGGCCGGATATTCCATTTGAGGCCGAGCAGGTTTATGACTCGGATGAGTTCATTCAGGTGACGCGGGGGGAATTTCCGAAGTCGTTGATCGTGGTGGGGGCTGGTGTGATCGGTCTGGAGTATGCGTCGATGGCGTCGGCGCTGGGAACCGAAGTGACGGTGGTGGAGGCGAGGGATAGTTTGCTGGCGCATGTTGACGCCGAGATTACGCAGGCCCTGGTCTATCAATTGCGGCGGCAGGGTGTAGTGTTCCGGATGAACGAAAAAGTGGTGAGTGTGGAGGCACCGGAAGATGCACCGGTGCGGGCCGTGGCGAAGCTGGAGAGCGGCAAGACGCTGGTGGCGGAGGCATTGCTTTACGCGATTGGAAGGCAGCCGAATACGGACAGGGTGAGGCTGGAGGCGGTTGGGCTGTTGACCAAGGAGCGCGGGCAAATTTTGGTGAACGATTTCTTTCAAACCAACATCGCGCATATTTATGCAGCGGGGGATATTGTGGGGTTTCCGTCGCTGGCTTCGACTTCGATGGAGCAAGGCAGGATGGCAGCCTGTCATATGTTTGGGCTGGAGCGGGCGACGCGTCCGGAGTTGCTGCCGTATGGGATCTATACGATTCCCGAGATTTCCATGGTTGGCAAGAATGAAGCGCAGCTGACTTTGGAGAAGGTGCCTTATGAGACGGGGGTTGCTCCGTTTGACGAGGTGGCGAAGGCGCAGATATCGGGGGATCAGACCGGGTTGTTGAAGCTGATCTTCCATAGCGAGACGCGGCAGCTCTTGGGGGTGCACATCCTGGGGGATGGGGCGTCGGAGCTGGTGCATATCGGGCAGATGCTGATGATGGCCGGGGCGCAAGTGGAGCTGCTAAGGGATACGGTGTTCAACTATCCGTCGCTGGCGGAAGCTTACCGGGTGGCGGCTATGAATGGGTTGGATAAAATGCGGCGCTTTGTTTAGGGGGAAGAAGCGTAGGGAAGCGGGACGTCCTGGAAGAGGGACATCCTGATCTTTACCCTGCGCAATTTGCTTCCAGATTTCAGACCGAAGTAGCAGCAAGCTCTGGTGGGATCAAGGAGGTTTCAAAATCCAAATTGCCGCAGGGCCGGCATGCGTAAGTAGCGCGGCGCAAGTGGTTCAAAACTTCTGAATCTATTGACTGCTCAATGAGTTGGCGCCAGGAATCTGTTCCCCCATTTTCGTGCCAAAAGTTAAGATCCAAGGCGCGGCTTTCGTCCCGGCCGCCCAAGTGGGCTAATGCTGAGCTCCAGCGATAGGCGGAAACCGAGTTCACAAGACCGGCCCGCACCGGGTTCTGCTCAACGTAGCGGAGCGCAGCCCAGAGATGCTGCTGATCCAAGGGGCAAGAAAAGTATCGGTTCTGCCAGAGGTGGCCGCTTCGTCGGCGCCGGGCATTCAAATACTGTGCATAGCGGCCGTGCACACGCTGCATGCAGAGCGCCAAGGAGCTGGCCTCTTCCGGCACTACCACCAGATGTATGTGATTGGTCATCAAGCAGTAAGCGAGAATTCGAACGCTGGCCAGCCTGGACTGTTGAGCCAACAGGCCGAGGTAAACTTGCCGGTCCCGATTGGTATAGAAAACAGTTTGACGGCCGACGCCGCGCTGAGTGACGTGGTGTGGCAAGCCTGGCGCTACCACTCTAGCTTTTCGGGGCATACGAGGTTGGAGTGCTGTCGGCGGCTGGATTTTCTCAGTTTTGATGGAGGGTAAAGATCAGGACGTCCCCTTTTGTTGATGGAGGGTAAAGATCAGGACGTCCCCTTTTGGACCTTTTGTTCTTTTGTTTTGCCTTTTGCTTCCATGAGGCGGCTGGCTTAGCTGGGAGCCGAGGCGGTGAGTTCGGGCTTGATGGACTGGACTTCATCGAGGCCGATGTCGTCGGTGGGCAGGGTGAACCAGAAGCGGCTGCCGCTGCCGACTTCGCTGGCCACGCCGACCTCGCCGCCGTGGGCTTTGGCCATATGTTTGACGATGGCGAGGCCGAGGCCGGTGCCGCCGAGTTCGCGGGAGCGAGCCTTGTCGACACGGTAAAAGCGTTCAAAGAGGCGGTTGAGTTCTTCGACGGGGATTCCTGCGCCGGTATCTTGCACTGAAACTTCGACGAAGGGGATCTTGTGTTCGGGGTGATCGAAGACGCGGGACTTGAGGTTGATGCGGCCACCCTGGGGGGTGTACTTGATGGCGTTATCGATCAGGTTGGAGAGGACCTGATGGATTGCTTCCGAGTCGCAGAAGACTTCGAGGGTTTCGCCGTTGGGGCCGGAGGGGATGGGTTCAATGACGATTTCAATTTGTTTCTTGCTGGCGATGGGGATGAGCGATTCCTGGCAATCACGGAGGAGGCCGCCGACGCGGTAGCCGGCGAACTGGAACTTGGTGATGCCGAGTTCGATGCGCGAGAGAGTGAGCAGATCGGCGATCAGGCGGCCGAGGCGTTCGGCATTGGCGCGAATGATGTTGAGGAAGCGCATGTTGTGGGCGGGGTCGTCGATGGCGCCATCGAGGAGGGTTTCCGTATAGCCCTGGATGGAGGCGAGCGGTGTGCGCAGCTCGTGAGAGACGTTGATGATGAAGTCTTTGCGGACGCGTTCGAGTTTTTCGAGTTCGGCGTGTTCGCGTTCGAGTTGCTCGAACATGGCCTCGAGTTTTTCGCCCGTCTCGTTGAGCTTGTTGCCGAGAATGCCGAGTTCGTCCGAGCCGGTTTCATTGAGGCGAGCGCGGAAGTTGCCTTGGGCGAGCTGGGCGGCGAAGTCGATGATCTGGCCGAGTTTGCGGGAGACCCAGCGGGCGAAGAAGGCGGTCAGGAAGACGGAGGGGAGAAAGGCGATGGCGGTGGCGGTGAGCAGGTGCCGGCGAATGATGTTGACCTGGGTTTCGACATGCTGGAGGGGCACGGCGAGACGGATGGCACCGGAGTTGGAAGGGACGGCAACGTAGAGATAGTTGATGCCGACGGAGGCGCTAAGGCGTTTGTCCGAGCCGGTGGAGCCGGTGAGGGCGGCGATGATCTCGGGGCGGTCCGCGTGATTGCCCATTTTGGAGGGAGTCTGCTCGGTGTCGGCGAGGACGGCACCATCGCGGCGGATGACGCTGACGCGCCCACCGGCGGCGCGGGCAAAGTCGGTCATGCGCCCGGGATGGGAAAGCATGTCAGCTTCTTCAATAGCCAGCATGCGGCACTTGTGGGTGAGTTCGATTTTGAGGGTGTCGACGTAGGTGTCCTCGGCGATGCGGGAGGCCATGAAGTCCACGGCAACGAGAGAAGTAATCAGGACGCCCATCACGGCGGCAATGAGCTTGAGGAAAATGCGTCCGGTAAGACGAGGCATGGGTTTGTTTCAGCATAGCGAGGAGAAAGTTACAAATTGGTGACGCGGGTGGATTGAAGGCGAGAGGATTCCGGAGCCGGGCGCACTTTGAGGGTATGGTGAGACTGCTATGGATCGGGTTGTTGGCGCTGGGGCTGTTGCTGGGGGCGGTAGCGGAAGATGCCGCGATTGCCGCGCGCATCAAGGCGAAACTGGTTCGCTCGAAGATTGGAAAAAACGGGCTGGTTTATCGAGTGGAAGACGGGACTGTGGAGTGGACAGGAAGGGTGGTGATCCCGCAGCATAAGGGGGCGGCGACGCGAATGGCGAAAACCGCGGGGGCGCGGCGGGTGGTGAACCGGATTGTGGTGGAGGCGAAGCCGCAGGAAAAAGCCATGCCGCGGAAGGTGACAGTGAGGGTGCCGCAGCAGTGAGGATGCTAGTCTGCTAAGACGTGGAGACTGCTCCTCAAGATCGCGTGCCGCGTGCACTCCTGGCCTGGCTGGTGTTATTGCCGATGCTGCTGGCCGTGTTTTATCCGGCGCTGAACGGGCCGTTCCTGCTCGATGACACGAATGGAATTGTGAATAACCCTGAGATTCGCACGCCGGGGCAGGGCAATCTCTGGAAGATCGTGAAGAACCACCGGGATGTGCGGGCGGTGGACCATCATCCGGTGTCGGCGCTGAGCTTTATGGTGGATTACCAGTGGAGCGGACTGGACCCGTTTGGCTATCATCTGAGCAATCTTTTCTACTTGTGGCTGGTGGCGGGGGTAGTGCTGCTGCTCTACCGGGAAGTGGGGCGGGCGAGTGGGGAGCGAGATCCGCTATGGCCGGGGGTGGCGCTGAGTTTTGTGTGGGCGGTGCATCCGCTGGCGTCGATGCAGGTGGGCTATGTGATGGGGCGGCAGGAGAGCTTGCTGATTCTGTTTTACCTGCTGGCGTTGTTTTGTGTGATGCGGGAATGGCGCGCGGCGAGCATTGCGTGCGGGGTGGCGTCGTTTCTGTGCAAGGAAGTGGCCGTGACGCTGCCGGGAGCGATTTTGCTGGTGGACTGGGCGCGCGGGGGGCGAAGTCTGGTGGCAACACTGCGGCAGCATTGGAAATACTATGCGGGGTTGACGGGGATCTGGCTGCTGCTTTGTGTCTATCACCTGCGCGGGGCGAGGCGAGGGGAAATCGGGACGAGCGGAATGCCGCTGGCAGCGCCGAAGGATTACTTTCTGGCGCAGTGTGGGGTGTGGGTGGATTATGTGACGAAGCTGGTTTGGCCGGCGAAGCTGGTGTTCTATCCGTATGTGCGGGCGGTGGAGAGTGTTTGGGATTGGGCACCGGGCCTGGTGGGAATGGTGGTGTATCTGGGGATCGCGGCGTGGGCATTGAGCCGGAACCGGTGGGCAGGAGTGATGCTGCTGCTGCCGGTGCTGGTGTTGACGGTGACGTCCTCGGTGATTCCGATTCCGTATGAGCCGGCAATGGAGTACCGGATGTTTTTGCCGGCCTTACCGTTGTTGGGTTTGGCTTTGACCGGGTGGTGGCGGGTGGCGCGGCCGGCGTGGTTGCGGGTGGGCCTGGTGGTGCTGGTGGTGTTGGGGCTCGGGGCGCGGAGCCATGTGCGGGCGCGGGATTATGAAACGGCGATGCAACTGTATGAGAAAGACCTGGCGCAGGATGGCCGGAACCTGAATTCGCTGGATGCGTTATCGGGTGTGTACCGGGAGGCAAAGTTGAATGACCGGGCGACGGCGGTTGCGTGGCGGCTGGTGGATTTGGCGCTGGAAGAGAAGAACAAGGAGTTTACAGCGCGGGGATTTGTGTGGCTGGGGTTGCTGGCGTATGGGAGCCGGAACTTTGCCGAGAGCAAGGATTTTTACCAACGGGCGATTGAAGCGAACGGCAACTGGCATGCACGGCTGAATCTGGCGACTGTGCATGTGGAGTTGTATGAATTGGTGGAGGCAGAGCGCTTGTTGACAGAGTATCTGGGGCATTTTCCGGACAGCCAGCCGGCGTTGCTGGTGTTGTATGAGTCGAGGATGTCGGCCAAGAAGTATGACGAAGCGGAGGAGATTTTCAATCGCTTCATGGAGCTGTATCCGGAACGGCAGGATCTGGATGCGCAGCGAACGCGGATTCTGAATCTGAAGCGAAAGCAGACGGGTGAGCGTTGAGGCAGGGATGAGCCTGGAGTGGATCGGCGAGCCGGATCAGGCGTGGGAATGGGGAGGGACCGTTCCGGATGTGGCGGATGAGGCGGGGGTGTTTGTGATCCACGTGCGGGAGGGGGAGCCGTATCTGGGGCGGACGACGCTGCTACGGCGGCGCTTGCGGCGGTTGCTGGAGCCGCGGGCGGGGAGCCGGTTGTTGAACTTGAGCGGGCTGGCGAGTGTGGTGGAGATCTGGCGGACGCCGTCGCGGATTGAGCAGGCATTGACTCTTTATGCGCTGGCGCGGGCGCATTTTCCGGACAAGTACCGCAAGATCGTGAAGCTGGCTTCGCCGCCTTACTTCAAGGTGCTGATGAACAATACATTTCCGCGGACGCAGGTGACGAGCCGGCTGAGCGGGCGGGAGAATTTGTTTATCGGGCCGTTCCGGAATCGCGCTGAGGCGGAGCGCTGGGAAAGCGGGACGCTGGACTTTTTTCAGGTGCGGCGGTGTGAGGAGGAACTGGCACCGAACCCGGACCATCCGGGCTGCATCTATGGCGAGATGAACCAGTGCTTGCGGCCGTGCCAGGCGGTGGTTGGACCCGGAGAGTATGCCAGTGAAGTGGGGCGGTTGATGCGATTTGCGGAGAGTGGTGGGGCGTCGCTTGAGGAAGCGATGGCGCATGCGCGAGACCGGGCGAGCGAGAATCTGGATTTTGAAGAGGCGGCGCGGCAGCACAAGCGGATGGAAAAGCTGGAGGCGCTGTTGCGGTTGCGGAGCGAAATTAGCGTGGACGTCCGACAGGCGAACGGAGTGACGGCGGTGAAGACGGCCGACGGAGTGAAGCTGATCTTTCTGCTGGATGGGATCTGGCAGCGGCCGGTTGAGTTTGAGATGCGAACGCAGGCGGGGGAGTCGATGGACCGGCGCTTGCGGCAGATTGTAGAGGCGATGCCAACGCCGCAGCCGACATTGAAGGAGCGGGAGGAGCATTTGGCGCTGCTGGCGCGGTGGTTTTATTCCAGCTACCGGGACACGGAGTGGCTGGTATTTGAGGGGCGGGAAGCGGTGCCGTACCGGAAGCTGGTGCGACTGATTTCACGGGCGGCCAGCGGGGCGGCGGGGCATGGGAAGATGATTGTCGATGAAGCAAAGGATTCTGGTTAGTTTCGTTTTGGGTGCGGTGCTGGCGGCGCAGGAAGTGTCGCAATCGGGATTGCGGCTGGAGGCGGAGCGGGCGATGGTGGCGCAGCCGGAGCGTGCACCGAAGGCCATGGTGGCGAGTTGCAATGAGCATGCGACGGCGGCAGGACTGGAGATTCTGCGGCGGGGCGGAAATGCAGTGGATGCGGCGGTGGCGGTTGCCTTTGCTTTGGCGGTGGTGCATCCGGAGGCGGGAAATTTGGGGGGTGGCGGATATTTGCTGGTGCGGATGGCGGACGGGCGCGCGAAGTTGATCGATTATGGAGCGAAGGCGCCGCTGGCCTCGAAGCAGGGCGTGTTCGGGAGCCCGCAGGAAGCGGCGACGGGATACAAAAGCATGGCGGTGCCGGGTACGCCGGACGGGATGGCGCTGGGGCACAAGCTGTTTGGCAAGTTGCCATGGAAGGCGGTGCTCGAACCGGCGCGGCGGCTGGCGAAGGAGGGGTTTCCGGCCTCGCAGCGGATGGAGCTGATTCTCAAATTGCAGGTGCCGGTGATGAAGGGGTATCCGGCATCGGCGAAAGTATTTCTGCATGGAGGGGAAGTGCCGCTGCGGCAGGGCGAGCTGGTGAAGCAGCCGGAACTGGCGGCGACGATTGCGCGGATGCAGCGGCAGGGGGGTAGGGAATTTTATGAGGGAGAAACGGCGCGGCGGATGGTTGCCGATATCGGGGCGCACGAGGGTCTGTTGACGTCAGACGATTTCCGGCAGTACCGGGCAGTGGCGCGGGATCCGCTGTTGACAAGCTATCGCGGGTATCCAGTGTTGACGAGTGCGCCGAGTTCGAGTGGCGGCATGGTGGTGATTGAGATGTTGAACCTGATTGAGAATTTTCCGATGCCGCTGGGGATGGAGGGCAGCGCGATGCACCGGCACGTGCACGTAGAGGCGATGAAACGGGCCTTCCGGGACCGGCTGATTCATGCCGGGGACCCGGACTTCAAGCAGATTCCGGTGGAGAAGTTGACGAGCAAGGAGTATGCGAAGTCGTTGGCCGGGGCGATTGCGCTCGACCGGGCGACGCCGTCGGCGGAGCTGGGAGAATTGCCGCCGGATACGCAGGGGCTGGGCGGGGAGAGCGAAGATACGACGCACTTCAGCATTGTGGATGCTGAGGGCAACATCATCACCAATACCTACACGCTGAGCGGGTTCTACGGGAGCCAGGTGGTGGTTCCGGGAACGGGCGTGCTGATGAGCAACATTTATGGCGCGTTTTCAAACGGAGGACGGAGAGTGCTACCGGCGGGGCAGCGGCCGCCGAGTACGATGACGCCGACGATCGTTTTGACGAAAGACAGTCAGCCCTGGTTTGCCTTGGGCAGCCCGGGGGCGGCGACGATTCCGAATACGCTGGTGCAGGTGATCACGAACGTGATTGACTTCCGGATGAGCCTGCGGGATGCGATTGAGTTTCCGCGGATTCATCATCAGTATCTGCCGGACCGGATTGATGCCGAGCCGGGGGCGATTCCATATGAGGTGGCGCAAAGGCTCAGAGGGTTGGACCAGGTGTTGAGTACGCGGTACCGCAGCCAGGGGGATGTGCATGCGGTGATGATTGAGGCGCAGACCGGCTGGCGGCTGGGCTGGAGCGATGGCCGGCGGGGCGGCAAGGTAATGGGCTATTAGAAAGGCAAATCGTCGTCGTCGAGATCAGCGTTTTGCCTGCCTTCCAGTTGGTCATTGAAGAAGATGCTGACGTCTTCACCACGGCTGCGGCGGGTGACTTCGAGCTCGACGCCGATCAGGTCGTGGAGGTGGTGCTTGAGGTCGGAGAATCGTTCGAGTTCGAGCCCGCAAACTTTGAGCTCGTCGAGGATGTAGCTCAGGGTGTTTTCGGTGATGCCGCGATACTTCCACATCAACTGGTTGGCATGGGTGGGACCGAGGACACGGAGAGTGTACTTGAGGACGGGGTTGTTGGTCTTGGGCGAGACGTATAGTTCGACGTCCTCGATGCGGACATCAAACTTGCCATCGGGGATGGACTCGAATTTCGGGCGGGGTTTTGTTTCAGGTTGAACCGTACGGTCAAAACGGCTCAGGTCGATGTTCAGATCGGTACTTCGTATAGAGGTGTTCATGAGAAATCTTCAGCTCCTGGCTGAAGATCATGCACTTGGCTTGCCAAAAGCGGAACGGGGTTCGCGGGGGTGATCGGCCCAGCGGGAGAGCAGGAAGAGGGCCAGGGAGAGTGCGGCCAGACCCAGGGCGAAGTAGAGGGAGTGGGCCTTGATCCAGGCGAAGGCGTTTTCGCCCATTTGGCGGCCCAGCCAGGCGAGGAAGAGATAGCGGGGGATGCGGGCGAGCAGGATCGTGATGGCGAAGGGGATGGGCCGGATGCCGAGAACGCCGGCGCAGGCAACGAAGGCCTTGAGGGGCATGGGGATGACAGAGATGGCGGGCACAAAGACAGTGACAAGGCCATAGCGGGCGAACCAGCGGCGGAAGCGGAGGCCGGTCTCGTTGCCGGCCACTTTGTCGAGGTAGCGTTTGCCGCCGCGGCGGGCGAGGAGGAAAAGGATCATCGAGCCGGCGAGAGAACCGATGGTGGCGAGAGCGGCACAGAGGTAGGCGAGATGGGGCGCCTGGTTTGAGACAACGACGAGGAGCGTGTCGACTCCGCCGGGCAGGGGAATGCCAACGGAATCGAGCAGGGCGAGCAGGAAGACGCCGAGCGGGCCGAGGGCAACAAGTTTGGCAACAAAGGCTTTCATGCGGAGTTAGCGTCCCAGGCGCCGGAGGAGTTCGGCTTCGTCGATGATTTCAATGCCGAGGTCGCGGGCTTTGTCGAGTTTGGAGCCAGCTTCTTCACCGGCGACGACGACGCTAGTCTTCTTAGAGACACTGCCGGAAACTTTGGCGCCCGCGTCTTCAAGCAGGGTCTTGGCTTCCTCCCGCTTGAGGGTGGGGAAGGTGCCGGTGAGGACGAAGGTGAGCCCGGCGAGGGGGCCCAATTGTTTTTCGCGGATTTCCTGGGTGAAGGTGAGGCCGGCGGCGCGGAGGCGTTCGATCAGTTCGCGATTGCGGGGCTCGTCGAAGAAGGCGCGAAGGGCAGCAGCGACTTTGGGGCCGACTTCTTCGGCGGCCTGGAGTTGGGCGGCGGGCAGGGTGGCGATGCGGTCGAGATCGCAGAAGGTGTTGGCGAGAATTTGCGCGGTGCGTTCGCCGACGAAGCTGATGCCGAGTCCGCTGATGAGGCGGGCGAGGGGGCGCGTGCGGGAGGTGTTGATGTTGAGGATGATCTTTTCAGCGCTCTTGCGGCCCATGCGCTCGAGGGCTTCGAGCTGATCCTGGCGGAGTTGGTAGAGATCGGCCACGCTGGTGACCAGGCCGGAATCGACGAGTTGTTCGACGAGGGCTTCCCCGAGACCGTCGATATCCATGACGCTCCGGGAGGCGAAGTGTTCGATGGTTTGCTTGAGGCGGGCGGGGCAGTTGACGTTGGGGCAGCGGACCGCGACTTCGCCTTCAAGTTTGAGGACCGGGCTGGCGCAGACCGGGCAGGCGGTTGGCATTTTGAAGGGGATGCCGCCTTCGGCCTTCTTGACGACGCAAACGACTTTGGGGATGACGTCGCCGGAGCGTTCCACACGAACGGTGTCGCCGATTTCGAGGCCGAGGCGGGCGATTTCTTCTTCATTGTGGAGGGTGGCGCGGGAGACAGTGACGCCGCCGACCTGAACGTCACGCAGGGCAGCGACGGGCGTGAGAGCGCCGGTGCGGCCGACCTGGATAAAAATGTTTTCGACGACGGTTTCGGCGTCGCGGGCGGCGTATTTGTAGGCGATGGCCCAGCGGGGGGCTTTGGCGGTGAAGCCGAGCTTTTGCTGTTGGGGGATGGAGTCGATTTTGGCGACGACGCCGTCGATTTCGTAGGGCAGGGTGTCGCGGCGTTGTTCGAATTCGTTGCAGAAGGCGATCAGGTCTTCAATCGTGTGGCAGAGGCGGCGGTGGGGGTTGACCTTGAAGCCGAGCGTGGCGAGGTGTTGGAGAGATTCCCAGTGGCTGTCGCGACCGGGCTGGCCGTTGACGAGGTAATAGTAGGCCATGAATTCCAACTGGCGGGAAGCGGTGATGGTGGGGTCGAGTACACGCAGGGAGCCAGCGGCGGAGTTGCGGGGGTTGGCGTAAAGGGGCAGGCCGTCTTGTTCGCGGTCGGCGTTGAGGCGCTCAAAGGCATGGCGGCTGATGATGGTTTCCCCGCGGGTCTCAAAGGGAGTGGGCTGTTGGACGCGGAGGGGGAGGCTACGAATGGTGCGGGCGTTTTCGGTAACCTCTTCGCCCACCTGGCCATCGCCGCGGGTGATGGCGCGCTCGAGGGTGCCGTTGTTGTAGTGGACGGCGAGAGAGAGGCCGTCGAGCTTGAGCTCTGCACAGTAGCGATAGGGCTCGTCGCCGAGCAGGTCGCGGACGCGGCGGTCAAAATCGCGGAGCTCGCCTTCGTTGAGGGCGTTGTCGAGGCTGAGCATGGGCGAGGAGTGAGGCAGTTTGACAAAGCCTTCGCGGGGCTTGCCGCCCACGCGCTGGGTAGGGGAAGCGGGAGTGCGCAAGTCGGGGTGCGCGGCTTCGAGCTGGTGGAGTTCGCGGAGGAGGGCATCGTAATCGGCATCGGAGATAGCGGGAGTATCGAGCACGTAGTAAAGGTGCTCGTGATGTTCGAGGAGAGTGCGTAGTTCGAGCGCACGATGGGAAGGGTTGGAAGCGGCGGTAGCCATGAGGACGCTAATCTATAAGTTTAGCGGCCTTCATTTGACTCACTATCTGATTTACAATCCCGTCGCCGGGAAAATACAGCGAAACCCCCACTGGATCCCCGCCGTGCTGAAAACATTGAGGGCAAATCATGTTTCGGTAGAACCGATGCCGACCAGCAAGCAGGGGGACGCGGCGAGGCTTGCCCGGCAGTGCGCTGAGGCCGGGGCGGCGGCGATTTATGTGGCGGGCGGCGACGGCACGATCAACGAAGTGGTGAACGGGCTGGTGGGGAGCGAGGTGCCGCTGGGGATCTTGCCGGGGGGGACGGCGAATTGTCTGGCGGTGGAGTTGGGAATCGGGACGAATTTGTTGCGGGCGGCGGATGCGTCGAAGCTTTGGGTGCCGCAGCGGATTCCACTGGGGCGCTGTACTTTGGGGGAAGGACAATCGCGCTATTTTGTGGCTATGGCCGGGGCAGGGGTGGACGCGCAAATTGTGAAGGATGTGGACAAGCGGGTGAAGCGGCGGCTGGGCAAGGTGGCTTACTGGCTGGCTGGCTTTGGTGCGAGTTTTCGGGTGTTGCCGGAGTTGAAGGTGAGGACGCAGCACGGCGAGGCGCTGGCGAGTTTTGCGCTGGCGAGCCGGGTGAGGAATTACGGAGGGGACCTGGAGATCGCGAAAACGATTCGCCTGCCCGATCCACATTTCGAGATGGTTTTGTTTGAAGGGCGATTTGCGTTGCGGTATTTGAAGTATCTGGCGGGTGTGCTGGTGGACAAGCACCGGGGCATGAGTGGGGTGCACGTGCACACGGTAGATGCGGTGGAGATGCTGCCGGCTGGAGTGGCCCCGATCTTTTTGCAGCTGGATGGGGAGGAGTTTGGTGCACTGCCAGCGCGGCTGGAAATCGTTCCCTCGGCATTGACTTTGCTGGTGCCAAGGAAGCCTTAGCGTATGGACCCAGTCAGCCATACTGCGATTGGCTTGACGCTGGCTCAGGCAGGGGCCAAGCGGTGGACGCCGAACTGGGCGTGGGTGATGGTGCTGGCGGGCGGTGCCCCCGATGTCGATACGCTGGTGTTTTTGCCGGGAGATGTAAATATACTCAACTGGCACCGGCACTTTACGCATTCGCTGGCATTTGCCCCGGTGTTGGCGCTGGCGGTGGTTCTGTTTGTGCGCTATGTTTTGCGGCGGCAGCTGCACTTCAAGGGTGCCTTCGGTGTGGCTCTGCTGGGGGTGGTGGCGCATGACTTGACCGATTTGCTGACGTACCGGGGAACGCGGGTGCTGCTGCCGTTTGATGACCATTTTCATGCGCTGGGGCTCGAAGCATTTCTGGATCCGGTGATGTATCTGTTGTTGGGGCTGGGGGTGGCGATTCCGTTTTTGTCGAATCTGGTGAGCGGGGAGATCGGGGCGCGGCGCGGATCCGGGATGGTGACGGCCTGGGTGATTTTGTTTTTGCTGATGGGTTGGTGGGGAGTGCGGCATCTGCTGCGGGAACAAGCCCTAGCGGAGCTGGATTCGCGAATCTTTGAGGGTGCTGCGCCGCAGCGGATTGATGTGGTGGCATCGTGGCATCCGCTGCGTTTTCGCGGGCTGGTGGAAGGGGAAAAGTTTCACAAGCTGATCGATATTGACCTGCTGGATTATTTTGACCTGGAGGGTGGGCAGACGTTGTACCGGCAGCCGTTGAGCGTGGAAGCGGGGCAGGCTTTGCGGGTGGCGTCGGCGAGCCGTAGCGGGCAGATTTTTCTCGCGTGGGCGCGGTGGCCGCGGTCGCAAGTGACGCGGCTGGATGGGAAGACGCGGTGGGTAGTGGTGTGGGAAGAGTTAGCGGCGCTCGAAAGCTCGACGCGGGCGCGAGTGATTATCCGTTTGGGAGAAGACTACGCGATAGAGTCAGAAGTGTATGAGCGTGCGAAAAGTACAACTGGCTTATGACGGCGCCGTGGTGGCGGAAGTAGGGGAGACCCCCATTGAGAGCTTGCCTGAAGTGTTGCGCAAGGCAGGTGCAGGCGCACGGGCGATGGCTGCTCTGAGTCGGCATGAGAGAGCGGAGATTCTATTCCGGGCCAGCCGCAAGCTGACAGAGGCGCGGGAGGATTTTGCGCGGACGATTACGCTTGAAAGTGCGAAGCCGATCCGGGAGGCGCGGGCGGAGGTGGATCGGGCAGCGAGCACGCTTTGGCATAGCGGGGAGGAAGCGCACCGGTTGGCGGGCGAGGAAGTGCCGCTGGATGCCGCCGCGAGTGGCGCGGGCCGGATGGCGATGACAATACGGCAGCCGCTGGGAGTGGTGGCGGCGATTACGCCCTTCAATTTTCCCTTGAACTTGAGCATGCACAAGGTGGGGCCGGCGATTGCGGCGGGCAACGCGGTGGTGCATAAGCCGGCGAGCGCGACGCCACTGTCGGCGTTGCATGCGGCCAATTTGCTGGTGCAGTGTGGATTGCCGCCAGAGGCGCTGCAAGTGGTGGTGGGCCCGGGCGGGGAATTGGGCGATGCGCTGGTGGCAGCGCCCGAAGTGAGGATGGTGAGCTTTACGGGGAGCCTGGCCGTGGGGGCGCAGTTGCAGGCACGGGCGGGAATGAAAAGGGTGACGCTGGAATTGGGCAACAACAGCGCGGTGCTGGTGCTGGGGGATGCGGATCTGGAGCCGGCGGTGAGCGCGTGCGTAGCGGGGGCCTTTGCCAATTCGGGGCAGACGTGTATCAGCGTGCAGCGTGTATTTGTTGACTCCTCGCGCCATGCGGAATTTGTCGAGCGTTTTGTGGAGGCCACGAAGAAGTTGAAGCTGGCGCATCCGCTCGATGAGGATTGCGATGTGTCGTGTCTGATTGAAGAAAAGGAAGCGCAGCGGGTGCAGGCCTGGACTGGCGAAGCGGTGCGGGAAGGCGCGACGTTGCAATTTGGAGGAGGCCGGAATACAGCGATTCTGCAGCCAACGGTGCTGACGGGTGTGCCGCTGAATAGTCAGTTGATGCGGGAAGAGGCGTTTGGCCCGGTGGTGGCGATCAACTCGTTTGGGAGCCTGGATGAAGCGATCATGCTGGTGAACGATAGCCGTTATGGGTTGCAGACGGGAGTGTTTACCAACGATATGAAGGCTGCGTGGCGTTGTGCGCGGGAAATTTCATCCGGATCGGTGTTGATCAACGAGGCCTCGAATTTCCGGGTGGATCTGATGCCTTATGGGGGTTGGAAGGACAGCGGATTGGGTAAGGAAGGTCCGCGATATGCGATCGAGCAGATGACGGAGACGAAGCTGGTGAGCTGGCGGCTTTAGGATAGGTAATGATGCGGCTCGGGCTCTTTGGCGGTACATTTGATCCAGTTCACAATGGACACCTGGCGGTCGCGAGAGCGGCGGTTGAGGCATTCGAGTTGGAGAGGCTGCTGTTGATCCCGAACCGGTTGCCACCGCACAAGCAGGCGCAGACGCGGGCTAGTTTTGAGCACCGGCTGCGGATGCTCGAAATCGCGTGTGAGGGAGACAAAGTGCTCAGCGTGTGCGACATTGAGAACCGCGAGGGGAAAAGTTATACCATCCAGACACTCGAGTCATTGCGTAAGCAGTACGGTGGCACAGCGCAGTTCTTTTTTCTCATCGGGGCGGATGCCTTCGCCGAGGTTTTTACGTGGTTTCGCGTGGAGGAGGTCTTCGCGATGACGGACTTTATTGTGGCGGCGCGGCCGGGTTTTGAATACGTGATTCCGCCGGGGGCGCGGGTGAAGCGGCTGGATCTGCTGGACTATCCGGAAAGTTCTTCTGAGATCCGGCGACGTCTGGCGGGCGGGCAGGAGCCGGAAGGTTTGCCGGCCGGGGTAGCACGATACATTGAACAAAATTCGCTGTACCGATCCGGAAGGGTGACGGTGGCATGATCTGGCAGTTGTTGGTCTTCCTCATCGGGGTGGTGGCCGGGGATGAGTCGGAGCTGATCGGACGGCTGCGCCGACGAGATCCAGATGCGATGGCGGATTTGTATGACCGGTATGGGCGGGTGGTGTATTCAGTGATTTTCCGGGTGGTGCGGAATGCGGCGGTGGCAGAGGAACTGGCGCAGGAATCGTTTCTGCGGGCCTGGAACCGGGGAGAAGCTTTTGATGCGTCGCGCGGGCGGATTGGCCCCTGGCTATTGACGATTGCGCGAAACCGGGCCATTGACTATTTGCGATCGACAGCGGGGCAGCAACAGGCGCATACCTTTGAGCTGGCCTCATCCGAGCGGGTGTCTCTTTTCGTTGATACAGAAAACAAGATGCTCGATCAGGAACAGGCACGCCGGATTCGAGTTGCCTTCGGGCAACTGAATGAGAACCAGCGGCGGGTATTGGAGATGGCCTATTTTGAAGGTCTGAGCCAAACCGAGATGGCCGATAAATTGGGGCAGCCGTTGGGCACGGTGAAGACCTGGGTACGCACGGCGTTGATTACGCTGAGAGAGAGCTTCCATGTCGCTTGAAAATCTGGAACCGCAAGATCGCGACCTTCTTTACGAGCTCTATACGCTGGGGCTGCTGGAGCCGTCTGAAATGACGGAGATCCGGGCCCGGCTGGAAGCCGGGGAAGCGGAAGCGGTGGAAGGCGTGCGGCGGGCGAGTTTGTTGACGAGTTCGCTGGCCTATGTGGCACCGGACCAGAATCCGCCGAAACATTTGCGACGCCGTTTGTTGTTGGCCGCGGGTGCGCCGGAGCGTGGCAAGGCGTGGGGCTGGTTGTTGGGGCTGGCGGCGGCGTGTGCGGTGCTACTGGTGATCTTGTTCAACATCCGGCAGGACGTGGAGACGCGTGAAACGGAGCTGGTGCAGTTGCGAGCGCGGCTGGAGCAAAGCGAAAAGCTGGTGGCGCAGGCCAATGATCTTTATGAGTTCTTGCGGCAACCTTCGACGATCAATGTGAAGTTTGGGGATGCGCAACCGACGCCTCCGCGCGGGCAGGTATTTCTGAATGCGGAGCGTGGGGTGTTGCTGTTTGCGGCGAATTTGCCGGCGATGCCGGCGGGGAAGATTTTTGAAATGTGGTTTGTGCCGAAGAACGGGAGCGCGCCGGTTCCCGCAGGGCTTTTCCGGTCTGAGCAGGGGCAGGGAATTCACTTCCAGCCGGGGGCGATTGACCCCGGGACGATTGGGGCGATTGCGGTGACTCTGGAGCCGGAAGCGGGTTCGACGAGCCCGACGCTGCCGATCTTGCTGGCAGCGCCGGTGAACGCGGAGTAGCT